>NZ_JBEYIF010000007.1:0-433902 GCF_040635655.1 Streptomyces sp. NPDC006923
ACCACCCCTCACCTCGCGCGGCTCCACCACACCACCCCCCCCCCACCCCCCCCCCCCCCCCCGCTTCTCTTACATCTCCGAATCCCGGTCCGGGATTCCACTGTGGAGCTAAGGAGAATTGAACTCCTGACCTCCTGCATGCCATGCAGGCGCTCTACCAACTGAGCTATAGCCCCGTGCGATGTGCCGACTCCCGGGCTCTCCCCTCGGCGGCGTCGCCAACATTACACGGTCCCTCCGGCCCACCACCACATCGATTCCGATCCGCACCGATACGCCCGGTACTGTCGCCTTTCGTGACCGTCCCCGCACTCACTCGGAGCACCACCCGAGGCGCGCCCGCACGGCGTTCCCTCCTGCTCGCGGCGTCAGTCTGTCTGATGTCCTTCGCGGCGTTCTGGACGGCGCAGCGCGCCGCCGGGGTCTCGATGATCGACCTGATGGTCTACCGCGCCGAGGGCCGGGCGGTCCTCACCGGCCAGGACCTCTACGCGATGCGGGCGACCGTCGCGCGGCTCCCCACGACCTACCCGCCGTTCGCCGCCCTGCTGTTCACCCCGCTCACCCTGCCCGGCGTTCCCGGGCTGCGTACGCTCGCCACCGCCGGGAATCTGCTGCTCCTTGTGGTGTTCGTACGATTCTCCCTGCGGCTGACGCTCCGCGGCACCGGCCGGTGTCCGGCCGGAACCGCCCTCTGGGCCGCCGCGTTGTGGGTGGCCTCGGTGGTCGTCTGGTGCGAGCCGGTCTGGACGACACTGCGCTACGGGCAGATCAATCTGCTGCTCGCGACGGGGGTGCTGTGGGATCTCTCGCGCCGGGACGGGCACCGCTGGGCCGGGGTGGGCATCGGCCTGGCCGCCGCGGTCAAGCTCACTCCCGCCCTCTTCGCCGTGCTGCCGCTTCTTGTTGGGTTGCTACAGGCCCGGCGCTCGGGCGTGCGCTGGAACCCCTGGCTGCGGCAGACCTCGACGGCGGCCGCGGTCTTCGGCGCCGCGACCCTCACGGCCGTCGTGATCCTGCCGCGCGACTCGCTCCGCTTCTGGACCGGGGCGCTCTTCGACGCGAGCCGGGTGGGCCGGGCCGAGAGCACCGCCAACCAGTCCCTGCGCGGAGTGCTGGCCCGGCTGCTGGGCACCGGCGATCCGGCGCTCTGGTGGGCCGCTTCGGCGGCCGTGGTGGCGGTGGCCGGACTGACGGTCGCGGTCGGGGCGGAGCTGCGCGGGGAGCACGCCGGGGCGGTGGCGGCGTGTGCGGCCACGGCGCTGCTGATCAGTCCGGTCTCCTGGTCGCACCACTGGGTGTGGTGTGTCCCGATGGTGCTGTTCGTGGGCGGGCGGGCGCGGGCCCGGTGGGCGGTGGCGGCCGGGCTGGTCTTCTGCTCGTACGCCCTCTGGTGGGTGCCGCACGGCCCCGGCGGACCCGAACTCGCCCAGTCCGGTGGGGAGATGGTGCTTTCCGCGCTGTATCCGCTGACGGCTCTGGCCCTGCTCGGGCTGGTGGCCTTCCGGGTGTACGCGCCTGTGTCGCGCCGGAACGGTCAGGCGGTGGCGAACGAGTAGAACCGCTTGAGCGTGCAGTGCTCGTCGAGGAGACGTCCGTAGATCGGCTCCCCCTCCAGCTCCCGGTAGGTCTCGATGGGGTCACCCTTGATGATCAGCGCCCGCGCGCACTCCTCGCACCAGTACTGGAAATCGGGATTGAGCGGGTCCATGTCCCGGACGATCGGCGTACCACTGCCACACCAGTCGCATTTACGCCTGTGTGCACCCATCACTCAGCTCCAGCTATGGCCGCAGGCCGTGCACACGTAGGAAATTCCGCCATTGTCACCGAGCACCTGGGCCACCTGGGACGAACCGCACGACAGACAGTTTAGGCAGGTGAACACCTCCGCCGGGACAAGCAGACCATCGGACTCCTCGATGCTGCTGGCGGACAATACGCTCTCCCTCCCGGCCCGGTCCTTCGTCCCCTCCGGCCGTCCGATTCTGCCACGCCCGCGCAAGAGGGTCAGCCCGAAATCGCCCACCGGTGACGGCTCACACCGGACGCCGGCGGCCGACCGGTCCCCGCACCGCGCCGGCCGCCCCCGCCACCGCGCCGAGGACCGCCGCGCCGGCGAGCGCGAGCGCGCAGACCCACATCGTGTCGGTGGACCGGCCGGGACCCCAGACCTCCAGCCGGTTCAGGAAGAGTGTCCCGAATGTCGCCACCCCGATGAGCTGTCCGAGCTGGGTGACGGTCACCAGCAGCCCGCTGGCGTCCGCGGCGTCCTCCGGCCGTACGGTCGCCAGCGCGCCGGTCAGCGTGGGACTGAACCCGAGGGACATGCCCGCGCCGAAACCGATCAGGGCGAGATACATCGGGATCCCGCCGTCACCGAGGTCACGCAGCACCCAGCCCACCGCGACACTGGAGACCGCCGTCAGCGCGAACCCGCCCGGGATCAGAGCCCTTTGGAGCCGCCTCGGCCAGCGCCGCCAGGTCAGTCCGACCAGTCCGAAGAAGACCGCGGTCGGCGCGAAGGTCAGTCCTGCGCGCAGCGGGCTGTAGCCGAGCACGCCCTGGACATAGAGGGTGAGGGTGAAGAGGAAGCCCGCGTTCACCGCCATCACCAGCAGAATCCGCAGGGCCGCCAGGCCCATCCCCGGGATGCGCAGCACACGCGGCGCGATCAGCGGCGCGCCACCGCGCCGGGCGAGCCGGGACTCGAAGACGAGGAAGCAGCCGAAGAACACGCCCGCGGCGGCCAGCGAGACCCAGGACCAGACCGGCCAGTCCTCCTCCTGGCCGAGGACCAGCGGGACGGTGAAGAGCGAGACGGCCGCGGCCAGCAGCACCAGGCCCGGCAGATCCAGACCGCGGGTCCGCTCCGGCTCGCCGCCCCGGTCCTTCGGCAGCACCCGGGCGCCCACGACCAGCAGGGCCAGACCGATCGGCACATTCACCAGGAAGACCGGCCGCCAGCTCGTCCCGAAGAGATCGGCGCTGACCAGCACACCGCCGGCGACCTGCCCGGCCGCGGCCCCGGTGGCGAGCACGGCGGCGTAGGCGCCGAGCGCGCGTCCCCGTCCCTCACCGGTGAAGTTCCGCTGGATCAGGCTGAGCACCTGCGGGATCATCAGCGCCGCACCGGCGCCCTGGGCCAGCCGGAAGGCGGTCAACTCCCCGGTGCCCGAGGCCAGTCCGCAGGCGAGCGAGGCGGCGGTGAAGACCGCGAGACCACCGAGGTACGCCCGGCGGTGGCCCAGCAGATCGCCGAGCCTGGCGCCGGTGATCAGGAGTACGGCGTACGAGATGGTGTATCCGGCGATCACCATCTGCAGCCCGGCGCCGGAGGCATGGAGCTCCGTGCGGATCGTGGGGGCCGCCACATTGACGATGAAGACGTCGAGCAGCGCCATGAACTGGGCCGCGAGCACCACCGCGAGCAGCAGGCCGGGCCCTCTGTCGGTGCGGTCGTCTTTACTGAGGAGAGGGGCTTCCGATGAGGTCGTCGTCATGGCACCGAGCCTGAGGGCGTCCCGGTACGGGTAACGAGAGTCCGCTGATGCTGGTACTGGCAGCACCTGGCAAGCACCGGCCCGCGGGCGCACGATGAGGAGCGTGACCACGATGACCTCGCAGCGGACGGCGAGCCGGCGCCGCAGACCCGAGCTGGCGGCGTTTCTGCGCAGCCGCCGGGCACGAGTGACACCGGCCGATGTGGGCATGCCCCCGGGGCTGCGCCGACGCACGCCGGGGCTGCGCCGCGAGGAGGTCGCCCAGCTCTCGGGGGTCGGTGTGACCTGGTACACCTGGCTGGAGCAGGGCCGCCCGATCAACGCGTCGGCCCAGGTGCTCGACGCGGTGGCGCGCACCCTGCGGCTCGACGGGACCGAGCGGGAGCATCTCTACCATCTCGCGGAGGTGCCGCACGAACCGGATCCGGGGGCGGACGCGGAGGCCGTGAGCCCGGAGATCCAGGGCATCATCGACGCGCTGGATCCGCATCCGGCGGTGGTGTACAACGCGCGTTACGACGTCCTGGCGGCCAACAGCGCCTATGGCGATCTCTTCGACCTCCGGACGATGCCGGACTCCGCCACCCCCAATGTGCTGTGGGTGCTGTTCACCGTGCCGGACGTGAGCTGTCCGCTGCTCTACCGGGACCGGGAGCTGCCCGTGATGGTGGCGACGGTCCGCGCGGCGTACGGACGCCATGTGGGCGAGCCCGTGTGGGAGTCGTTCGTGCGCCGGCTCTCGGCGGCCAGTCCGCACTTCGCCGAGCTGTGGCGCGGCGGGGACGTGGCGCCGCCGGGCCCCCGGGTGAAGACCTTCCAGCAGGCCGACGTCGGTGAGATACGGATGACGTCGGTCTCGCTGTCGGTCAACGGTATGCCGGAGTGCCGGATCGTGGTCTACACACCGGCCGACGAGGAGAGCCGGCTGCGGACGGACACGCTGCGGGCCGCCCGGAGCCCGGTCTGAGCGCCCGCGCGCCACGCGTCGGCGGCCAGGGGTGTCAAGGCCGTACGGTCCGGATCCGGACAGCCGGAATCCGACCCCGGAAACACCCCGGGGACCGCGCCCGGGAAACAGAAATCCCGTCCCTTGGGGGGACGGGATCCGGATGGTGAAGCCGATTGTGGAGCTAAGGAGAATTGAACTCCTGACCTCCTGCATGCCATGCAGGCGCTCTACCAACTGAGCTATAGCCCCTCGTGTTCTCCGCGCTCCGCGCTGCGAACAAGAAGAACTTTAGCCTGCGACCTGCCGGAAAGTGAAATCCGGGCCGGTCGCCGGGCCGGGCCGCTCAGTCGTCGTCGCCGAGGACCGGCTCCGGCAGGGTCCCCGCGTTGTGCTCCAGCAGCCGCCAACCGCGCGCGCCCTCACCGAGGACCGACCAGGAGCAGTTGGAGAGCCCCCCGAGCCCTTCCCAGTGGTGCGCCTCCAGCCCCAGCAGACGGCCGATCGTGGTGCGGATCGTGCCGCCGTGGCTGACCACCACGAGCGTGCCGTTGTCGGGCAGCTTCTCGGCGTGGTGGAGCACCACGGGCGCGGCCCGGTCGGCGACCTCGGTCTCCAGCTCACCGCCGCCGCGCCGCACGGGCTCGCCGCGCTTCCACGCCGCGTACTGCTCGCCGTACTGCCCCACGATCTCCTCATGGGTCAGCCCCTGCCAGGCGCCCGCGAAGGTCTCGCGGAGCCCGGAGTCGTACGAGATGTCGAGCCCGGTGATCGCGGCCAGCTCCCCGGCCGTGGACATGGCCCGGCGCAGATCGGAGGCGACGATCGCGTCCGGTTTCAGCGGGGCCAGCAGCCGGGCGGCTCTGCGGGCCTGGGCGACACCCTCGGCGGTCAGCTCGATGTCCGTGCTGCCCTGGAAGCGGCGCTCCAGATTCCAGGCCGTCTGGCCGTGCCGCCACAGGACGATGCGGCGGCCTCTGCCGCCTCCGCTGCCGTTCAGCTCAGCTCACCGTCCGCGTCACCGACGATCCCCGCGTGCTCCTCGGCCTTGCCACGGGTCTTGACGGCGTCCTCGGGCAGCGCCAGCTCGGGGCAGTCCTTCCACAGCCGCTCCAGGGCGTAGAAGACACGCTCCTCGCTGTGCTGCACGTGCACGACGATGTCCACGTAGTCGAGGAGGATCCAGCGGGCGTCGCGGTCGCCCTCACGGCGGACCGGCTTGACGCCGAGCTCCTTCTGGAGCCGCTCCTCGATCTCGTCGACGATCGACTTGACCTGGCGGTCGTTGGGCGCGGAGGCGAGCAGGAAGGCATCGGTGATCGACAGCACATCGCTGACGTCGTACGCGATGATGTCGTGCGCGAGCCGGTCCGCGGCCGCCTGGGCGGCGGCGTTGACGAGCTCGATGGAACGATCAGTAGCGGTCACAAGCAGGCTTTCGTCGGCGGTCGTGGAGATACCAAGGATCTCACGGACCGCCGACAGCGGGCGCAGCCGACCGCCAAGGGCCGGTTCCACGCCGTACACGCCCTAATTGACCTGGTAGTCCTGCCCCAGGACGACGGAGACATCGGCGTTCGGAGCGGCCTTGTCCTTCGTCACGGCGCCGGCCGGCAGGCCGAGCGTCTTGGCGACCTCCTCCGCGTCCCCCTTCTTCGCCGCGTCACCATAGGTGACCCGCGAGGACGTCACCGCGGGGCCCGTCCCCGCGTCCACGAAGCCGTAGCCGCCGTTGACCAGGGACACCCGGGCGGACTCCGCCGCGTCCTGGTCGCCGCTGGCGTTCTTCACACCGACCCGCACGGCCGCGCCGGGATCGGGCGCGCTGACCGAGCCGCCCAGGATGTCCTTGACCACTGTCTCGGCGTCCTGCTCGCTGAGGGTGCCGTCCGGCCCGACGGGCAGCACGGTCGTCCTGTAGTCGCCCACCTTGGCGTGCCCGGCGAGCTTGGCGAGGGCGGCGCCGAGGTCCGCCTCGGTCAGGGACGGGTCGAGGATCTGCGCCAGCGTCTGGACGGTGAGGGTCGTGGTCTTGGGGTCGTCCGAGAGCTTGCGCAGGACGCCCTGGAGCACCTGGCCGAAGCGCTGGAGCTGCTTGGACTCGGGCTCACCGGGCGCGCGGTAGGTGGCGTACGCGACGGCCATCCGCCCGCTGAGTGTCTGATTCTCGCCCTTCCTGACGACCGGCTGCTCGCCCTTCTTGGCGGCGGGCACCTCGACGTCGGTGGTCAGGTCGATGGTGCCGACCTGCTCGACGAGATTGTCCAGATAGGGGGTGTCGAGCCGCCAGGTGCCGGAGATCTTGGTGCCGAGGAGAGTGCCGATGGCCTCGCGGGTGCCGTCCGAGCCGTCGTCGTCGACGGACTTGCCGAGGGTGGTGGAGACACCGTCGTCATCGGCGACGGAGAGGGAGTTGGGCAGCAGGACGGTGGTGCCCTGGCCGGTCGTGGCGTTGTTGACCAGCAGCGCCGTGGAGGTGCCCTTCGCCTTGGTGTTGTGCAGATGGACCACGATCACATCGCGCTTCTGCGGTCCCGCGGCGACGCTCTTCTTCTCACTCGCGGTGGATGTGCCCGGCAGCTTGCCCGCGTACCAGAGATAACCGACGCCTCCCACGACCACCAGCGCCAGCACGACGACGAGGGCCACGACGCGGCTGCGGCCGCGGCGCCTGGCCTCCTCGCGCCGCTCGGAGCGGCTCTCGGTGAATTTGAGCCAGTCGATGACGTCCTCGGAGTCCTCGTCGGGCTCCTCGATGAAGGCGAACTGCTCGTCGCCGTCGCGGTCCTCGCCGGCGGGACGCCGCTGCCCGGGTACGGCGGCCGGTCCGGACGCCGGCTCCTCGGCCGGGTCCGGCGCGGGCTGCTGCTGCCGCGCCGACTGCTGTTGCTGTTGCTGTTGCTGTTGCTGTTGCTGTTGCTGTTGCTGTTGCTGTTGCTGTTGCTGTTGCTGTTGCTGCGGGATGTTCCACTGCTGGGTGGTGTCGACGGCGACGGGCTGCTGCCGGCCGGTGTCGTACGCGGCCTGTTCGCCCGTGTCGTGGCCGTACCCGTCGTACCCGCCGTATCCGTCGTATCCGTAGCCCTGCTGTCCCTGCTGCGGGGCCCCGTGCCGCTGGGATCCCTGCTGCCGGCCGTACGGGTCGTACGACTGCTGAGGCTGCTGAGGCTGCTGAGGCTGCTGCGGGTGGCCCGGCTGCTGGGGCTCGGCGTACGGGTCGTATCCGTACCCCTGCTGCTGTCCCTGCTGGTGCTGCGGCTGCCCGTAGGCGTCGGTGTCGTACTGCTGCTGTGGCTGAGGCTGCTGGTACACCGGCTGCCCGTAGGCGTCGTAGCCGACGATCGCCGGCTGCGTGTAATACGGGTCGTACGGATCGTACGGCTGCTGCTGGTCGTTCACCGGTGCCCCTCTCCCTGGCTCACTGGCCGCGGTACAACTGCCGTTTGTCGATGTAGCGCACGACACCGTCCGGCACGAGGTACCAGACCGGATCGCCCTTCGCGACCCTCCCCCGGCAGTCGGTCGACGAGATCGCCAGCGCGGGCACCTCCACCAGGGAGACCCCGCCCTTGGGCAGCCCGTCGTCCGTCAGATCGTGCCCCGGCCGGGTCACTCCGATGAAATGGGCGAGCGAGAACAGCTCTTCGTGGTCCCGCCAGGTCAGAATCTGCGAGAGCGCGTCGGCTCCGGTGATGAAGAAGAGATCGGCGTCGGCGTGAACGGCCCTCAGATCCCGCAGCGTATCGATCGTGTAGGTCGGGCCGCCGCGGTCGATGTCGCTGCGGCTGACCGAGAACTGCGGATTGGACGCCGTGGCGATGACCGTCATCAGATAACGGTCCTCGGCCGGGGAGACATGCTGCTGGCTCTTCTGCCACGGCTGCCCGGTCGGCATGAACACCACCTCGTCGAGGTGGAAATGGGCGGCCACTTCACTGGCCGCCACCAGGTGTCCATGATGGATCGGGTCGAATGTCCCGCCCATCACGCCGATTCGGCGTTTGCCGCGACCGGTTCCGGGACGGGGACCGGTGGGCGATTGCTGCTCTCCCATGCGTGGAGCCTACTGGCACGAGGTGAAGGCCCCGCCTCAGCGGTCGCGGTTGAAGCGGGTGGTGATCCACAGCAGCAGGAGCAGCGCGAACAGCGCCCCGCCGCCGGTGAGGTACGGGCTGAGGCTTTCGTGGTTGCCGCCCTCGCCGCCCTCGGCGAGCGTGATCAGGTTGGCGGCGGTGCCGGTGAGGCTCATCTTCAGCAGGCCCTATCGATCGGGAGTCGGAGCGGAGACTTCGCGCACATCGTATGCGGGCGTCCCGGGCGCGCTCACGCCGACTCAGTCCTTGTGGTCGTTGTCGCGGTATCCGCGCAGCAGGAACCAGGCGAGCAGGGCGGCCCCGACGATCGAGACGAGCAGCACGATCCGCAGCGTATCGCCCGGTCCCTGCTGGTCCGATGCGGCGGCGAGCAGTGTGACGGCTTCCTGCATATCGGGTGTGCTCCTCGGTCTTTTCCGGCCGGCGCCCGGGGTCGTCTCCCGGGAACACGGCCACAGGCCCCCGCCACACGGTAGCCCCAGCACCTACGCTGGGATCCGTCAGGGGGACGAGCCTTGGACTCGTAGGAACAGGGGACATCCATGACCGAAGACAGCCACGGGGCAGCGGCGCACGAGAACACACCGAGCAGACGGCGCAGGCTCTTCCCGGGCATTTCCTCCCGGGCGTACGAACATCCCGCGGACCGTTCCGCGCTGGTCGCGCTGCGCAGGCTCAGCGGCTTCGACACGGTGTTCAAGGCGCTGAGCGCGCTGCTGCCGGAGCGGAGCCTGCGGCTGCTGTTCCTCTCCGACTCGGTCCGGGTCGGCGAGGCCCAGTTCGCCCATCTGCACGCCATGCTGCTGGACGCCTGCCAGGTCCTGGACCTGGAGAAGGTCCCGCTGATGTACGTGACGCAGGATCCGCGGCCCAACGCGATGTGCGTCGGGCTGGACGAGCCGATCATCGTGGTCACCACCGGGCTGGTCGAGCTGCTGGACGAGGAGGAGATGCGGGCGGTCGTCGGCCATGAGGTGGGCCATGCCCTCTCCGGTCACTCCGTCTACCGCACGGTCCTGCTCTTCCTCACCGGTCTCGCGGTCAAGGTCGCGTGGATCCCGCTGGGCAATGTCGCGATCATGGCGATCGTGACCGCGCTGCGGGAGTGGTTCCGCACGTCGGAGCTGTCGGCGGACCGGGCGGGGCTGCTGGTCGGACAGGACCCCCGGGCGTCGATGCGCGGGCTGATGAAGATCGCCGGCGGCAACCATCTGCACGAGATGAACGTCGACGCGTTCCTGGAGCAGGCCGCCGAGTACGAGGCGGCCGGCGATCTGCGCGACTCCGTGCTCAAGATCCTCAATGTGCTGCCGCGCACGCACCCCTTCACCACGGTGCGTGCCGCCGAGCTGAAGAAGTGGTCCGAGAGCCGCGACTACCAGCGGATCATGGACGGCCACTACCCGCGCCGCGACGAGGACAAGGACACCTCGGTGTCGGACTCCTTCCGGGACTCCGCCGCGCACTACGCCGACACGGTGCGCGGCAGCAAGGATCCGCTGATGAAGCTGGTCGGTGACCTCGCCGGAGGCGCGGGCGACCTGGGCGGCAGGCTGCGCGACCGGTTCACCGGCGGTGGCGGTACGGCCGGCGGGAACGGCGGCGCTCCCCGGGACGGCGACGACCGGGGCTGACCGCGCCGGACGTCCCGGCGGTTCCGGCGGCTCGGGCCCGGCCCGCCCGGCTCGCTCAGGCGGCCGGGCTCGGCTGGGCCTTCCGGGACAGCGCGCCGCAGAGGGCGACACCGGCCGGGCCCGTCAGGTACGGGTCGGTGCCGGCCGGGTCGCCGGGTGTGGCCCGCTCCCCCGCCAGCAGCGGGCGCAGCGTCCTCGGCGCCTGCGCGGAGCAGGACTGGGGGCCCGCCTGGACCTCACTGAGCAGCAGCTCCACCCGGTGCGTCTGGAGGGCGTCCCGGTCGAAGCGGAGCCGCAGCCCGCGCCGGACGGTGAAGAGCGAGGCGTCCCCGACGGGCAGTGCCGTGGCCCCGGCCGGCCGCAGCGCGTAGACGAACACATGGTCCGAGAACACCTCCAGCGTGCCGGACGTCGTCTCCTGATAGCGCAGCGTGCCCTGGACGCGCACCCCGCTGCCGGCCTGCGCCACCCGGCCCGCGTCGAAGCGGACCAGCCAGCCCAGCGGGGAGTGCCTGCCGTCGTCGGCGGGCGCGGCGAAGCTCCGGTCGAACTGGGCGAGCTGCTGCTGGGCGAGGAGCAGCCGTACCGGCCGCACGGAACGGCCCGCGAGGACGTCCGGGTCCAGCGAGGAGGCGACGAGGTACTCCTTGGCGGTGGTCAGCGCGGCCAGCACCTGGCCCTGCGAGAAGTTCTCGGTGCTGCGGACCGCCGGCAGGGTGATCCCGGAGGCGCCCACCCGGAACTGCGCGGCCGGGCTGCGCTGGATGAGGTCGTCGGGGGCGCCGCCCGGCACCCGCCCCTCGGGCACCAGCGGGATGACGGTCATCCGGAGCTGGTCCACGGCCCGTCCGAGCTGCGGCCGGTAGGGGCTGCGCACGCCCAGGTAGATCGCGGTGCCGAAGGCCAGCACCACCACCAGGAAGAGCAGCAGGAGCTGGCGCGAGCCGTGCCGGATGCGTGCCGCGCGCCTTCTTGACGCGGCCGGCGGCACCCGGCGTACGGCGTGGGCGTGGTCCGCCATCCGCTCCCGCGCCGAGAGTTCCTGGAGGCGGGCAGCGCGGATGAACGATTCGTCGAAGACGACGGAACGGTACTCGTCGTCGCCTCCGCCGGGGAGCCCCTCAGGTTCCCCTTCGGGTGGGTCTCCGCGCCCTGCCATATCTTCAGAGTAGGTCGGCGGAGCGGAACGTAAACGCCGGGCGACCAGTCGGCTTCCGGTGGACGGGCGCTCCGCCGTTCGGGGTGGGACCCGGGATTCCGGGGGGAGTTCAGGGTGTCCGGGGCACGGCGGGGATGGACGGCGCGGTGTAGTCCACGGTGGCCGACGGGCCCACAGGACCGGGGGTGTCGATGCCGGTCCTGGCCGGATGCGGCACCTGGTCGTCGCGGCTGTCCGAGGCACCGCGGTAGACGGCCGTGAAGGCGAGCGCGACCATCCCGATCCCCATCAGCAGCGCGAGCAGCCAGGCAACCGGGCGGTGCCAGCGGGCGCTGCCGCGGTACGGGCGCAGCGCGCCGCCGTGGCGTCCGTACGGTCCCGCCTCCGCGTAGGGGTCGTCCGGGTCGTACTCGCCGTCGTAGACGCCGTCCCCGCCGTACGCGTCGCGGCCGTACAGCTCGTCGGGCAGCTCGTCCTCCGGCGGTCCGCCGCCGGAGCGGGCGCGGGCGGCCTCGGCCTCGGCCCGCGCTTGGGCGGCCGCCAACAGGCGTTCCACGGCGGAGGGTTCACGGATGGTGGCGGATCTGACGAAGTCCTCGTCGAACACCACGGAGGCGAAGTCCTCGTCCGCGCCTCCGCGGTCGTCGTCGGGCTCCCAGCCGTCCGGGAACGGCCTGCCCCCCACGTCGTCCGGCACATTCTCAGAGTAAACCGGGGATGTCGTTTTGGGCAGGCGGAGTCCGAACTCTCCCCGGTCCCTCCGCCGGGGGCCGGGCAGCCGCCACCGCACTCGCCAGCGCACCGGCGTTACCGGGTGTGACCGTCGCCGGTCACGATGTACTTCGTCGAGGTCAGTTCCGGCAGCCCCATCGGCCCTCGCGCGTGCAGCTTCTGCGTGGAGATTCCGATCTCGGCGCCGAAGCCGAACTGGCCACCGTCGGTGAACCGCGTGGACGCGTTGACAGCGACCGTCGTGGAATCCACCAACTGGGTGAAACGGCGGGCGGCGGCCTGCGAGGTGGTGACAATCGCCTCCGTGTGACCCGACGACCAGAGCCGGATGTGGGCGACGGCCGCGTCCAGCGAGTCGACGACGGCGGCGGCGATGTCGTACGAGAGGTATTCGGTCTCCCAGTCGTCGGGGGTGGCCGCCACGACCGTCGCCTTCGTCCCCTCGGCGTGGGCCAGTACGCGATCGTCGGCGTGGACCGTGACCCCGGCGCCGGCGAGCGCGTCCAGCGCGAGCGGCAGGAACTCGGCCGCGACGTCCTGGTGGACGAGGAGCGTCTCGGCCGCGTTGCAGACGCTGGGCCGCTGCGCCTTGGAGTTGATCAGGATGTCGACGGCCATGGCGAGATCGGTCTCGGCGTCCACATACACATGGCAGTTGCCGGTGCCGGTCTCGATGACGGGCACGGTGGACTCCTCCACGACCGAACGGATCAGGGAGGCGCCGCCGCGCGGGATGAGCACGTCGACGAGCCCCCGGGCCCGCATCAGCTCCCGCACGGACTCCCGGCCCTCACCGGGCACGAGCTGCACGGCGTCGGCGGGCAGCCCGGCCCCGCCCACGGCGTCGCGCACCACCCGCACCAGCGCGGTGTTGGAGGAGATCGCGGAGGAGGACCCGCGCAGCAGCACGGCGTTGCCCGACTTCAGGCAGAGCGCGGCGGCGTCCACGGTCACATTGGGCCGGGCCTCGTAGATGATCCCGACCACGCCGAGCGGCACCCGCACCTGCCGCAGGTCGATCCCGTTCGGCAGGGTCGAGCCGCGGACGACCTCACCGACCGGGTCGGGCAGCGCCGCCACGTCCCGTACGTCGGCGGCGATGGCCCGCACCCGCTCCGGCGTCAGGGTCAGCCGGTCGATGATCGCCTCGCCGGTGCCCGACTCCCGGGCCCGCGCGACGTCCTCGGCGTTGGCGGTGACGATCTCGTGCGTACGGACCTCCAGCGCGTCCGCGATCGCCAGCAGTGCGTCGTCCTTGGCCGCGCGCGGCAGTGGCGCGATGTCGGCAGCCGCGGCGCGGGACCGGTAGGCGGCCCTGGTCACCGGGGAGAGGTTGTCGTACGGCGAGAGCGAGGTCATGCCCGCAGGGTAGTGCGCGTCCTGGGGGCATTCCGCACGTATTCCGTACTCCGAGACGCTTCGCGAGACGGCACCGCCCCCTTCGGGACACCGCACGGCGGGGCCCGTCAGGTGGGAACGGCCACGCGCCGCTCGGCATCAGAAGGGATGGACGCCCACCGGTGCGGCCGGCGGCGGGCCGTAGCCCTCCGCGATGCGCTGGTGGTACGTCTCCCGGTCGATGACCTCCAGCCCCACGATCTCCCACGGCGGCAGTTTCGCGGACGACCGGTGCTCGCCCCAGAGCCGCAGCGCCACCGCGGCGGCGTCGTGCAGGTCCCGGGCCTCCTCCCAGTACCGGATCTCCGCGTGATCGTTGGCATACCGGCTGGTCAGCAGGAAGGGATGGTCATGAGCGAGCTGTTCGAGACCGCGCCGGACCTCCGTCAGCGGAGCCTCGGCGCCCGAGACGCTGAGCGTGATGTGCCAGAGCTTCGACACCAGGCGCCCCTCCCCCCGCGCGTCCGTCCCCGACCCGGGCTCCGGCTGCTGCTCCCCGCCGGCGTCCTCCCCCACTTCGACGCTGGTCAGGGTCCGTTTTTCCGCCATGGCCCGCCGGGCGTGGCCGGTGCCCCCCGTCCGGGGCACCGCCCCCGGGCGCGCTCGTCTCACCAGCGGCCTCCTGTTGTGCGTTGGTCGTGCGTACCCCGCCTGTACCCCTGGGACAAAGTTGACCAGTCCCGGGCAGGGCATGGGGCGGTTTTGGTGAAGGTCCCCGTTCAAAGGCCGGGGTTTCAGCCGATTCGGGCTCGCGGTCACGACTGCAGAATGACCAGATCGTCTCTGTGTACGACCTCGCGCTCATAGGCCGGGCCCAGCTCCCGGGCCAGTTCCCGGGTCGAGCGGCCGAGAAGCTGGGGGATCTCTTTCGCGTCGAAGTTGACCAGCCCCCTGGCGACGGCGCGGCCCGCCGTGTCCCGCAGCTCGACCGGGTCGCCGGCGCTGAACTCGCCTTCCACGGCGGCGATTCCGGCCGGCAGCAGCGAGGTGCGCCGCTCGACCACGGCCCGTACCGCGCCGTCGTCCAGGGTGAGGGCGCCCTGCGGCGTGGAGGCGTGGGCGAGCCACAGCAGCCGGTCGGCGGAGCGCCGTCCCGTGCTGTGGAAGTAGGTGCCGGTGTCCCGGCCCGCGAGACCGTCCGCGACCCGTCCCGCCGAGGTCAGCACCACCGGGACACCGGCGGCCGCGGCGATCCTGGCGGCCTCGACCTTGGTGACCATCCCGCCGGTGCCGAGTCCCGCCTTGCCGGCGCTGCCGATGGAGACGCCCAGCAGATCGGCGGGGCCGCGCACCTCGGCGATCCGGCTGGCGCCCGGCCTGCTCGGGTCGCCGTCGTAGAGCCCGTCGACGTCGGAGAGCAGGACCAGCAGATCGGCCCGTACGAGATGGGCGACCAGGGCCGCCAGCCGGTCGTTGTCGCCGAAGCGGATCTCGTCGGTGGCGACGGTGTCGTTCTCGTTGACGACGGGGACGGCACCCATGCCGAGGAGCTGGTCGAGGGTGCGGTAGGCGTTGCGGTAGCTGGCCCGGCGGCTGGTGTCGTCGGTGGTGAGGAGCACCTGGCCGACGCGTACGCCGTAGCGGGCGAAGGACGCGGTGTAGCGGGCGACCAGCAGCCCCTGCCCCACACTGGCCGCGGCCTGCTGGCGGGCCAGGTCCTTGGGGCGGCGGGCCAGACCGAGCGGCGCGAGACCGGCGGCGATGGCACCGCTGGACACGAGCACGATCTCCTTCTCGCCGCCTGCGGCGCGGCGGACGCCCGCGAGCACGTCGACCAGGGCGTCGACGCGATCGGCGTCCAGGCCCCCCGCGGCGGTGGTGAGCGAGGAGGAACCGACCTTCACGACGATCCTGCGGGCCTTCGCCACTACGTCCTGCCGTGCCGCTGCCACGTGCTCTGCCTCTGCTCTCACTGTCGGGCCGCCTCCCGGCCGGTCAGCGTACGCGAGGGGCGGCCGGTGACGGCGGGCCTTTCAGTGGGTGGGACGGAGGTCCACCACCCGGGACGGGGAACGGGCACCCGTCTTGTCGATCAAATCCGCGCCATCCGCACAACCGAATGGAGGTGACAACAGTCTGTCAGGTGTAAGACAAGCACAACAACGCATGGGAAACATTGCCGCCCGGAGCAGGGATAGGCTGGCCGCTTGCGGCGCCCCCGCGCTTCACCGCCGGCCGCGACCCCTTCCCCGCGCACAGAACCCCGGGCAACCACACACGAGATGGGCCTTCCGTAATGCCAGTAAAAGTGAGCGTCGTCATTCCGGTGTACAACCCGGGTAAGTACATCGATCCCTGCGTCGATTCACTGCTGGCCCAGACACTGCCGGCGGCGGAATTCGAGGTGCTTTTCGTCGACGACGGTTCGACGGACGAGAGCCCCGACCGGCTGGACAAGCTGGCGGCCGAGCACCCGCATTTCCGGGTGATTCACATCCCCAATTCGGGCTGGCCGGGCAAGCCCAGGAACATCGGCGTGTCCGAGGCGAAGGGCGAGTACGTCCAATTCGTCGACCAGGACGACCACCTCGCGTCCGACGCCCTGCGGCGGCTGTACGAGATGGGGCACCGCAATGGCTCCGACATCGTCATCGGCAAGGTCGCCTCCAATTTCCGCGGCGTCCCGCACGGCGTCTTCAGGGTGAACCGCGAGAAGTGTGATCTGAGCAACGCTCCGCTGTACGACAGCCTCACCCCGCACAAGATGTTCCGCACGGAGTTCCTCCGCGAGAACAGCATCGCGTACCCCGAGGGCAAGCGGCGCCTGGAGGACCAGCTCTACATGATGCAGGCGTACTTCCCCGCCAAGGTCGTCTCGATCCTGGGGAATTACACCTGCTACTACTACTCGAAGCGGGACGACGGGCAGAACGCCGGCTCGGCGAAGATCATTCCGTCCGGCTACTACGGCAACCTCCGCGAAGTCCTCCAGGTCGTCGTCGACAACACCGAGCCCGGCGAGTTCCGGGACCGGCTGCTGCGCCGTTTCTACCGGGTCGAAATGCTCGGCCGGCTGAGTGAACCCGGCGTACTCAAGTTCGATCCGGCGTATCTCGACGAGATGTGCGAGGCGATCCGCCCGCTCGCCGACGACTTCATGCACGACGGTGTGCACGACGGACTCGGCTCGCTGACCCGCCTGCGCTCCACCCTGCTGCGCGCCGACGACCGCCAGGGGCTCGTCCGGCTCGCGCGTTTCGCCGCCTCGGTGAAGGGCGCGGCCCGGCTGGAGGACTTCGACTGGCAGCCGGACGGCAAGACCTCGCTCTCCGTGACCGGCCGGCTGGTCCACGGCGACGACCAGCGGCCCCTGCGCCTCGTCCGCCGCGGCGGCCGGTACTTCCTGCACCCGGACATCACCGAGGGGCTGCTGCCCGACGGTGAACTCCTCGATGTCACCGACGACCTGGACGGCTTCAAGGGCGAGCTCTCGCTGCGCAACCGCGAGACCGCCGTCGAGTGGCCCTGCCCCGCCGAATTCACCACCAAGATCGAGAAGCTGGACGGCGACACCTACGAGGTCGTGCTGCACGGCTCCGGCCAGGTCTCCACCGAGGCGGTCAAGGGACGCGGCCGGGTCTCCCGCGGTTTCTGGGACGTCTGGGTGCCGCTGCGCGGCCTCGGGCTCGTACGCAAGGCACGGCTCGGCGCGGACCGCGCCCCGGAGGTGGACGCCAAGTGCCGTCCCGCGCTGCTCGGTTCGCCCGCCCGCCCGGTCATCCCGTACTTCACGGACCCGCACTCCAATCTCACCTTCGATGTCGCGGGCCGTGCCAAGAAGATGGCCGTTTACCTCACGGACCGCCCGGTGCTCCGGATGCCCGGCGGCCGGCTCGAACTGCGCCTCGACATCTTCACCGGTGCCAAGTCCGGCTCCCGCGCCGTCGAGGTGGTGTTCACCGCTCCCGACGGCACCACCCGGACCGTGCCGGGCACCCTGCGCCCCGATCACGCGCGGGCCCACCTCGCGCTGCCCGCGCGCGTACCGGACCTGCCCGCCGGCACGGCGCGGCTGTCGGTGCTGCTGGACGGCGCGAAGAGCCCCGGGCTCCCGCTCTGCGAGGTGACCGTGAACGGCGGCGGCCGGATCCGCCTGGACCACAGCGGTCTCGCCGCGGTCGACCCGCTGCTCGTCCGGCTGGTGACGGTGCGGCGCCGCAGAGCGGTGGTGCGCCGGGTGCTCCGCTCGGCGGGCGGCCCGATCGTGCGCCGTCTGCCCTCGTCGGCGCGGAAGAGGGTGCGCCGCCTCGCGGCCCGCTTCTGACCTTCCCCGTGCTCCGGAACGACAGAACGAACAGAACGACAGAACGAACAGAATCACAGCACGACACAGCGGATCAGAACACATCAGAACAAGGACGTGATCACATGCGACAGCTCTCCGTCGAAGGCGCCTGGGTGCATGAACCGAAGGTCTTTCCGGACAGCCGTGGCAGCTTCCACGAGTGGTTCAAGGCCTCCGACTTCACCGAGTCGGCCGGCCACCCGCTGAATCTCGCGCAGGCCAACTGCTCCGTGTCCAGCCGGGGCACACTGCGCGGTGTCCACTTCGCCGATGTGCCTCCCGGCCAGGCCAAGTACGTGAAGTGTGTGCGCGGCGCGGTGCTCGACGTCATCGTGGACATCCGGGTCGGCTCGCCGACGTACCGGCAGTGGGAGGCGGTACGCCTCGACGACGTGGACCACCACTCCGTCTATCTCGCGGAGGGACTCGGCCATGCCTTCATGGCACTGACCGACGACGCCACGGTGGTCTACCTCTGCTCCGAGGGCTACGCTCCCGGCCGCGAGCACGGCATCAACCCGATGGACCCGGCGCTCGGCATCGAGTGGCCCGAGGGCATCACCCCGCTGCTGTCCGACAAGGACGCGGCCGCCCCGTCCCTCGCGGAGGCCGAGGCCCAGGGCCTGCTCCCGTCGTACGAGGACTGCCGGGCCTACTACGCGCGACTGGCCGCCCGGGACTGACCCGGTCCAAGGCGCACACCCGCACGGGCAGCGGGAAGGGACCGGACAATCCCTGGATCGTCCGGTCCCTTCCCCATGTGCCGGGGCCGTCAGCCCAGGACCGTCTCGATCTGCTTGCGCAGCGGCGCGAAGGCCGACCGGGGGCGGCGCAGATTACGGGCGCGGATCAGGCCCGGCCAGAAACCGGCCCCGAGCAGCGCCTCGGGCCGCACCGCGTTCTTGCGGACCAGCACCTCGTCCGGCACCACCTGCGGGTCGGGCACGACATACTCTTCGATGATCTTGTCGTACGCGTTCTTCAGCACCGTGCTCTCCGGGTTGGCGCCGAAGATGGCCACCACTCCGGTCGGCTCGGTGTCGACGTCGACGACCAGCAGGTCGGGACGGAACCGCCGCAGCACGGCGGCCACCTTGTAGACGTCCCCGGCCCAGAACTTGGTGTGCCGGTCGCGCGCCGCCTCGTCGACGTCCCGCGGCAGCATGTCGTCCAGGACGATCACACTGGACCAGCGGGAGTGCTTCTCGACATTCATGAAGTCGCGCAGCGCGAACTCGAACAGGTGCATGCCGTCGATGAACGACAGCTCCAGCTTCGGGTCTCCGCCGAAGAGGTTGACCGGGTCCCGGCGGGCCAGCGCGCGGAACGGGTTGCGGCCGTTGCGCAGATGAATCAGCGGGTCTTTGCGGGCGAAGAAGTCGTCGCTGGTGGCCTTGACCAGGTGGACATCACAACTGATGTCCGTGACCACCCGGAAAGCCGGGTCGACAGCTACCGACGGAACACGGGACAGGGCCAGGCTGCGCCCGTCATTGACCCCGATCTCCAGATAGGTGCGGGGCTTGTACACACGGTGCAGTTGGCGCAGGAAGCCGTGGCGATCCACGTAAGGGGCCCTTCACTGAGAATCAACAACGAGGGAATTGATTCTCAGTGAACTTAGTAGGTACGCGTGCCACACGTAAACATCTACTGGCCAGTAACGCCCGTTTGGCGCTCAGTCTCGACCAATACCGGAAAGGCTTCGCCAAGTGCGGAACGCCAGTCACGGATCGGCTCGATCCCGGCCGTCTTCCACCTCTCGTGTCCCAGCACGCTGTACGCGGGCCGGGGCGCGGGACGCACAAAGGCCTCGCTGGTCGTCGGACGGACCCGCTCCGGATCCGCGCCGAGCAGCCGGAAGATCTCCCGGGTGAATCCGAACCAGGTCGTCTCGCCGCCGCTGGTGCCGTGGTAGACCCCGCTCCGGGCGGTCCCCGCCAGCGCCGCCCGGCCCAGCAGGACCAGCCGGTCCGCGAGGTCGCCGGTCCAGGTGGGCTGGCCACGCTGGTCGTCCACCACGTCCAGGGTGTCCTTGACGGCCTCCAGCCTGATCATCGTGCGGACGAAATTGCCGCCGCCCGCGCCGTACAGCCAGGCCGTGCGGACCACGTACCCGGTGTCGGGCAGGGTCTCCAGCACCGCGCGCTCCCCGGCCAGCTTGGTACGGCCGTAGGCACTGCGCGGCGCCGTGGGAGCGTCCTCCGCGTACGGCGTGTCCGCGTCCCCGGCGAAGACGTAGTCCGTGGAGACCTGGAGCAGGACCGCGCCCGACTCCCCGCACGCCTCGGCGAGGACCCGGGGTCCTGTGCCGTTGACCGCGAGCGCCTCGCTCTCCTTGGCCTCCGCGTCGTCAACCGCCGTCCAGGCCGCGCAGTTGACCACCACGTCCGGCGCGTGGGCCGCCAGCGCGGCGCGCACCGCGCCGGGGTCGGTGATGTCCAGCGCGGCCCGGTCAAGACCGGCCGCGTGCTCCCCGCCGGCCGCGAGCCGGGACAGCAGGTCCTGGCCGAGCATGCCGCCGGCCCCGGTGACGAGCCAGGTGCTCACAGTGCCGCACGCCCCTTCAGCGGCTCCCACCACGCGCGGTTGTCGCGGTACCACCGCACCGTCTCGGCGAGGCCCGTGGCGAAGTCCTTGCGGGGCTCGTATCCCAGCTCCGTGCGGATCTTGGTGCAGTCGACGGAGTAACGGCGGTCGTGGCCCTTGCGGTCGGTGACGTACTCGACGCTGGTGTCCCAGTCCGCCCCGCACGCCTCCAGCAGCAGGCCGGTCAGCTCCTTGTTGGACAGCTCCGTGCCCCCGCCGATGTTGTAGACCTCACCGGCCCGGCCCTTCGTACGGACCAGCTCGATGCCCTGCACATGGTCGTCGATGTGCAGCCAGTCACGGATGTTGCCGCCGTCGCCGTAGAGCGGGACCTTCCTGCCGTCCAGCAGGTTGGTGATGAACAGCGGGATGACCTTCTCGGGGAAGTGGTGGTGACCGTAGTTGTTGGAGCAGCGGGTCACCCGCACGTCGAGGCCGTGGGTGCGGTGGTACGAGAGCGCGATCAGATCGCTGGACGCCTTCGCCGAGGAATAGGGCGAGTTGGGCTCCAGCGGGTGGGTCTCCGGCCAGGAGCCCTCGTCGATCGAGCCGTAGACCTCGTCGGTGGAGATGTGCACGAAGGTCCTGACGCCGGCGCGGTGCGCGGCGTCGATCAGTGTGTGGGTGCCCACGACATTCGTACGGACGAACTCGGCGCCGCCGTCGATGGAGCGGTCCACATGCGACTCGGCGGCGAAGTGCACCACCTGGTCGTGCTCGGCCATCAGCTTGGCGACCAGCTCGGGGTCGCAGATGTCGCCCTCGACAAAGGCGAATCCGGGGTGGCCGCGCACCTCGTCGAGGTTGGCCGGGTTGCCCGCGTAGGTCAGCTTGTCGAGCACCGTCACCGCGACGTCGCCGGGGCCCTGGGGGCCCAGCACCGTACGGACGTAGTGCGAGCCGATGAAGCCGGCACCCCCGGTGACCAGGATTCTGGTGGTGCCGCTGGGAACGGCGGAAGTCGTCATGAGGAAATCTGCACCTTGCTGTGGTCGCCGAGGACGAGTCGGTGGGCGGACGGGTTACGGGGCGCGGGTGTGATCTCCACGTCGCGGCCGATCAGCGACGCCTCCACGCGGCGCACGCCGGTGAGGGAGGAGCCCCGCAGGACGATGGAGTACTCGATCTCGCTGTCCTCGATCCGGCATCCCTCGGAGACCGAGGTGAAGGGACCGATGTAGGCGTCGCTGACCACCGTGCCCTCACCGATGATCGCGGGGCCGACGATACGGCTGCCGGTCACCCGTGCGCCCTTCTCGATCCTGACCCGCCCTATGATCTCCGTGGCCTCGTCGACGCTGCCGTCGCGGCACGGCTCGACGGTCTCCAGCACCGAGCGGTTGACCTCCAGCATGTCGGTGACATTGCCGGTGTCCTTCCAGTACCCGGAGATGGTGGTGGAGCGGACGTCGCGCTTCTGGTCGATCAGCCACTGGATGGCATGGGTGATCTCCAGCTCACCGCGCCAGGACGGCTCGATGGACCGTACGGCCTCGTGGACGGCCGGGGTGAAGAGATAGACGCCGACGAGCGCGAGATCGCTCTTCGGCTCCTTCGGCTTCTCCTCCAGGGCCACCACCCGGCCGGTGGCGTCGAGTTCGGCCACGCCGAAGGACGTCGGGTTGGGGACCTTCGTCAGCAGGATCTGCGCGTCCGGCCGGTCCGCGCGGAAGCCGTCCACCAGACCGGCGATACCACCGACGATGAAGTTGTCGCCGAGGTACATCACGAAGTCGTCGTCGCCCAGGAAGTCCCGGGCGATGAGCACGGCGTGCGCCAGACCGAGCGGCGCCTCCTGCTGGAGGTAGGTGACCTTTATGCCGAACCGGGAGCCGTCCCCGACCGCCTCGCGGATCTCCTCCGCGGTGTCACCGACGATCACACCGACCTCGGTGATACCGGCCTCGGCGATGGCCTCCAGGCCGTAGAAGAGCACGGGCTTGTTCGCCACGGGGACAAGCTGTTTCGCGGAGGTGTGGGTGATCGGGCGTAGTCGGGTGCCCGCCCCACCGGACAGTACGAGAGCCTTCACAATGCCTTTCCCATGCTGCGATCCGATGCTGTCCGGGCCTCGCCCGACAGCATGATTTTACCTACGATTTCCGGTGTGGCCCGCTCATGGACACCTGGAACGGGTGGTCGAGCGCGTTCGGCGGTACGCGGGAGCGTGCCCCGGGGCCGCGCGCGGGCGGGCGCGGCGGCGGAGTGCCGCCCCGCGCGCCGGGACACGCCGGGACCGCCGCGGCTACGCCGGCAGGGCTAAGGAGCGTCCGGCGACACGCCCCGCGCCGGTGCGGTCAGCCCCCGGACCCGCGTACGCAGCCGCCGCGCCAGCCTGCGCGCCAGCGACTTGCGCCGGCGGACCGCCCTCGGAGCCTCGATGCGCTCCAGGCCCGGCCTCCCCACCCAGTCGGGCACGGTCACCTCGTACGACGCGTCCTTGAGTCCGGTGCCCTTCTCCCCGAAGTGCGGAAAGACGAGATACGGCGTGCGCGCGCGGCCCCGGTGCACTACCTCGGGCCTGGTCCCCGACGCGACGAAGTCCAGGATGTCCCGCAGCAGATCGAGCCGGCCCAGCGCGACGCACTCCAGCCGCAGCCGCTCGGAGACCTTGATACGTCCGGCCACGCCCGGGGTCCAGTAGCGGGCCATCAGCGGCGCCGCCAGCTCCATCTTGTGACGCCGCACCCGTTCCGGTTGCTTCATCAGTTGGGGTGAGAACTGCTGGATCACTCCGACCGTGAAGGGTCTGACCATCAGCCGGTCGCGCTTCGGGCCCGCCGGCACCAGTTCGGTGATGAGCCTCATCAGAGCCTCCGCCGACTCGAACCGCAGGGTGTAACCGCCGCTCTTGGTCACATGCTTGCCGTCGTCCCGCCCGACCAGGTAGTAGCAGGTGTAGTCGGAGATCACCGAGACGCCGTTGCCCCGTATGTACGCCTCCATCGTGAAGAGCGCGTCCTCGCCGGTCTTCAGGCCCTCGTCGAACCGCAGCCCCAGCCGGACGAGTAAGTCGCGGCGGAAGAGCTTCTGCGCGCTCAAGGTGAAGATCACCTGGGAGTTGTAGATGTCGACGCGCTCGGCCGTACGGCCCCACATCGACTTGGGTGCGCCCCTGTTGACCCCCTCCACCCTGCCGAGCACCACATCCGTACCGGCACGGTCGGCCATGGCGACCATGCGTTCCAGCGCTTCCTCGCCGAAATAGTCGTCGGCGTCCAGGAAGAAGACATAGCGCCCCCGGGCCAGCCCCAGACCCACATTGCGCGGCCCGCTGGGGCCACCCGAGTTGGCCTGGCGCACCACCGTGGTCGGGATGGACGCCGAGGCGGCGAACTCCTCCAGATACTCCCCCGTGCCGTCGGTCGAGCCGTCGTCGACCGCGACGATCTCGATGCGGTGGGCCCAGGTCTGGGCCTCCACCGATTCCAGGCAGCGGACCAGGTAGGGCATCGCTTCATATGCCCCGACGATCACACTCACATCAGGAACAGACATATCGTTCATCAGAATTCAAGACAAGCGATACCTGGTGTTGGTTGTCTTGTCACGATCGAGAGCCTGTGTGATGCCCGTCACCTCTGCTGCCCGCACCGGCCGCCCGGCGAAACGAAGAGGCCCGGCGGAACGCGAAAGCGCTCCGCCGGGCCCCGGGTACCGGCCGTGCGGTCTCAGCCCCGTACGGGTGAGTCCACGTCGTTGTTCTCCGGCTCCGTCCGCGCGTCGGTGGCCGTCTCCAGGCCCTCCTCGGCCCGGGGGTCGGCCGGCGCCGAGTCGTCCGGCGCCGCCGCCCCCTCGGGCTCCGAGAGCCGCTGCTCGACGCGCACATTGCGCGCCTCCGACTTCGCGGCCAGCGCGAGCGTCGCCGCGTTGAACTGCTCCATCGACGTCGGCTCGTCGGGCCCCAGCAGATACCGCTTGAGCTCGCGGCGGGCACTCGCCAGCCGGTCGGAGGACGGATCGGTGACCGCGCCGAGAAGCTGGTCCAGCTCCTTCGCGCTGTTGGTGAGGATCACGGCGGCCCGTACGGCGGTGTTCTGCCGCCTGAACTCCTCGGCGCCCAGCCCGGCGGAGTCGGTGACCGCGTACGGCTTGCCGCTCGCGATGAAGTCCGAGACCACGCTGGAGATGTCGGAGACCATGGCGTCCGACTCGTTGAAGCAGTCGTACAGGCGCGGCTCCGCGCCGGCGATGACCCGGTGCTCCCACCAGCCGAAGGAACTCCAGTACGCGCTGTTCCACTCGTCCCTGAGCCGTGTCAGCTCGGCCTGCCTGGCCGGGTCCGCCGTGGCGTCGCGGGACTCCTCGGCCTCGTCGCGGCTCGCGTCCGCGACCCCGGACAGCGCGGACAGCCGGGCCTCGATACGGGCCAGTTCGGCCCGCGCCGCGGCCTGCTCCTGGCGGAGCCCGGCGGACTCCTTCGCCCAGCGCGGGTCGTTGGCACGCTCGGCGGCGGCCTTCTGCACCAGCGCGGTGATGCGCTCGTGCACGGCCTTCGCCTTGGCGCTCCGGGTGCCGGTGAACGGGTGCGGCTTGTAGAGGACCCGGACCGGCGGCTCCGCCTTCAGCAGCCGCTTGACGATGTTCTCGCCGGCCAGCAGCAGTGAGGTGTTGCCGGGCGCGTCGTCCCAGCCCTCCCAGGTGGGCGCGTACAGCACGGTGGGCACGGAGTGCTTCGGCGCGCCCGTCGCCGGCTGGATCGGGGCGAGCTGCGGACGGCCCACCTCGACGATGTCCTCGTCCCGCACGCCGACATCGGCCAGCGCGTACCGGTCGCGGCCGGCCCGGCCCGCGGTCCACACCTCGTCGTACGCCTTGCTGTACGGGTTGACGCTCGCGATCTTGTCGCTGTCGCCGTGCCCGATGAAGACGTGCTTCATGGTCGGGACCCGCAGCATATGGATGTTCTTGCCGACATTGGCCGCGTACAGCGCGACCCGTACCGTCGACAGGTCCAGGTTCATCAGATGCACGCCGCCGGGGACGCAGACCACCGGCACGGCCGTCGGGCCGAGCTGCTGCGCGATCACCCGCTCGCGCAGGATGATCAGCGGCCGGCCTTCGAGCTGGTCCATCGTCTCCAGCCACATGTTGACCTGGTACGCGGACTCCTTGGAGCCGGAGAAGTACAGCATCACGGTCGGCTTGTACTCGGCCAGCCAGCCGTCCAGCGCCTTGAGCACCTTGTCGGCGGAGGGCACGAGCCGGCTCGGCCGCAGGTACGGCAGCAGCGCGAGGACATAACCGACGGCCAGGAACAGGCTGAGGGCCAGGCCCGCGTACCCGTAGATGTTGTCCCGGGTCTGCACCGTGACCAGCACGCCGGCCATGGCGAAGAGGTCCAGGTGGAGCATCTTCTCGGCGGAGCGGTTGAGCAGCCACCGCGGCGGCGCGTCCGGGATCCGGATGGCGCCGAGGTCGACATTGCGGGTGACCACGGGAAGCTTGCGGCGCAGCCGGAGCAGGGTGACGATCGCGCCGTGCGGTGCCTGGAGCGCGTAGAACACCAGCACCGCGACCACGGTCACATAGAAGATCCGGTCCTCACCGAACCCCAGCCGCGCGACGAGCAGCACCAGCAGCATCTGCCGGATCAGAAAGCGGATCGACAGACCGGCCCGTACTTTCGCGAGCCGGTTTACCAAATAGCTGCCGCGTTGATGCAGAAACGTATCCGCAAGATAGGTCACGGCTGCGGCCGCCGCGAAGAGCCAGAAATTGGGAATTATCGCGGCGAGCATGACGCACGGGAAACTCAGCCCCAGAAGAAGTGCGGCTGCCAGCTCTGATCCGCTGCCCACACGGGCCACGCGAATGGCTGTCGAAATCACGTAAAACCTGCTCCAGACAGTGCCTGTTGTTGACCTTGCAAGGAAAGTGTGAAGACGGAACTTCACGAACTCGGGCCTCCGTAGTTCGCACATCGGCGACGACAGAGGCCCGGATCAATAATTAGCGAGAATTATTACACATCTTCCTGACGATCCAGTACGGCGGCGAGCGCCTGCTCGAAATCGGACGCCTCGGAGGCGCCGCGCGTCGGGTCCTGCTGCCGTACATCGATGACATGCCCGGTCAGCTCGGAGAGCAGGACGTCGAGCGAGGTCTTGGCGACCGCCTCGGAGGAAAGCAGCGATCCCTCCGGCTCCTGGCCGAACGCCTTGGTGCGCATAGGAGTGGCGGTGCGCTCGGGATTCACACAGTTCACCCGGATGCCCTCGCCGGCCCATTCGTCGGAGAGCGCCTGGGTGAGGTTCACCATGGCCGCCTTCGTCGACGAGTAGAGGCTGTACTCGGCGCGCCCGCGCGTGTAGCTGCTGGAGGTGTAGAGCAGGAGCTGGCCCTTTGTCTCGACCAGGTACTTGTAGGAGGCGCGGGCGATCTGCACGGGCGCCAGATAGTTGACGTTCAACGCCTCCTGGATGGTGGTGTTGTCCGTCTCGGCCAGCTTGCCGATGCGCAGCACACCCGCGGTGTTGATGACGTAGTCGATCCGGCCGGTCTCGCCGTAGGCGCGGGACAGCGCGTCGTCGACATGCTCCGGATTCTCCACATGCGTGCCGGTGGTGGAGCGGCCCAGGGCGTAGACCTTGGCACCGAAGGACTCGGCGAGCTGGGCGATGTCCGCGCCGATGCCGTACGAACCGCCGAAGACGACCAGGGTCTTGCCGGTCAGCAGCTCACGGTAGGCGTCCTCGGAGGACTGCTGGGGGGCGGCGGCGGAGGCGAGCTGGAAGAGCTTGTCGGCGATGAAGACATCGACCGGCTGCGTCACCTTCATGTTGTACTCGTCGCCCGCGACCACATAGATCGGGACGTCCGGCAGGTACTTCAGCACCACCGAACAGTCGTCGGTGGCCTGGAAGTTGGGGTCGCCCGCGGCCACCTCGTAGGCCCTGCGGATGGTGGAGAGCTTGAACGCCTGCGGGGTCTGGCCGCGCCGCAGCCGGGACCGGTCCGGCACATCGGTGATGAACTCGCCGTCGCCGCCGTGCGTACGGGTCACGATGATCGTGTCCGCGGACGGAATGGCCACGTCCACGGCCTGGTAGCGGTCCAGCGCGTCCACGCAGTCCTTGATCACGCGCTGGGAGAGCAGCGGGCGCACGGCGTCATGGAACAGGACGTTCCGGTCTTCGCCTTCGGCCAGCCCCTCACCCAGCGCGGCGATGGCGCGCTCAGTGGTCTCGTTCCGCGTCGAACCGCCCTCGATGACCTTGCTGACCTTGCTCAGTCCGGCCTTGGTGACGATCTTCTCCACGTCGGGCACATAGCCCGGGGCCATCAGCACGATCACATCGTCGATCGAGTCGGCCTGCTCGAAGATCGACAGCGTGTGCTCGATGACCGCCTTCCCCGCGATCTTCAGCAGCTGCTTCGGGATCGACAGCCCCACCCGCTGACCGGTACCGCCCGCCAGGACGACGGCGGTGGTGCGGGGCTTCACGGGCGACGCGGGAGTTGCAGACACAGAACTGACCTACCTTGCGGGCTCAGAGGATGTAGCGATGGTCCCACCCGTGGCAATCCTCTCGCAAGGTGGACCACAACCGGGCGACACCGGCGCGCAACCCCTGATTCACCTGCGAAGACCAGTGCACCGATGGCGCGGGTCCGGGAGTCGTACGTGAAGGACACCACACAAGATTCACGTCGGAGCACCCGGGGCCCCAGATGAGAGGGTACGCAATGTCACGCATGGTCACCCACCGCCACAACGGCGACGGGCGGCCACGGCACGATGCCATGACCGCCCGCCGGCGGTACGGTGCCCGGGCCCCGGTCGGGCCCCTAGAACGCCTTGAACTCGTCGTACTCCCGCTGCGCCTCGTCGTGCTCGGCGTCCCGGTCCCTGCGGCGCTGCGCCGCCGGGCGCGGCGCCTCCAGGCGGTGGTCCTCGCCACGGCGTCCGAGCATCTCCGCGCCCGCCGTCATCGTGGGCTCCCAGTCGAAGACGACCGCGTCCTCCTCGGGACCGATGGCCACGCCGTCGCCGGACCTGGCACCGGCCTTCATCAACTGGTCCTCGACGCCGAGCCGGTTGAGCCGGTCCGCGAGATAGCCGACGGCCTCGTCGTTGCTGAAGTCGGTCTGCCGCACCCAGCGCTCCGGCTTCTCGCCGCGCACCCGGTAGATCCCGTCCTCCTCCAGGGTGACGGTGAAACCCGCGTCGTCGACGGCCTTGGGACGGATGACGATCCGGGTCGCCTCCTCCTGCGGCTTCTCCGCGCGGGCCTTCGCGATGATCTCCGCGAGCGCGAAGGACAGCTCCTTGAGCCCGAGATGGGCCACGGCCGAGACCTCGAAGACGCGATAGCCGCGCTCCTCCAGCTCGGGCCGGATCATCTCGGCGAGATCCTGGCCGTCGGGGATGTCGACCTTGTTGAGGACGACCACACGCGGACGGTCGTCGAGACCGCCGTACAGCGTGAGCTCCTCCTCGATCACATCGAGGTCCGAGACCGGGTCGCGGTCCGACTCCAGCGTGGCCGTGTCCAGGACATGCACAAGGACGGAGCAGCGCTCGACATGGCGCAGGAACTCCAGACCGAGGCCGCGGCCCTGGCTGGCGCCCGGGATCAGACCGGGGACGTCCGCGATGGTGTAGACGGTGGAACCGGCGGTGACCACGCCCAGGTTGGGGACCAGCGTGGTGAAGGGATAGTCCGCGATCTTCGGCTTGGCGGCGGAGAGCACGGAGATCAGCGAGGACTTCCCGGCGCTCGGGTAGCCCACCAGCGCCACATCGGCGACCGTCTTGAGCTCCAGGACGACATCGCCGCCGTCGCCGGGCTCACCGAGCAGCGCGAAGCCCGGCGCCTTGCGGCGGGCCGACGCCAGCGCGGCGTTGCCCAGCCCGCCCCGGCCGCCCTCCGCGGCGACATAGGTGGTGCCCTGACCGACCAGGTCGGCGAGGACATTGCCCCGCTTGTCGAGGACGACCGTGCCGTCCGGGACCGGCAGGACCAGGTCCTGGCCGTCCTTGCCCGAGCGGTTGCCGCCCTCGCCCGGCTTGCCGTTGGTGGCCTTGCGGTGCGGCGAGTGGTGATAGTCGAGCAGTGTGGTCACCGACTGCTCGACGACCAGGATCACATCGCCGCCACGGCCGCCGTTGCCGCCGTCGGGTCCGCCGAGCGGCTTGAACTTCTCCCGGTGTACGGAGGCGCAGCCGTGGCCTCCGCTACCCGCGGCGACATGCAGCTCGACGCGGTCCACGAAGGTGGTCATGGGGATTGCCTCCAGTACATACGGAAATGTCATACCTGCAACACGCGAAAGGCGGACCCGCTTCCCGTCACCGGGAAGTGAGGTCCGCCCTCGCGAAGAAAACGTTCTACGGCTGCCTGATCAGGCGACCGGAACGATGTTCACGACCTTGCGGCCACGGCTGGTGCCGAACTCCACCGCGCCGGCGTTCAGCGCGAACAGCGTGTCGTCGCCGCCACGGCCGACGCCCGAGCCCGGGTGGAAGTGGGTGCCGCGCTGGCGGACCAGGATCTCACCGGCGTTGACGACCTGACCGCCGAAGCGCTTCACGCCGAGCCGCTGAGCATTGGAATCGCGCCCGTTCCGAGTGGACGATGCGCCCTTCTTGTGTGCCATGTCTTCTCAGTCCCTTACTTCGCAGCCGCGGGGATACCGGTGACCTTGATCGCCGTGTACTGCTGGCGGTGACCCTGGCGACGGCGGTAGCCCGTCTTGTTCTTGTAGCGAAGGATGTCGATCTTCGCGCCCTTGTGATGGTCCACGATCTCGGCCGTGACCTTGATGCCGTCCAGCACCCACGGGTCGCTGGTGACGGCGTCGCCGTCGACCACGAGCAGGGTCGAGAGCTCGACCGTGTCGCCAACCTTGGCGGTGGGAATCTTGTCAACCTCAACGATGTCGCCGACAGCAACCTTGTGCTGGCGACCACCGCTGCGCACGATGGCGTACACGCGGATCTCACTCTCACTCGGAACGGAACTCCTGATGCCAGCCGCCCGCACGGGCCGGGGCCCGTGGCGATCCTGACAGGACGAGCGGCCTCCCCCGGAAGTCCGGGAGGTGGGTGCTCAGGAGTGGGCGCGCATTGGAACACGCCGAAGGTTTAGAGTACGGGGCCGCCGTCCAGGGGGTCAAACCAGGTCCCTGGTGGCGAACGGACCCGGCCCGCCGTCCGTGCCCGGAATCCCGGGTCCGGACGGCGGGCCGCCGTCGAAGGTGCTCAGTCCTCCGTGGAGGCCGTGACGCCGGAGGGCGCCTGCTGCTCGGCCGCCGCGGTCTTCTTCGCCGCCGACTTGGTCGTCTTCTTGGCCGTCGTCTTCTTCGCCGCGGTCTTCTTGGCCGTCGTCTTCTTGGCGGCCGTCTTCTTCGCGGTGGCGGCCTTCTTGGCGGTCTTGCGGACCGTCTTCTTGGCCGGCGCGGACGGCTCGTCCGGTACGGACGCCTCGGCGGACTCAGCGGATGCGTCTGATGCGTCTGATTCCGTGGGCTTGGCCGCCGCCACCACGACCACCGCCGCCTCCTCGGCGCCCGCGGGCGCTCCGGCCGGTGCGGTGACCTTGCGGGTGACCCGGCGACGGGCCCGCGGCGGAGCCACGGCCGGCGCCTCCTCGGCGACGGGCGCCTCGGTCACGACCGGCTCGGGCGCGACCGGCTCCGGTACGGCCTCGGGCTGTACGGGCAGGACCACCTCGGCGTCCGACGTCTCGACCGCCTTCGGCGAACCGGCCGGAGCCGTCGCCTTGCGGGTGGCCCGGCGGCGCGTACGGCCCCGGGGAGCCGCCTCGTCCGCCACGGGCGCCTCCGGCTCCGGCTCGGCGGCCGGTGCCTCGAAGGACGTCTCGGCCACGGGAGCCTCCGCGCCCGTCGTGGGCTCGGCACTCCTCGGCGCGCCGGCCGGGGCCGACGCCTTGCGCGAGGCCCGGCGGCGGGAGCGGCCGCGGACAGCCGCCTCGGCCTCCGCCACGCTGCTGAACAGCTCCTCGTCCGGGGCGAACTCCGGCTCGGGCAGCGCCAGCGGAGCCGCCGCCTCGGCCGCGACCTCGGCCTCGGACTCCGCCGCGATCGAGATGTATTCGTGGTCGTGATCGTGCTCGGTGCCGAGGTCCTGACCGCTGTCGGCCTCGTGCCCGTGGTCCGTCCCCGCGGAGCCGCCACGGCCGCGCTTCTTGGCGCGCTTGCCGTTGCCGCCGCCACCGGCCGCCGTGGGCTGCTCCATGTGGACGATCACACCGCGGCCGTTGCAGTGGACACAGGTCTCGGAGAACGACTCCAGCAGACCCTGGCCGACCCGCTTCCGGGTCATCTGCACCAGGCCCAGCGAGGTGACCTCGGCGACCTGGTGCTTCGTCCGGTCCCGGCCCAGGCACTCCAGCAGCCGCCGCAGCACCAGGTCCCGGTTGGACTCCAGCACCATGTCGATGAAGTCGATGACGACGATGCCGCCCAGGTCGCGCAGCCGGAGCTGGCGCACGATCTCCTCGGCCGCCTCCAGGTTGTTCCTGGTGACGGTCTCCTCCAGGTTTCCGCCCTGGCCGGTGAACTTCCCGGTGTTGACGTCGACCACGATCATGGCCTCGGTCTTGTCGATCACCAGCGAACCACCGCTCGGCAGCCAGACCTTGCGGTCCAGCGCCTTCATGAGCTGCTCGTCGATGCGGTAGGTCGCGAAGACGTCGACCTCGCTCGTCCACCGCTGGAGCCGGTCCGACAGATCCGGCGCGACGTGCGCGACATAGCCGTGGATGGTCCCCCACGCCTCGTCGCCGCTCACGATGACCTTGGAGAAGTCCTCGTTGAAGATGTCGCGGACGACCCGGACGGTCATGTCGGGCTCACCGTAGAGAAGAGTCGGGGCGTTGCCCGTCTTCGCCTTCTTCTTGATGTCCTCCCACTGCGACTGGAGCCGCTCGACGTCCCGCCGCAGCTCGTCCTCGCTGGCACCCTCCGCGGCCGTACGGACGATGACGCCCGCGTCCTCGGGGACGATCTTCTTGAGGATGGTCTTCAGCCGGGCCCGCTCGGTGTCGGGCAGCTTGCGGCTGATCCCGGTCATCGAGCCCTCGGGCACATAGACCAGATAGCGGCCCGGGAGGGACACCTGGCTGGTCAGACGCGCGCCCTTGTGGCCGATCGGGTCCTTCGTCACCTGGACGAGCACCGACTGGCCGGACTTGAGCGCGGTCTCGATCCGGCGCGGGCCGTTGGCCATGCCCAGCGCCTCGAAGTTGACCTCACCGGCGTACAGGACGGCGTTGCGTCCCTTGCCGATGTCGACGAAGGCGGCCTCCATGGACGGCAGTACGTTCTGCACCTTGCCCAGGTAGACATTGCCGACGTAGCTGGTGGCCTGCTCCTTGTTGACGTAGTGCTCGACGAGCACATTGTCCTCAAGCACGCCGATCTGGGTGCGCTCGCCGTGCTGGCGGACGACCATCACCCGCTCGACGGCCTCACGGCGGGCGAGGAACTCCGCCTCCGTGATGATCGGCACCCTGCGGCGGCCCTGCTCGCGCCCCTCGCGGCGGCGCTGCTTCTTGGCCTCCAGCCGGGTCGAGCCCTTGATCGACTGGACCTCGTCGACGCCGGTGCCGGGCTCAGTATCCCTGCCGTCCCTGCCGTCCCGGCCGTCCCTGCCGTCCCTGGTCTCCTTGGCCCGACGCTCGCGGGGCTCGCGCACCTTGACGACCGTACGCTCCGGGTCGTCCTGACCGGTCTCGGCCTCGGTCCCGCCGTCACCACTGCGGCGACGACGACGACGGCGACGACGGCTGCTGGAGGAACCCCCGCCCGAGGAAGCCTCGATGTCGTTGTGGTCGGCGTCTTCGGCGTCGTCGGCGTCGCCGGTGTCCTCCGCGTCCTCCGCGTCCGCTTCGTCGTCGGCGTGCCCGGCGGGCTCCTCCGACAGCTCATCGGTCGTGTCCTCCGCGTCCGCGGACTCGCCACGGCGGCGGCGCCGGCCACCACGGCGGCGGCGCCGTGAGGGACGGTCGTCGTACTCGGCGGCCTCGGCAGCCTCGTCCGACTCGTCGGCGTCACCGGGCTCGGCGGCCACGTCGGACTCGGCCTCGACGCCGGGCTCGGCGTCGTCCCCTCGCGGCGCCTCTTCGGCGGCCGGGGCGGCCTCGACGGGCTCTGCGTCGCCACGGCGGCGACGACGGCGACGGCCCACGGGCTCGGGTACCGCGGCGGGCTCGGCCGCTGCCGTGATCTCGGTCTCGTCCTCCGCGTCCTCGTCCGGGTCGGCGTCCCGGACATAACCGGCGGCAGCCGCGGCGGCGGCCGTCTCGGGCGTCTGGAACATCGGCTCGGTGAAGACCGGCGCCTGGAAGACGGCCAGGGCGGGCCGGGTCGCGCGGCGGCGCGAACGCTCCGGTGCCTCGGTCTCCTTCTCCCTGGCCTGCTCCGGCACGGACCGGGTCGCGGGCTCGGCGCTCTGCTCGGCGGTGGCCGCCCTGCGGCGCGTACGGCCACGCGTGGCGGCCTTCTCGGCCGCCTGGACCTCCGCCTCGTCGGCGGTGATCTGCGCGACGGAGTCCTGCGGCAGCCGCTCGCCCGCGGCGGACGCGATCTCGTCGGTCCCGGGCGCACCGGCGGGCGCGGTAGCCCTGCGGGTGGCGCGCCGGCGGGTACGGCCGGCCGGAGCCGGGGCCTCCTCGGCCGGGTCGGTCGCGACCGGCGGCGCGGTCGCGACCGGCGGCGCCACGGCGGCCTCGGCCGGCTCGGCGGTGACCTCGGGAGCGGCGACCTTACGGGTGGCGCGGCGGCGCGCACGCGGCGGCGCGGGCTCTTCCGTCACGGGGGTCTCGGCCGTCACCGACGACTCGTCGGTGCTCTCGCCGCTCGCCTCGGCCGCCGGTGCGGTGGCCTTACGGGTGGCGCGACGGCGGGTACGGGGAGCGGGCACGGCCTCCTCGGCCGGGCTCTCCTCGGCGGTGGACCCGACGGCCGCCGGCTGCTCGGCGGTCACCTCGGGGGCCGCGGTCTTGCGTGTCGCACGGCGGCGCGCACGCGGCGCCGGTACCTCTTCGGCAGCCGCCGCTTCCGCGGGCTCGGCCGTCACGGCGTCGTCGGCGTTCGCGCCGTCCGTGGCCCCGGCGGGCGGGCCCGCCGGACGGGACGCGGCGCGGCGCCTGCGGCGCGGTGGCAGCGTGTCGCTGGGTGTGTTGTTGTCTTCGTCGGTGGTCCCGGGTGTACCGGGTTCGGTGGGCTCAAGCATGCGGGCGGTTCTCCCGTCACGCTCCCGGGCGCCGCGCCTGATTCCGGTCCGGCCGCGGCCCGCGCAGTGCGCGAATGCCGCCGTCCGGGGCGCGGGCGCCGCACGGGAGCTGTTATGTCTGGCTCGCCGGTTCCCTACGCGATGTACGTACGGCCTGGCGAAAGTCTTCTGTCAGTGCGCTGCCCGACCCAGGTGGCTCCCGAGTGCCAGGGCTGCGCTACAACGACCGCCCTACGCGGTACCCGCACCTTCCGGCGCCTTCGCGGCGGCGGGTCCGGCACCCTTGAGGGCGGCCATGACTGCCTCGCGGTCGGGCGCGAGCGGGTCGGTCACCGTGCCGGACTCCTCGTCGAAGAGCCCCTGCGCCAGCCTGGTCACCGCAGCGGGGACCGGCGGCGCCAGGTCGGCCACAGCTCGGAGACCGGACAGGACGTCGTCGGGTCGGACGGCAGGTGTCACGTGCCGAACAACCAGCCGCAGTATCGCACAGGGGCCGTCCCCCGGCCTATTGACGGGGGCGGGGGCAGCCGCTCCGAGGGAGTCGGCGGCCTCGGCCGACCCCGGATCGACGATCCGCAGACCGGCCACGGCGCTCCGTGCGTCGAAGGTCCGCAGACCGTTCTTCGTACGGCGTTCGACCTCGACCGTCTCGGCGGCGAGGAAGGCGGCCACAGCGCGTGCGGCCTCTTCCGGATCGACGCCGTCCAGTCGCAGCTCCCAGACGGAAGCGGTCAGCCGGTCGGCGAGGCCGGATGTCCGGGCCTCGACGGCGTCGATGATGTCGAGACCGGCCGGCAGTGACGCGTCGAGCAGTTCACGCAGGGTGCCGGGATCGCGCGCCTCCGCCAGGGCGATCTCCAGGAATTCGGCCTCGCTGCCCGTGCCGGTGGGTGCGGCATTGGCGTACGACACCTTGGGATGCGGGGTGAACCCCGCCGAGTACGCCATGGGCACCTCGGCGCGGCGCAGCGCCCGCTCGAAGGCGCGCTGAAAATCACGGTGGCTGGTAAACCGGAGGCGGCCGCGCTTGGTGTAGCGCAGTCGGATGCGCTGCACCGCCGGTGCGGGCGGCGGGCCTTCGGGCTGTCGCTTGCCCAGTGGTTCTTCTCCTCGGTGCGGGGCGGTACGCGCTGACGCGCCGCCCTCGGACGTGCGGGCGACCCCGGTTCCCGGGTTCAGCCCCGCTTCTGCAAGGAGATCTCGGGTGCGGGCTCCGCACCGGGGACGATCGTTGTACTACCCAGAGTACGCGCCCGGCCCGTCATTGGTTCCACAGGCCGGGCACGCTGGGTGAGTCCACGGCCGCCGACAGCGTCCGCCGGTGGCCAACAGACCGATTCCCGCGCCGACGGCGCCAAAACCCGGTGTTGCGGACACACGTCGTTGTGCGCTGTGCGGTCCCACACGCGGGTCGGTTCGTCGCATTCCCGGCGGCCCGTCGGGCGGGCGGACCGCTCAGCGGCCCGTCCTTATCCAGAAGCGCAGCTTCCCGCCGCGTTCGTCCTCCAGGACACCGCCGGCCGCCTCTATCACCTTGCGCGAGGGTGTGTTGGTGGTGTCGCAGGTCACCAGGACCGCGTCGATCCCGAGGCCGCGGGCGACGGGCAGCGCCTCGGCGAGCATGGCCTTCGCGTGTCCCTGCCGGCGGGCGGTGGGGCGTACGGAGTAGCCGATGTGGCCGCCCAGTTCGTACAGGTAGGGGGTGAGCCGGTGGCGGACGGTGAGGCGGCCGAGGAAGGTGTCGCCCTCGACGTACCAGAGCGTGGTGCTGGGGACCCATCCGTCGACGCGCGGGGTCTCCTCGAAGGGTTCGGCGTTCAGCCGGGCCACATAGCCGGCGAAGACCTCGGGCCGGTGCCAGCCGGAGGCGTACTCCTCCATCTCGTGCACCAGCAGTGCCCGCTCGCCGTTGTCGTCTTCGACGTACTCCTTGATCGCGTCGAGGAAGGAGGCGTGGACCCGGACGTCCGGGGCGATGAGCTGCGGCATCACGCCATTGTGCCCCCGCGCGAGGGGGCCGGGCCAGGGCTTTCGGCCCTGGGCCGGCCCCCGGGGCGAGGTCACTTCACGGTGAGCGGAAGCAGCTTCTTGCCGGTCGGGCCGATCTGGATGGAGGTGTCGAGCTGCGGACACACACCGCAGTCAAAGCACGGCGTCCAGCGGCAGTCCTCGACCTCGGTCTCGTCGAGCGAGTCCTGCCAGTCGTCCCAGAGCCAGTCCTTGTCGAGGCCGGAGTCCAGGTGGTCCCAGGGCAGCACCTCTTCGTAGGTGCGCTCACGTGTCGTGTACCAGGCGACGTCCACACCGAAGTCCGGCAGTGTCTTCTCGGCGCAGGCCATCCACCGGTCGTACGAGAAGTGTTCACGCCAGCCGTCGAAGCGCCCGCCGTCCTCGTAGACCGCGCGGATGACCGCGCCGACGCGCCGGTCGCCGCGGGACAGCAGGCCCTCGATGATGCCGGGCCGGCCGTCGTGGTAGCGGAAGCCGATCGAGCGGCCGTACTTCTTGTCGCCGCGGATCTTGTCGCGCAGCTTCTCCAGGCGGGCGTCGGTCTCCTCCGCGCTGAGCTGCGGCGCCCACTGGAACGGCGTGTGCGGCTTGGGCACGAAGCCGCCGATGGACACCGTGCAGCGGATGTCGTTCTGTCCGGACACCTTGCGGCCCTCGGCGATGACCTTGACGGCCATGTCACCGATCTGGAGGACGTCCTCGTCGGTCTCGGTGGGCAGCCCGCACATGAAGTACAGCTTCACCTGCCGCCAGCCGTTGCCGTAGGCCGTGGAGACCGTACGGATCAGGTCCTCCTCCGAGACCATCTTGTTGATGACCTTGCGCATGCGCTCGGAGCCGCCCTCGGGGGCGAAGGTCAGACCGGAGCGGCGGCCGTTCCTGGTCAGCTCGTTGGCGAGATCGACGTTGAAGGCGTCGACCCGGGTGGACGGGAGGGACAGGCCCACCTTGTCCGCCTCGTACCGGTCGGCCAGCCCCTTGGCGATGTCGCCGATCTCGCTGTGGTCCGCCGAGGACAGCGAGAGCAGGCCGACCTCCTCGAAACCGGTGGCCTTCAGGCCCTTCTCGACCATCTCGCCGATGCCGGTGATGCTGCGCTCGCGCACCGGGCGGGTGATCATGCCGGCCTGGCAGAAGCGGCAGCCGCGGGTGCAGCCGCGGAAGATCTCCACGGACATCCGCTCGTGGACGGTCTCGGCGAGCGGCACGAGGGGCTGCTTCGGGTACGGCCACTCGTCGAGGTCCATCACGGTGTGCTTGGACACCCGCCACGGCACGCCGGACCGGTTGGGTACGACGCGGCCGATGCGGCCGTCCGGGAGGTACTCGACGTCGTAGAAGCCCGGCACATAGACGCCGCCGGTCCTGGCGAGGCGGAAGAGGACCTCCTCGCGCCCGCCGGGGCGGCCCTCGGCCTTCCAGGCGCGGATGATCTCAGTGATCTCCAGGACGGCCTGTTCGCCGTCGCCGATGACCGCGCAGTCGATGAAGTCCGCGACGGGCTCCGGGTTGAAGGCCGCGTGTCCGCCCGCGACCACGATCGGGTGGTCGACCGTCCGGTCGCGCGACTCCAGCGGGATGCCCGCCAGATCGAGCGCCGTGAGCATATTGGTGTAACCCAGCTCGGTCGAGAAGCTCAGACCGAATACGTCGAAGGCACCGACCGGCCGGTGCGAGTCGACGGTGAACTGCGGCACTTTGTGCTCGCGCATCAGCTCTTCGAGGTCCGGCCAGACGCTGTAGGTGCGCTCGGCGAGCACGCCCTCCCGTTCGTTCAGCACCTCGTAGAGGATCATGACGCCCTGGTTGGGCAGACCGACCTCGTACGCGTCGGGGTACATGAGCGCCCAGCGGACGTCGCAGCTCTCCCACGGCTTGACGGTGGAGTTGAGCTCACCGCCGACGTACTGGATCGGCTTCTGCACATGCGGGAGCAGGGCTTCGAGCTGCGGGAAGACCGAATCGGCAGGCATCACGGCGATCTTTCGTGGCTGACAGGGGTGACCATTCAGCCTACCCCGGTGGTCACCCGGTCAGCGCCGCCCGCCACTTCCCGGCGGCCACCCGCGCCCATACCTCCGGCAGCTCCCGCTCACGGCGCGCCCCGCGCGCCTCCTCCCGGCCGTAGAGCAGTCCCCAGGTGAAGGCGGACTCGCCGGCCGCGTGCGCCTTGACGGCGAGGGTCCGCAGGGTCTCGCGGGCCACCACGCTGTCCTGATGGTCACCGAGGACGTTCTGCACGGCCTTGGTCCGCTTGGCGAACCGCTTGGCGGGCTTGCCCAGGGCGGGCCTGGCCGCCTCGGCGGCGTACCGGACGCGCTTGGCGGCCTTGCGGGCGTCGTGCAGGGCGAGGTCCCGGTCCCGGCCCGGCGGCAGGCTCAGCGCGAGCTCGACCCGGGCCGCGAGGCGGTCGTAGTCCTTCAGGATCGCCTTGGGCAGCACCTTCGCGGCCGGTCCGCCGGCGGCGGGCCGCAGCGGCGGGTCGGCGAGCAGCGCGTCCAGTGTGTTCAGCAGGGCCAGATACCGCTCGCTGTCGAGGACGGCGAGGGTCCTGCTCCGCGCTTCGGCCCGCAGGGCGGCGTCCCAGATCTGGAGCCGGGCCCGCACCGGGCCGAGGAGCTCGGTCTCGGGGACCGCGTCGACCTCCCCGCGCAGCCGCCGGTTGAGGACCTCGTGGTCCCTGCTGACGCCCAGCTCCGACGCGAGCCACTTGAGTTCTTCGGCGATCGGGTCGGTGGCGGACCGGTCGAGGACCTTGCGGTACGTGCGGAAGGCCGAGCGCATCCGGCGGCAGGCGACCCGCATCTGGTGCACCGAATCCGGCAGGTCGCGGCGGACGGCGGGGTCCTGGGTGACGATCGCGTCGGCCTGGGCCCGCAGATAGGCCAGCACATGGTCCCCGGCGGTGGCCGGCTCCGCGCGCTTCGTGTTCGTGTTCTTCGTGTTCTTTGTGTTCTTCGTGTTCGGCTTCGGCTTCGTGTTCGGCTCCGCCCCGTCGGACCGGCCGGACGGCCGCGCGCCCAGGGCCCTGCCCAGCTTCGAGTCCCAGGACGCCGGGCGCAGTCCCGCCTTGCGGAGCTTCTTCTCCACCGCGTCCAGGAGCGCCGGGTCGGCGTCGTCGGCCAGTTCCACCTCCACTTCGGTCCAGGAGGTGGTGGCGGGGTCCGCGGTGAGGCGCTCCGCGCGGACGGTGTCGACGCTCACCTCGGCGAGCAGCGCGCCCTTGGCGTCGAGCAGCTCGCTGATGTCCCGGGAGGACATCAGGCGCACGACGGGGACCAGTTCGGCGTCGCGGATGTGGGAGCGCAGCAGGCCGGACAGCTCGTCCGGGACGGTGTCGGCGAGTGGCGCCTGGATCTCGTCGCGGATGCCGGTGGACACGGGGAACTTGAGATGCCAGCCCTCGTCGGCGCCGCCCTCTCTGCGGCGCAGCGCGAGGGAGCCGGCGGAGAGCCGCAGATCGGCGGTGTCGTAGTAGACGGCGTCGAGTTCCACCACGCCGCGCCCGGCGACGGCCGAGACTCCCTTGACGCCGTGGAGGTCCGGCAGTCCGGGCTGGTCGCCGCCCTTGGGACGCTCGGGGAGTTCGTACTTCCGCTCGATCTCTCGTTTGGTGTCCGCCATATAACGAACCTAACCGGATGGGCGAGGTCTAATCACCGCAACGCATCGCCGGACCGCCATGTGGCGGTCCGGCGACAGGGGGATTCATCAGGCCGACAGCGGTCGCTGCACCTTGATGGACTGGAGCAGTCCGACGGCGATCCAGACGGCGAACATCGATGTGCCGCCGTACGACACGAACGGCAGCGGCAGACCCGCCACCGGCATGATGCCGAGGGTCATGCCGACGTTCTCGAAGGACTGGAACGCGAACCAGGCGATGATTCCGGCCGCGACGATCGTGCCGTACAGCTCGGTCGTCTCCCGGGCGATCCGGCAGGCGCGCCACATGACGACACCGAGCAGCACCAGGATCAGACCTGCGCCGACGAAGCCCAGCTCCTCACCCGCGACCGTGAAGACGAAGTCGGTCTGCTGCTCGGGCACGAACTGCCCGGTGGTCTGGGAGCCGTGGAAGAGCCCGGTGCCGGTGAGGCCGCCGGAGCCGATCGCGATGCGCGCCTGGTTGGTGTTGTAGCCGACACCGGCCGGGTCCAGCTCCGGATTGGCGAAGGCCGCGAAGCGGTTGATCTGGTATTCGTCGAGTACGCCGAGCGCGGCGACCGTGACGGCTCCGATCGCACCGGCCAGGACCAGGCCGAAGACCCAGCGGTTGGAGGCGCCGGAGGCGAGCAGCACGCCGAGCACGATGACGACCATGACCATCACCGAGCCGAGGTCCGGCATCAGCATGACGATCACCATCGGAATGACCGCCACCAGCAGGGACTTGGCGACGGTCTTGTGGTCCGGATGGACCTGGTCCCCGGCGTCCACCCGGGCGGCCAGGATCATCGCCATGCCCAGGATGATCGTGACCTTCACGAACTCGGAGGGCTGGAGCGAGAAGCCGCCGCCGATGACGATCCAGGCGTGGGCGCCGTTGATGGTGGCGCCGAGCGGGGTGAGGACCAGCACGACCAGCAGTACGGAGAGTCCGTACAGCGCCGGCACAGCGCCGCGCAGGGTGCGGTGCCCGAGCCAGATCGCGCCGACCATCAGGGCGAAGCCGATACCGGTGTTGAGGAGATGACGGAGCAGGAAGTAGTACGGGTCGCCCTGGTTGAGCTGGGTGCGGTTCCTGGTCGCGGACCAGACCAGCAGGGAGCCGACGAGGGAGAGCGCCAGTGCCGAGAAGAGCAGCGGCCAGTCGAGTCGGCGCGCCAGGGAGTCGCGGGCCGCGAGCCGCGCCCACGCACTGCGCTGCGGACCGTATCCGGAGACGGTGAAGCCACCTGTGCCGGCCATCGTTCAGTCCCTCCGAGCGGGCGGGCCGGCGAGCACCTGGGGCTCTTCCGGGTTCTTCGGAGGCTCGTACGGCCTGATCGCCGGCGCCTCGATCTGTCCGTCGGGCTCGATCTTGGGCAGTGTCTTGCGCGGCTCGGGCATCAGGGCCTTCTTCAGGTCCTGGTTGCCCTTCTTGTCCAGGCCGTACATCGCCTCGTAGATATTGCGGACGGCGGGGCCCGACGCCCCGGAACCCGTACCACCCTGGGAGATCGTCATGACGATCGTGTAGTCCCTGGTGTACGAGGCGAACCAGGAGGTGGTCTGCTTGCCGTAGACCTCGGCGGTACCCGTCTTGGCGTGCATCGGGATCTTGTCCTGCGGCCAGCCGCCGAACCGCCAGGCGGCGGAGCCGCGGGTGGCCACCGCCGCGAGTGCCTCGTCGATCTGGTCGCGCGTCTTCGCGTTCATCGGCAGCCTGCCGTGCGACTTGGGCGCGATCTCTTCCACCTGCTTGCCGTCGGCGCTGATGATCGCCTTGCCGACGACCGGGTTGTAGAGGGTGCCGCCGTTGGAGATGGCGGAGTAGATCGTGGCCATCTGGATCGGGGTGACGAGTGTGTCGCCCTGGCCGATCGAGTAGTTCACGGAGTCACCGGCGCGCATCCGGTCGCCTTCGAGGCAGCCCTCGTAGGCGAGCCGCTGCACATAGGTGCCGCCCTTCTTGCCCTGCCTGCACCAGGAGTCCTTGTTGGCCGCCCAGAAGCTCTTCTTCCACTGGCGGTCCGGGATGCGCCCGGTGACCTCGTTGGGGAGGTCGATTCCGGTCTCCTTGCCGAGGCCGAACTGGTGGGCGGTCCGGTAGAACCAGTCCTTCGGGTGCTTGGGCTTCATACCACCGTCCTTCATCCACTCCTTGTGCGCGATGCCGTAGTAGACGGTGTCGCAGGAGACTTCGAGGGCCTTGCCGATGGTGATGCTGCCGTAGCCGCGGGACTCGAAGTTCTGGAAGACCTGGCCGCCGACGGAGTACGAACTGGGGCAGGGGTAGTTGCCGTTGAAGTCGTATCCGGCGTTGACCGCGGCGGTGGACGAGACGACCTTGAAGATGGAGCCGGGGGCCGCCTGGCCCTGGATGGCCCGGTTGAGCAGCGGGAAGTTGGACTTCTTGCCGGTGAGCCGGGCGTAGTCCTTGGCGGAGATGCCGCCGACCCAGGCGTTGGGGTCGTACGTCGGCTGGGAGGCCATCGCGACGACGCGGCCGGTCTTCGCCTCCATGACGACGACGGCGCCCGAGTCCGCCTTGTAGTGCGTGCCGGTGTTGCGGTCCATCTCCTTGCGGGCGGCCTTCATCGCCTCGTTGAGCTCGTACTCGGCGACGGCCTGGACACGTGCGTCTATCGAGGTGACGACATTGGCGCCGGGCTGGGCGTCGTCGCTGCGCGCCCGGCCGATGACCCGGCCGAGGTTGTCGACCTCGTAGCGGGTGACCCCGGCGTCGCCGCGGAGCTGCTTGTCGTAGGTGCGCTCAAGGCCCGACCTGCCGACCTGGTCGGAGCGCAGATACGGCGAGTCGGTGTCCTTGGCCTTGGTGATCTCCTCGTCGGTGACGGGTGAGAGATAGCCGAGGACCTGGGAGGTGTTGGCCAGTCCTGGCGCGGGATAGCGGCGTACGGCGGTGGGCTCCGCCGTGATGCCGGGGAAGTCCTCGGCGCGCTCGCGGATCTGGAGGGCCTGCTGGGTGGTGGCCTCGTCGGTGACGGGGATCGGCTGGAAAGGCGAACCGTTCCAGCAGGGCTGTGGCGTCTTCGAGTCGCAGAGCCGGACCTTGTCCATCACGTCTTTGGGCTTCATGTCGAGGACATCGGCCAGCCGGGCCATCACGGCCTTGCCGTCGTCGTCCATCTTCATCAGCTCGGTGCGGCTGGCGGAGACCACGAGCCGGGTCTCGTTGTCGGCCATGGGGACACCGCGCGAGTCGAGGATCGAGCCGCGCACGGCCGGCTGAACGACCTGCTGGACGTGGTTGTTCTTGGCCTCGTCCGTGTACTCCTGGCCGTTGCGGATCTGGAGGTACCAGAGCCGGCCGCCGAGGGTGAACAGCAGGGAGAAGACAAGGACCTGGATGACGACGAGCCGGATCTGGACCCGGGAGGTCCGCCCGGTCTCCGGGATGTTGCTCACTGCGCGCCCCCACGAGTGGTACGGCCGGAAAGTGGGCGGGCCGCACGCGGAGGCGTCTCCGCGCCGGCCGCCGGGTGCTGCGGACTCACAGTCGCTTGACCCCCTTGATACGTCCGGCCCGCGCCGCGCGGTTGCGGGCGGCCCTGATCCGCAGCGCGCCGCGCTGACCGCCGATCCGCAGCCCGGTGCCGCCGGCGAGCCAGCCGCCCGCGATGTCGGAACCGTTGCTGCTCTTCGGTTCGGCGAGGGGATCGTTGTCGGCCCGTCTCGCCAGCCACATGACCACCGGCACGGTGAACGGCGCGAGCAGCAGATCGTAGAGCGCGGCCGTGAACAGCAGGCTGAAGAGGCCGACATGGCGGGCGGCGGTGTCCCCGACGAGCGCGCCGACCAGCGCGTACAGCAGCGTCGTGCCGACCGCCGCGACAACGACCAGGATCATCGGCCGGAACGCCGATTTGAGCTGGCCCTTCTCGGGCCGGGAGACGCCCGCCAGATAGCCGATCACACAGAGCACCAGGGCGTACCGCCCGGCGGCGTGGTCGGCGGGCGGGGCCAGGTCGGTCAGCAGTCCGGCGCCGAAGCCGATGAGCGCGCCGCTCACGGGCCCGTACACAAAGGCCAGCGCGAGGACGACGAGCAGCATCAGATCGGGCACGGCGCCGGGGAGCTGAAGGCGGGAGAGAACGGACACCTGGATGACCAGGGCCACCACGACCAGCGTGGTCGAGAGCAGCAGCCGGTTGAAGCGCATGGGGATCAGCTCTACTCCAGATCGTCGTCTTGGTCGGTACCGGGGTCCGCGCCCGCGTCGTCCGCGTTGGCTTCGGCTTCGGTGTCGGCGCCGGCGTCCGGCGACGGAGTGACCGTGACGGTGACGGTGGGCGTGGGAACGGGCTTGGGCTTGGGCGGCAGGACCGTGTCGCGCGGGTCCTCGCGGGGTGCCACGACGACGACACCGACGAGGTCGAGCTTGGTGAAGCCGACGAAGGGGCGTACGTAGATGGTCCTGGTGAGGTCGCCGCCGGACGGGTCGACCCGGACGACCTCGCCGACCGGGACGCCGGGCACGAAGGGCTTGTCCCTGCTGGAGCCGAAGGTGACCAGCCGGTCGCCCTTCTTCACCTTGGACTTGCCGTTGAGGAGCTGGACGGAGAGCGGACGGTCGCCCTGCCCGGTGGCGAAGCCCAGTTCGTCGGACTTCTCCATCCGGGTGCCGACGGTGAAGTCCGGGTCGTTGGCCAGCAGTACGGTCGCGGTGTGCGGGCCGACGGTGGTGACGCGGCCGACCAGGCCCTCGCCGTTGAGGACGGTCATGTCGCGCTTGATGCCGTCGTTGGCGCCGATGTCGATGGTGACCGTCCAGGAGAAGCCCTGGGCCGCTCCTATGGCGATGACCTCGGCGCCCTTGATCCCGTACTGGCCGGCGCCCGCCTTCGCGAGCATGGCGTCGAGTTCGCGCACCCGGCTGCGGTTGCGGTCGTCGCTGCCGAGCCGCTGTTTGAGCGCGGCGTTCTCCTGCTGGAGCACGCTGATGCGGTCGTGCCGCGCACCGGAATCCCTTATGGCTCCGATGACATTGCCGACCGGATTGACCGCGGACGCGACACCGTCCTCCACCGGACCGAAAACCGTCGCGGCGGTCCGCCGCGCGCCTTCGACCGGGGATTCATCACCACCGCGGATATCCACCGTGATCAGTGCGAACGCGATGGCGATCAGCAGCACCAGGAGCAAACGGCTCTCTCGTGTGTCCCTCACGTGCGGCGGCCGTGCCTTCCTCGTAGGAATGATTCAGCTTGTATATCAACGTTCCGCCATACGGGGATTCATGGCCCCATACCGAAGGTCCCACCAGACCGGGGACTCCGGAAGTGTGGCAGAAGGCCCGCCCGGCCCCACGCGTGGGCCGGGCTCGGAAGGACAGCGGGCCGGTGCCATCGGGTCACCGCCGGGGCTGCGCGTCCAGCACCTGCTGAAGCGCCTCGAACTCCTCGACACACTTGCCGGATCCGAGCGCGACGGAGTCCAGCGGGTCCTCGGCGATGTGGATGGGCATACCGGTCTCCCGGCGCAGCCTCTCGTCGAGACCGCGGAGCAGTGCGCCACCGCCGGTGAGCACGATCCCACGGTCCATCACATCGCCGGACAGTTCCGGCGGGCACTTGTCGAGCGTCGTCTTCACGGCGTCGACGATCGCGTTGACCGGTTCCTCGATGGCCTTGCGCACCTCGGCCGCGGAGATGACCACGGTCTTCGGCAGGCCGGAGACCAGGTCCCGGCCGCGGATCTCGGTGTGCTCGTCATTGTCGAGGTCGTACGCCGAGCCGATGGTGATCTTGATGCTCTCGGCGGTCCGCTCACCGAGGAGGAGCGAGTACTCCTTCTTGATGTGCTGGATGATCGCGTTGTCCAGCTCGTCACCGGCGACCCGGATGGACTGTGCTGTGACGATTCCTCCGAGGGAGATCACGGCGACCTCGGTGGTACCGCCGCCGATGTCCACCACCATGTTGCCGGTGGCCTCGTGGACGGGGAGCCCGGCGCCGATCGCCGCCGCCATGGGCTCTTCGATGATGTGCACCTGGCGTGCGCCCGCCTGGGTGGACGCCTCAATGACGGCGCGGCGCTCGACACCCGTGATGCCCGAGGGCACACAGATGACGACCCGCGGACGGGCCAGATAGCGGCGCTTGTGGATCTTCAGGATGAAGTAACGCAGCATGCGCTCGGTGATCTCGAAGTCGGCGATCACGCCGTCCTTCAGTGGCCGGACGGCAACGATGTTGCCCGGTGTCCGGCCGATCATCTTCTTCGCTTCGGCGCCGACCGCGAGAATGCCGCCAGTGTTGGTGTTGATGGCGACCACGGACGGCTCGTTGAGTACGATCCCCCGGCCCCTGACGTACACCAGCGTGTTGGCGGTCCCGAGGTCGACAGCCATGTCACGGCCGATGAACGACATGTTGTTCCCCATGAGGATGCGTCTGGCCTTCCCAAATCGAGCGTTGACGGCTTTTCAGGATGGCGAAGTGGGTGCTTTGGCTTGGAGGCTTCCATCGTAGTGCCGCCTGCACGGCGGCGGCGCGGTGGCCCGCCTCAGTAAGGGTGACGATGCGTTGGACCGATGCGTTCCCGGAACAGGTCCGCATATGCCCAAAGGCGACCGAATTCCTTCGGTCGCCACAGGCGAACAGCGCCGTTCGGATGACTCTCGGTCAGGAAAGACCGGGAAAGAAAAGCTTGAGTTCCCGAATGGCGGACTCCTCGGAGTCCGAAGCGTGGATCAGGTTCTCCCGGACGATGGTGCCGAAGTCCCCCCGGATGGACCCGGGCGCTGCGGCGATCGGGTCAGTCGGGCCGGCGAGCGCGCGGACACCCTCGATGACCCGCTCGCCCTCGACGACGAGCGCGACGACCGGGCCCGAGGCCATGAACTCGACCAGCGGCTCGTAGAAGGGCTTGCCCTTGTGCTCGCCGTAGTGCTGCTCCAGCGTCTCCTGGTCGAGCGTGCGCAGCTCCAGCGCGCCGATCGTCCAGCCCGCCTTGCGCTCGATACGGCCGATGATCTCGCCCACGAGTCCGCGCCGGACGGCGTCCGGCTTCAGGAGGACAAGAGTGCGCTGGGTCATGGTGTGCGGCTCCTTGCAGGCAAAAAAGGTGCGGTGGGTGTGAGGCTACCGGCAGCCGCGGGGCCCTCGGCACCCGGACCACGGCTCACCGCCGGGGTGCGTCGGCCACCGTCGTACGAGCCGGGCGGCCGGAGCCCGGACACCGGGCCCCCTACCGCGCCTGCGCCTGGGCGGCCCAGCGCGCCTTCGCCTCGTCCACCTTGCGGCCGTAGTGCACCGAGGCCCACCACAGCCCCGCGAAGGCCGCGCCGAGGAAGAACATCACCGGCACCACGAAGCCGCTCGCGATCAGTGCGATCTGGAGCGCCCAGCCGAGCTGTACGCCACCGGGGCGGGTGATCACCCCGCAGAGCAGCAGGGACAGCAGCATGGCCACCCCGCAGACCGTCCAGACCGTGCCCATGGACAGGTCGTCCGACTTCATCGCGACGAGTCCGGCGAACCCGATGACGAAGAACTCGCCGAGAAGAGTGGAAGCGCAGAGCGTACGCATGGGGTCAGGACCTCCTCAGAAGCAGCCGGGCCTCGCCGACCGTGATCACCGAGCCGGTCACCAGCACTCCGGCGCCCGCGAACTCGGACTCCTCCTCGGCGAGCGTGATCGCCGCCTCCAGGGCGTCGTCAAGACGCGGCTCGACCTGGACCCGGTCGTCGCCGAAGACCTCGACGGCGATCGTGGCCAGCTCGTCGGCGTCCATCGCGCGATGGCTGGAGTTCTGCGTGACGACCAGCTCCGCGCAGATCGGCTCCAGCGCCTCCAGGACCCCCCGGACGTCCTTGTCGTCGCTGGCGCCGACCACCCCGATCAGCCGGCTGAAGCCGAACGACTCGGTGATGCCCTCGGCCGCCGCGCGGGCCCCGGCCGGATTGTGCGCCGCGTCCAGCACCACCGTCGGCGACCGCCGTACGACCTCCAGCCGGCCCGGCGAGGAGACCGAGGCGAACGCCTTGCGGACGGTGTCCATGTCCAGCGGACGGGCGTGCTGGGCGCCGATGCCGAAGAACGCCTCCACGGCGGCGAGCGCCACCGCCGCGTTGTGCGCCTGGTGCGCGCCGTACAGCGGGAGGAAGACCTGCTCGTACTGTCCGCCGAGGCCGCGCAGGGTCAGGAGCTGGCCGCCGACCGCGATCTCCCGGTCGACGACACCGAACTCCATGCCTTCGCGGGCGACCGTCGCGTCCACCTCGACGGCCCTCTTGAGCATCGCCTGGGCGGCGTCCACCGGCTGCTGCGCCAGGATCACCGTCGCCCCCGGCTTTATGATCCCGGCCTTCTCCACGGCGATCTCGCCGGTCGTGGAGCCCAGCCGGTCCACATGGTCCAGCGCGATGGGCGTGATGACCGCGACGGACCCGTCGATGACATTGGTCGCGTCCCAGCTTCCGCCCATGCCGACCTCGACGACGGCCGCGTCCACCGGCGCGTCCGCGAAGGCCGCGTACGCCATGCCGGTCAGCACCTCGAAGAAGGAGAGCCGGTGCTCCTGCGTGCCGTCCACCATCTCGACATACGCCTTGATGTCGTCGTACGTCTCGATGAACCGCTCGGCGGAGATCGGAGCGCCGTCCAGGCTGATCCGCTCGGTGACCGACTGGACATGGGGGCTGGTGTACCGGCCGGTGCGCAGCTCGAACGCTCCGAGCAGCGCCTCGATCATGCGCGCCGTGGACGTCTTGCCGTTGGTCCCCGTGATGTGGATCGAGGGATAGGCGCGCTGGGGATCACCCAGCACGTCCATCAGCGCCTGGATCCGCTCGATGGACGGGTCGAGCTTGGTCTCGCCCCAGCGTCCCGCGAGGTCCTGCTCGACGGCGCGCAGCGCCCTGTCCACCTCCGGATCCTCGGGACGGGCCGGAATGTCGTCGGCCGCCGCCGGGCCCGCCACGGCGCGCAGGGTACGGCTGCCGGCCTCGATCACCGCCAGGTCGGGATCACGGTCGGTCTCGGCGCCGACGATCTCATCGAAATCGTCGTACTCGCCGGGCTGGTCGGAAGGACGGTGCTCGCTCACGGGGCCAGTCTACGGAGCGGCGCCGACACCCCGGCCGCGCCGTCCTTCCCCCCCGCTTGTCCGGCGCGCGGACCGTGTCACCCGTACGGACGACACGGGCCGCGCCGGACACCGGGGAGGCCCCCCGACCGGCGTGGTCGGAGGGCCTCGGTGTCGCTGTCCCGCCCCTGCCGGGGTGGGCGGGTCTCAGCCGCTGTCAGCCGACCCAGTCGCTGTCAGCCGACCGGGAGCCCCGCGAGCTGGGCGTTGATGCGCTCGATGTCCGCCTCGGCCTTGGCGAGCCGGGTACGGATCTTCTCGACCACGTTGTCCGGTGCCTTCGCGAGGAACGCCTCGTTGCCGAGCTTCGCGACCGCCTGGGACTTCTCCTTCTCGGCGGCGCCGAGATCCTTGGTCAGCCGCTTGCGCTCCGCGTCCACGTCGATCGTCCCGGACAGGTCCAGCGCCACCGTGGCACCGGCGACCGGCAGGGTCGCGGTCGCGTGGAAGCCGTCGCCCTCGGGCTGAAGACGCAGAAGCTGGCGGATGGCCGCCTCGTGCGCGGCGAGCGGCGTACCCGACAGGTCCAGCCGGGCCGGGACCTTCTGGCCGGGCTGGAGACCCTGGTCGGACCGGAACCGGCGGACCTCGGTGATCACCTGCTGGAGGTGCTCGATCTCCTGCTCGGCGGCCGGGTCGCGGAAGCCGCTGTCGGCCGGCCAGTCGGCGATGACCACCGACTCCTTGCCGGTGAGCGTGGTCCACAGCGTCTCGGTGACAAAGGGGACCACCGGATGCAGCAGCCGCAGGGTGACGTCGAGGACCTCGCCGAGGACCCGTCCGGAGATCTTCGCGGGCTCGCCGCCCTCGAAGAACGTCGTCTTGGACAGCTCGACATACCAGTCGAAGACCTCGTCCCACGCGAAGTGGAAGAGGGAGTCGGACAACTTCGCGAACTGGTAGTCGTCGTAGTACGCGTCGACCTCGGAGACCACGGCGTTGAGCCGGGACAGGATCCACCGGTCGGTGGCGGACAGCTCGGCCGCGTCGGGCAGCTCGCCCTCGACGGTCGCGCCGTTCATCATCGCGAAGCGCGTGGCGTTCCAGATCTTGTTGGCGAAGTTCCGGGAGCCCTGCACCCAGTCCTCGCCGATCGGCACGTCGACGCCCGGGTTGGCACCGCGCGCGAGGGTGAAGCGGACCGCGTCCGAGCCGTACTTGTCCATCCAGTCCAGCGGGTTGACCGCGTTGCCGAAGGACTTCGACATCTTCTTGCCGAACTGGTCCCGGACCATGCCGTGCAGCGCGATGGTGTGGAACGGCGGAGTGCCGTCCATCGCGTACAGGCCGAACATCATCATCCTGGCGACCCAGAAGAAGAGGATGTCGTAGCCCGTGACAAGGACCGCGTTGGGATAGAACTTCTCGACGCTCGGCGTCTGTTCGGGCCAGCCCAGGGTGGAGAACGGCCAGAGGGCGGAGGAAAACCAGGTGTCCAGGACGTCCATGTCCTGGGTCCAGCCCTCGCCCGTCGGAGCCTCGTCGTCGGGTCCGACACAGACGGTCTCGCCGTTCGGCCCGTACCAGACGGGGATGCGGTGGCCCCACCACAACTGCCGTGAGATGCACCAGTCGTGGAGGTTGTCGACCCAGCCGAAGTAGCGGGATTCCATCTCCTTCGGGTGGATCCTGACCTGTCCGTCGCGGACGGCGTCACCGGCGGCCTTCGCGAGCGGCCCGACCTTGACCCACCACTGCATCGACAGCCGCGGCTCGATGGTCGTCTTGCAGCGCGAGCAGTGCCCCACGGAGTGCGTGTACGGCCGCTTCTCGGCGACGATACGGCCATCGGCCCGCAGGGCGGCGACGATGGCGCTGCGCGCCTCCATCCGGTCGAGCCCCTCGAAGGGCCCCGGGACGGTGATCACGGCGCGCTCGTTCATCACCGCGATGTTCGGCAGGTTGTGCCGCCGGCCGATCTCGAAGTCGTTCGGGTCGTGGGCCGGGGTCACCTTGACCGCGCCCGTGCCGAACTCCGGGTCGACATGGCTGTCCGCGACGACCGGGATGGTGCGGTTGGTGAGCGGCAGCTTGATCTGCTTGCCGACGAGGTGCGCGTACCGCTCGTCGTCCGGGTGGACGGCGACGGCCGTGTCACCGAGCATCGTCTCGGCGCGGGTGGTGGCGACGACGACGGTGTCCTCACCGTCGCCGTACTTCAGCGAGACCAGCTCGCCCTCGTCGTCCTGGTACTCGACCTCGATGTCCGAGATGGCCGTCAGACAGCGCGGACACCAGTTGATGATGCGCTCGGCGCGGTAGATCAGCTCGTCGTCGTAGAGCCTCTTGAAGATCGTCTGGACGGCCTTGGACAGGCCCTCGTCCATGGTGAAGCGCTCACGGGACCAGGCCACGCCGTCCCCGAGCCGCCGCATCTGCCCGGAGATCTGGCCGCCGGACTCTTCCTTCCACTGCCAGACCCGCTCGACGAACGCCGCGCGCCCGAGGTCCTGACGCGACTTGCCGTCCTTGGCCAGCTCACGCTCGACGACGTTCTGTGTGGCGATACCGGCGTGGTCCATACCCGGCTGCCACAGCGTCTCGTAGCCCTGCATCCGCTTGCGTCGGGTCAGCGCGTCAATGATCGTGTGTTCGAAGGCATGCCCGAGGTGCAGGCTTCCGGTGACGTTCGGCGGCGGGATGACGATGGTGTAGGGCGGTTTGTCGCTCTTCTCGTCCGCCTCGAAGTAACCGCGTGCTACCCAGCGCTCATACAGCTTCCCCTCCACCTCGGCCGGCGCGTACTGGGTCGGCAGTTCGGGGGTGCTGGCTGGCTGCTGCTGAGTGTTCTCGGTCACCGGGCCAGTTTAGAGGTGTCACCGCCCCGTACTGAAATGGGATAGATGGGTAACGGTGCGACCCCGGCCGCCCCGCCGGAGCGGCTCTTCCGACAGGATGTTCGGAACGCATAAGCATCTGGAGGGGACAGCGTCCATGAGCCACAACCAGCCGGGACCGTATGACGGTCCGCCGCCGCCTGGACCCTACGGCCGGCCCCAGCCCAACCCCTACGGCGGGCAGCCGCCCCAGGGACCGCCCGGCCCCGGCTACGGTTACCCTCAGCAGCCGCCGGCGGGCGGCCCGCCGCAGGGCCCTCCTCCCCCGCCGGGATACGGCTATCCGCAGCAGCCGCCCGGCCAGCCGGGTCCTTACGGCCAGCCGGGGCAGCCCGGACCTTACGGCCAGCCGGGCCAGCCCGGGCCCTACGGCCAGCCCGGGCCCTACGGTCAGCCGCCGCAGCAACCTCCCTACGGCGCCGGGCAGTTCCCGCCCCCTCCGGGCCCGGCCCCCAAGAAGAAGACGGGCCTGATCATCGGCGTGGGCGTGGTGGCGCTCGCGGTGATCGCGGCCGGCGCCTACTTCCTGACGTCCGGCGGCGGCAGCGGCTCCATAGCCGACGACGGCCCGCACAAGCTGACGGCGCCCGCGACGGTGCTGGGCGGCCAGTACAGGAAGAGTCAGGGCGGCAGCGGCAGCGGCGGTCTGACCGAGAGCGACCTCAAGGACGCCGAGAGCTGGGGCGTGAAGAACGCCAAGGACGTCGGCGCCGACTACGAGTCGGGCAGCGAGGACAATCCGCTGGAGGGCAAGGCCCTGAGCTTCGGCGGTGTCTACGGCGAGATCGACGACCCGGAGAAGGTCGTCGACGCGATGTTCGCCTATATGCGCAAGCAGGCGCTGGCGGACAAGGACACCCAGCAGGCCATCGAACTGGTGGGCAGCCCGCAGACGTACGAGCCGGCCGGCCTGGACAACGCGGTCATGAAGTGCCAGGACCTCAAGTTCAAGAACACCGACCCGTCCTCGACGGAGGCGGGCCCCAAGGAATTCAGCGTCCCGATGTGCATCTGGGGCGACCACAGCACGCTCGCCTTCACCACGGCGGTCGACATCGCGAGCGCGGTGACCGGGAAGAGCACCCCGCTCGAAGAGGCCGCCGCCACCGCGGCCAAGCTCCGCGGAGACGTCCGCGTCAAGCTCTGAGTCCGGGGTCCCGGGGCCACCGGGTCAACACACGGAGGCGCCCGGCCGGTTGACCCGGCCGGGCGCCTCCGCTGTACCTGTCAGCGCTGTACTTTGACGCGCGTACCTGTCCGCACCTCAGGCCGACTTCTCGTGGCGGCCGTCGTTCTTCACGATCCTCGGCTCGCGCGGGACCAGCGTCGGGTTCACATGCGAGTGGACCACGTCCTCCGTGATGACCACGCGGGCCACGTCCTTGCGCGACGGGACCTCGTACATCACCGACATCAGGACCTCTTCCATGATGGCCCGCAGACCACGCGCGCCGGTGCCGCGCAGGATCGCCTGGTCCGCGATGGCCTCCAGCGCCGGGCGGTCGAAGTCCAGCTCCACACCGTCGAGTTCGAAGAGGCGCTGATACTGCTTCACCAGCGCGTTGCGCGGCTCGACCAGGATCTGGAGCAGCGCCTCGCGGTCGAGGTTGTGCACGGAGGTGAGGACCGGGAGGCGGCCGATGAACTCCGGGATCATCCCGAACTTCACCAGGTCCTCCGGCATGACCTCCTGGAACTGGTCGCTCGCCTCGATCTCGCGCTTCGAGCGGATCGTCGCGCCGAAGCCGATGCCCTTCGCGCCCGCCCGCGACTCGATGATCTTCTCCAGGCCGGCGAACGCACCGCCGACGATGAAGAGCACATTCGTCGTGTCGATCTGGATGAACTCCTGGTGCGGGTGCTTCCGTCCGCCCTGCGGCGGGACCGAGGCCGTGGTGCCCTCCAGGATCTTCAGCAGCGCCTGCTGGACGCCCTCGCCCGAGACATCGCGGGTGATCGACGGATTCTCGCTCTTGCGCGCGACCTTGTCGATCTCGTCGATGTAGATGATCCCGGTCTCGGCCTTCTTGACGTCGTAGTCGGCCGCCTGGATCAGCTTCAGCAGGATGTTCTCGACGTCCTCGCCGACATAGCCGGCCTCCGTCAGCGCCGTCGCGTCCGCGATGGCGAACGGGACGTTCAGCATCCGCGCCAGTGTCTGCGCGAGCAGTGTCTTGCCGGAGCCGGTCGGCCCGAGCAGCAGGATGTTGGACTTCGCGAGCTCGATCGCGTCGTCCCGGCCCGCCCCGCCGCCGTTCTCGCCGGCCTGGACGCGCTTGTAGTGGTTGTAGACCGCTACCGAGAGGGCCTTCTTCGCGGGCTCCTGCCCCACGACATAGCCCTCAAGGAACTCGTAGATCTCGCGCGGCTTGGGCAGTTCCTCCCACCGCACCTCGGAGGTCTCAGCGAGCTCCTCCTCGATGATCTCGTTGCAGAGGTCGATGCACTCGTCGCAGATGTACACACCGGGACCTGCGATGAGCTTCTTCACCTGCTTCTGGCTCTTCCCGCAGAACGAGCACTTGAGCAGGTCGCCGCCATCACCGATGCGTGCCACGAGGTGCTTCCCCTTCGCCTGGGAGCAGCTTGGTTCAGCGGCTCCTGTGCCTCATATCCGACGGTACCTTGCCCGGGGCCCCGTTCGGGCCCCCCTTGGCGCGGTTCACATGCTCGTGGCACCGCGCCAAGGGCTCCGGGTACGTCAGGCGGCCGCTGCGGCCGTGGTCTTACGGGTCGACACGATCTGGTCGACCAGTCCGTACGCGAGCGCGTCCTCCGCCGTGAGGATCTTGTCGCGCTCGATGTCGTCGCGGACCTTCTCGATCGGCGTCGTGGAGTGCTTGGCCAGCATGTCCTCAAGCTGGGCACGCATCCGGAGGATCTCGTTGGCCGCGATCTCCAGGTCGGAGAGCTGCTCCCGGCCGGTCTGGCTGGACGGCTGGTGGATCAGCACACGCGCGTTCGGCAGGGCCAGTCGCTTGCCGGGCGTGCCGGCGGCGAGCAGCACGGCGGCGGCGGAGGCGGCCTGTCCCATGCACACGGTCTGGATGTCCGGCTTCACGAACTGCATCGTGTCGTAGATGGCGGTGAGCGCCGTCATCGAGCCGCCGGGGCTGTTGATGTAGATCGAGATGTCCCGGTCCGGGTCCATCGACTCCAGGCAGAGGAGCTGCGCCATGACGTCGTTGGCGGAGGCGTCGTCGATCTGCACACCGAGGAAGATCACGCGCTCCTCGAAGAGCTTCGCGTACGGGTCGTACTCACGCACGCCCTGCGAGGTGCGCTCCACGAAGCGCGGAACGACATAACGGTTGTCCACCTGCGGGCCGGTGTAGAGGCCGCTCGCGGAGTAGTTGTTCATGTGGGTGTTCACCATCCTGTGGCGTTCGCTGGCGGGGCTGGCTGGGTCGGCTGATCCGGGGCGGTGCGCTCAGGCCCCGGTGCCGCCGCCGCCGGGAACACCCGAAGCAGCGGAGATGATCTCGTCGATGATGCCGTAGGCCACGGCCTCCTCGGCGGTGAACCAGCGGTCGCGGTCACCGTCGCGGATGATCGTCTCCTCGGTCTGGCCCGTGTGACGCGCGGTGATCTCGGCCATGCGCTTCTTGGTGCGCAGGAGCTGCTCGGCCTGGATCTTGATGTCCGAGGCGGTGCCGCCGAGACCCGCGGAGCCCTGGTGCATGAGGATGTCGGTGTTCGGCAGCGCGAAGCGCTTGCCGGCCGTACCGCCGGTCAGCAGGAACTGGCCCATGGAGGCCGCCATGCCCATGCCGATGGTCACCACGTCGTTCGGGATGTACTGCATGGTGTCGTACACGGCCATGCCCGCCGTCACCGAGCCGCCGGGGCTGTTGATGTAAAGGTAGATGTCCTTCTCGGGCTCGGCCGCGAGGAGGAGGAGCTGCGCCGTGATCTTGTTGGCGATGTCGTCGTCGACCTGCTGGCCCAGGAAGATGATCCGCTCTCCGAGCAGTCGGCTGTAGACCTGGTCGCCGAGGCCACCACCGAGGGACGGCTCACCGGCGGCGTAAGGCATCAGATTCGTCACGTATCCACCTGCTCGTCTCTGACGGCTGCGGCCGTCTCAGCGTCTTCGTTCCGAGAGACGGGAAACTGCTCGTCCCTCGTATTCATGGACCCTAACGCGCTGGTCGGCGGGCGCCATCCCGCTTCCCTGACTGTTCGCTGGGAGCGCAAGGTAGTTGAGGCTCCCTACGGGCCGCTGCGGGCCTCCGGGCCCCGTTCCGGCCCCCGGGGCCACCGAGGGCTTCCCGCGGGCTCTGCGGGGCGGACGGGGCGGGCCCCGGGCGCGTTTCGCGTCCGGGGCCCGTCCTGGCGATCAGAGCGAGGCCGCTCAGGCGTCGGCCTTGCCGCCCTTGTCCGTACCCTCGGCGGGGGCGTCGGCCGCCTCGGCGGGGGCGTCGGCGTCGGCAGTGTCAGAAGCGGCAGTGTCAGTGGCGTCGGCAGTGTCGGCACTGTCGGCAGCTTCTTCGTCGTCGTCCAGCACAACCGGCTGGCCATTGGTGTCCGTGACCTTCGCGGACTCCACGACCACCGCGAGCGCCTTGCCGCGGGCGACCTCGCCGACGAGCATCGGCACCTGGCCGCCTTCGACGACGGCCTGGGCGAACTGGTCGGGGGACATGCCGGAGGACTGAGCGCGCCGCATGAGGTGCTCGGTGAGCTCCTCCTGGTTCACGTTCAGCTTCTCCTTGTTCACCAGCTCGTCGAGGATGAACTGGGTCTTGATGCCCTTGACCGCCTGCTCCTCGGTCTCGGCCTCGAACTCTTCCTCGGTCTTGCCCTGGATCTCCAGGTACTTCGCGAGGTCGAGACCCATCTGACCGAGCTGGTGGTGCTCAAGGTTGTGCTTGCGGGTGTTGATCTCGTCCGCGAGGAGCTTCTCGGGGATCGGCACCTCGGCCAGCTTCAGCAGCTCGTCGAGGACGCGCTCCTGGGCCTGGGTGGCCTGGTCGTACTGCTTCATGCTCTCCAGCCGCTTGCGGCTGTCGGCCTTCAGCTCGTCGAGGGTGTCGAACTCGCTCGCCATCTGCGCGAACTCGTCGTCCAGCGCGGGAAGCTCGCGGGCGGCGACCCGGATGACCTTGACGGTGACCTCGGCGGCCTTGCCCTCGGCCGTGCCGCCCTTCAGCTCGGAGGTGAAGGTGGCCTCGCCGCCGGCCTCCAGGCCGGTGACGGCCTCGTCGATGCCGTCGAGCAGCTCGCCGGAGCCGATGGTGTACTCCACCTCGCTGGCGACGCCGTCGGGCAGCACCTCTCCGTCGACCTTGGCCTCCAGGTCGATCGTCACGACATCGCCTTCGGCGGCGGCGCGCTCGACCGGGCTGGTGGAGGCGAAGCGGTCGCGGAGCTGCTCGACCGACTTCTCGACGTCCTCGTCGGTGACCTCGACGGAGTCGACGACGACCTCGATGCCGGAGTAGTCCGGGATCTCGATCGTCGGGCGGATGTCCACCTCGGCGGTGAAGGCCAGCAGTTCGCCGTCCTTCAGCTCGGTGATGTCGACGTCGGGCTGGCCGAGGACATTCAGCTCACCCTCGTTGACCGCGTCGGTGTAGAACTTCGGGAGGGCGTCGTTGACGGCCTCCTCCAGCACAGCACCACGCCCGAACCGCTGGTCGATGACCCGGGCCGGGATCTTGCCCTTGCGGAAGCCCTTCACCGTGACCTGCTGGTTGATCTTCTTGTACGCCGCGTCGAGGCTGTCCTTGAGCTCCTCGAAGGGCACCTCGACAGTGAGCCGAACCCGAGTCGGGTTCAGGGTCTCCACGGCGCTCTTCACGGTTCGGTCTCCTTGGTGGCTGATTCTGGGGTTCTGCTGCGTCCGCCGCACTGCGGCGGCCCAGCGGATCGGCCCGGTTCTTCAGAGACTCTTCAGACACACAGGCACGCAGTCTGCATAGTAACCGCAAGCAGGAAGAGCCCCACAATGTGATCAAGCGTGGTGGTCGGGGTGGCCGGATTCGAACCGACGACCTTCCGCTCCCAAAGCGGACGCGCTACCAAGCTGCGCCACACCCCGTCGGTGCGACACGTAGGGTACATGCCCACGGACCTCGCGTCCGTCTTCCGGAGGGCGCACGCCGGACCGGTTCCCTCGAAACAGTCCTTATGGGTGTCCGGCCTTCGGGCGGCGGCCCCTTATGGATGGCGCGATTGAATGGCGTGCGCGGACGGTGTGGCGCATACCGCGCGCCGGCCGGGCGCCGGGCACCACTGATGTGCGACCGACGGCCGGGACCCGCTACGATGCTGTTCGTGCCGCGGTCGTACGACCTGCGGCGCGCGCTGTGCGGGCGTAGCTCAATGGTAGAGCCCTAGTCTTCCAAACTAGCTACGCGGGTTCGATTCCCGTCGCCCGCTCCATATGACTCGGGGCCGGGTCAGAGGCATCTCCTCTGACCCGGCCCCGAGTCATTGCCGGTCCGCGATCCGACCCCTGCCGACTCATACGGCCACGTTCCGACGTCCGGGCCGTTCGCACCGCGCGGGCTCCACCTCGACGCCCCGCACCACGCCCGCCCGTGTCCCGGAGCGGCCGGGCTTCCGGCCGGCGAGCCGGTCGGGCCGTCAGAAGGTGATCTGGCTGACGGTGTCGGCTATGGAGTTGAGGAATCGATTCACCGATGGAGCGATGTTGGTGGAGGCCAGGAAGAAGCCGAAGAGCACCGCGACGATCGCAGGTCCGGCCTTGAGCGAGCCGCCGCGGATCAGCACCACGAGGATGACCGCCAACAGCACAACCACAGATAGTGAAATGGCCACAACTGATCACACCCTCGGTCGGTCCGCCTTGCTCTCATGCCCTGCCACGCGGAGACGACACCGCCGCTCACCACGCTCGAACCATCGTGCCATCAACCTCCGCGTGGGTGTGGGCCGGTGACCCATCATCGTCGTCGGATTCTCGCCAATCGCACGCCCCGCGCGCCGGGGCGTGCGCGGCTCCGGCGCTCGGCGTGTCGCAGCGCATTCGCGGGGGAATTCCGCTGCCACGCCCCGATGTTCGGGGCATTTACGCGCGCCGGACAGAGGGAATGCGCATCGCTCGCGCCGTGAAATGAACCGGCGGGCCCAGAGCGAAACGACACGGGGCCTGGGGGGACCATGGATTGACCGTATGACCCCTTTTGTATCGATCAATTGGGGCATAACGCACGGCCGTTGGTATTTACGGCTTCGAATGCGCGCCCGCTCACCAGGTTTTACCCATCGCATTACGCGGCGTCGGGGCGACGCGCGAGTTCCCGGCACCGTCCGGATAGCGGAGATCGCCACTCCCCCCGGCCGGAAAGGCCGGACCCCGGCCAGGAACGCCGGCTCCCCCACTGGCCGACACGCCGTGCCCGACCGGTGGGCGGCCGGCCGGCCCGGACGCCGACCCGCCCTCGGCGTCCACCAGGCGAGACGCGCGCCGCCGACCGGCCTACGCCTGATCCAGGCCCGGCCGTCCGCACACCGTCGCGCACCCCCTCGGGCCCGGGCCGACAGTTGCTCAGTAAACCGTTTGGTAAACTAATTACTGACGATTCCTTGACGATCCCTTGACCCATGCGCCGACAGCCAGGCGCCCCGACGCTTCGATCCAGACGGAGGAACGAGCCCATCGGACACGCGGAAACCCTCATAGCCATGGGCGGCGCCTTCCTCGCCGCCGCCGTACTCGCCCGGCTGGGCAGCCGAATCGAGCTGCCCACGATCCCCCTGTTCATCCTGGCCGGGATCCTTCTCGGCCCGCACACTCCTGGCTTTGTGCTGGTCTCCGACCCGCACGACCTGGAAATGCTCTCGGCCCTCGGGCTGGTACTGCTGCTCTTCTATCTGGGCCTCGAATTCCATCTGGACGACCTCAAGGCGGGTGGCCGGAAGATGGCCCTCGCCGGCGGTACGTATCTGGCGCTGAACGTCGGCGCGGGCCTGGGCTTCGGCTTCGCACTCGGCTGGGGCACGTCCGAGGCGCTGGTGCTGGCCGGGGTGCTCGGCATCTCGTCGTCCGCGATCGTCACCAAGGTCCTGGTGGACCTGGGCCGTATCGGCAATCCGGAGACCAAGCCGATTCTCGGCATCATCGTGGTCGAGGACATCTTCCTGGCGCTCTATCTCGCCGCGCTCCAGCCGATCCTGTCGGGCGCGGACAGCCTCTCGGCGGCTCTGGCGGACGGCGGAAAGGCATTCGGCTTCCTGCTGCTGCTCGCGCTCGCCGCGCGCTTCGGCACCCGGCTGGTCGGCCGGCTGATGTCCACCAAGGATGACGAGCTGCTGGTCATCTCCTTCCTCGGTGTGGCGGTCTTTGTGGCCGGTGTGTCGGAGTGGTTCGGAGTCGCGGACGCCATCGGCGCGTTCATGGTCGGCCTGATGCTCGGCAGTACGTCGTCGGGCGACCGCATCCGCAAGCTGGTCCACCCGCTGCGGGACGCCTTCGGCGCGATCTTCTTCTTCGCCTTCGGAGTGTCGATCAATCCGGGTGATCTGCCGACCGTGCTGTGGCCGGTGCTCGCCGCGGTCGCCGTGACACTGCTGATGAACGTCGTCGCCGGTCTCGCCGCCGCTCGTGTCTTCGGCTTCGGCGCGGGTCCCGCGGCGAACATCTCGACCACCCTGCTGGCGCGCGGCGAGTTCGCCCTGATTCTCGCCACGATGGCGGCGGGAGCGGCTCTGGACCAGCGGCTCGCTCCGTTCATCGCCGGGTATGTGCTGGTGCTCGCGGTCCTCGGACCGCTGGCCGCCGGGCGGTCGCACTGGCTGGCGCGAGTGCTGCCCGGCGGCAGGCGCGACGGTGACGGGCCGCCTCCGGACGGGGCGGGACCCGTACGCGAGCCGGCCTCAGCCACCGGCTGAGGGCCCGGGAAGCTCCGCGCCCGGCCCCTTCGTCTCGCACTCGAACCACACCGTCTTGCCGCCGCCCGGCTGCGGTCGCACGCCCCACCGGTCGGTGACGGCGTCGACCAGCAGCAGGCCCCGGCCGTCCTCGGCCAGGTCGTCCGGGTCCTGGCCCATGGTGAGCTGCGGCAGCCGCGGCTCCCTGTCCGTCACCTCGACACGCAGGGAGCCCGGCTGCCGCAGGATCAGTACGGAGCAGCCACGGCCCGGCACATGGCGCACGACGTTGGCGAGCAGTTCGGTCAGTGCCAACTCGGCCGCGTCGCAGAGCTCCTCCAGATTCCAGACGGAGAGATACGTACGCACGATGCGGCGCAGATGCCGGGCCGAGTGCTCACCTACGGTGAAGCTCATGCCGTAACAGGTGGGCGGGCACTCTCCGCTGTTCAGCACGTCGACTCCAGCGTGATGGGGACGGGTTGTCGTATTCACCCACCAAGAGTGCAACGGTATGACTACGCTCGGCTACGAACTACAGGCAACGCTCCGTAACGTTGGAGGCCGTCGTGTCAACCATCCGCGACCTGGACCCGAGCGCGTCACCGCTCGACTACTTCGGCGCCGAGCTTCGCCGCCTGCGCGAAGCCGCCAACCTCAATCAGAAGCAGTTAGGCGCGATCATCTACTGCACCGGCTCGCTGATCGGCCAGATCGAGACGGCTCGCAAGGTGCCGACCAGGCAGTTCTCGGAGCGCGTGGACGCGGCGCTGGGCACGGGAGGCACGCTGAGCCGGCTGGTGCCGCTGGTGCTCCGTAGCCAACTGCCGCCCTGGTTCCAGCAGTACGCGGAGATGGAGGCGCGGGCGTCCTACATCAGCGCCTTTCAAGCCCAGTTGGTATACGGCCTGCTCCAGACCGAGGAGTATGCACGAGCCGTTATCAGCGCCCTGACGACGGACAAACTCGAAGAACGAGTCGCGGCCCGGCTGGAACGGCAGCGCATTCTCAAGCGGGACAACCCTCCCCTGGTATGGGCGGTCCTGAGTGAAGCGGTGCTGTGCCAGGAGATCGGCGGTCGGGAGGTAATGCGGAACCAACTCGCCCACCTGTTGTCCCTCCGGGACGCTCAGTGGGTGCAGATCCAGGTGCTGCCGTTCTCGGCCGGCGCGCACGCCGGGCTGATGGGCTCCTTCAATGTGCTGCGCTTCGATGACGACCCGGACATCGCCTACACCGAGGGATACGAATCCGGGCATCCAACGGCCAATCCACAAGAAGTCAAGGCTCGTTCACTCCGTTACGATCATTTGCAGGCCGCCGCACTCTCCGTGGGGGACTCGGCGGCATTGATCGCCCGCGTAATGGAGGAACGCTATGGAGAGCAACCCGAACCCGACGGGCGCACGCTGGCGTAAGTCGAGCTACAGCGGAGACACCGGCGGCCAGTGCATGGAGTGCGCGCCGATCGGTGACGCCGCCTGGCGTAAGTCGAGCTACAGCGGAGACACCGGCGGCGACTGCATCGAATGCGCGCCGATCGGTGACGCCGCCTGGCGTAAGTCGAGCCACAGCAGCGACACCGGCGGTAATTGCATCGAGGTCGCCGCCTGCACCGCCGCCGTCGCCGTACGCGACTCGAAGGACCCCGAGGGGCCGGTCTTCGCGGTCGCTGCGGGCGCCTTCACCACCTTCGTCACAGCCGCCGCATCCGGCGAGCTGATCCCGACTCCTGCTTAGAGCTGTTCGTGGCACAGCCCCTTTTCCGGCCCCCGGGCCGGAAGAGGGGTCCCGACGCATAAGCGTCGCCAGGGCCGCCGCTCATGGTTGATTTATTCGCTTTTCAGCCGCGTTGAGTCACCCTTGATGGATGCCATGCCAACACGGGGCAGAGACGGACGCGAACGCGCCTCGCACCGGCTCGGTGATGACCGACGACGGTGTGCGTCTGCACTATCTGGAAGCCGGGGCCGGGCCTGATCTGCTGCTCGTGCCGGGCTGGTCGCTCACCGCGGAGCTGTGGTGTCACCAGATCGCGGAGTTCTCGCGCACGCACCATGTCGTCGCGGTGGACCACCGCGGACAGGGGCGGTCGGAGAAGCCGCCGTACGGATACCGCGTAGCTCGGCTGGCCGCCGACATGCGCGATGTCATCGGCGCGCTGGATCTCTCGGACATCACCTGGATCGGCCACTCCATGGGCTCGGCCGTCTCCTGGGCGTACTGGGAACTCTTTCGCGGGCATCGGCTGCGCCGCATGGTCGTGATCGACCAGCCCGCCGTCGTGGCCGCCCCACCGCACTGGCCGGACGGGCTCGCCGAGAAACTCGGCGTCATCTTCCGGGTGGGCGACTTCGCGGACCTCACCTCCCGCCTGGCGGGACCGGACGCGGAAGCCGCCACGGCCGCCGTGATCGCCTCGCTGGCGACTCCGCTCCTGCCCGACGCGGACCGGGCATGGATCGTCGAGCAGAGCATGCTCATGCCCCGGGAGGCGGCCAGGGCGCTGGTCTTCGACAACGGGGTGCAGGACTGGCGGGGGCTGCTGCCGCGGATCTCCGTTCCGGCGCTGGTCATCGGCGGTGACGCCAGCCTGTTCCCGGCCTCCGCGATGCAGGAGGTCGCCGCCCTCATCCCGTCGAGCACGCTGCGGATCCTGTCGGCGGAGGAGCGCGGAAGCCATCTGTCGTTCTACGAGAATCCGCCGGTGGTCAACGGCGCGATCCGGTCGTTCCTGCGGGAGTCGGCGTAGCCCGATGGTGTCCGGGGCCCCTGCCGCCGCCCGCGCCGGAGGCCCTCAGCCCTCGCGGCAGATCAGCAGCAGCGCCCGGTCGTCGTTCACGTCCTTGGCGACCGCTTCGATCAGATGCCAGGCCGCCCCCTCGAAGCCCGGAGAGACATAGCGGTCGGCTTCGCCGGTGAGGCGGTCGATGCCCTCCGCGATGTCCCGGCCCGGCGCCTCGACCAGACCGTCCGTGAAGAGCATCAGGACATCGCCGGGCCGCAGCGCGCCCTTCACCGGGTCGAACTGAGCGCCGTCGTAGACGCCGAGAAGAGGCCCCTCGCCGGATTTCTCCTCCCAGCGACCGCTGCCCGCGTGAAGCTGGAGCGCGGGCAGATGCCCCGCCGAGAGCAGCTCGTAGTCGCCCGAGTCGAGATCGAGGACAAGGTGGATGGAGGTGGCGAAGCCCTCGTCCCAGTCCTGGCGGAGCAGATAACCATTCGCGGCCGGAAGGAAGCCGTGGGACGGGAGCGAGCCGAGGAGGCCGCCGAAGGCGCCGGACAGCAGCAGGGCGCGTGAGCCCGCGTCCATGCCCTTGCCGGAGACATCGGTGAGGACGACTTCGAGCGTGCGCCCGCCGTTCGTACGGGCCGCGACCACGAAGTCGCCGGAGAAGGACTGGCCGCCGGCCGGACGCAGCGCCATCTCGTGGTGCCAGCCCTTGGGCAGCCGGGGCAGAGCGCTCTGCACGCGGATGCGTTCGCGCAGGTCGAAGAGCATCGTCCCGCCGCGCCGCCAGGGCACCCCGACCCGGGCCCGGAATTGCGCGATCAGCAGTCCGAAGAGGCCGCAGGCCGCCACGACCAGCACCGTGCCGGGGGTGACCCGGCCCGAGCCGTCCGCGTACGGGCCGAGGACTATCGACTCGACGATGAGCGCGGCGGCCCCGGCCGCGTACAGGCCGAGCAGGCTCGCCGGCCGCAGCAGCAGACCGCCCGCCACGATCGGCAGGACCAGCGCGGAGGGCGAGCACCAGACGGGGATGGCGATGGTGGTGAAGGCGATGGCGGGGATGGTGAGCAGCAGACCGACGAACGCGATCCAGTCGGAGCCGTCACCCCGGAAGTAGTCGACACCGGATTTGCGCACGGCGTTACGGACCCGGTGCAGCGTCCTGCGCATCCGGGCCGAAGAGGACTCCGCTCGCGCGACACCGGCCATTGTTGTGGACCCTATCGATCCACCGGCCCGTCGTGCAGGGGGACCCCCATGACATTGCGTTCGAAATCGGGTCGCCTGATCGACGTCCCCCCTGGTACTGATGGCGCATGACGACTGAACCGCGCGTGCTGCGCGCAGCCGAATGGGACCGCTGGTACGGGGCGTTGGAGCTCGCGTTCGGTGGGGTCTCCGACTCGGAGGGGGTGCGCGCGCTGTGGCGGTCTCTGACCGAATATGAGCGGTCCATCGGCATCTGGGAGGGTGACGACTGTGTCGGCACGGCCGGTGCGTTCAGCTTCCGGCTCTCGGTGCCCGGCGGAGCGCTGGTGCCCGCGGCCGGTGTGACCATGGTGAGCGTGGCGCCCACACACCGGCGGCGCGGTGTGCTCACCTCGATGATGCGGCGCCAGCTCGACGACGTCCGGGAGCTGGGCGAGCCGCTGGCCGTGCTGACGGCGTCCGAGCCGGCGATCTACGGACGGTTCGGCTACGGCATCGCCTCCCAGCAGCTCTCCGTCGAGATCGAGACGGCGTCGGCGCGGATCGAGCTGCCCGACGGCGTGGACGAGGTACGTCTCCGGCGGGTGGACCCGGACGATCCGGCCGTACGCGCGGCGTGCGAGGCGCTGTTCGCCGCCGAGGTCGCGGCGCGGCCGGGGATGCCCGCCCGCTCCCCCGGCTGGGACAGGCTGCCCGTGGTCGACAGCGGTCTGGAGAAGGACGGCATGTCGCGGCTCCAGTGTGTGCTGGCGGAGCGGGACGGCGAGACCGTCGGATACACGCACTTCCGCAACAAGCCGGAGTGGAGTCTGTCGGGTCCCCGGGGCACGATCGAGCTGCGGGACGTCTACGCGCCGGACCCGGTGGCGTACGCGGCGCTCTGGCACTTCCTCTTCGGCATCGATCTGACGACGACGATCCGGGCCCGCAACCGGCCCGCTGACGATCCGTTCCTGCATCTCGTCACCGATGTCCGGCGGTGCAATGTGCGGCTGCGTGACGCACTGCATCTGCGGCCGGTGGAGGTGGGGGCGGCGCTGGAGGCCCGTACGTACCGGACGCCGGTGGATGTGGTGTTCGAGGTCGAGGACAGCTTCTGCCCCTGGAACGAGGGCCGTTGGCGGCTGATCGGGGACGCCAAGGGCGCGTCCTGCGAGCGCACCCGGGACACGGCCGATCTGGCTCTCTCCGTCCGGGAGCTGGGCGCCGCCTATCTGGGCGGGGTGACCCTGGCGGCGCTGGCGCGCGCCGGGCGGGTGAGGGAGCTGCGGCCCGGTGCGCTGGCGGAGGCGTCCACCGCCTTCGCGTCGGACATCGCGCCCTGGCTGCCTCACGGCTTCTGAGGCCGGTACCCCTCACTCCCCGGACGGGGCGGCTGGCATCCTGGGCACCAGAACAGATTGCGGGCGGCGAGCGGTGCGGTGCGGATCCCGGCGCCGCACAGCAGGCACGGCATCAGCGCCCGGCGGTACACATAGACCTCACCGCCGTGGTCGTCGACGCGCGGCGGGCGGCCCATCGCCTCCGGGGTGTGCTCGGGACGGACGGTGTCGATGCGGTTGTTCCGTACGCCCTCACGCATCAGCGCCACCAGGTCCGTCCAGACCGCGTCCCACTCGGCGCGGGTGAGGTCCCTGCCCGCGCGGTACGGGTCGATGCCGTGCCGGAAGAGCACCTCGGCGCGGTAGACATTGCCGACTCCGGCGATGACCTTCTGGTCCATGAGCAGGGCGGCGACGGTGGTACGGGAGCGGGATATCCGGGCCCATGCCTTCTCGCCGTCGTCCCCGGGCCGGAGCGGGTCCGGGCCCAGGCGGTCGTGTATCGCCCGCTTCTCCGGCTCGGTGATCAGCGCGCAGGTGGTGGGGCCGCGCAGATCCATGTACGCCGCCTCGCCGGTGAGCCGCAGCCGGACGGTGTCCACCGGCGGCGGCGCGGGCGCGCCACCGAAGCCGACCTTGCCGAAGAGGCCGAGATGGATATGGATCCAGCCGGTGTCCGCGAAGCCGAGGAAGAGATGCTTGCCATGGGCGTCGACGGCGGTGAGCACCTGTCCGTCGAGCAGGGCCGCGCTGTCGGAGAACTTGCCCTGCGGGCTGCTGACCCGTACCGGCCGGCCGCCGAAACGGTCGAGATGGTCCTCGGCGAGGCGGTGGATCGTATGCCCCTCGGGCACGGGGTCTCCTGATGGCGGGAACGGCGGGGCGGTACGGCCCGGCCCGGGACATGCCGGACGGGACATGGCCCTGCCGCCGGGGCGGGCCCGGCGGCAGGAGGCCCGGCGGCAGGGAGGAACAGGCGGCCTCAGCCCTGCTGGGGGTGGTGGGCCGGGACGGGCGGCAGCTCGTGGGTGGCCTCGTAGGCAGAGAGCATGCCGATCCGGCGCGCGTGGCGCTCCGCGCCCGAGTACGGCGTCTTGAGGAAGACCTCGATGAAGGAGACCGCCTCGTCGCGGGTGTGCATCCGGCTGCCGACGGAGATGACGTTCGCGTTGTTGTGCTCCCGGCCGAGCGCGGCGGTGTCCTCGTTCCAGGCGAGAATCGCCCGGACGCCCTTGACCTTGTTGGCGGCGATCTGCTCGCCGTTGCCGGAACCGCCGATCACGATACCGAGGGCCTCCGGGTCCGCGGCCGTACGCTCGGCGGCGCGCAGGCAGAACGGCGGATAGTCGTCGTCGGCGTCATAGATGTGGGGACCGCAGTCGACGGGCTCGTGGCCATGGGCGGTGAGCCACTCGACCAGGTGGTTCTTGAGTTCGAAGCCGGCATGGTCGGAACCGAGATACACGCGCATGTTCCGAGTGTGGCACGCGTGTCGCTGGGTAGCGGCCAGCGGGGTCGGGCGGTCGCACGCGGACGTTCGACACCCGAGCGGACCGCGGACGTAAGGATTCCTGCATGACCTCCCTGCCCAGCCCCACAAAGGAAGACGGAAAGCCCGGCGAGCCTGGCGGTCCACCATCGCCCGGGGGACTCCAGGCCGGGCTGAAGAACCGTCACCTCTCCATGATCGCGATCGGTGGTGTGATCGGCGCCGGTCTGTTCGTCGGCTCCGGATCCGGTATCGCCGCCGCGGGTCCCGCCATCCTGCTGTCCTACGCGCTGGTCGGCCTGATGGTCGTGCTGGTGATGCGGATGCTGGGCGAGATGGCCGCGGCGCGGCCCACCTCCGGGTCCTTCTCCGCCTACGCGGACCGCGCGCTGGGCCATTGGGCCGGATTCTCGATCGGCTGGCTGTACTGGTTCTTCTGGGTGGTGGTGCTGGCGGTCGAGGCGACCGCGGGCGCGGTGATCCTGGAGAGCTGGGTCCCGGCCGTGCCGCAGTGGGGATGGGCGCTGATCGTGATGGTCGTGCTGACGGCCACCAACCTGGTGTCCGTCGCCTCCTACGGCGAGTTCGAGTTCTGGTTCGCCGGGATCAAGGTGGTGGCGATCGGGGCCTTTGTCGTCATCGGTCTGCTGGCCGTGTTCGGCGTGCTGCCCGGCTCGGACAATCCGGGGGCGGGCTTCGCGCATCTCACGGACTCCGGCGGTTTCCTGCCGAAGGGGCCGGGCGCGATCCTGACCGGCGTGCTGATGGTCGTCTTCTCGTTCATGGGCAGTGAGATCGTCACGCTCGCCGCCGGCGAGTCGAGTGACCCGCAGCGGGCCGTCTCCAAGGCGACCAACAGTGTGATCTGGCGGATCGCGGTCTTCTATCTGGGCTCGGTCTTCGTGGTGCTGACGCTGCTGCCCTGGGACGACCCGTCGATCGTCAAGGACGGCTCGTATGTCGCGGCGCTGAACTCGATCGGCATCCCGCACGCCGGGCAGGTCATGAATGTGATCGTGCTGACGGCCGTCCTGTCCTGTCTGAACTCCGGCCTGTACACCGCGTCCCGGATGGCCTTCTCGCTCGGCCGGCGCGGTGACGCGCCGGGGGCGTTCGCCCGGACGAACGCGCGGGGCGTGCCGCGCGCCGCGATCCTGTCGTCCGTCCTCTTCGGCTTTGTCGCCGTCTTCTTCAACTACGAATGGCCCGACACGGTGTTCGCCTTCCTGCTGAACTCGTCGGGCGCGGTGGCGCTGTTCGTCTGGCTGGTCATCTGCTGCACCCAGCTCAGGATGCGCGGGATCATCCAGCGCGAGACGCCGGAGAAGCTGGTCGTGAGGATGTGGCTCTTCCCCTATCTGACCTGGGCGACGATCGCGATGATCTCGTTCGTCCTGGTGTACATGCTCACCGATGACACCGGTCGGGACCAGGTGCTGCTGTCGCTGCTGGTGGCGGCGGTCGTGGTGGCGGTCGCGCTGGTGCGGGACTCGCTGCGGCGACGGAGCGCGTGAAGAAGCCGGGGACATCACCGGAACGGGACCACCGGGCCCGGCTCGCGGAGTAATTTCGATGGCTCGGACCGGGCCGTGGATACGTGAGCCGGACAAGCCCGCTGGGGGAACCATGCAGGTGGTCTTAGTTTCGAACTTCTGTTTCCACTGTGTGGATGTCGCCGAGTTCACCGGCGCGCAGCAGGTCGCCGACCGGATGTCGACCCTGGTCGGCACGCCCTGCCCGCTCTGCGAAGCGCTCATCCGGCACGGCGAGATCGATATCGCGGTGGACAGCCAGGAGCTCGACCTCATCGAGGACAAGAGGTCCCTCTGGAACACGCCGGACCGGACGGTGCGCGGCTACGAGGGCTTCGCCCGGAACGAAGCGCGGCCGGAGCGTTCCTCCAGTGCCGTGGCGAGGAAGCTGCTGGGCCAGGTGTCGGACTCCGCGACGGCGCGGCGACGGGAACTCTGCGCAGCCGGCACCCGGGCCGTACTGGCGATGGCGGCCGACCATCTGGGTGACCTGACCATGACGGAGGCTCCGGAGCGCGCCAGGAACGCCCTGCGGGCCATCGCGTGGTACGGCGATACCGACACGGCCGCCGCGGCGGCGATCCGACTGGGCATGTTCGAACAGTCCGACGGACATCTTGACGAGGCCCTGCGTCTCTTCCGGAGAGCGGCCGAGACCGCCGACGGAGCGTTGCGGCCCCTCGCCCATTGCTCTCTCGGCGCGATGCTGGACCACCTCGGTGACACGGAAGGAGCGAAGGACGCCTTCCGCCGCTGTGTGGAGTGCGGCGAGAGTTCCTCGCTGGCCGAGGCGGCCTACCGGCTGGGCACTCTGCTCCGGCTGACGGACCCCTCGGAGGCGCGTGCGGTCTATGACGTGGCGGTGCGGACGGGCCGCAGGCCGTACGCGGCCTCGGCGGCCGTGAACATCGGAGTGATCGAGGAGGACGAGGGAAATCAGCGGGAGGCCAAGCGGAGGTGGACCTACGCCTTCGCCCATGGCGAGCCGCTGGAGCGGACGGTCGCCGCGTTCAATCTGGCCCGGACCTGGGAGGCGGAGGGCAGGATCCGGAAGGCGCGGACGTACTACCTCATCGCCGTGGACTCCCCCGAGCCGGAGACGGCGCGCCGGGCCAGGGAGTATCTGGCGGAGCGGGGCTGAGCGTCAGCGCCTGTCTCCAGGCCGCGGTCTCCGGCCCGGACGGATTCGGAGGCCCGCGTCACCCGCGCGGCGGTCTTTCCTCGGTGATCACACGAACGGCCTTGTCGGCGGCCTGCACCGTCCACCCGTCGTCGTGCACAGCCAGGACCGTACCGGGCACTCCGCCACGGGGGACCACGCCGGAAAACACCGGCTCCACATGGCGGATGATGCCTTCCCCGTCCGGCAGACGTACCGTCGCACGGCTGGTCAAGACGTTGAGAGCCGCCACCTTGCGGCTGATCACCGCCGCCGGCTCGGTGAAATCGATGATCTGCTCTTCCGCGCTGAACGCCGGCACATAGGAGGCGCCGGCGGACTCCTGGGGGATGCCGGGCTCCCCTCTGAGTGCTTTGTCGGTGCCCTCTTCGATGACCTCGGTGAACATGTCGAGCCAGCCGGCCATGAGCGCCGGCCCGCTGAGATTTTCCGGCAGAGGCCGCTCACGCTGGCTGAGGACGGCACCCGTGTCGAAGTCGGCCTCGGTCCTGTGAAGGGTCGCGCCGATGGTCTCGGCCCCTTCGTACACAAGCCGCATCGGATTCGGCCCCCGGCCGACAGGAAGTACCGAAGGGTGCAGGTTCACCGCGCCACAGGCGGGGATGTCCAGGATTTCCCGCGGTATCAGACGCGCGAACGCCGCGGAGATCACCAGATCAGGAGCCAGCGCACGGATCAGCGGCGCCGCCACCGTCCGCAACATGTCCGTGGCCAGCAGGCTCACGCCCTTCCCCAGACCGCTCGCCAGGTCGCTCCCGCCGTAACGGCCCGCGCCGCCCGGGAGCGTGACGACCAGTGCGATCTGGTGATCATGCCGTTCTGCCCAACTGGCCAATAGCTGATAGTTGGGCAAAAACGAAGTAAAAACAATCACTCGTGCATTTCGACTCGACATGCGACTACTCTGCCACGTCGCCCCAAAGCCCCATATGGCGGCCCTGACCTGCGGAAACAGCGTCTCAGCCGGTCAACTGGCTCCGGGCGGCGCCAACGATGCCGTCCTCAAGCCAGGACAGCCACTGCACGCAGGCGTCGGCCATCTGCAGCACCACGGGACCGTGGACGTCCGTCAGCAGCCCGCGCAGCGCGGCGCCGCGCTCGTCCGAACCAGGATGGCCGGACAGCCGCATGCCCTGCGGAATGTCGTCGATCTCGTTGCGCACCCGGGTGATCAGATGGTCGATCGCGAAGAAGAAGAACGGCCCGGCCACGGCGAGATACCGAGCGATCTGCTCGTCGGGGCCGTCCGCCAGAGCCCGCAGCAGAAGCAGCAGGCCGGTCTCGTCGGCCTGGAACTCCTGCTCACGGGTGCGGTGCAGCCACTCACCGGTCCGGTGCTGGGCCGGCGTCGCCAGATGGCCTTCGAGCAGATGGGCGAACTCGTGCGCGACCACGAACCGCTCGGTGGCCTCGGTCAGCGCCCGGGCCATCCCGGCGGAGTCGGAGTGCGGCGGCTGCCGGCCGCCCTGGGCCGCGTCCCCCTGGAACAGATAAGCGAGTACCGAGCGAGCCATCGCGCGCTCAGCCGTCCGTCTGCGCTCGCGCACGGCCGGGGTCGCGGCCTCCAGCGTGATCCCGCCGTCCTTTTCCCGGGTGAAGAGTCCCAGCGAGGCCGCGAACGCCTTGCTCATCTCCAGCACCAGCAGGGAGAATCCGGCGTTGACCAGGATCAGGGTGCCGCCGTGCACCGCGCGGGCCCGGGCGTTGAACGATTCGTGCGGATATGTCGTGACGAGGACGGGCTCCGGCAGCGGAATGCCGGCCTCGGCCAGGGTGTGCTGGAAGTCCGACGAGATCCGCGCGTAGAGATCCGCCGCTCCGGACGCGTGCGCCTCCCCGCCGTCGGGGCCGCGCGGGCCCGCCCGGCCCTCCGCGCGCAGCAGGTCCGCGTATTGCGCGCGAAGCGTGTCCCGGGCCATACGGTCAGCTTTGCCCTAGCTTTCGGTACGCCAGGTGCCGGTGCGCTCGTCCCAGTACACGCGGACCCTGGCCGGCTCCCCGCGCCGGGCGCCGGCGATCTCCTCGCCGATGTCGAGCCGCTCCAGGGCGCGCAGCGCCTCGTCCGACGCGTCCGTCGGCAGATAGAGGGACGCCTGGAGCTTCGGGTCGAGGTCCTGGACGATGAGCAGTTCCCGGTGCCGCTCGCCCGGCGGGACGCGCTTGGCCTCGGCGCCCCGGAACACCTCGCGAAGCCAGCCCCGGACCGCCGTATAGGTGTCCTCGGCGGCCTTCTGGGCCAGCGTCTGCGCGAACGGGACAAGCGCCGAGGTCACCACGGCGGTGGCGATGATCTCGCCGAGGGCGTGCCCGGAGCTGCCCGGTATGCCGGGCCCGCTTCCCACGGGCGTATCAGCGCCGCGCTCCGGGGTGGAGAGTGGATCCGTGCTCATTCGGCCGCCCATTCCCTCGTACGGTCCGTCGGATCATACCGTCGGCGCGGGGGCCCCGAGATGCGATGCGGGACATCGCCAGCCAGGCTGGTGAGCGTGAGCGACGGCGGATACAGCAGCGAGAGTACGGCTCTGCTTCTCATCGACCCGTACAACGATTTCCTGTCCGAGGGCGGCAAATTGTGGCCGGTCGTCAAGGAGACGGCGGAGGGGGTGGGGCTGCTCGACCATATGCGGCAGGTGCTGGGCGCGACCCGTCGCCGGGGCATCCGCACGATCGTCGTACCGCACCACCGCACGGAGCCGCAGGACTACACCACCTGGCGGCATCTGTCGCCGACCCAGCGCAATGTGGTCAGGAGCCAGACCTTCGCCCGGGGAAGCTGGGGCGGTGAGTTCCATCCGGATTTCACGCCGGTCGAGGGTGAGCTGGTGGCCCGGGAACACTGGGGGTCGAGCGGATTCGCCCACACCGATCTCGATCTGCTGCTCACACAGCACGGCATCTCACACATCGCGCTCATGGGGATGAGAGCGAACACGTGCGTGGACACCACGGCCCGGTACGGGCAGGAGCTCGGCTATCACGTGACTTTGATCAGGGACGCCATCGCCTCCTTCTCCTGGGACGAGCTGCACGCGACCTTCGAGGTGAACGCGCCCGCCTACGCGCACGCGATTCTCTCCACCGGCGAATTCCTCGCGGAGCTGCCGGCGGCGGCCGGTGCGACGTCCGCACCGGCCGGCTGAGGCGCGGGACAGCCGGTGTCAGCCGCGGCGTCCGACGAGCTTCCAGGCGGCGGGCAGCGCGCCCATCGCCAGCGCGGCCTTCAGGGCGTCGCCGAGCAGGAAGGGCACCAGGCCCGCGCTGATCGCGGCGCCCGCGGAGAGGCCGGCGGACAGCGCCAGATACGGGACGCCGATCGCGTAGACGAGGGCGGAGCCCAGCACCATCGTGGCCGCCGTGCGCGGTACGGATCGGTCGCCGCCGCGCCGGGCCAGCGCGCCCACCACGGTGGCGGCGAGCAGCATGCCGAGGACATAGCCGAAGGACGCGCCGCCGGGGCCTGAGGACCCCGCGGAGAACCACGGCACCCCGGCCATGCCGACCAGGGTGTAGACGGCGAGCGAGAGGAAGCCCCGGCGGGCACCGAGGGCCGTGCCGACCAGCAGCGCCGCGAAGGTCTGCCCGGTGACCGGGACCGGAGAGCCGGGGACCGGTACGGAAATCTGCGCCGCTATGCCGGTGAGGACGGCGCCACCGAGGACCAGGGCCATGTCCCGGGTGCGGGTGGCGGGGAGCAGATCGGCGAGGACCGCTCCGGTACGGGGGGCTGCGGCAGCAGTGCTCATCAGGGACTCCGCGGTCGTGAGGGCAGTTCGGGACAGCCCGACGTTAACCCACCCGTCCAGGCCGGATCACCGTCAGTCGCCCACAAAGCGGAGGTCAGGGCGTTGTCGGAGGTGTCCACAAAAAGAACCGGCTCCTGTTGCTGTTAGCATGCACTTGCATAAGATGTGCAACAAGAGGGTCGGAGGGCTCGGACATATGGCCATGTACACGCTTCCTGAACTTCCGTACGACTACGCGGCGCTCGAACCGGTCATCAATCCGCAGATCATCGAGCTGCATCACGACAAGCACCACGCGGCCTATGTGAAGGGCGCGAACGACACTCTCGAACAGCTCGCGGAGGCACGCGACAACGAGTCCTGGGGCGCGATCAACGGCCTGGAGAAGAGCCTCGCGTTCCATCTCTCCGGCCATATCCTGCACTCGATCTACTGGCACAACATGACCGGTGACGGCGGCGGCGAGCCGCTCGCGGCGGACGGTGTCGGCGAGCTGGCGGACGCCATCGCGGCCTCCTTCGGCTCCTTCGCCGGATTCAGGGCCCAGCTCACCAAGGCCGCCGCGACCACCCAGGGCTCCGGCTGGGGGGTGCTCGCCTACGAACCGGTCAGCGCGCGGCTGATCGTCGAGCAGATCTATGACCACCAGGGCAATGTCGGCCAGGGATCGGTCCCGATCCTGGTCTTCGACGCCTGGGAGCACGCCTTCTACCTCCAGTACAAGAACCAGAAGGTCGACTTCGTCGAGGCGATGTGGCGCGTCGTCAACTGGCAGGACGTGGCCAGGCGCTACACGGCCGCCAAGGAGCGGGCGAACAATCTGCTGCTCGCTCCCTGAGCGCCGTCCACAGACGTCCGGTTCGTGATCGTCTTCTCACCCTTCACGTGCGGACGGAACAACGAGGGGCCCCCGCGAGAACATGACTCGCGGGGGCCCCTCCTTGACGGTCGGGTCACATCGGAAGGCGCGGATCAGTCGAAGATCGGGCCCTGGGTCCTGGTGCGCTTGATCTCGTAGAAGCCCGGGATGGACGCGACCAGCAGGGTGCCGTCCCAGAGCTTCGCCGCGTCCTCGCCCTTGGGCGCGGGGGTGACGACCGGACCGAAGAAGGCGACCTGCTCGCCGTCAGCGCCGGGGACGGCGATGACGGGAGTGCCGACCTCCTGGCCGACCTTGTCGATGCCCTCCTTGTGGGAGGCGCGCAGCTCGGTGTCGTACGCGTCCGAGTCGGCGTACTCGATCAGGTCGGCCGGCAGCCCGACCTCGTCCAGAGCGGCGGAGATCGCCTCGCGGGTGGGGCCCTCGCCGCCGTTGTGGAAGCGGGTCCCGAGCGCGGTGTAGAGCTTGCCGACGACCTCGTCCCCGTACTTCTGCTGAGCGGCGACCACCACACGGACCGGGGCCCAGGCCTTGTTCGCGAGCATGTCGCGGTATTCCTCGGGAAGCTCGTCGATCCGGTTCTCATTGAGGACGGCCAGGCTCATGACATGCCAGCGCACCTCGATGTCACGGAGCTTCTCCACTTCGAGGACCCAGCGGGAGGTCATCCACGCCCAGGGGCACAGCGGGTCGAACCAGAAGTCGACGGGGGTCTTCTCGGACATGTCTCTCCTCATGACGGGCAGCGAACGCACCTCAGAGTGAAAACGCACCGGCCGCCGCAGGCATTCCCGGCTGCTGTACGCCGGTGGCACATGGGAGGATCGTTCCTGTTTCGAACGAGCCACGAAGGAGTGACCGTGCCCGGTGAGAATCTGTCCCGCGACGAGGCCCGCGAGCGGGCCGGCCTGCTGTCCGTAGACGGGTACGAGATCGCACTCGACCTGCGCTCGGCGGTCGGTGAGGCGTCGGACGGGCCGCGGACCTTCCGCTCGGTGACCACGATCCGGTTCCGCTCCGTCCGGACGGGAGCGGCCACCTTCGCCGATCTGATCGCGCCGAGCGTGTCCGCCGTGACGCTGAACGGCCGGAAGCTGGACCCGGCGGTGGTGTTCGACGGCTCGCGTATCGCGCTGGACGACCTCCAGGCGGAGAACGTGCTGGTCGTGGACGCGCAGTGCGCGTACAGCCGGACCGGCGAGGGCATGCACCGCTTTGTCGACCCGGAGGACGGCGAGGTCTATCTCTACACGCAGTACGAGCCGGCCGACGCGCGCCGGGTCTTCGCCAACTTCGAGCAGCCGGATCTGAAGGCGCCGTACCGCTTCGAGGTGACCGCGCCCGAGGGCTGGCGGGTCTGGAGCAACGGCGAGGGAACACTGGCCGAGGGGGTCTGGCGGTTCGCGGAGACCAAGCCGATCTCGACGTACATCACGGCCGTCGCCGCCGGTCCTTACCACTACGTCACCGACTCCTACCGCCGTACGTTCGACGACGGCACGGTGCTGGAGATCCCGCTCGGCGCGATGTGCCGCAAGGGTCTCGCCCGGTACTTCGACGCGGACGACGTCTTCCTGATCACCAAGCAGGGGCTGGACTTCTTCCACGACCACTTCGACTACCCGTACCCCTTCGGGAAGTACGACCAGGCGTTCGTGCCCGAGTACAACCTGGGCGCGATGGAGAACCCGGGCCTGGTGACCTTCCGCGAGGAGTACATCTTCCGCGGCAATGTGACACAGGCGTCCTACGAGCGCCGCGCGAACGTCATCCTGCACGAGATGGCGCACATGTGGTTCGGCGACCTCGTCACCATGGGCTGGTGGGACGACCTGTGGCTGAAGGAGTCCTTCGCCGACTTCATGGGCACCTTCTCGCTGGCGGAGGCCACCCGCTTCACCAACGGCTGGATCACCTTCGCCAACAACCGCAAGTCCTGGGCCTACCGCGCCGACCAGTTGCCGTCCACCCATCCGATCACCGCGGACATCCGTGATCTGGAGGACGCCAAGCTGAACTTCGACGGCATCACGTACGCCAAGGGCGCCTCGGTGCTCAAGCAGCTCGTCGCCTACGTCGGCCGGGACGCGTTCCTGGAGGGCGCCCGGCGCTACTTCAAGCGGCACGCGTACGGGAACACCAGCCTCGGCGATCTGCTCTCCGTACTGGAGGAGACGTCCGGGCGGGACATGGCGGGCTGGTCGCGGTCCTGGCTCCAGACCGCGGGGGTCAACTCCCTGACCCCGCAGGTGCTTTACGATGCCCAGGACCGGATCACCGAGCTGGCCGTGGTGCAGGACGCGCCCGAGTCGCATCCGGAACTGCGCCCGCACCGGGTGGCCGTCGGGCTGTACCGGCGCGAGGCCGGCGGCGACCTCGTACGGTACGCACGGGCCGAGACCGATGTGAACGGGCCGCGCACGGTGGTGACCGAGCTGGCCGGAGCGGAACGGCCGGAGCTGGTCCTCGTCAACGACGACGACCTGACGTATTGCAAGATCCGCTTCGACGCGGGCTCGCTGGACACCCTGCGCGCGCGTCTCGGCGATCTGGCCGACCCGCTCGCCCGCGCGCTGTGCTGGTCGGCGCTGTGGAACCTGACCCGGGACGCGCTGATGCCGGCCAGGGACTTCATCGGTCTGGTGCTCACTCACGGCGGCCGCGAGACGGACATCGGTGTGCTCCAGATGCTGCACGCCTGGGCACGGTCGGCGCTCACCCACTACGCGGCGCCGACGTGGCGCGAGGAGGGCGGGCGGCTGCTGGCCGAGGGAGCCCTGCGCGAGCTGCGGAACGCCGAGCCGGGCAGCCAGCACCAGCTCACCTGGGCCCGCTTCTTCGCCGCGGTCGCGTCGGCCGAGGCGGACTTCCAGCTTCTGGAGGGCCTGCTCGGAGGTACGGCGAAAATCGACGGCCTGGAGGTCGACCAGGAGCTGCGCTGGGCCTTCCTGGAGCCGCTGGCCGCGCACGGGATCGCGGACGAGTCCGTCATCGGGGCCGAACTGGCCCGGGACGACACCGCGTCGGGCAAGCGCCATCAGGTGCGCTGTCTGGCGGCCCGGCCGTCGGCGGCGGTCAAGGCACAGGCGTGGGCGCAGGTCGTCGAGTCGGACTCGCTGTCGAACGCGCTGGTCGAGGCGACGATCGCCGGGTTCGTCCAGCCCGGTCAGCGGGAACTGCTCGCTCCGTACGCCTCCGCGTACTTCGAGGTGATCGAGCGGGTGTGGGCGGACCGCTCGATCCAGATCGGCATGCACGTGGTGCGCGGGCTGTTCCCCGTGTTCCAGGACGGCCGGCCGACGCTGGACGCCACCGAGGCGTGGCTGGCCGCGCACCCGGACGCCGCTCCGGCGCTGCGCAGGCTGGTGCTGGAGGCCGGGGACGACCTGGCGCGCGCCGTGCGCGCGCAGGAGTGCGACGCGCCGGTGGCCGGCTGACGGACCGTCCGGAAGGAAGGTCCCTGATCGGCAGTCGAACGCCCGTACTTTAGGGCGAACATGTCCACATTTGTCGACAGATTTGTAACAGCGGGTTAGAGAGAGGACACAGGACGGGGAGACCCCGGGACATGAACAACAACACTCCCGTCACCCCCCGTCCCCTCAGCCACCTCTCCAACAACGCTCAGCGCCGTGTGCTCTCGCTCGCACAACTGCGCGAGCACGGTGTGTCGGCGTCCCGCGCCGCCGCGCAGTGCGGTGCCGACGGCCCCTGGCAGCAGTTGCTGCCGGGGGTCTATCTGTTGCATCAGGGGTCACCGACCAGCGAGGAGCGGCTGCACGCGGCGCTGCTGTACGCGGCCCGGCCCGGCACGGAGGGCGGCGGAGAGGTGCCGGAGCAGCCGGGCCCCGGGCCGTCCTCGTACGGCGGTGTGATGATCACCGGTCTGGCGGCACTGGCGCTGTACGGATTCACCTCCGCCCCCACGCTCCGCTCCCTGGACCAGATCGACGTACTCGTACCGCGCACCCGGCGGCTGCGCTCCGCCGGGTGCGCCCGACTGATCCGCGCCCACGCGCTGCCCCGCCCGGAGCAGATCACCGGCGTCCCGGTCGCACCGGCGCCCCGCGCGGTGGCCGACGCGCTCGCGGAGGTGTCCGACCCGGACCTCGTACGGGCGCTGCTGGCCGAGGCGGTGAGCGGCGGCCACTGCGAGCCGGCCGACCTGGTGCGGGAGTTGACCCAGGCCAGGCTGCTGGCGCGGCCGAACGTGGTGGACGCGGTGAACTCGCTGCTCACCGAGGGCCGGGCGCTGTCCGAAGGACGGCTGTACGAGATGGTCAGGACGTACGAACTGGCAGAACCGCTCTGGAACGTGGATCTGCGGCTGGCGGAAGGACCGCATCTCGGCGGGGTGGACGCCTACTGGCCGGAGCAGGCGGTCGCCGTCGAACTGGACACCAGGGCACCTCGGGAGGGCGCCGCCGGAACGGCCGGTGAGGACGCGGTGTGGTCGGAGTGCGTGCGCAAGCGCGAGCGGCTGGAGCGGCTGGGCATCACCGTCGTCCACCTCACCCCCAGAAAGCTCCGCGAGGCGCTGGAGCAGCAGGCGACCGTGGTCCGGACGGCGCTGCTGGCGGCGGGTGACCGGGATCCGGCGGCGTATGTGGTGATCCTGCCGAGATGACGGCACGGAGATGAGGTCCCGTCAGCGGCGGTGGGAGCGGCGCCGGTGACGGGAGGGGGCCGATCAGCGGGCTGGTGAGCGGGGCCGCCGGTCCGCGCTGGACCGCGCCGGACTGCGCCGTTACGCGCTGGACCGGGGTGGCGGCGCCTTTCGCCGGTATCGGCTGTTTGATCCCCTGTGGCGCAAGTCGAGCGGTGGCGGATGTCCGCCATGACTGGATCACGCCCCGGGCAGCACTCCACAAAACCCTGTCACTTAGGTAAAGCTGAGCGGTCATCCGGTATCGACATCCGGACTGTTCCTTTCACAAAACAGGGATGCTGATGACCCCCGAATCCGATAGCTCCATATCCGGGCCGAGACGCGTGGCCAGGGTCGCCGCGGCGGCCGGTCTGGTGGCCGCGCTTATAGCCTCCGGCGTGGTACCCGCCTTCGCCGCCACGGGCGCTGACGACCCGGCCGCTCCTGCCGCCGTCAAGACGTCGACCGACAAGCTCGGCGCGGCCGACGCGGACGCGCTCGCCAAGGCCAAGGCCGAGGGCGAGAAAAGCATCACCATGATGGTCGCCACCGCTCCCGGTGCGACCGAGCAGGTCGCCGGCCAGCTCGACGCCGTCGAGGGCGCCACGGTCGGCAAGACGTACGACAAGCTCGGCTATGTGCGGGCCACGCTTCCCACCGCCAGGGCGGACGCCGCCATCAAGGCGGCCCAGAAGCTCTCCGCCGTCCACGGCATCGATCTCAAGCAGGAGATCAAGCTGGACGACCCGACGCCCGCGGCGGACACCGTCCAGCACGGCAAGGGCTCCCAGGGCTCCGGCGCCGAGAAGTTCCCGGCGCCGGGCAAGAAGACCCCGGCGAAGAACCCGTACAACCCGTCCTTCGAGACCGGTGCGGTCGACTTCGTCAAGCAGCACCCCAAGGCCGACGGCCGCGGTGTCACCATCGGCATCCTGGACTCGGGCGTCGACCTGGGCCACCCGGCCCTCCAGAAGACCACCGGCGGCGAGCGCAAGATCGTCGACTGGGTGACGGCCACCGACCCGGTGTCCGACGCCGACGGCACCTGGCGGCGGATGGACGTCGGTGTGTCCGGCCCGTCCTTCACGGCGGACGGCCGCACCTGGACGGCGCCCGCGGGCTCGTACAAGTACCGCGCGTTCGCCGAATCCGCCACCCTCGGCGGCGACATGGCGGGCGACCTCAACCGCGACGGTGACACCACCGACGTCTGGGGCCTGCTCTACGACCCGGCCAAGGGCACCGTCCGCGTCGACCTGGACAACGACGGCGACTTCGGCGACGAGGTCGCGATGAAGCCGTACAAGGACAACTTCCAGATCGGCTACTTCGGCAAGGACAACCCGGCCACCCCGGTGGTCGAGCGCATCCCGTTCGTCGTCGAGATCCGCAAGGACGTCGTCTACAACGCGGCCGGCGCCACGTCCGACTTCGTCAACATCGGCGTCATCCAGGGCGAGCACGGCACGCACGTCGCCGGTATCACCGCCGCCAACGGCCTCTTCGGCGGCAAGATGAACGGTGCCGCGCCCGGCGCCAAGCTGGTGTCCTCCCGCGCGTGCAGCTGGAGCGGCGGCTGCACCAACATCGCGCTCACCGAGGGCATGATCGATCTCGTCGCCAACCGCGGCGTGGACATCGTCAACATGTCCATCGGCGGACTGCCGCCGCTCAACGACGGCAACAACGCCCGCTCCGAGCTGTACACCCGGCTCATCGACACCTACGGCGTCCAGCTCGTGATCTCGGCCGGCAACGACGGCCCCGGCACCAACACCATCAGTGACCCGGCCCTGGCCGACAAGGTCATCTCGGTCGGCGCCTCGATCTCGAAGGACACCTGGGCCGCCAACTACGGCTCCGGTGTGCGGACGAAGTACGCGATGATGCCGTTCTCCGCCCGCGGCCCCCGCGAGGACGGCGGCTTCGCGCCGACCATCACCGCGCCCGGCGCGGCCATCAACAGCACGCAGACCTGGATCCCCGGCGCTCCGGTCGCCGAGGCGGGCTACCAGCTTCCGCCCGGCTACTCCATGCTCCAGGGCACCTCGATGGCCTCTCCGCAGGCCGCGGGCGCGAGCGCGCTGCTGATCTCGGCCGCCAAGCAGAAGCGGATCGACCTCACCCCGGCCGGCCTGCGGACGGCGCTCACCAGCACCGCCGAGCGGATCCCCGGTGTGCAGGCGCACGAGCAGGGCGCGGGTCTGATCGACGTCGTGGCCGCGTGGAAGTCCATCGAGCACGGCGCGACGGCCCACGAGTACACGGTCAAGGCCCCGGTCGACACCGCGATCGATGAGTTCCTGAAGACCCCGGGCTTCGGCACCGGGCTGTACGACCGTGAGGGCGGCCTCCAGGCCGGCAAGAGCCGGACCTACGACGTCACCATCACCCGCACCACCGGCTCCAGGGGCGCGGTGGAACACCGGCTGGACTGGAAGTACAACGACGGCACCTTCCGGCTGCTCGGCAGCGACAGGATCAAGCTGCCGCTGAACCAGCCGGTCACCGTCACCGTGCAGGCCAGGCCCGGTTCCGCCGGTGTCCACAGCGCCATCCTGGAGGCGGACGACCGCCGTACGGAGGGCGTGGACAAGCAGATCCTCACCACCGTGGTCGTCTCGAAGGAGCTGGCGAAGCCCGCGTTCTCGACCTCCGCGTCGGGTTCGGTGCAGCGCAACAGCTCGACGTCGTACTTCGTCACGGTGCCGCAGGGCTCGAAGACGCTGGAGGTGGCGCTGGGCGGGCTCGCCCGGGGCAGCCAGACCCGCTTCATCTCCATCCACCCGTACGGCGTGCAGATGGAGGACAGCTCGACGCCCTTCTGCTACCCGAACTACGAGAACCCGAGCAACACGTGCCGCCCGGATCTGCGCTCGTACACCGCGCCGCAGCCGGGTGTCTGGGAGATCGAGGTCGAGGCGCGCCGTACGTCGCCGCTGCTCGACAACCCGTACAAGCTGGACGTGACGCTGCTGGGCACCACCTTCGACCCGGCGGTCACCACGCTCCCCGCGGCGAAGATCGGTACCCCCGCCCCGGTCTCGTGGAAGGTCACCAACGACTTCGGCGCGATCGACGGCAAGGTCAGCGGCGGTTCGCTGGGCTCGGCGAAGGTCGAGCGCCCGACGATCGGTGACGGCGAGCAGCAGCAGACCACCCTCACGCTCGGCGCGGGTGTCGAGCGTCTGGACGTCGCCATCGGCGGCAGCGCCGACACGGGCGCCGACCTGGACCTGCTGGTCGCGCGGGACGGTGTGGTCGTCGGCCAGTCGACGAGTGCCTCCGCCGAGGAGGCCGTCAGCCTGACCAACCCGCCGGCCGGTACGTACACCATCATCGTCGACGGCTACTCGGTCCCGGCCGGGACCACCGCCTACGACTACCGCGATGTGTACTACTCGGCCTCGCTCGGTTCCATCAGGACCGACGCGTCGCAGACGGTGAAGCTCGCCAGCGGTGCCTCGGCGCAGATCTCGGCCGAGGTGCTGGTGGCCGCGGCGGCGCCGGCGGGCCGGCAGTTCTTCGGCGAGGTGCAGTTGCTGAACGCGCGCGGCACGGCCGCGGGCACCGGCAGCGTCATCATCCAGAGCGTCACGCCGTAACCGTCCCGGAGCGACGGGCGGCGGCTGACGAGTAACGCGCAACACGAGGGGCGGGTGTCCGTGAGGGCGCCCGCCCTTCGGCGTACGTTCCCGGGGTGGCCCGGGCGGTCCCCCGCGCCGTCCCGGGGCGTTCCCGTCCCGTTCCCGTCCCGTTCCCCGGACAATGGATTGGACAAAGCGGTCCTGGTGGCACGCATCATGGAGCGGCGACCGCCGGGCGGTCGCACGCTCACCCCGCGACACGCGCACGTACAGACGGAGGAGTCCCCGTGAAGGTCGGAATCGTCGGAGCCACCGGTCAGGTCGGCACAGTCATGCGCAGGATCCTGGCCGAACGGAGCTTCCCCGTCACCGAGCTCCGGCTCTTCGCCTCCGCCCGCTCCGCCGGTTCCGTCATCGAGTGGCAGTCCACTGCGGTCACCGTCGAGGACGCGTCCACGGCCGACTACTCCGGGCTCGACATCGTGCTCTTCTCGGCCGGCGGCGCCACCTCGAAGGCCCTCGCCGAGAAGGTCGCCGCGCAGGGCGCCGTCGTGATCGACAACTCCTCCGCCTGGCGCCGGGACCCCGAGGTCCCCCTGGTCGTCTCCGAGGTCAACGCGCACGCGATCACGGACCGGCCCAAGGGCATCATCGCCAACCCGAACTGCACCACGATGGCCGCCATGCCCGTGCTGCGTCCGCTGCACGAGGAGGCGGGGCTGACCGCGCTGGTCGCCACCACCTACCAGGCCGTCTCCGGCTCCGGCCTGGCCGGCGTCGCCGAGCTGCACGGCCAGGCCCAGAAGGTGATCGCCGACGCCGACAAGCTCACCCACGACGGCGCGGCCGTCGACTTCCCCGAGCCCGCCGTCTACCAGCGCCCCATCGCCTTCAATGTGGTGCCTCTCGCGGGCAACCTGGTCGACGACGGCTCGTTCGAGACCGACGAGGAGCAGAAGCTCCGCAACGAGTCCCGCAAGATCCTGGAGATCCCGGAGCTCAAGGTCTCCGGGACCTGTGTCCGGGTGCCGGTCTTCTCCGGCCACTCGCTCCAGGTCAACGCCCGCTTCGAGCGGCCCCTCAGCGTCGAGCGCGCCTACGAGCTGCTGAAGGACGCCCCCGGCGTGGAACTCTCCGAGATCCCCACTCCGCTCCAGGCCGCCGGCCGGGATGCCTCGTACGTGGGCCGGATCAGGGCCGACGAGACGGTGGAGCACGGCCTGGCGCTGTTCCTCTCCAGTGACAACCTCCGCAAGGGCGCCGCGCTCAACGCCGTCCAGATCGCGGAGCTGGTCGCGGCCGAGCTGACGGGCTGAGCCCTCCCGCCGACGGCAGAGCGGAAGAGGGCGGGCGCCCCGGACGTGGTGTCCGGAACGCCCGCCCTCCTCCGCTGTTCACCCGCTCACAGCGCCAGATGCCGTCGCAGGGCCGCGTCGAGTTCGGTCATCCGCTGCCGGGGCACCACTCCGATCCGTTGCAGCACCCGGTCCGGCGACACCGCGCGGACCTGCTCGCACTGCGCCTTGGAGTCCTTGGCGAGCCGGCATTCGTCCGCGGACAGGGCGACCTGGAAGGGAAAGACCCGGGAGGTGTTCGAGGTGACGGGGACGACGGTCAGCACGCCCCGGCCGCTCCGCTCGACCGTGCGGTTGGCCGCGTCGTTGGAGACGATCACGGCGGGCCGGGCCTTGTTCGCCTCGCTCCCGCGCACCGGCTCGAAGTCGATCAGGTAGATGTCACCTCTGCGCATCGAGTCCGTCTCCCGCGGCCCGCTCCCAGAGCGCCGCGTCCTCGCTCGTGTGCCACTCCTCGAACGCCGCCGCGTAGTCCGTCTCCAGTTGCGAGGCGCGCAGCAGCTCGATCGCGGCGTGTATCACCGCGGACCGCGACTCCGCCTCGGACGCGGCCGCGTACTGGTCGACAAAGGCGACGTCCTCCTGCGGCAGGCTCACACTGATCTTCATACTCCCTATGCTACCCGGGTAGGAACAGGGGTGCTACCCGGTGCGATATTGCGTCCTCACGCGGGACACCGACGTGGAAGGATGACCAGAAACGTCACATACCGAGGAGATGACCCGGGTGCCTGGCACAAATCTGACCCGCGAAGAGGCGCAGCGGCGTGCGCGCCTTCTCACCGTGGACTCGTACGAGATCGACCTCGATCTCAGCGGCGCGCAGGAGGGCGGTACCTACCGGTCCGTGACCACGGTGCGCTTCGAGAGCACGGAGGCCGGGGCGGAGACCTTCATCGATCTGGTGGCTCCCACCGTGCACGAGGTCGTGCTGAACGGCTCGCCGCTGGACGCCGCCGCCGTCTTCCAGGACTCGCGGATCGCGCTGGCCGGGCTGCACCAGGGCCCGAACGAGCTGACGGTCGTCGCGGAGTGCGCGTACACCAACACCGGTGAGGGCCTGCACCGCTTTGTCGACCCGGTCGACGAACAGGCGTACCTGTACACCCAGTTCGAGGTGCCGGACGCGCGGCGCGTCTTCGCGTCCTTCGAGCAGCCGGACCTGAAGGCGACCTTCCGGTTCACCGTGAAGGCCCCCGACGGCTGGACCGTCGTCTCCAACTCGCCGACGCCGGAGCCCAAGGACAATGTCTGGAGCTTCGAGCCGACCCCGCGCATCTCGTCGTACATCACCGCGCTGATCGTCGGTCCGTACCACTCGGTGCACAGCTCCTACGAGAAGGACGGGCAGTCCGTGCCGCTGGGCATCTACTGCCGTCCTTCGCTCGCCGAGTACCTCGACTCGGACGCGATCTTCGAGGTCACCCGGCTGGGCTTCGACTGGTTCCAGGAGAAGTTCGACTACGCCTATCCCTTCGCCAAGTACGACCAGCTCTTCGTGCCGGAGTTCAACGCGGGCGCGATGGAGAACGCCGGCGCGGTGACCCTTCGCGACCAGTACGTCTTCCGCTCGAAGGTGACGGACGCGGCGTACGAGACGCGGGCCGAGACGATCCTGCACGAGCTGGCCCACATGTGGTTCGGCGACCTGGTCACCATGGAGTGGTGGAACGACCTGTGGCTGAACGAGTCGTTCGCCACGTACACCTCGATCGCCTGCCTGTCCGACGCGCCGGGCTCGCGGTGGCCGCACTCCTGGACGACGTTCGCCAACTCCATGAAGACCTGGGCGTACCGGCAGGACCAGCTTCCGTCGACGCACCCGATCATGGCCGACATCCGTGACCTCGACGACGTGCTGGTCAACTTCGACGGCATCACCTACGCCAAGGGCGCGTCCGTACTGAAGCAGCTTGTCGCCTATGTCGGGAAGGACGAGTTCTTCCGGGGCGTGCAGGCGTACTTCAAGGCGCACGCCTTCGGCAACACCCGGCTGGCCGATCTGCTGGGCGCGCTGGAGGAGACCTCCGGTCGCGATCTGAAGACCTGGTCGAAGGCGTGGCTGGAGACGGCGGGCATCAATGTCCTGCGCCCGGAGATCGAGCTGGACGAGTCGGGCCGGGTGACGTCGTTCGCCGTCCGGCAGGAGGCGCCCGCGCTGCCCGCGGGCGCGAAGGGCACGCCGGTGCTGCGTCCGCACCGGATCGCGATCGGCTGCTACGACCTCGACGAGAACGGCAAGCTGGTCCGTACGAGCCGGATCGAGCTGGACGTGGCCGGGGAGCTCACCGAGGTGCCGTTCCCGGCGAACACTCCGCGCCCCGCGGTCGTCCTGCTCAACGACGACGACCTGTCGTACGCGAAGGTCCGCCTGGACGAGGAGTCGCTGCGGGTCGTCACCGAGCACCTCGGGGACTTCACGGAGTCGCTGCCGCGCGCGCTGTGCTGGGCGTCGGCCTGGGACATGGTGCGGGACGGCGAGCTGGCGACCCGTGACTATCTGGAGCTGGTGCTGTCCGGCATCGCCAAGGAGTCGGACATCGGCGTCGTGCAGTCGCTGCACCGCCAGGTGAAGCTGGCGCTCGACCTGTACGCGGCGCCGGAGTGGCGCGAGACCGGGCTGACCCGGTGGACGGACGCCACGCTGGCGCATCTCCGGGCGGCCGATCCGGCCGGGGACCACCAGCTCGCGTGGGCGCGGGCGTTCGCCGCGACGGCGCGCACGCCGCAGCAGCTCGACCTGTTGCAGGGACTGCTGGACGGCACGGAGTCGGTCGAGGGCCTGGCCGTCGACACCGAGCTGCGCTGGGCCTTTGTCCACCGGCTCGCCTCGATCGGCCTGCACGACGAGGAGGAGATCGCGGCGGAGTACGAGCGGGACAAGACGGCGGCGGGCGAGCGCCACGCGGCCTCGGCCCGCGCGGCACGTCCCTCGGCGGAGGCCAAGGCGGAGGCGTGGGCGTCCGTGGTGGAGAGCGACAAGCTGCCGAACGCCCTTCAGGAGGCGGTGATCGGCGGCTTCGTCCAGACCGACCAGCGTGAGCTGCTCGCTCCGTACACGGAGAAGTACTTCGCGGTGGTGGGCGACGTCTGGGAGTCGCGCTCGCACGAGATGGCGCAGCAGATCGCGGTCGGGCTCTACCCGTCGCTCCAGGTCTCACGGGAGACGCTGGAGGCGACGGACGCGTGGCTGGCCTCGGCGGGACCGAACGCGGCGCTTCGGCGGCTGATGTCCGAGGCGCGCTCGGGTGTCGAGCGGGCGCTGAAGGCGCAGGCGGCGGACGCGGCGGCAGCGGACGCGTAACGGCGGTGGGGGGAGGGACCGGGCACGGCCCGCTCCCTCCCCGGCCCTGCCGCCGTCGCCCTGCCGCTTGCCCGGCGGGCCGGAGCCGGACGCACAGAAGCGCCGCGCGGCATCATCTGCCGTGCGGCGCCTCCGGAAGACCGGCGAGATCCGAGCGGGAGGCTCTGGGTCAGACCTGCTTGCGGGACTTGTCGAGCGCGATCACCAGACCGGCGATGACCCCGAAGAGCACCAGCGGCACCGCCACATACAGACCGAGGGTCTCGGCCACACTCAGGCCCGGACCCGGGTCGTCGCCGTCGTCACGGGTCAGCGCGAGCGCCGGGGACGTCATGAGCAGCATCATCAGCGTCGTACCGGCCGCCAGGGCACCGGCGCGCAGAGCGTTCTTCTTGTCCACGGTACAAACGTAGCGAACGCCTAGGCGGGCCGCGCGCGCGGGGGTGCCGTCGGCGGTCTCAGCACATCCATCAGCGCGTGCAGCCGGGGCGAGGCCGCCAGTTGCTCCAGGGTCATAGGCCGCCCCTCGGCGTCCGCGACGGGCAGCCGCCAATTGGGGTACTGGTCCCAGGTGCCCGGCAGGTTCTGCGGCCTGCGGTCACCGACCGCGTCCGGCAGCCAGACACCGACCATGCGCGCCGGAGTGCGCAGCAGGAAGCGGTAGACCGCGCGGATCTCCTCCTCCTCGCCGCCCCCGGACAGCAGGCCCAGGCGGGCGAGGCAGTCGAGCCATTCGGTGACCTCGCGCCGCACCTCGGCCTGTTCCTGCTCCAGCGGGTGGGTGAGCAGGCCGAGCCGGTGGCGCAGTCCCACATGCTCACCGGTGAGTCTGGCGGCGGTGGACGGCAGATCGTGGGTGGTGGCGGTGGCCACACAGCCCTCGCGCCAGCTCTCCGGAGGCAGCGGACGGCCCGTACCGGCCCAGTCGCGCTCGAACCAGAGCACGGACGTGCCGAGCACCCCGCGCCGCTCCAGCGCCTCACGCACACCGGGCTCGACGGTGCCCAGATCCTCGCCTATGACGACCGCGCCCGCGCGGTGCGCCTCCAGGGCCAGCACGGCGAGCATCGCCTCGGCGTCGTATCGGACATATGTGCCACGAGTGGGTGCCTGTCCCTCGGGCACCCACCAGAGCCGGAACAGGCCCATCACATGATCGATCCGCAGCGCTCCCGCGTTGCGCAGCAGCCCCTGGAGCAGACCCCGGTATGGGGCGAAGCCGGACGCGGCCAGCACATCGGGGCGCCAGGGCGGCAGGCCCCAGTCCTGGCCCAGCGCGTTGAAGGCGTCCGGCGGGGCGCCGACCGACATGCCGGCGGCGAAGGCGTCCTGCTGCGCCCAGGCGTCGGCGCCGTCGGGATGGACTCCGACGGCGAGGTCGTGGACGATCCCGACGGCCATCCCGCTGTCCTCGGCCGCCCGGGACGCGGCGGCCAGTTGCCCGTCCGTCAGCCAGACGAGCCGGCAGTGGAAGTCGATCCGGTCGAGCAGTTCACGGCGAGCCGCCGCCGTCTCGTCGGAACGCGGGTCGCGCAGCCCCTCCGGCCAGTCGCGCCAGCGCGGGCCGTGCACCTCGGCGAGGGCGTACCAGGTGGCGTGGTCCTCCAGGGCCCGGCCCTGCGCGGCCAGGAAGTCGCAGTACTCGGCCCGGCGGCCGGGCCCGAGCGGGACCCCCGCCAGGATGTCGAGGGCGGCGCGCTTCAGCTCCCACACGGCGTCCCGGTCGATCAGCGCGCCCTTGTCGAGGACGGACTCCCGGAGGGCGGCGGCCTGTTCCACGAGCGCGTCGAGCCGCGCGCGGTCGGGTCCGAGGACGTACGCGTACTCGGGCACGGCCTCGATCCTCAGATGGACCGGGTCCGGGAAGCGGCGCGAGGAGGGCCGGTACGGCGAGGGGTCGGTCGGGGCGCCGGGCACCGCCGCGTGCAGCGGGTTGATCTGGACGAAGCCGGCTCCGAGGGCCCGGCCCGACCAGGTGGCCAGCTCGGCGAGGTCTCCGAGGTCGCCCATGCCCCAGGAACGCCCGGAGAGCAGGGAGTAGAGCTGCACCAGAAAGCCGTGGGTGCGGGCGGGCGGCGCGGGCAGCCGGCCGGGCGCGACGACCAGCGTGGCGAGGGCGGTACGGCCGTCGGGGGCGCGGGCCTCCAGCCGGTGCACGCCCGGCGGCAGCAGTGTCCAGGTGGAAACGGCGGAGGCCGGCCGGTCGGAGCGCCCGGCGGCCACTGCCGCCGCGGCGGAGCCGGCGGCCGGCAGGTCCAGCGACTCGCCCTGTTCCGTCGCCAGTCGGAGCGTCGTACCGGTCGGGAGGGCGGCCAGGGCGGGCGGCAGCTCGGCGGCCTCGGCGCCGTGGGCGCTCCACAGCACCAGGGTCGGGGGCAGCAGACGGCTCGCCGCGGCTGACTCGGCGCGGCTCAGCGCCTCATCCACCGACGCGGGGGTGGAGGCGTCGACGCCCAGCGCGGCGAGCACCGAGACGACCGTGTCGTCGGGGACCAGGACGGTGACGTCCGGCGAGGGGGCGTACGAGGTGGCGACACCGTGCAGCTCGGCGAGCCTGGCCAGGCTCATTCAGACTCCAGGGGACTCCGTGCCGCCGGCCGTACCGGGCGCGGTCGGCTCACTGGTCAGCGGGGCGGTGTCGGCGAGCGGGGGCTCGCTGGTGAGAGGGGCGGCGTCGGCGAGCGGCGGCTCACTGGTCAACGGCCCGCCGCCGGCCTCGGCGAGGGGAGGCTCGCTGGTCAGCGGGGCGGGCTCCGTCTGTTTGGAGAGGGCGGAGAAGAGAAGCTGGGCCGATGCGGCCATGGCGGCGCCTCCAATGGACGGGAAACAGGACACAGCAGCCCTACCCAGCGGGCACGGGCGCAGACGCGTACTTCCGGTAAACGTGTGTCGAGTCACGATCCATTTCCCGTAAGGGAGTTGAAGTTACTACCTATCACAACGCTCAAATGCGACACAACGGCCACGCACGTTGACACGTTCACCACGGGGGTGGTGGGCTCATGCCGCTCCGTGAGCGCCCGTTGGGGCGCTCCGCGGGACTCCGGCGGGACCAGGAAGCACGAGGGGAGCAGGGCGTGCAGCTCGGGCGCAGAAAAGGGACCGCGACCGCCGTCATGGTCGCGGTGATCGGCGGACTCCTGGGCACCGCTCCCGGTGCGTCGGCCGCGCCCGGCGACCCCGGGACCCCGGCGGCCACCACGCCCGACCGGGAGGGCCGGCCGGCGGTGCCCGCGGTCTGGCCGAGGCCGCAGACGATCCGCGCGGCCGGCAGCGCGGTGCCGCTCGGCGACGAGGTGACCGTCGTCACGGACGCGGGCGCCGACGCGTACGCGGTGCGGGAGCTGACCGAGCTGCTGCGCGGGGCCGGTGTCCGGACGGTGCGCGAAGTGTCGTCCGCCGCCCTCGCCGGGGGCGCGCCCGCCGGTACCGGACCGGTGGTGCTGGCCGGTGGCACCCGCGCGCAGGACGCGCTGCGCGCCCTCGGCGCACCCCAACGCGCCGACCTTCCCTCCGGCGGCTACCGGATCGCGGTGGGCGCCGTGGGCGGCCGGGACACCGTGGCGCTGGACGGCGTCGGCGACGACGGCCTCTTCCACGCCGCGCAGACCCTGCGCCAGCTCGTCGTACCGCGGGGAGGGCGGGCGGACCGCCCCACCGTCCCCGGAGTGCTCGTGCGCGACTGGCCGGGCACGGCCGTGCGCGGTACGGCGGAGGGCTTCTACGGCCGGCCCTGGGACCAGCGTGACCGGCTCTCGCAGCTCGACTTCATGGGGCGCACCAAGCAGAACCGCTATCTGTACGCGCCCGGCGACGACCCGTTCCGGCAGGCGCGCTGGCGCGACCCCTATCCCGCCGCGCAGCGGGCCGGCTTCCGTGAGCTGGCCGAGCGCGCGCGCCGCAATCATGTGACGCTCGCCTGGGCCGTGGCCCCCGCGCAGGCCATGTGCATGGCCTCGGACAAGGACCTCAGGGACCTCACCCGCAAGATCGACGCGATGTGGGCGCTGGGGGTGCGCGCCGTGCAGCTCCAGTTCCAGGACGTCAGCTACAGCGAATGGCACTGCCGGCAGGACGAGGAGACCTTCGGTTCCGGGCCGGAGGCGGCCGCGAAGGCGCAGGCCCGGGTGGCCAACGCGGTGGCGGCCCATCTCGCGGACCGGCACGCCGGGGCCGAACCGCTGACGGTGATGCCCACCGAGTACTACCAGGACGGCGTGACGGACTACCGCGAGGCCCTCGCCGGCGCGCTCGACCAGCGCGTCCAGGTGGCGTGGACGGGTGTCGGGGTCGTACCGCGCACCATCACGGGCCGGGAACTGGCCGGCGCGCGCGCCGCCTTCGGCCACCCGCTGGTCACCATGGACAACTATCCGGTCAACGACTACGAGCAGGGCCGGATCTTCCTCGGCCCGTACACCGGCCGGGAACCGGCGGTCGCCGGCGGGTCCGTCGCGCTGCTCGCCAACGCGATGGAGCAGCCGTCCGCGTCCCGCATCCCGCTGTTCACGGCGGCGGACTACGCCTGGAATCCGCGTGGCTACCGGCCGCAGGAGTCCTGGCGGGCGGCGATCGACGATCTGGCGGGCGAGGACGCCGGGGCCCGGGAGGCGCTGCGCGCGCTCGCCGGCAATGACGCGTCGTCCCTCCTCGACGCCTCGGAGTCCGCGTATCTGAAACCGCTGTTGAAGGACTTCTGGGAGTCCCGTTCGACCACGGACGCGCGGGCCAGGAGCGCGGCGGCGAGCAGGCTCAGGGCCGCCTTCACGGTGATGCGGGAGGCGCCGGGGCGGCTCGCGGGCACCGCCGGGGGCCGGCTCGACGACGAGGTGCGGCCGTGGCTCGACCAGCTCGCGCGCTACGGCGAGGCGGGCGAGCTGGCGGTCGACATGCTGCGGGCCCAGGAGCGTGGCGACGGGGCGACGGCCTGGCGGGCCTCGCTGGATCTGGAGCCGCTGCGCAAGGCCGCCGCGGCGAGCCGGGTCACGGTCGGCAAGGGGACGCTGGCCCCCTTCCTCGACCGGGCCGTCAGGGAGTCCTCGGCCTGGACGGGCGCGGACCGCGTCCGGGGCGAGGCCGTCACCGAGGACGCGCGGACGTACACCATGAATCTGGCCAGGGCCCGTCCCGTCGAGGCCGTGAACACGATGACCGAGCCCGGCACCGGCGCCGGCTCGGTCGTCGAGGCGCATGTCCCCGGCGAGGGCTGGCGCACGCTGGGCCCGCTCTCGATGAGCGGCTGGACCGAGTCGGACGCGAAGGGGCTGCTCCTCGACGCGGTACGGGTCGTCTGGCCGGGGGCGGGACACGGGGCCGGTGTGGTGGGACCGGGCGGCTCCGCGCCGGCCGTGCGCCATGTCGTGCCGTGGTTCGCCGACGAACCGCAGGCCCGCCTCGATCTGGTGCGCGACGAGGCGAACGCCCAGATCGGCGGCGAGCCGCAGCGGGTCCAGGCACGGCTGGCCGCGCAGCGCCCGGGCGAGGTGCGCGGCGCGCTCACCGCGAAGGCGCCGTCCGGGATCCGGGTGAGGGTGCCCAAGCAGACCACACTGCCGCGCGGCGCTCGCACAGATGTTCCCGTCGAGGTCAGTGTCCCCGCGGGCACACCGGCCGGAACGTACGAGGTGCCGCTCACCTTCGGCGGCGAGGAACGCACCCTGACCGTACGGGCGTCGCCCCGCACCGGCGGTCCCGACCTGGCCCGTACGGGGATCGCCGCGTCCTCCGGCGACGAGACCCCGGACTTCCCCGCGTCCGCCGCGGCCGACGGCGATCCGGCCAGCCGCTGGTCCTCGCCCGTCGAGGACGGCGCCTGGTGGCAGCTCGAACTGGCGCGGCCCGCGAGGATCGGCCAGGTGGTGCTGCACTGGCAGGAGGCGTACGCGAGCCGCTACCGCGTCCAGGTCTCGGCCGACGGGCGCACCTGGCGGACCGCCGCGACGGTCGACGAGGGCAGGGGCGGGCGCGAGGAGATCGGGATGGACGCGAAGGACGCCCGTTTCATCCGGGTCCAGGGCGACGCGCGCGCCACCCAGTACGGCTATTCGCTGTTCTCGGTGGAGGTCTACGCCGTCGCGGAGTGAGCCGCGGGCGGGGGTGCGGTGCGGGCACGCCGACGCACCCCCCGGTCCCGGCCCGGCCGGGACCCCGGAGGACGACAAAGGCCCGGATCCTCAGGCGGAAATGCCGTCGATCCGAGCCATCGCGTCCTCCGCGCCGTACGGTTGGAGATACGGCAGCCAGCGCGGGTCCCGGTGTCCGGTCCCGATGATCCGCCAGGCCAGCCCGGAGGGCGGGGCCGGCTGCTGGTTCAGCCGCCAGCCCAGCTCCCGGAGATGCCGGTCGGCCTTGACGTGGTTGCAGCGGCGACAGGCCGCCACCACGTTCTCCCACGCGTGCTGCCCGCCACGGCTGCGCGGAATGACGTGGTCGACGCTGGTTGCGACGCCACCGCAGTACATACAGCGACCACCGTCGCGGGCGAAGAGCGCGCGTCGGGTCAGCGGAACGGGCCCCCGGTAGGGGACCCGCACGAAGCGCTTCAGCCGTACGACGCTGGGTGCTGGAATGACACGGGTGGCGCTGTGCATGAAGGCGCCGGATTCCTCGAGGCTGGTGGCCTTGTTCTCCAGGACGAGGACGAGCGCGCGGCGGAGCGGTACGACGCCGAGCGGCTCGTACGACGCGTTGAGGACCAGGACATGCGGCACGGATGCCTCCTATAACGCCGGCGGCGCGTGGCTCGCGCCGGGACGATCTGCTCCAGTCTCTCCTCATGCCTGGTCGAAACGCCACCACGTCCGGGTAACGGGCTCGGAGTGTTTTCGACCACACAGGGGCGCTTCCAAGGTTTGAAAGGGGTTGAGAGCGGCTGACGGGAGGATTGAGCCCGGTTTCAGGGGCCCGTACGGCTGCCCTGGGAAGACGTGAGGAGGGTCTCTCGCCGGAACGGAGCGCCGGAACGCGCGCACTGCCCCGTTAGTGTGGTTGGTCCGCCCCGATGCCTGGAGGTCTCCGCCGTGTCCTGGTCCGCCCCGCCGGCCGCAGCCCCGCCGTCCGACCCCGCCACGCTCGACGAAGCGGCGAGCCGGGCGAACGACGCCGCGAGCTGGGTGGAGGAGAACTGGTCCGCCTGGCTCGGCACGGGCCTCCGCATGGTGCTGATCCTGGTGATCGCGCTCGTCCTGCGCCATGTGCTCCGCCGCGCCCTGACCAAGCTCATAGAGCGGATGAACCGCAGTGTCCAGGCGGTGGAGGGCACCGCGCTCGGCGGTCTGCTGGTCAACGCCGAGCGGCGCCGGCAGCGGTCGGAGGCCATCGGCTCCGTACTCCGTTCGGTTACTTCTTTCCTGATCCTGGGCACCGCGGCGCTGATGATCCTGGGAGCGCTGAACATCAATCTGGCGCCACTGCTGGCCTCGGCGGGCGTCGCCGGTGTGGCACTGGGCTTCGGCGCCCGCAATCTCGTCACCGACTTCCTGTCCGGCGTCTTCATGATCCTGGAGGACCAGTACGGCGTCGGGGACAGCATCGACGCGGGCGTGGCCTCCGGCGAGGTGATAGAGGTCGGCCTGCGCGTGACGAAGCTGCGCGGCGACAACGGCGAGATCTGGTACGTACGCAATGGCGAGGTGAAGCGGATCGGCAACCTCAGCCAGGGCTGGGCCACGGCGGGCGTCGATGTGATGGTGCGGCCGACGGAGGACCTGGAGAGGATCCGTGCGGTGATCACACAGGTCGCCGAGAAACTGGCCAAGGACGACCCCTGGAACGAGCGCCTGTGGGGCCCGGTCGAGGTGCTCGGCCTGGACGCCGTGCTGCTGGACTCGATGACCGTACGGGTCTCGGCGAAGACGATGCCGGGCCAGGCACTGGGCGTGGAACGCGAGCTGCGCTGGCGGATCAAGCGCGCCTTCGACGAGGCCGGCATCCAGATCGTCGGCGGCCTCCCGCCGGTGCCGGACGAACAGGCCGCCGCCGATCCGACGGCCGGGGTGTCGGCCCCGTCGGCGCTGGCGAACCCGGCGTCCCCGCAGTCCCAGACGGCGTTGCCGCTGGGCCCGCAGAACACCTCGAAGTGACGCCTCGGCGTGGCGCGGTGATGTGATCCGTCGCCGGCCTCCGCGGACAGAACACCTGGGGCGGCAGCGTGTACGCGGGGGCATGGGCGGGCTTGACGACGCTGATGCTGCCGATCAGCGCGAGCAGCCCCTCCGGGACCGCCTCCGCCTCGGACGACTCAAGGACGGCCGCGCGCTCTGATCAGCCCGATCGGGCACAGGTTGCGCCCGGGGACCGGCCGGCTGCGGCGGCGTGCACGACGAGCGTGTGGTTCAGCTCTGCGGCCGCGCCCGGTCCCATGCCGCGTAGTAGGTGAGGGTGTCCTCCAGGATTCCGGGATGGCGCGGCTTCCAGCCGAGCAGGGTGCGGGCTTTCGCGCTGTCGACGAGTTCGTCGCGGTCGGCGCAGCTTTCCAGCATGCCTCCGGCGTCCGCGCTCTGGAAGGTGATGCCGGCGGTGCAGCCGGCGGCGTCCAGGCATGCCTGCTGGACGGAGAGGAGGGTGGGCCGGTGCTCGTCGCCGAGCATGAAGGTCTGGCCGTCGAACGCGCCGGGCTGCCGGAGGACTGCGACATAGGCGGTGGCGAGGTCGTCGACGTGGACCCAGGTGTAGCGCTTGGTGGTGTCGCCGTAGAAGACCGGCTCGCCCGTGCGGGCGGCGATGAACCACTGAGCGGACTTGGAGCTGCGGCCACTGCCGCCGTAGATGAAGGACGGGCGCACCACGGTGTGGGGCAGGCCGCTGTCCTTCAGGTCCTGTTCGGCCTGGGCGCGCAGGTAAAGCGGGTTGCCGGGGTCGGCCGGGGTCTGCTCGTCCCAGACCTCGCCGGTGGTGGTGAGGAAGGTGATGCCGGTGGTGAAGACCAGGTGGCGGCTGCGCCCGGTGCGCTCCCGCGCTTCGCGGAGCGTGCGGAAGAGGAGCCGGTCGCTGCCGAGCGGGTCGTTCATGTCGAGGGCGGCGCACACGACGGCATCCGCCCCCTCCAGGGCCGCCCGGTAGGTCTCGGGGTCGGACATCAGGCCCTCGACGGGGCGGACCTCCTCCACGAGGAGTTCCCTGGCCCGGTCGCCGGTGGCGTCGCGGGTGAGGCCGAGGACGGTGTGGCCCTCCTGGCGCAGGGCGCGGGAGATGTGGAAGCCGGCGTAGCCGGTGGCGCCGAGGACGAGGATCTTCACGGGGATTCCGTTTCTGACGGACGAGGTGCTTGTTCAGGCAAGCAACAGCTTAACTTGCTCAGGCAAGGACATGACACACTGGGAGTATGACGAAGTCCGCAGAGGCGAAGGATTCGGTGCTGTCGGCGCGGGAGGCGGAGGTCTGGCGTGAGCTGGGGCGTCTGGTCCATGCGCTGCCTCGCTTGCTGGAGGAGGACATGTTGCAGGCGACGCGCCTGCCGCTGACGGAGTTTTCCGTCCTCAGCGTGCTGAACGAGGCGCCAGGGCGTCGGCTGCGCATGTCGGAGATCGCGGTGCGGACGGGGCTGACTCCCAGCCGGATCACCCGGCTCGTCACCGCGCTGGCGGCCAAGTCGCTGGTGGCCAAGGAGCGGGACGGCTCCGACGGGCGCGGCAACGTCACCGTCCTCACGGAGGAGGGTCTGGCGTGTTGGGAGAGTGCCCGCTCCGCGCACCAGGCCAGTGCGCGCCGGCGCTTTCTCGACCACCTGCCCGAGGGCTCGGCACCGGCTCTCGCCGACGCTCTGCGTGCCGTGACCGCCTCGCTCATCCCCGACCGCTCGTGCACGGCCGACCAGGGGCGTGACTGACCGCCCGCGGCGCGGCACGGCCCGCGCGAGGCGTGCCGCGCGTCGTCGGCGCGACGAGTACGGGGGCGGTCATGCAGGTCTCCGGGCATACGGGGGGCGGTGGGTGGGCGCGTCACGCGTCTCCGCCGGCCCGTGCGCGGTGAAGGTCAGCCGCGGAAGAAGCGGTCCAGGCGGGACGCGTACCAGGTGGGGTTGTCCTCGCCCAGGGTGTGGCCGCTGCCGGGAGCGATGTCCTGCTCGAAGCGGGAGGGATCGGCCACCCGTGCCACGCTGCCGGCGGTCTGGGCGGCGGGGATGCCGTGCTCGCCGTTGACGGTCAGCACCGGCATGGCCAGTTTGCTCTCGCCCAGGAGAGCGCGGGACTCCTCAATGTCTTCCAGGAGCGTGCCGTAGTGCTGGAAGCCGCCGCGCATACCGCCCGGGGCCTGGAACGCGGCCAGCAGTTCCCGCGTCCAGGACCTGTCCTCGCTCACCGACATCATGTCCCACACAGGGGTGAGGAACGCCTCTTCCCGGCCCTCGGTCTCCCGGGTGGCCAGGTCCACCCGCATGTGGTGGGCGAAGTGGCCGTAGCCACCGGTGGCGGGGTCCAGGTAGTCCTCCAGGCCGTAGCCGGGGATCAGCGCCTCCCCCAGGACGGCCTTCTTCACCAGATCGGGGCGGGAGGCAGCCAGGGCGAAGGCGACCATCATTCCGATGTCCTGCCCCACCAGGTTGACCGGCCCGAGACCGAGCCGCTCAATCAGCTCGGCGATGTCCCGGGCGACGTTGGTCTTGCGGTACCCGCTCTCCGGCTTGCCGGAGAAGCCGAAACCCCGCAGGTCCGGAGCGATGACCCGGTAGCCGGCCGCCGCCAGCAGAGGCATGGTGCTGCGGAACTCCCGCCAGGTGAACGGCCAGCCGTGCAGCAGCACGACGGGTGCCCCGCTGCCGCCGTCCACATAGTGCAGGCGGACCCCGTTCACCTCGGCGTAACGGTGGTTGAAGCCCACGAGGCCGTCGGCTTCCCGGCCGTCGGCGGGCGGGACGGGCGAGATCGGCTCACTGGTCATACGGATCCCTCACAAGGCGGGGCGCACCGTCACAAAAATTCGCACGCCAAGAATTGATTGCTTAGGCAAGAAACAACAGCAGTGTGCATCTTATTGCCGAAGCAAGCAAATGCCTTGACGCCGGGTGCCGGGTGCCGGAGGACCGGACGCGTTCTCCGACTCCGCAACCCCCATGGCGTCCGCCTCCCGCGGGGCCCGGCTTGCCGGTCTCCGCCGCCATCAGAACCCGCGCGCCGGGCACGAAGCTGTCGCACGTCTCGCCCTCGGCACTCCCCCGCCGCCGCTTCCGCCGTCCCGCCGCGCGTGACGTCCCGGTTTCCGGAATACACCCACCGCACCCCCACAGGTAACGCTTTGGTTGCCGCGGGGGTGTGGTGCCCCGGGAGGTATTGACGGCCTCCTGACGCCCGGCCTACTTTCCTCGCACCCGAATAGGAAACTTTCCTAACAGTGTGTCGGGGGGAGCGAGCAGCCGAGAGGCAGGTGGCCACGTCATGACCGGAGCGGGCGGTTCCAGCACTCCGTCGCCGGGGACGCCGCGCGTGCTGCGCGCCATGAACGACCGGGCGGCGCTCGATCTGCTGCTGGCCCACGGACCGCTGTCCCGCACCCGCATAGGGAAGCTGACCGGCCTCTCGAAGCCGACCGCCTCGCAACTGCTGGCCCGGCTGGAGGCGGCCGGACTGGTCGTCGCCACCGGCACCACCACGGGCCGGCCGGGCCCCAACGCGCAGCTCTACGCGGTCAACCCGCATGCCGCGTACGCCGCCGGGCTCGATGTGAACCCGCAGCGGATTCTCGCCGCCGTGGCCGATGTCACCGGGGCCACGGTCGGAGAGTTCGAGCTGCGTACGCCGGGCCGGCGCGCCGGAAGTGTCGTCCAACAGGTTTCGGACGCCCTGGACGGGGCAGTGAAGGCCGCCGGGCTGACACGCCCCGAGGTACGCCGGCTGGTGATCGGTACGCCCGGCGCGTTCGCCCCGTCCACCGGACGCCTGCGGTACGCCTCGCACCTCCCCGGCTGGCACTCCCCCAGCCTGCTCGACGAACTGGCCGCCGCCCTGCCGATGCCCGTCGAGTACGAGAACGACGTGAATCTGGCGGCGGTCGCCGAACAGCGGCTCGGAGCGGCCCGGGGGCACGACGACTTCGTGCTGCTGTGGAACCAGGAGGGCCTGGGCGCCGCCCTGTTCATCGGCGGCCGGCTGCACCGGGGGTTCACCGGCGGCGCCGGTGAGGTCGGCTTTCTGCCGGTCCCCGGGACCCCGCTGGTACGCCAGGTGGTGAAGGCCAACAGCGGCGGCTTCCAGGAGCTGGCGGGCGCTCAGTCCGTGCCCCGGCTCGCCAGATCGCTGGGCATCGAGACCGCGGAGCAGCCGTACGCCGAGGTGGCGGCCGGGCTGCTGGCCCGGGCCGCCGCCGGGCACCAGGAGGACGACCGGCTGGCCGAGCTGCTGCGGCTGTTCGCCCAGCGCGTCGCCACCGGTCTCGCCTCGGTGACCGCCGTACTCGACCCGGAGCTGATCGTCCTCGCGGGCGGGGTGACCGCCGCCGGCGGCGAACCGCTCCGCGCACTCGTCCAGGCGGAACTCGCCGAGCTCGCCGCGGCCAGTCCGAGACTCCTCATCGGCGAGGTGCGACACCACGCCGTCCTGCGAGGCGCCCTCGAAAGCGCCCTCGCCACCACCCGCGACGAGGTCTTCGACACCTCCCGCTAGCCCGCCCCCGTCACCGGACCGCCCGCCCCGCCTCGTACCGCCGTAGCCGCAGCACCGCCGTACCCGCACAACAGCCCCACCGACCCCCAAGCCCCCGGGAGAATCACATGCTCGGAAACCGCCGTCTGACCGCCTCCGCCGTGGCGGTCGCCGCGATATCCGTCCTCGCCACCTCGTGTACCGGCCAGTCCGGCAACGCCGCGTCCGACGACCCGAACGCGAAGACCACGATCACCTTCTGGCACGGCTGGAGTGCCCCGGCCGAGGTGAAGGCGATCCAGGACAACATCGACCGGTTCGAGAAGAGCCACCCGAACATCACGGTGAACGTCGTCGCCAACATCAACGACGACAAGCTCAACCAGGCGCTGCGCGCGGGCGGTTCCAAGGGCCCGGACGTCGTCTCCTCCTTCACCACGTCCAGCGTGGGCAAGTTCTGCTCGTCCGGCGCCTTCGCCGATCTGAAGCCGTTCATCGAGAAGTCGAAGCTGGACCTGGAGAAGACCTTCCCGAAGGTGCTGCTGGAGTACACGCAGTTCGAGGGCAAGCGCTGCGCGCTGCCGCTGCTGAGCGACGCGTACGGGCTGTACTACAACAAGGACGCCTTCAAGAAGGCCGGCATCACGGCGCCGCCGAAGACCATGTCGGAGCTGGCCGAGGACGCCAAGAAGCTGACGAAGACCAAGGGCGACAGCTACGAGCAGGTCGGCTTCATGCCGACCTACCACGGTTACGAGACGGTCGTCGACCACTACATGTCGAGCTGGGACCACGCGTACTTCGACAAGGACGGCAAGTCCAACGTCGCCAAGGACCCCGCCTTCGCCAAGATGTTCACCTTCCAGAAGAAGCTGGTCGACGACCTCGGCGGATACGAGAAGCTGGAGCGGTTCCGGTCCACCTTCGGTGACGAGTGGGGTGCCAAGCACCCGTTCCAGACCGGTCAGGTCGCGATGCAGCTCGACGGTGAGTGGCGGCTCGGGATGGCCGAGGACGCCAAGGTGCCGTTCGAGATCGGCGTGGCGCCGATGCCCGTCGCCGACGACGAGGCCGACAGCTACGGCAAGGGCTTCCTGTCCGGCACGATCATGGGGATCGCACCGCAGAGCACCAAGCAGAACGCGGCGTGGGAGCTGGTGAAGTACATGACCACCGACACCGAGGCGGTCGTCCAGTTCGCCAACGGCATCCGCAATGTGCCGTCCACCTTCGACGCGCTGAAGTCGCCGGACCTGAAGTTCGACCCGCGCTTCAAGACGTTCCTGGAGATCGCGCAGAACCCGAAGTCGAACACCCCGCCCGCGGCCGTCAACGGCTCGGCGTACCAGCTCACGCTCCAGGACTTCGGCTATCAGTACGAGAAGGGCGCCGTGAAGGATCTCCAGGCCGGTCTGGAGAAGACCGCCCGGCAGATCGACCGTGACATCGAGCAGGCCAAGTAGCGGGCCGGGCACCACCCGATGTCCACGTATCCGGAAGGAAACGCGCTCCGCGCGAAGCGCCGCAGGTCGGCGCTGCGCACGGCGGCGTTCATGTCGCCCTGGTTGATCGGCTTCAGCGTCTTCTTCGCGTATCCGCTGATCTCGACCGTCTACTTCTCCTTCATGAAGTACGACGGCTTCAACACCCCGGTCTGGAACGGCCTCGGGAACTGGTCGTACGTCTTCAGCGACTATCCGATGTTCTGGCCCTCGCTGCGCAACACCCTCTGGCTCGTCGTCATCATGGTGGCCTGCCGGGTGCTGTTCGGCCTGGGCATCGGCCTGCTGATCACCAAGATCAAGACCGGTACCGGGATCTTCCGCACCCTCTTCTACCTGCCCTATCTGGCGCCGCCGGTCGCCGCGACGCTCGCCTTCGTCTTCCTGCTCAATCCCGGTACGGGGCCGGTCAACACCATCCTCGGGGAGCTGGGACTGCCGGCACCCGGCTGGTTCAACGACCCGTCCTGGTCCAAGCCGGCCCTCACCGTGCTGGCCGTCTGGGGCATCGGCGACCTGATGGTGATCTTCATGGCCGCGCTGCTCGACGTGCCGAAGGAGCAGTACGAGGCGGCGGAGCTGGACGGCGCCTCCGCCTGGCAGCGCTTCCGTTTTGTGACGCTGCCGAACATCTCGCCCATCGTGATGTTCGCGGTCGTCACCGGCGTCATCTCGGCGATGCAGTACTACGCGCAGCCGCTGGTCGCCGGGAAGGTCGCCTCCGGCATCATCGGCGGCTCCGGCCAGCAGTTCGAGCCCGGCTATCCGGACAAGTCCACGCTCACCCTGCCGCAGCTCGTCTACAACCTCGGCTTCCAGCGCTTCGACTACGGCTCCGCCTGTGTTGTCGCCCTGGTGCTGTTCGTGCTGGCCATGGCCTTCACCGCCCTGCTGATGCGGCGGCGCGGCGGCCTGATCGGAGCGGGTGACTGATATGACGCAGCTTCTCGACCGGGCCGGGACGGCCGCGCCGGCCCAGCCGTCCGGCCGTACGCCCGCCGCCCGCGCGGCGCGCCGCAGGGCGGGGTTGCACTGGATCGGCGTGCACGCCCTGGGGGTGGCGGCGGCGCTCTTCTTCGTCCTGCCCTTCGTCTTCCTCTTCCTGACCTCCGTGATGAGCGACCAGCAGGCGCTCACCCGCGATCTGACCCCCGACAGCTGGGAGTGGGGCAACTACGCCAAGGTCTTCGACACGCCGGGCTTCCTGACGTGGTGGAAGAACACCCTGCTGTACGCGGGCCTCGGGACCGTCCTGTCGGTGGTGTCCTCCATCCCGGTGGCGTACGCCCTCGCCAAGTTCCGCTTCCGGGGCCGGCGGCTGTCGCTGATGCTCGTCATCTCGATGATGATGCTGCCGCCCCAGGTGATCATCATCCCGATGTATCTGTTCTGGGCGAAGCAGCTCGATCTGTCCGGCACGCTCTGGCCGCTGATCATCCCGATGGCGTTCGGCGACGCGTTCTCCATCTTCCTGCTGCGGCAGTTCCTGCTGACCATCCCGGACGAATACCTGGACGCCGCGAAGGTGGACGGCTGCGGCGAGTTCCGTACGCTGATCCGGGTCGTCCTGCCCATGGCGAAGCCGGGGATCGCGGCGGTGGCGCTGTTCCAGTTCTTCTACGCCTGGAACGACTACTTCGGACCGCAGATCTACGCCTCGGAGAACCCGGCCGCCTGGACGCTCAGTTACGGCCTGGAGTCCTTCAAGGGCGCGCACCACACCGACTGGAATCTGACCATGGCCGCGACCGTACTGGTCATGGCCCCCGTGATCCTCGTGTTCTTCTTCGCCCAGAAGGCGTTCGTCGAGGGAGTCACCCTGACCGGAGTGAAGGGCTGAGAAGAATGAAGCTCGCCGTAGTGGGCGGTGGATCCACCTACACCCCCGAACTCATCGACGGGTTCGCCCGGTTGCGGGACACCCTGCCGATCGAGGAACTCGTTCTGGTCGACCCTGCCGCCGACCGCCTGGACCTGGTCGGCGGGCTGGCCCGGCGGATCTTCGCCAAACAGGGCCACCCGGGCCGTATCACCACCACCTCGGACGTGGACGCCGGTGTCGCCGGTGCCGACGCGGTGCTGCTCCAGCTCCGCGTCGGCGGCCAGGCAGCCCGCGAACAGGACGAGACCTGGCCGCTGGAATGCGGCTGCGTCGGCCAGGAGACAACGGGCGCCGGCGGCCTCGCCAAGGCGCTGCGCACCGTACCGGTCGTCCTCGACATCGCCGAGCGGGTGCGCCGCGCCAACCCCGACGCGTGGATCATCGACTTCACCAATCCGGTGGGGATCGTGACCCGGGCGCTGCTCCAGGCCGGCCACCGGGCCGTCGGTCTGTGCAATGTGGCCATCGGCTTCCAGCGCAGATTCGCGAAGCTGCTGGAGGTCGCTCCCTCCGAGGTGTACCTGGAGCATGTGGGGCTGAACCACCTCACCTGGGAGCGCGGGGTACGCCTCGGCGGCCCGGACGGCGCCGACATGCTGCCCAAGCTGCTGGCCGAGCACGGCGACGCCCTCGCGGACGATCTGCACCTGCCGCGTCCCGTGCTGGACCTTCTCGGCGTCGTGCCCTCGTACTATCTGCGCTACTTCTACGCGCACGACGAGGTCGTGCGGGAGCTGAGGACCAAGCCGTCCAGGGCCGCCGAGGTGGCCGCGATGGAGAAGCAGCTCCTGACGATGTACGGCGACCCGGCGCTGGACGAGAAGCCGGAGCTGCTGTCCAAGCGCGGCGGCGCCTTCTACTCGGAGGCGGCGGTGGATCTGGCGGCGTCGCTGCTGCGCGGCGGCGGCAGTGAGATCCAGGTGGTCAACACGTACAACAACGGCACGCTGCCGTTCCTGCCGGACCACGCCGTGATCGAGGTGCAGGCGCGGGTGGACAGGTCCGGCGCGGTGCCGCTGGCGGTGCCCGCGGTCGAGCCGCAGTTCGCCGGTCTGATCGCGCATGTCACGGCGTACGAGGACCTGGCGCTGGAGGCCGCGCTGCACGGCAGTCGCGACCGGGTCTACAAGGCGCTGCTGTCGCACCCGCTGATCGGCCAGTACGAGTACGCCGAGGCGCTCACCGACCGGCTGATCGCGCACAACCGGGAGCATCTCGCGTGGGCGTGAGCGTGGATACGGGCACGGCCGGTCCGGCGGCGGGGCGCGCGAGCGTCCTCGCCGTCGACGCCGGGAACAGCAAGACCGATGTGGCCGTGATCGGCGCCGACGGTTCGGTGCTGGGCACGGCCCGCGGCGGCGGCTTCCAGCCGCCGGTCGTCGGGATCGAGGCGGCCGTCGACGCCCTGGCGGTGGCGGTCGCCGAGGCCGCCCGGGCGGCGGGGCTGCCGGCGCGGGACCTCGTCGGCCATGTGTCGGCCTGTCTCGCCAACGCCGATCTCCCCGTCGAGGAGAGGGAGCTGGCGGCGGCCGTCCAGGCGCGGGGCTGGGGCCGTACCACCGACGTGCGCAACGACACCTTCGCGATACTGCGGGCCGGGCTGCCGAGCGGCGCGGAGCCCCGGGGGGTGGCCGTCGTCTGCGGCGCGGGCATCAACTGCGTGGGTTTGCTGCCGGACGGCCGTACCGCCCGCTTCCCGGCGATCGGCCGGATCTCCGGTGACTGGGGCGGCGGTTCCGGCCTGGCGGAGGAGGCGCTGTGGTTCGCGGCGCGGGCCGAGGACGGCCGCGGTGAGCCGACGGAGCTGGTGCGTACGCTGCCGGGCCACTTCGGTCTGGGCTCGATGTACGAGCTGATCGAGGCGCTGCATCTCGGGCATCTCCCGTATGCCCGCAGGCATGAGCTGACGCCGGTGCTGTTCGCGACGAGCGCGGCCGGCGACGCGGTGGCCCGCTCGGTGGTGGACCGGCTGGCCGAGGAGGTCGTCGCGCTGGCGACGGTCGCGCTCGGCAAGCTCGGGCTGCTCGACGAGGAGGCGCCGGTGCTGCTGGGCGGCAGCGTGCTGGCGGCCCGTCATCCGCAGCTCGACGACCGGATCGCCGAACTGCTGGCGGCCAGGGCGCCCAAGGCCGTCATCGCGGTGGTGACGGCCCCGCCGGTGCTGGGCGCGGCTCTGCTGGGCCTCGACCGGGTGGGCGCGGACACGGCGGCCCACCTCCGGCTGGGCGCGTACTACGCCTGACGCGCCGCCGCCGCCGGCTCCCCCGAAAAGCGGATGCGGAAGGGGGCCGGCGGCGGCACGATCGGTCCATGGCTGACGCACCGGTTGTACCGGACCCACGGGACGCGCCGACACCGGATCCGCAGGACCCGGGGGAGGCACCGGGGCTCCCGGGCCCGCGGAGCGCGCCCGATCCGCTGGCCGAACGCTTCGGGACGGACGGGTTCGTCAAGCTCGAAGGCGCCGTGCCGCCGGAGGTCGCACGGGAGTGCGCCCGGCTGCTGTGGACCGAGACCGGCTGCGACCCGGCGGATCCCGGCACCTGGACGCGGCCGGTGCGCTGGGTCTGGAACATGGCGCAGGAGCCGTTCGACCGGGCCGTCAACACACCGGTTTTGCATGACGCGTTCGACCGGCTGCTCGGGCCGGGACGCTGGACGCCCCGGCACTCGCTCGGTTCGTTCCCGCTGCGCTTCCCGCACGAGGAGGAGCCGGACGACGCGGGCTGGCACATCGAGGGCAGCTATCTGCCCGAGGGCGCGCGCACCTACCACGCCAACCACCGCTCCCGGGACCGCGCGCTGCTGATGCTCTTCCTCTTCAGCGAGGTGAGCGAAAAGGACGCGCCGACCCGGATCCGGGTGGGCTCGCACCACGACATGCCGGCCCTGCTCCGGCCCTACGGGGAGAAGGGCGCCTCGATCATGAGGATCGGTCCGGCGATCGACGCGGCGTCGGCGCACCGTCCTGTGGTGTACGCCACCGGGAGCCCGGGGGACGTCTATCTCTGCCATCCCTTCCTGGTGCACGCGGCGCAGCCGCATCACGGCAGCCGGCCCCGGCTGATGGCGCAGCCGGCGCTGTCTCCCGCCGCCGGATGACTCATACGAAGGTGTACGAACACCCGTGAAGGGGAACCGATCACCGCTTCCCGGCGTATTCATGAGGGGGAGTCCGGACGGCGCCGAGGCGCGCCGGTGCGGGAGCGGCCAGGCATGGTGTAGTTCAGGCATGGTGCGGTTGCCGGGCCCCGCGGCCATACTGCTGGCCCGGGAGTCGTCCACCGGCCCGCCGGGGGCGGGCCGCCGCCGTCAGATGACCCAGGGGGAGGTCACGTGACATATCCGCCGAGTACGCGGGCCACGCCACCACCGGCTCCGGCACACGCTCCGGCGCGGCCAGCCGTGCCGCCGCCGGTTCCGCCGCCCGCGCCGGACGGCGCGTGGACGGAGACCAGGGAGCGGCTTCGCGAGGCGGCGACGACGGAGCCGGGCCGGCTGAGAATCATCGGCGCGGCCCTGGCGCTGCTGGTCGTGGCGTTCGGGGCGGTGACGGCGTGGCAGGCCGCCGACCGGTTCTCCGCCGCGGACGGTGTGGTGAGCCGCAGTCAGCCGCTGAGCGCGGACGCCGCGAACATCTACCGTTCGCTGGCCGACGCGGACACGGCGGCGGCGAGCGGCTTCCTGGCGGGCGCGCAGGAGCCCCGGGAGGTGCAGGACCGGTATCAGAAGGACATCGCCACGGCGTCCAGGCTGCTGATCAAGGCGGCCACCCACACGGACAGTTCCAGCGATTCCGGCAGGCAGATCGCCACGCTCAATGAGCAGCTCCCGCGCTACACCGGTCTGATCGAGCGTGCCCGTGCCAACAACCGGCAGGGGCTGCCGCTGGGCGGCGCCTATCTGCGCTACGCGAACCAGCAGATGTCCACCGAACTGCTGCCGGCGGCCGAGAAGCTGTACCAGGCGGAGACGGCGCGGCTCGCCCGGGACAACGACGACGCGCGGCTGTGGCCGTTCGCCTCGCTGGCGATGGGCGTGCTGGCCTTCGGCGGCCTGTTCTGGGCCCAGCGGCGCACCTACCTCCGGACGAACCGGGTGCTCAACCACGGTCTGCTGGCCGCGACCACCGCGTCCACGGCCCTGCTGCTCTGGCTGGCCGTCGGACAGACAGTCGCGCGGGCGGAGCTGAATGGCGCGCAGGTACACGGGCAGAAGTCCCTCAAGGTCCTCAACGACGCCCGGATCAACTCGCTGAAGGCCCGCGCCAACGAGAATCTCACGCTGGTGGCGCGGGGCGCCGTCCTCACACCGGACGGCAAGCACGACAAGTACGAGACGGACTACACCACGGGCATGGACAGGCTCAGCACGGCGCTCGGCGAGGCGAAGCGGCTCGCCGACGACAGCGCGGGCGGGAAACCGGTCGACGACGCCATCGCCTCGGTCGCGCAGTGGCGGGAGCGGCACGCGTCGGCCAGCAGCACCGACAAGGCCGGTGACTACAACGGCGCGCTGGAGAAGGTCATCGGCGGGGAGAACTCCACCGGCCAGTCGTTCGACCGGGTGGACTCGGCTCTCCAGCAGGCACTCGCGCAGGAGCAGCGGGAGTTCACCAGATCGGCTTCGGACGGCCGCGGCGCGCTGACCGGACTGGCGGTCGGTGCCGGCGTGCTGGCGCTGGTGGGCGCGGTGGGCGCGATCCTCGGCATCGGCCGCAGGCTTTCGGAATACCGGTGAGAGGGGACGGGATGACTTTTATGGACAGGCCCCGCCGGTTCCGCGGGCCCCGCCCGTCCGGCAGGCTCCGTGGCTGGGGCGGGGTGTCGGCGATGGCCGGTGCCTGTGTGCTGACGGCGGCGCTCACCCTGCTCCCGCTGTCCCACGCCGTCGACGCGGGAGGGAGCCGGGACTCGCAGCGGGCGGCCACGGCTCTGCCCGCCAAGGCCGACGAGTGCGAGGACCCGGAAGCCAGTCTCCGGCCCTCCGCGGGCGACGGCCCGACCATCGAGAAGATCAAGAGCCGCGGCCATCTGATCGTCGGTGTCGACCAGAACAGCTACCGCTGGGGCTACCGCAATCCGGCCACCGGCGCCATCGAGGGCTTCGACATCGATCTCGCCCGTGCCGTCGCCGCGAACATACTCGGCGATCCGAACGCCATCAGCTTCCGCGCGATCCCCACCAACCAGCGGGTCGGGGCGCTGGAGAACGACACGGTGGACATCGTCGTCAGGACGATGACGATCAACTGCGACCGGATCAAGCAAGTCGCCTTCTCCACCGCCTACTTCCAGGCGGGTCAGCAGGTGCTCGCCCCCCGGGGCTCGTCGGTCACGGGGTACGACGCGTCGCTCGCCGGGAAGAGAGTGTGCTCCGCCGAGGGTTCCACGGCGTACGAGGCGCTGCTGGTCAACTCGTTCGGCGCGAAGTTCGAGGACGAGCACGACAGGCAGCCCGGCGACGAGGACCGGTTGACGGTGCCCAACCAGCTCGACTGCCTGGTCAGGCTCCAGTTGGGCGAGGTCGACGCGGTGGTGACGGACAACGCCCTCGCGGCCGGCCAGGCGGCGCAGGACCCGGCCGTCGAGCTGCGGGGCGAGCCGTTCACGACCGAGTACTACGGCGTCGCCGTCAAGCTGGGCAACGACGACCTGGTGCGCCGGGTGAATCATGTGCTGGAGAGATATCGCGCGGGCGGGGCCGACAGCCCGTGGATGGAGGCGTACAGGAAGTGGCTGAGGGCGGGGCTGCCCGGGATAACGGGGCCGCCCGCGCCCACGTACAAGGACGGCTGACGTCTTTCGTTCGCCTCAGTGCGGGAGCGGGTCGCGGTGCCGCGGGCCGCGAGGCGGCCGGGGTACCTCGCACCGGGACCACCAGGGCTTTTGCCCAGGGCGGTGATCGCGCGTGCGGGGCGCCGCGACAGGGCAGCCTTTGCCGGGAGGGCGCCGGTCCGCCGGGCCGGCCAGTCCTTCCAGCAGTCTCACGGACAAGAGCGGAGAGGTGATCGATGGGCGCCGCGGGCTCCTTCCCCGACTCGACGAGGAGGCCACCGGGACCGGCCATGGACCGGGACGAGGTGGACCGGGCCCTGGCACGCCTGGAAGCCGAGCACGAGGCGATCGAGACCTCGCTGCTCGCCCTTCAGGACCACGCCGGCCGCAGACTTCTCGAAGGAGCCGAGCTGACCGGGGTCACCAAGGACCGCTGGGCCGCCGCCGAGCGGTCGATCACCCTGCTGTGGACATACTTCGACAGCTACACCGCGGCGCTCACCGGGGCACGGGAGGCGCGTGCCAGGCGCCGCTGGCCGAACCGCGACGATCTGGCGGAGCTGACCGAGACGCTGCGCGGCCACTGCGTGACCGTCGCGGGCGCCGCGGGGCATCCCGCGCCGTCCCTCACCGGACCCGCCAGGCTCTCCGAGCACTTCACGCTCGCTGAGCTGGTGACCAGGATGAACGAGCTGTACGCGGCCTCGCTGGACATGGTCGTGACCGCCGACGCGGTCTGGTCCGCCCTGCCGGCCAGGATCGATCTGCTCTCCGCCGAGCTGCGGCGCACCCGGTCGCTGGCGCAGTCCGTCGGCGTACGGCCCGGAGAGCATCCGGCCGGCGACGACCTGGAGTCGATCACGCGGGAGCTGAGCACGCTGCGCGAACAGGTGATCTCCGACCCGCTGGCCTTCTGGCGTCCGGCGCCCGGCAGTTCGGCGCCGGGCGGCGGCCGTCCCGACACCGAGCGCTACGACCGGGCGGCGCGGGCCCTGGAGGACGTACGGCGGGAGATCGAGGCGGTCCTCGCCGTCCGCCAGGACTCCGAGGAGCGGCTGATGCGGCTGCGCGATGTGCTGTCCCGCGCGGACCGCACCCTCGCCGAGGCGCGGGTGGCGCGCGGTGAGGTACTGGCGAAGATCGCCGCGTCGGAGGTGCCGGCGGTCAGCGGCCCGCCGACCGCGCTCCAGGAGCGGCTGTCGACAGCCGCCGAGTACCGCAGGCATGCCCAGTGGAATCGCCTCTCACCGCTGCTGGAGTCGCTGGAGCGGGACGCCGAGGACGAACTGCTGCGGGCCCGTGAGTCGCTGACGGCGGTCACGGCGCCGCTGGCGGTCCGCGCGGAGCTGCGCGGCCGGCTGGACGCGTACAAGGCCAAGGTCGCCCGGCACGGCATGGCCGAGGACCCGCTGCTGGTCGAGCGGTACGACGCGGCCCGCCGGATGCTGTGGAGCGCGCCCTGCGATCTGCGCGTGGCCGAACAGGCCGTGCTGCGCTATCAGCAGGCCGCGGCGGATGTGCTGGTCCCGCGCGGACGGGGCCCCGCCGACCGTCGGGGAGACGGGTGAGAGCGACAGCACCACGCGCGGCCACGGGGCGCGCGGCCGGAGGAACAGAAGGCGAACGGGGGGACAGATGAGCGGGAACGACGCATGCCGGCGCCCCGGCTGCGAGGGACGTTACGAGGACATGGGCGGCGGTGAGCTGTACTGCGACACCTGCGGTCTGGCGCCCGATGTCGCACCCAACGGCGTGCTGTCCTCGCCGCCCACCGGTGTGGCGGGCGGCGGCAGGGGCGCCGGCGGCCGCTCGGGGCGGAGCGACTCCACGCGGGCTTCCGCAGGCTCGTCGCGCTCGTCGCGTTCCTCGACGTCGCGCCGTTCGGTCTCCGGCCGGCTCTCCCGCGCGGTGTCCGGGCGGCCGTCCTCCCGGCTGGTGTCGGTGCGCAGTTCCGGTTCCGCCACGGCCGCGTCGGGACGCAACCGGCTGGGCGCCGGTCTGGTCTCCGTACCGGATGTGCCGCGTCCGGAGCCGCGGTCCGCGGTGATGGCGCGCCCCGAGGTGCCGGAGCGCAAGCGGTACTGCTCGCGGTCCGACTGCGGGGCTCCGGTGGGCCGCGCCCGCGGTGACCGGGCGGGCCGTACGGAGGGGTTCTGCACCAAGTGCGGACACCCGTACTCGTTCGTACCGAAGCTGCACGCGGGCGACATCGTGCACGGGCAGTACGAAGTCGTCGGCTGCCTCGCGCACGGCGGCCTGGGCTGGGTCTATCTCGCGATCGACCGTGCCGTCTCGGACCGCTGGGTGGTCCTCAAGGGCCTGCTCGACACCGGCGACCAGGACGCCATGGAAGCGGCCATCTCCGAACGCCGCTTCCTCGCCGAGATCGAGCACGCGAACATCGTGCGCATCTACAACTTCGTCGAACACCTCGACCAGCGGACCGGCTCCATGGACGGCTACATCGTCATGGAGTACGTCGGCGGCAAGTCCCTCAAGGACATCGCCAACGACCGCCGGACCGGCGCGGGCAAGCGCGATCCGCTGCCCGTCGAACAGGCGTGCGCGTACGGCATCGAGGCACTGGAGGCGCTCGGCCATCTGCACAGCCGGAATCTCCTGTACTGCGACTTCAAGGTCGACAACGCGATACAGACCGAGGACCAGCTCAAGCTGATCGACATGGGCGCCGTCCGCAGGATGGACGACAGCGAGTCGGCGATCTACGGCACCGTCGGATACCAGGCTCCGGAGGTCGCGGAGACCGGCCCGTCGGTGGCCTCCGATCTGTACACGGTGGCCCGCACCCTGGCGGTGCTGACCTTCGACTTCCAGGGCTATACGAACGTCTTCGCGGATTCGCTCCCGGATCCGGACAACATCGATGTCTTCCGGAGGTACGAGTCCTTCTACCGGCTGCTGGTGCGGGCGACGGACCCGGATCCGGCGCGTCGCTTCTCCTCGGCGCAGGAGATGGCGGAGCAGCTCACGGGCGTGCTGCGGGAGGTCGTCGCGCTCCAGACGGGACGCCCCCGGCCCTCGCTGTCCACGCTGTTCGGTCCCGAACAGCGCGTCACGGACACGGAGCTGTTCGCGGAGCTGACGGAGGACGTGTCGCGGCTGGGCGTCCGCGAACGGCCGGCGGGACGCGGCGGTCTGTTCGGCCGCCGCGGCAGGGCGGTCCCCCCGGCGCTCCCGGCCCGGGCCTCCGGGCCGTACCCGCCCCAGCGGGCCCCCGAGCCGGCGGCCCGTACCGGAGAATCCGCCGTCGCCTCCGTACCGGCCGTGCCCGCGGACGGCGGCCCCCGGCTCGCGGCGCTGGACGTCCGGGCGACCGCGCTGGCCCTGCCCGTTCCGAGAGTCGATCCGAATGACCCGAACGCGGGATTCCTGGCCGGTCTGATGGCTTCCGCCCCCGCCGAACTGGTTTCCGCACTGGCCTCGGCTCCCGCCGACTCGGTGGAGCGAAGACTGCGCGAACTGCGCGCCCGGCTGGAGATGGGAGAACTCGTCACCGCCGTCGCTGCACTGGCCGCCCTGGAGGCCGACCAGCCTGACGACTGGCGGGTCGTCTGGTACCGCGGTGTCGCCTCCCTCGCGACCGGCGACCACGAGAGCGCCGCGCTCTCCTTCGACGCGGTCTACGACGCGTTCCCCGGCGAGCCCGCCCCGAAGCTGGCGCTGGGGCTCTGCGCCGAGGTGCTGGGCCAGCTCGACAACGCCGCCGAGTACTACCACCTCGTATGGACGACCGATCCGAGCTATGTCAGCGCCGCGTTCGGGCTGGCCCGGGTGCGGCTGGCGGCCGGCGACCGGACCGGCGCCGTCAGCACCCTGGAGTCCGTGCCCGAGGCGTCGATCCACTACACGGCGGCGCGGGTCGCGGCCGTGAGAGCCCGGCTGCGGGAGCGCGATCCGCACGCGTCCGCCACCGGCGCGGAGCCCCCGCTGATCGACGATCTGAGGGCGGCGGCGCACCAGGTCTCGGCGCTCCGGCAGTTCGGTCTGGACGCGGTACGGCGTGAACGGTTGTCGGCGGAGGTACTGGGCACGGCTCTGGACTGGGTACTCTCCGGTAGTCCCGGGTCCCCACCCGTACAGACCGCGCTGCTGGGCAGCGAACTGGACGAGCGCGGCCTGCGTTTCGGACTGGAACGCTCGTACCGGGTGCTCGCCCGGCTCGCTCAGCGCGGCGAGGAGAGGATCGAACTGGTGGAGCGCGCAAACCGCTTCCGCCCCCGGACGTGGGTGTGATTGATGTCCCAGATGCACCAGTCGGCCGCTCTGCCGACCTGCCCCAGTTGTGCGGAGCCGCTGGAGTCCGGCGACCTGTTCTGCGGTGCGTGCGGCTATGACCTGTCGGTCGTGCCTCCGCGCCCCGAGGACCAGCCCACCGTGGTCATGAGCAGCGCCGTACGCACGGAACCCGGCGCTCCGGTCGCCGGTGTGGAGTGGCCCGTGGCCGCCGGCGCGGACGCCCCGGAGGCCGCGGCCCCCGTCCATCTGCCCGGCGAACTGCCGGGCGTGGACTCGTCGGGCAAGGAACTGTCCGGGCACGAGGGCGACTTCGAGCTGCCCGCACCGGCGGTGGCCGCCCCCGGGCACCTCCCGGACGCTCCGGCCGGCCAGATCCGGGACGCGCCGGTCCTGGACCCCGCGGGCCCGGCCCCGGCCGGTGTCTCCGCCGATCCGCGCACGACGGACCCGGCGGCGGGACCCGGCGCCAAGCTCTGTGTGGCCTGTCGCGCCGGCCGTGTGGACCTGGACGGCTACTGCGAGAACTGCGGCCACGCCCAGCCGCGCGAGCGCGACCATATGGAGCAGGAGCTCGGCGCGGTGGCCGCGGTCAGCGACCGCGGGCTGCGGCATCACCGCAACGAGGACGCCTTCGCGGTCTCCTCCGCCGCCCTGCCGGACGGTTCGCCCGCCGTGGTCGCCATCGTCTGCGACGGGGTGTCCTCGGCGACCCGCCCCGACGACGCCTCGGCCGCCGCCGCCGCGTCGGCCAACGAGGCCCTGCTGGAGACCCTGCCGCGGGGCACGCATCCGCAGCAGGCCATGCACGAGGCGATCGTTGTCGCCGCCGAGGCCGTCAACCGCCTCGCCCCCGTCGCGAGCAGCACCGCGGACACCGAGCCGCGGCGCCACCGGAACGCTCCCGCGTGCACGATCGTCGGCGCGGTGGTGGCGGGCGGGCTGCTGGTCGTCGGATGGATCGGCGACAGCAGGGCGTACTGGGTGCCCGACGACCGTTCCGCCGCGCCCGCCCGGCTCACCGAGGACGACTCATGGGCCGCGCAGATGGTCGCGGCCGGGCTGATGAACGAGGCGGAGGCATACGCCGACGAGCGCGCCCACGCCATCACGGGCTGGCTCGGCGCCGACGCGTACGAGCTGGAGCCGCACACGGCCTCCTTCAAACCCGACCGCCCCGGCGTGGTGGTGGTGTGCACGGACGGCCTGTGGAACTACGCGGAGGGCGCCGAGGAGATGGCCAGGGCCCTGCCTGCCGACGCCGCCGGGCGTCCGCTGCACGCGGCGCGGGTGCTGGTGGGCCATGCCCTGGACGGCGGGGGCCACGACAACGTAACAGTGGCCGTAGTGCCGTTCGCCGTACCGCCACAAGGGGCAGGATCCGCCTACAGCGCGGCTTGAGTCCCACTCTGATCGTTCTCGACCGTCAATGCCCGTTTCGGGGAGCCTGTTTCACTGTTTCAGCGTTTTGGTGTTTTGGTGTTTTGGTGTTGCACCGTTTTGGTGTTGCACCGTTTCACAGTTTCACTGTCTCTGCCGTGTGGAGCGTCAAGGAGCCGATACAGATGGCGAACTTCTCCAAGTCGAACGTGCCGCAGTTCTCCGTCGACGTCTACCAGAACGAATACCTGCCCGAGGGCGGCCGTGAGGTCAACGCGATCGTCACGGTCACCTCCACCGGAGGGGGCACCACCGGCGGTGTGCCGCTCGTCGGAACATCAGCGGGGCCGCCCGGCCAGGGCTCCCACGCCGCTGTGGTGATCATGGTCGACTGTTCCGGTTCGATGGACTACCCGCCGACGAAGATGCGCAACGCGCGGGACGCCACCGCCGCGGCCGTCGACACCCTGCGCGACGGGGTCGCCTTCGCGATCGTCGGCGGCACGCATCTGGCGAAGGAGGTCTTCCCGGGCAACGGGAGACTCGCGGTGGCCGACGCGGCCACCAGAGCCCAGGCCAAGGAGGCCCTGCGCCGGCTCGGCGCGGGCGGCGGCACGGCGATCGGCACCTGGTTGCGGATGACCGACCGGCTGCTGGCCTCGGCCGATGCCCCCATCCGGCACGGCATCCTGCTGACCGACGGCCGTAACGAGCATGAATCCCCGGAGGACCTGAAGGCGGCGCTCGACGCCTGCGCGGGCCGCTTCACCTGTGACGCCCGGGGCGTCGGCACGGACTGGGAGGTGAAAGAGGTCACCGGCATCGCCTCCGCGCTGCTCGGGACCGCCGACATCGTCGCCGATCCGGCCGGGCTGGCGGCGGACTTCACCCGGATGATGGAGAAGACGATGGGCAAGGAGGTCGCGGATGTGGCACTGCGGCTCTGGACGCCCGTCGGGGCCGAGATCGGCTTTGTGAAGCAGGTGGCGCCCACGGTCGAGGAGTTGACCGGCCGGCGCACGGAGGCGGGGCCGCGGGCCGGCGACTACCCGACCGGTTCCTGGGGCGACGAGTCACGCGACTACCACGTGTGTGTCACGGTCCCGGAGGCCGGAATCGGGCGCGAGATGCTCGCCGCGCGGGTCTCGCTGATACGTCCGGCGCAGGGCGGCGGCTCTCCCGAGGTGCTGTCCCAGGGGCTGGTCCGGGCCGTGTGGACGGACGACATGGCGGCCTCCACCTCGATCAACCCCCAGGTGGCCCACTACACGGGCCAGGCCGAACTCGCGCAGGTCATCCAACAGGGCCTGGACGCCCGCAAGTCGGGTGATTTCGACGGGGCGACCGCGAAACTGGGGCGTGCCGTGCAGCTCGCGGCCTCCTCCGGCAACGCGGATACGGCGAAATTGCTTTCGAAGGTGGTGGACGTGGTCGACGCGGCGGCAGGTACTGTGCGACTGAAGGCGAAGGTGGCGGATGCGGACGAGATGACCCTCGAAACACGCTCCACCAAGACCGTTCGCGTCAAGAAGTAACAGCATCAGCGCTGAGCAGCGGCCTGCGGGCCGGACGAGGAGAGGGGGAAGCGCCGACATGCCGACCTGCCCGAACGGACACCAGTCGGGTTCCGACGACTGGTGCGAGGTCTGCGGCCATCGCATGGCCGGTCCCGGTGCTCCCGCCGGCGCCGTACCGCCGTCTCCCCCGCCACCGCCCGGCTACGGCTACCCGCCGCGCCCCGGCTCCGAGGCCACGGCCCAGGCCGAGCTGTGCCCGCAGTGCCGCACTCCGCGCGAGCCGATGGCGCCGTTCTGCGAGGAGTGCCGCTGGAACTTCCTCACGAACACGGCGACGTCGTACACCCCGCTGGCTCCGCAGCACCCGCTGCCCGGTGGCCCCGGACCGGGCCCCGGTGCTCCTGTCCCCGGGCTCAATCTGCCGCCGGGCTTCCACCAGCGCCAGCCGCCCCGGCCGCCGGACCCGTACGAGTACCAGGGCTCGCGCCCGTCCCAGCTGAACCGGCCCGCCGAACCGCTGGCGCCCGAGGGGCCCTCGGCGCCCTCCCGGCAGAGCCCGCCGCAGCAGGGACAGAACCAGGGCCCGCAGCAGGGGCCGCAGCAGCACGGACCGCTGCCCCCGCGCGCCTTCCTCCAGCAGCCCCCGGCCACGGGGGCACCGCCCGGACCGGCGCGGACCGGCGACGACGACTGGACGCTGCCGCCGCCGTCCCATGCCCAGGCCCCCCGCCATCAGGCCCCGCCGCAGCCTCCTCAGCAGCAGGCGCCGCCCCTGCAGCAGACTCCTCGGCGTCAGGTACCGCCGCAGCAGCAGGACCCGCTGCGTCAGTACCAGGCCCCGGCGGCCTGGACGGCGGTCATCGGTCCCGACCGTGAGTACTTCATGGCGATGATGCAGCGCAGCGGTCCCGAGGCCACCGGGCTGAATCTGCCCGCGTACTCCCCGGAGCAGCGCCTTGAGCTGTCCGGGAACCAGGTCACCATCGGCCGCCGCCGGCACTCCACCGGTGAGTCCCCCGACATCGATCTCTCCGTCCCGCCGGAGGACCCGGGTGTCTCGCACCAGCACGCCGTCCTGGTCCACCAGCCGGACGGAAGCTGGGCCGTGGTCGACCAGAATTCCACCAACGGCACCACGCTCAACGGCGCCGAGGACCCGATACAGCCCTATGTCCCCGTCCCGCTGAAGGACGGCGACCGGGTGCATGTGGGCGCCTGGACGACGATCACGGTCCGCCGGGGCTGAGCGGCCAGACATACGGCCCCTCCGGATCGTCCAGCCAGGCCCACTGCTGGTCACCGGCGATGGTGACGCCGTAGCGCTCCCTCTTCGGGCGCCGTTCGCGTTCCCAGAGGGAGAGCGCCTCGTGCGGGTCCAGGCTGCCCTCGGTCAGCGCGAGCAGGAAACGGAAGAGATCGTTCTCGGCCGCGCGCCTGGGCAGTCCGCCGACGGGCCGCCGGGTCAGGGGACCGCCACCGGGCACCCCGCGCAGTGGCACGAAATACGCGGCGGTGTGCAGAAAGCGTCCCTCGGCACGGTCATGGCGGGCGCCGTCGCCGACCCGTAGAACGATCAGGCCCGTGGCGAGCGGCGCCAGGATCCGGGCCCCGGGGCCGCACTGCGCCAGCCAGCCCCGGGGCACCGACGGCAGCGTGCAGGTCGCGATGATCCGGTCGAACGGCGCGCGCTCCGGGCAGCCGCGCGCGCCGTCGCCCGTCACCACGGCGGGCCGGTAGCCGGCCGCCGCGAGATGCGCCCGGGCCGACTCCGTGATCTCCGGGTCCAGATCGATGGTGGTGACCAGTTCCTCCCCCAGGCGGTGGGAGAGAAGTGCGGCGTTGTAGCCACTGCCCGCACCGATCTCCAGGACCCGGTCCCCGTCGCGCACGTCCAGCTCGGCCAGCATGCGGGCCATCAGGGAGGGCTGGCTGCTGGAGGAGATCAGTTCGCCGTCGCGCACCCGGGTGGCGAGCGGCCCGTCCGCGTACGCCCCCCGCAGCCAGCGCCTGCGCCGCACGGGGTCGGGATCCCCGCCCCACAGCCGGTCGTAGCCACCGGGACGGCTGACGAAGTAGTACGGCACGAAGATATGGCGCGGCACCTCCTCGAACGCGGCCAGCCAGGCCGGATCCTCCAGCGCTCCGCTCGCCGCGATCTCCCGTACCAGCGCGGCGCGCGCCTCCGCGGCGGCCGCTTCGTCCGGCCACTGCGCGTCGTCCCGGTGTGCGCCCATGTCTCCACTGTCCTGGCAGAGCAGCCAGGAAGCGAACCGGTCGCAGCGGGCCGGGTCACCCGCGCGGCCGCGGAGACGGCGCGACAGCCTGGGGTCTTTCGTTACGAGAGGCCCTAGGCCAAAAGTCCTCGGCCGAGGTGTCTGAGACGATGGACGGGTGAAAGAGATTCCGCACGGCACGCTTCAGGAGCAGACCTTCTACGAGCAGGTCGGCGGCGAGGAGACCTTCCGGCGCCTGGTCCACCGGTTCTACCAGGGGGTCGCGGAGGATCCGCTGCTGCGGCCGATGTACCCGGAGGAGGATCTGGGCCCCGCCGAGGAGCGCTTCACCCTCTTCCTGATGCAGTACTGGGGCGGTCCGCGCACCTACAGCGAGAACCGGGGCCATCCCCGGCTGCGGATGCGCCACGCCCCGTTCGCGGTCGACAGCGCCGCGCACGACGCCTGGCTGAAGCACATGCGGGTGGCGGTCGACGAGCTGGGGCTATCGGAGAAGCACGAGCGGCAGCTCTGGGAATACCTCACCTACGCGGCCGCCTCGATGGTGAACACCGCGGGCTGAGCGCGCGGGCGTGCGCCCGCCGCCGCGCCCGCGCTCAGACCGGGGAGACCGTGAGGCCGCCGAGGCCGGCCCGGCGTACCGCGATCGAGCCGTACGGCGTACGCAGCCGGAGCCAGGCCCCGGACTCCAGCAGCGCCAGCGGCTCCTCGGTGGTCGCCGAGGCCGGCACCAGCACCCGTACGGGGCGCAGGAAGCCCAGCGACTGGGCCGCGTGGACGGCCCGCAGCGGCAGCCCGGTGTCGCCGAGGGTCCTGGACCAGATCTCCCGGCCGATCCGGTCGCGCTCCGCCCTGGTCCGGTCGGCCGGCGTCAACCGCTCGTCGCGGGCGCGGAATTCGGCGACCGCGGCGGTCAGCGCACCTCGGACGGCGTCCTCGGCGGGCAGTCCCGGCACCTGCCGCCAGCCACCGCGTGGCGGCAGCACGCCGGCCCACGGCGGACCGGTGACGGCAGCCGGGACAGCCGCGCTGCCCGCGGATTCGTCGACGGATTCGAGGAGTTCACCGGCGGAGACGGTGACGTCCAGGGCGTACGGAACGGCGAGCCGCGCCGTACGGATGGCCAGCACCTCGAAGGACGCCGGCCTGCCGAACACGGCGAGCGCGCCGCCACCGGCCTGGAGCCGAACGGCGGCGGCGCGGTCGTAGTGGATCAGCCGCGCGAGGAAGGCGCCGAGATCGGCCGCCTCCCGCGCGTCGGCGAACTCCAGTGTCTGCACCGGTGCTGTCATGCCGCGAGAGCGTCCTTGTCGTCATCCACGTACTTCTGGAGGAAGGACCGCTCCTCCTGGGTGATCCGGCGCGGCCGCGCCGCTCCCAGGTCGTACGGCACGACAACCGTCGACGCCCGCACATACACCAGTTCGGCGTCCTTGATCTCGTACGCGATGGTCAGCGACGCGGCGCCGATCTTCGTCACCCAGGACTCGACGGTCACCGGCTCGTGCCGGTGGACCAGCGGCCGCTTGTAGTCGATCTCGTGGCGGGCCACCACCGACCCGCCGGAGAAGGACGGCGAGCCGTCCCCGGGCGCCAGCCGGAACATGAAGTCGATGCGGGCCTCCTCCAGATAGCGGAGGAAGACCACATTGTTGACATGCCCGAAGGCGTCCATGTCCGACCAGCGCAGGGGACAGCTGTAGATGTGCCGGGCCATGTCAGCCCCGGGTGAGCTTCTTGTAGGTGGCACGGTGCGGGCGGGCGGCGTCGGCGCCCAGCCGCTCGATCTTGTTCTTCTCGTACGACTCGAAATTGCCCTCGAACCAGAACCACTTGGAGTCGCCCTCGTACGCCAGGATGTGGGTGGCGACGCGGTCGAGGAACCACCGGTCGTGGGAGACGACCACGGCCGCCCCGGGGAACTCCAGCAGCGCGTTCTCCAGCGAGGACAGGGTCTCGACGTCGAGGTCGTTGGTCGGCTCGTCGAGGAGCAGCAGATTGCCGCCCTGCTTGAGCGTCAGCGCCAGGTTGAGCCGGTTGCGCTCACCGCCGGAGAGCACTCCGGCCGGCTTCTGCTGGTCCGGGCCCTTGAAACCGAACGCGGAGACATAGGCACGCGAGGGCATCTCGACCTGGCCGACGTTGATGTAGTCCAGCTCGTCGGAGACGACGGCCCACAGCGTCTTCTTCGGGTCGATGTTCCCGCGGGTCTGGTCGACGTAGCTGATCTTGACCGTGTCGCCGACCTTGATGGTCCCGGAGTCCGGCTCCTCGAAGCCCTGGATCATCTTGAAGAGCGTGGTCTTGCCGGCGCCGTTCGGACCGATGACACCGACGATGCCGTTGCGCGGCAGCGAGAACGACAGGTCGTCGATCAGCACCTTGTCGCCGAACGCCTTGGAGAGGTGCTCGACCTCGACGACCACGCCGCCCAGCCGGGGCCCCGGCGGGATCTGGATCTCCTCGAAGTCCAGCTTGCGCATCTTGTCGGCCTCGGCGGCCATCTCCTCGTAACGCGCCAGCCTGGCCTTGGACTTGGCCTGCCGCCCCTTCGCGTTGGAGCGGACCCATTCGAGCTCTTCCTTGAGCCGCTTGGCGCGCTTGGCGTCCTTCTGGCCCTCGACCTTCAGCCGGGACTGCTTGGCCTCCAGGTAGGTGGAGTAGTTGCCCTCGTAGCCGATGGCACGGCCGCGGTCGAGCTCCAGGATCCAGCCGGCGACGTTGTCCAGGAAGTACCGGTCGTGGGTGACGGCGACGACGGTGCCGGGGTACTTGGCGAGGTGCTGCTCCAGCCACTGCACGGACTCGGCGTCCAGGTGGTTGGTGGGCTCGTCGAGCAGCAGCAGGTCGGGGGCTTCGAGCAGCAGCTTGCAGAGCGCGACGCGGCGGCGCTCACCACCGGAGAGGTTGGTGACGGGCCAGTCGCCGGGCGGGCAGCCCAGGGCGTCCATGGCCTGTTCGAGCTGGGTGTCCAGGTCCCACGCGTTGGCGTGGTCGAGGTCCTCCTGGAGCTTGCCCATCTCGTCCATCAGCGCGTCGGAGTAGTCCGTCGCCATCAGCTCGGCCACTTCGTTGAAGCGGCTGAGCTTGCCCATAATCTCGGCGGCGCCGTCCTGCACGTTCTGCAGCACGGTCTTGGACTCGTCCAGCGGCGGCTCCTGGAGGAGCATGCCGACGGTGTAGCCCGGAGAGAGGAACGCGTCGCCGTTGGACGGCTGTTCCAGGCCCGCCATGATCTTCAGCACGGTGGACTTACCGGCGCCGTTCGGACCCACCACACCGATCTTCGCGCCCGGCAGGAAGCTCAGCGTCACGTCATCGAGGATGACCTTGTCGCCGTGCGCCTTACGCGTCTTGCGCATCGTGTAGATGTACTCAGCCAAGAGAAACCGTCCGGCAATCGAGAAGGGCCAATGTGCGGCTCCGCCGCGTGAGGGCAGATACACCCCATCTTGCCTGACGTCCACCCCTGGGTGGTAACCCGTCTCGTCAGGGGGCTGTGACCTGGGCGTTGGCGACTCGGCCACGTAGTTGATCTGTCACTAGCTGTCGTCTGCGGTCGCTCACGGCCGACCTCGCACGGCCCAGGGACGGCCCAGGAACTCGCCCTGCTGGCCGCCGCTGGCGGGGTCCGCACAGCCCGGTGGATCGCAGATGCTGCCCGGCAGCATCTCTTGCTGTTGATGTCAAGAGTAGATGTCAAGGCGAGCCGCCCCTGCTCAGGCATAGGCCGGAGGCACACCAACCTCGGCCAGCTATCGCACCGTTGGCGAGTTGGGCGAAATGAGAGAATTTTACGCTTCATTGCACTTTTCGCCGCGCAGTCAACAGAAACTAGCGAGTCGAATCGGCCCAATCTGTGAAAATTTCCCACCATGCATCACTCGAACCCATATCCTGACTATCGAATGCAGAGACTGGAGAAGTAGTGACCGACCTTGAGCAAAATCCTGACGCCCCCTATCGAAAGTTGCGGTCGCTGGCTGATAGCGCACCGTCAGAGCTGGCGATATGGAAGGCGGGCAGTGCATGCCTGCATGCACTGCTGCTATCTGTTGCTGTTCGGTATCTGAGGGAGGTACGCAAAGACCCTGACAGGAATTCTGGGAACCCTGGTAGCGAACCAAGAAATTGGGCCAACGTAACAGCTCGATTGATCGAATGGAGCTACCTATACGGCAACCAGACCGCAGTCGGCTCTCTTACTAAGAAGGATGTCGAGGACGCGGTCTCAGCCGCTCAGGATTGGGAAGTTGTTGAGATTGGCCTCCAGGGCGGGCGAGCCGACCGAGTGCGCATCTTTGAGGACAAGCAGGGGTTGGCGATAGACCCTATATCAGATCCCAGCATTGAGGTTGTTGACATGATGCTGGAGAAAATCGATACAGAGAATCCGGAGGAGAATGATAGGGGTCCCAGCCTGGAGCCCGCGTATGCCTTCTTTCGCTCTTTGCAGGGGCGCCGTAACGTGCATGCGCATATACCCCAGTGGATTGGCGGACTATATGTGCAGCACATGAAGAACTACGTTGCCGGCCGCCGCTGGGAGGTACCTACAGATACAGACCTAGGAGGAATCACAGTCGGCGAGGCCATTCCATTGATAGGCACGCTGAAGGGGATGTCACTGCTCCAGCTTTCCCTTTTCAGGGGGGAGCCGACTCCAAATACTGCCTACCTCGGCATGTCTCCGGATACTCTGAAACGGACTCTACGTCGCTATAACCCGAAGAGTTCGGCAATCGATAAGTTTATCGAGATGCTGACTTACGACGGACCTGGAGGGAAAACCGCCTTTTCTTCACCGATCATCCCGTGGGACGGTCAACTACTAATGCCGTTTCCGCTACTGTCGGATGGACTGGAAGAGAGAATGGTCCTTCGCGCTGCGGCATCCAATCCAGCAACTTCCGGGAAACTAGGCGGATCCCTTGGCGATCTGTGCACGAAATGGCGCAGTCGACTTGAGACCGTTCCTGGCGTTCGGGTGGCATCTGAAGTAAAAGTCCTAGCGCAAAATCGTCGAAAAATTGGCGACCTTGACATCGTCACCCTAGACGCAGACAGAAAAACAGGACTGATAGTGGAGGCTAAGTGGCCGATCGATGCACGAGTACTCTCGGAGACTTGGAAGCAAGAAGATGCAATCGATAAGGGTAGGGAGCAGATTCGTCGCCTCAAGCGGGAGATAGCGGACGGGGCAGTGGTCAAACTTCCCCCCGACTGGCCGCCGTTCGATGACATCCAGTGGGAATGGATGGTTGGAACTCCTAGATTCCTTGATTCACGAATAGTCGCAGATGGGGAAATTCGAACTACGAGCCTTAGATTTGTGGAGCAACTCCTTCCAGTCAATTCAACCGGCGAGTTGCTTCAAAAGCTCGACACGTTTCCCTATCCGGTCCAAGGGCGAGAATTTGAACTGGCATGGAAACGCGTCAAGGTGAATGGCACAGAAGTACGATGCAGGGTTATCGAGATATACCATCCGGCCCCAAGCCCACCTGCCGACAGAAAGCGCTCTAAGGGATGGACGTGAGCGCACCGTCCGGCTGCAGCTGCTCCACCCACCACTCACCCCGGCTCCCATCCCGTCCGCCTTCGACCCACACTCCGTGGAGCGGTCGTGGTTCAGGGCGTCAAGGTGGAGCGCGCCACTGTACGAACGACCTTGACGCCCTGGGCCGCGACTGCTCGGCTCTGCCTGGGTCGAAGGTGGTCGGGATGGGAGCCCCACGACGCTCGCCCCGCTCCGGCCGGCACTCGCGAACGGTGCCCCGTCCCATCCCGGAGTCTGAGCGCCCCCGCCGGAGGCATCGTCGTGAAGCCGCGGGCTTGGTTCTCGTCTCATGCCCCCGGGCCTATCCAGTTGTGGGCGCGCGTCGGCGGCGGCAGCGCCGAGCGGGCCGAAGGCAGGAGCGCGGGCGCAGCCAGAGCCGGGAAGGGGACTGTCAAACGATCGGTGTAACTCGGGTTGTTGAGGGTTACTGACGCGCTGCGGAGAGCCGGCCGTCGAAGGTGATGTCGAAGGCGTTCAAGCCTGTCTTCCAGCGCATGGTCCAGCGGGCCTGGCCCTTGCCGGTCGGGTCAAGCGACATGATCGCCATGTAGACGCACTTCAAGGCGGCCTGCTCGTTTGGGAAGTGGCCGCGGGCTTTCACCGCCCGTCGGATCCGCGCGTTCACGGACTCGATCGCGTTCGTGGTGCAGACGATGCGGCGGATCTCCGTGTCGAAGCGGAGGAAGGGAGTGAACTCCTCCCAGGCGTTCTCCCAGAGCCGGACGATCGCCGGATACTTCTTGCCCCACGCGTCGGCGAACTCCGCGAACCGCTCGAGTGCGGCTTCCTCGGTCGCCGCGGTGTAGACGGGCTTGAGTACCTTCGCGATCTTGTCCCAGTCCTGGCGGGCGGCATAGCGGAAGGAGTTCCGCAGCAGGTGGACCACGCAGGTCTGCACGACGGTGCGGGACCAGACGGCCTCGACGGCGTCGGGCAGGCCCTTGAGCCCGTCGCAGACGAGCATGAGAACGTCGTCCACGCCGCGGTTCTTGATCTCGGTGAGGATGTGCATCCAGTGCTTGGCGCCCTCGCCGCCATCACCGGCCCATAGCCCGAGGATGTCCCGCCGGCCCTCGCTCGTGACCGCCAGGGCGACATGGATGGGCCGGTTGGCAACCGCGCCGTCGCGGATCTTCACGTGAATGGCGTCGATGAAGACCACTGGATAGACCGCGTCCAGGGGCCGGTTCTGCCATTCGGCCATGCCTTCGAGGACCTTGTCGGTGATGGTGGAGATCGTCTGACGGGACACCTCGGCGCCATAGACCCCGGACAGGTGAGCCTGGACCTCACCGGTCGTCAGGCCCTTCGCGGCGAGCGAGATGACCATCTCGTCGACGCCGGACAGGCGCTTTTGTCGCTTCTTGACGATCTTCGGCTCGAAGGAGCCCTCGCGGTCACGGGGCACGGCCATCTCGACCGGGCCGACGTCGGTCAGCACGGTTTTGCCACGGGTTCCGTTGCGGCTGTTCCCGCCGTTCTTCCCGGCGGGATCGTGCTTGTCATGGCCGAGGTGGTCGGTGATCTCGCCCTCGGGAGCGGACTCCAGGAGCCGCTTGGTCAGCTGCTGCAGCAGCCCGCCCTCGCCGGTCAGCTGAAGGCCCTCGGCCTGAGCCCGACCCACCAGTTCATCAATCAGTCGGTCGTCCACAGACTTCGGCAGCACGGCCTCAGATGGCTCGGCCGTCTCAATCTCGGTCACGTCGTCGCTGGTCATCGATGCATCTTCCATGATCGGGAGTTACACCGAACGTTTTACAGTCCCAACCCGGGCCCACCGGCAAGCCCATAAGCGTCAAGACCGACCGCTACGGGATCGGCCTGCGCTACCGCGCCCGCTACATCGGCCCGGACGGCACCGAGAAGTCCAAGAGCTTCCCAGACCGGCAGAAGCGCAAGGCTGAGGAGTGGCTGACCCGCACGGAAGCGGACATGGATGCGGGACAGTACATAGACCCGAAGGCCGGGCAGATCGTCTTCCGGGACTACGGCGAGAAGTGGCTGGGCGGGCTGACGACCGATTTGGGCAGTCAGGAAGTCGTGTGCAGGCGAATCCGGTTGCACGCGTTTCCCTACCTGGGCACGCGCCCCATGGGGTCGTTCAAGCCAGAGCACATGCGCACCTGGTTGAACGCTCTGCAATTGGCCGTGCCCAACGGCACCTACCGCCGCGCGATCTACGACTCGGTGTCGTCCCTGTTCAACGCTGCGGTAGACGATGGCGTCATCAAGTCGAACCCCTGCCATGCCCAGTCGGTGAAGCCTCCGACCCCGGAACAGCGGCTGATTGTGCCCTGGACCGAGGACCGCGTGCTGACTGTTCGTTCAGGGATGCCTGACCGGTACGCGGCCACCGTAGACGCCGGCGGGGGTTGCGGTCTGCGGCAGGGGGAGGTGCTGGGTCTCGCGGAAGACAACCTGGACTTCAAGACGGGGTGGGTGCACGTCCGTCAGCAGATCAAGCGCGTTGGCGGCACCCTCGTGTTCGCCCCGCCCAAGCGTGGCAAGCTGCGGGATGCCCCTCTCAGCGACGCGGTGGGAACCGGCTTGCAGGAGCACATGGACTCGTTCCCACCCGTCGCTGTGACTCTGCCGTGGAAGACTCCGAACGGCCCCCTGGTAACACGGAAGCTGGTCTTCACCAGTGCCGTCGGCAAGGCCATCTGGCGGAGCTACTTCGATGACTACGTCTGGAAGCCCGCTCTGGCCCACGCCGGCGTGATCCCGCCCAGGGAGTCAGGGAAGCGCTATGCAGCCGCTCCTGACGACGGAATGCACGCGCTGCGGCACTTCTACGCGTCGGTGGTCCTGGAAGCCGGAGGGAGCATCAAGGCGCTGAGTACCTACCTGGGGCACTCGGACCCCGGGTTCACGCTCCGGATCTACACTCATCTTCTGCCCAGCAGCGATGAAAAGGCCCGAGCCGCTATGTCGTCCGTGTTCCGGCGGGTCCACTCGTTGGAAGACCTCGCGGCGGCGGCCTGACGGCCCACAGACGGCCCACGGCCCCGATTCGGCCCCTACCTGGCGGTTATATCCCAGGTCAGGGGCCGAATTGCGTTCTGGAGCCGCCAGAAACACCCCATCTTGCCTGACGTCCACCCCCCGATGGAAACCAGTACCGCTCACCGGACCACTCCGGGCCACCGGAGACAGCGATGGCCCCCGGCACGCTTCCGCGTCCCGGGGGCCATGGCGGCGCCGTGTCACTCAGCGCCGGGGATCACTCACTCTCCGGAGGTCGCGGCGTTCTTCCTGCGGAGGAAGAAGACCGCGGCGCCGCCGAGGACCACGAGCGCGATCGCGATGCCCGCGATGATCGGCGTGGCGCTGGAGGAACCGGTCTCGGCCAGGTCGCCCGTGCTGCCCGCGGAGGAGCCGCCGGCCGAGGCCGGGCTGGGCGCGGAGGAGGGCTGCTCGGTCGCCGGGGGCGTGCTGCCGGCGGTCTTGCAGTCCAGGACGCCCTTGAAGTTCTGCGAGAACCCGCCGGGGCCGGTGATGGTGAAGTCGTACGCCTCGTCCTCGCCGACCGGGACCGTGATGGTCTCGGAGCCGCCGGGCGCGATCGAGTGCTCGGTGCCCGCGAGTTCGAAGGTGAACTCCTCGTCGCCCTTGTTGCTGGCGGTGATGTCCACGCCGCCCTTGGCGCAGTTCTTCTCGGCGGTGAGCGCCGGGATCGGTCCCTGCTTGGCCCAGTTCGCCGTCGCCGTCGCCGAGACGGTGGAGTCGCTGGAGCCGGCCAGGATCTGCGTCTGGCTCTTGGTCACACCCGCGAAGGCGCGGCCGACCGGGACGGAGGTGGTGGCCTGCACACCGAGCGAGGCGGCGCCGTCGGACGCGCCGCTCGGAACGTCGAAGTACAGCTCCGTGCCGTTGACGGCGGCGGTGACCGGCTTGCCGTCCTTGTCGGTGATCTTGACGCCGCTGGCGGCCGCGTCGGCCGGCGGGGTCACCGTGACGCTGTCGGCGTCGGTGCGGACCGTGACCGGGCCGAGCTTCTCGCCGGCCTTGCCGGAGACCGCGCCGGGCTCCAGGGTGAGCGACGCCTTGGGCTCAGAGGCGTCCTGCGCGCTCTTCTCCAGCCACTCGGCGAGCTTCTCGGCCTGGGCGTCCTTCGCGTCGACGTCGGCGCCGTCCGAGTAGCGCCAGATCGCGACCTGCGTACCCGCGGCGGCCGTCTTCTCGGTGAGCGGACCGGTGCCCGCGGCACTGGCCAGCGCCGAGAGGTCGTCGATCTGCGGGTAAGAGTGCTCAAGGATCCAGCGGATCTTGCCGGCGTTCTTGTTGGCGCCGAGCGAGGTCTGGTCCCAGGGGGTCTCCAGGTACTTCGCCTGCTCCTGCGTCGGGTTGTGGATGTCGATGCAGTACGTCTTCAGCTTGCCGCCGCCGTCGACGGTCATCTCGAACAGCCCGGCGGCCAGTTGCTGGTCCTTGCCGTCCGCGTGGAGGACGGCGCCGTCATAGGTCTTCAGCCCGTCGAGGGTGGCGGCCGCGCCGCCCTGGTGCTGGGGAGCCTCGTCGGCCGCGGCCGCACCGGTGACGCCCAGCGAGCCCATCGCGACCAGGCCCGAGACGAGGACCGCGGAGGTGAAACGGGAGACGCCTCGCCTCCGTACGGATGACGCAGATATCGAAGAAAACACAGAATTCCCCTTCGGGCGAGGGTTCTTTCGCGTGCGGACGCGTGGGGGGTATGCCTCGCCGGCAGACTCAAGTGCCCCGTGAGTACTCGGGAATCCTATGGACGGCGGGAAGCCCCAGTGCCCTCTCATGCGATCAGATAACCGTTCCGAATCGGAATCGTTATCGACACCCGGCCGGTCATCCGGAATACGAGTGGCAATATCGACAAATCTCCTCAACTGCCGGTCAGGTGAGCCCCGTCGGCGCCGCCCGCGCCCGCCCCCCGGCGGGCTCCGGGTCCGGGCGCGCGGCTGCCACCACGTCCGGAACGGCGGGCGGGGACGCGGCCCCGGCGCCGTCCGGTCCACCGCCGGAGACCCCGGCCGGTACGGGAAGCCGCCGCTGGGCCGGGCGCTCCCGCCCCCGAGCCGTCGCCCGCGCCGGGACCCGGGCCGCCTCCCGCACCGGCCCGTCATCCGGCCCCTGGCCCTGCGTGGCGCGCTGATGGCGCTCCGTCAGATGCGGAGTCGCCCTGGCCACACGTCGGAACGCGGAGGTCCCACGGGTCAGATCGTGTCCGATCGCCACCGCGTCGATGTCCACCGACGTGCGGCGCTGACCGCCCCGCTCCTCCTCGCGCACCCGCAACCGCCCGTGCACCACGAGCGGCTCACCGACCGAGACCGACGCGGCCAGATTCGCTCCCAGCGTCCGCCAGGCCCACACCGTGTAGAAGCTCGTCGGGCCGTCCGCCCACTCCCCCTTCTCCCGGTCCCAGCGGCGCGCGGTCACCGCGAATCTGAACCGCGCCACCCCGCCCGTGGCCGACTCCCTGAATTCCACACCTGTTGCGACATTCCCCACCACGGTCACCACGGTGTCGTTCATAACGGCCCTCCCGTCCGGCTGCATTGACTGATCTCATGCTGGACCGGACGGAAAGAATGTGCCGCCGCCTGTGGAATACCCGCGAGTTGTGGAAAAGTCCGTCACCCTCGCGCCTCGGCCCGATCGCGCCGGGGCGCCCTCACATCCGCAGCCTGGAGACGGTCACGTACTGATCCCGCACCTCCCGGTACCGCATGAGCTCGGCCGAGACGGGATCCAGCACTCTCGCCCGCCCACAGCCCGCGGCGGCCTCTCGCAGCCGCCGTTCGGCGTCCTGTCCGTACCGCCGCGCCGGCCCCCGGGCCGCCGCCGCGCAGGACCACTCCACGAGCGGCCCGCCGATGATCCCGGCGAGCATCACCAGCACGGGCGGGAGGAGCCCCGGCTCCAGCACGCCGACGATCTGGCCCACCAGCCAGAGCGCGCCGAAGATCTGAAGCAGCGTCATGCACGCCTGGGTCACCACGGCCGCCGGCCACCAGGCCGGCCGCGGCGGCCGGCCCGGCGTGCCCGCCGCCACCGCCAGCTCGTCCAGCGCCTCCGGCAGCCCCTCGGCGCCCCGTACCGCCGCCTCGCGGACGGCGTGCGCCCAGGGAGCCGGCAGTCCCGCGGTCGCCTCCTCCACCACCGTCCGTACGGCCTGCTCGACCCTCTGCCGGGCCGTCAGCTCCTCCTCCGGGGCGACCGGAGCCCGCGGCTTCCCCAGGCCCGGCATCCGCGTGCTCTCGTACCAGCGCCACAGCCGCAGCCACGGCGTCCCGCACGCCCGCCCCGCGTTCCTGAGCCACGCGCGCTCCGCCGTCTCACCCGCCGCCACCGCGCCGACCGCCCAGGCCAGCCGGTCCGCGAACTGCTCGCGGGAGCGCTCACCGAGACCGGGATGCCCTGTCGCGACATAGGCGGGCCGCAGGCGCCCCGCCGCCGCGTCCACGTCGGCCGAGATCCGCCGCGCCGGCGCGTTCCGCTCCTGTACGAACCGTCCGAGCAGCTCACGCAGCTCCCCCACGCCCTGTCCGCCGAGCGCGGAGAGCGCGAGCACCGTGGCGCCCGGTTCGCCGTGTTCGCCGAGGGCCATGCCGTCCTCGTCGAGCAGCCGGCGCAGATCGTCGAGCACCTGGTCGGCGGCGTCACCCGGCAGCCGGTCGATCTGGTTGAGCACCACAAAGGTGATCTCGGCGTGTCCCGCCAGCGGGCGCAGATAGCGCTCGTGCAGCGCGGCGTCCGCGTACTTCTCCGGATCCACCACCCAGATGACGGCGTCCACCAGCGCGAGCACCCGGTCGACCTCGTCGCGGTGGTGGACGAGGGCCGAGTCGTGATCGGGAAGATCGACCAGGACCAGCCCGTGCAGCTCCTCGTCCCCGTCCCCGCCGGCCAGCGGTTTGCGCCGCAGCCGCCCGGGGACGGCGAGCCGGTCGAGCAGCCCCGCCGCGCCGTCCGACCAGGTGCAGGCGATGGGCGCGGACGTGGTGGGCCTGCGCAGCCCGGTCTCCGAGATCGGCACCCCGGCGAGGGCGTTGAACAGCGTCGACTTACCGCTGCCGGACGCCCCCGCGATGGCGACGACGGTGTGCCGCGTGGACAGCCGCTGGCGGGCGGACGCCTCCTCCAGCACGCGCCCCGCCTCTTCGAGGATGGACCCTTCCAGGCGCGCCCTGGACAGTCCGATCAGCTCGCGCAGCGCTTCGAGGCGTGCCCGCAGCGGGCCGCCGTAGGCACCGCCCTCGGCCGGGCGCGGCTCCGATCCCAGAGCGCTCCCGACGCCGTCCAGCGCGCCGGTCAGCCCCTTCACGCCATGGAGGGCGTCCAGGCCGTCGAGACCGTCCAGCTCCTCCAGGGCGTCCTTCTCACCGGCCCGCCGGGCGATCAGTCCGTCGTCCCAGCCGCCGGCGGACCCTTCGGACGCGCCTGCCCGCTGGGCCCCGTCGGACGACGCCGGCCCCGTCGACGCGGAAGCCCCTATGGCCTTCTTCGAGCCTCTGGCCCCTCCGGCCTTTCCGGCATCGTCGGTCGCACCGGTTTCATCCGTCACAGCGGTCACCTTGGTCGCATCTCCCTCTGCAGTACGGACAGCGCGGCGATCAGTTCGGCCTGCGGTGCCGGGTTCACATCAAGGGCGTCAAGGGGCGCCAGCCGCCGGTCGCGTTCCGCGTTCAGGACGCGATCGATGTATGTGGTCATCAGCTTGCCGCCCCGGTCTCGCAGCCGGAGCGCGCCCTGCGCCCCGATTTGCTCGGCGAGCCGCTCTCCCGCGGCCCGCGCCCGCCGCCCGCCGAGCAGGGCCGCCGCGAGCAGGGCCGCCACCGCCTCGGCGTCCGGCGCGGTGCTCCGCTCCAGTTGGCGCACCTCTTCCTCGGCCATCTCCTCAAGGACACGCCGCAGCCTGCGTACGGCCATCCCGACCCGCTCGGTCACTTCCCTGTCGGAAGCGGACATCTTGAGGCCTCCGGCCGCCGGTTCGCGCCGCCAGGTCTCGTCCACCCGTTCGTCGGCGGCGGCCACCGCGCACTGGAGCAGCGCGCCCAGGCTCTCCACCAGCGAATCGAGCAGTTCCCGCGCCGAGCTGTCGCGCGGATAACCGCGCCACCGGGCCCGCGCGTCCCCGGCGAGCACCCCGCCCCGCTGAAGCTGCCGGCGCAGCCGTTCCGCCTCGGCCGCGTAGCACTCCTCCACCGCGGCCGTCAGCCGCACCGAGGCGGAGTACTGCGCCGCCACCGCCCCGGCCAGCTCCGGCATCCGTACATTCAGCGAGTCGATGACCCCGGCCGCGGTGCGCACGACGGCCTGCTGACGGGCCGCCGGGTCCTGTACCCGGTGGGTCAGCCAGGCCAGCAGCGGCGCGACGGCGGTGGCGGGCAGCAGCCCGCTGCCGCGGCCGGCCGACTCGGGCAGTTCCGGGATGGTGAACCGGGGCACATGCCCCAGGCCCGCTCTGGTCATCAGCGACCCGTACCGCCGCGACACCTCGTCGATCATCTGATGCGGCACCCGGTCGAGCACGGTCACCAGCGAGACGTCGTACTCCTTGGCGGTGCGCAGCAGTCGCCACGGCACCGCGTCCGCGTACCGGGAGGCGGTGGTCACCATGACCCACACATCGGCGGCGCACATCAACTGGGCGGCCAGCAGACGGTTCACCACCACGAGCGAGTCGATGTCGGGGGCGTCGATCAGCGCGAGCCCTCGGGGCAGGGTCGCGGCGGTGTCGATGCGCAGCGCGTTCTCCTCGACGACCTGCGCGCCACGGCCGCCGGGGCTCCGCTCCTCCTCCTGCTGGGGCAGCCACACCCGGGTGAGGTGCGGCAGCACCCGTACCCCGGCGAACCAGTGGTGGTCCTCGGGGTGGCACACCAGGACGGGGGTGCGCGTGGTCGGCCGCAGCACCCCCGCCTCGCTGACCCGCCGCCCGACAAGCGAATTGACGAGCGTGGACTTCCCGGCCCCGGTGGATCCGCCGATGACCGCGAGCAGCGGCGCTTCGGGATCCCGGAGCCGGGGCAGCAGATAGTCGTCGAGCTGCGCGAGCAGCTCAGCCCTCGTCTGCCGAGCACGCGGTGCCCCCGGAAGAGGCAGTGGAAGCCGCACGGCAGCGACACAGTCGCGCAGTGCGGAAAGTGCGTCGATCAGCTGGGGCCGTACGTCCATGGTCACCACATGCGAAGAATGCCCAATTTTGGAGTCTTTTTGAAGCGTATGGACATCTCTGCGCGCCGATTAAGTCACAGGACAGACGGGACGAGTGGGGCACAGGCATAACGAGTGCACAACACCCGGTGCGCTGAAGGCGAAAAGCGATGCACGAATCGCACCTGCCTGCGATTATCGGTTCGCTTCACCGAACCTCCACATCGTGCCACGCACGTGAAGCAACCGGGTCAAGGCGATCGGAGCCCTATCCTTGTCCCGGCAAGGTCGCGGAACCACCCACCCGGGGCTCCAGGTCACCGAGGCCACCATCCGGCCCCCGTAGCTCAGTGGATAGAGCAGGTGCCTTCTAAGCACTTGGCCGCAGGTTCGAGTCCTGCCGGGGGCGCACTTCTACGCGCGATGCGAAACCCTCCCTCCCGGAGGGCTTCGCCGCAGGTCAGAGCGGTCCGGCGGGGCCATCGCCCAGCGGCGCGGACGCCCTGGCCCCACCACTCCGGAAGGGGCCGCTCCGGTTGCGGCCGGCCGCGTACGGCCTCCGGCGGGCGGGTCCTCGCGGGGCCACGGCGTCCTCGCGGGGGCACGAGCCGGGCCGATCTCGGCCCAGCCGGCGCCCGGGGACGGCGGGATGCCGCCCCGCGACAGGTGAGGGGTTTCCGCCGGACGGCCTCCTCCCCGGCGTGTATCCGGTCCACCGGCGCCCGGCCCGCCGGACACGCGGTGGTTCCTGATCCGTGCGGCGGCGCGCCGGGCGCGTGGCGGGAAACCCGTCCCGCGCCGCCTCACACTCACGGCGTTCGGCGCAACCGCGAGGCGGCCCCGCCCCGGACCGGCTCCGCCATCCGCGACCGCGCACCACCGGCGCTTTTCAGGGCGCGGAATGTCCGTGACCGCTCCAGGGAAACCGTGCGGTGTGATCATTCGCCCCCCTTTCCGACGGGCCGGGTGCCCATTTCGGCCAGCGAACAAACACTTGAAAGGCACCTTTTCGGCTCATTATTACGACCGGTTACCGGCGACGGAAACATGACGGTCAACGTCCCGGCGCCTTGAAAGAGACACGGAATCCGGGAAAGCGCACAAGGGCCCCCGTCACCCCGGTCACCCGGCACGTCGAAACACCGGGGAAACCCCTCTGACCAGCCACGCGACCGGCCGCGCACGCCTCGGGGGCCAGCACAGTCGCACTGCCGACCGGTGCCCTCACCCTTTCTGATGAATGCTCATCATTTTACGGACAGGCAGACTAACTTCTCGCATAGTGAAAACGTCTACCGCTCTCCGGCGGAACCAAGAGGGATCGCGGCCGCGATTCCCCGTGATCCCCTCCACCGTATTTTCCGGCGCCACGTCGGCGCCCAATATTCCGGTACGACAACAGAATAAGCATGACAGCAAAAGGCGCTTCACCGCGCCGGCCAGGGTCTGACGAAAGGTGATACACCAATGCGAGCGGAAGCGCTCAACCGAGTCAAGCTGGTGTTCTCTCTGTTCGACGCCGACGGCAACCAATACCTTGAGCCCGAGGATTTCGAGCTCATGGCGAAGCGCGTCATCCAGGCGGCACCCGATGCCGACGACGCGGAGAAAGACGCGATGCTGGCCGCGTTCCGGAAGTACTGGACGACGCTGGCCACCGAACTGGACGCCAATCACGACGGCCGGATCAGCTTCGAGGAGTTCGCCGCCTGCGTCCTCACCCCGGAGCGCTTCGACGAGACGGTCGGCGACTTCGCCGAGTCACTCGCCGCCCTGGGCGACCCGGACGGCGACGGCTTCATCGAACGGCCCCTCTTCGTCGCGCTCATGACGGCCATCGGCTTCGAACTCGCCAATATCCACGCCCTCTTCGACGCCTTCGAACCCACGGATTCAGACCGGATCACGGTGGAGACCTGGGCCTTCGGCATCAAGGAGTACTACCGCCCCGACAAGGCGGGCGTGCCGGGTGACCAACTGGTCGGAGACCTCGCGGCCTGACGACCGGCCGGCAGCGCCCCGGGACGGACACATGTGGTCCCGCCGGTGTGCCTGTCGTCGACGAGCGGACAACAGCCGACGACAGCCACACCGGCGGACACTCCGCCGCGCCGCCAGGCCCGGGCGCCGTCACCCCGCCCTGCGGCCCCATGCCGTGAGTACCGCGAGGGAGAGGTCGTGAAAATCGGGCGAGGCCAGCTCCCGGTACGCGGCCTCGAAGTCGTTGTCGTCCGCCAGTCCTGCGGCCACGACGGCCGGCCGTGACTGCTCCAGATTCAGCCGCCACCACTCCGCCTCGTCGTCGCCGCCATGGACGAGCTGAATGCGGGCGTCGTGCCCGATGTCGACGAGCCCGGCCTTCTCCAGCGGCACCGGAAGCGTGCGGGCCCAGCGGGTGTCCGAACCGACCGACTGCTCAAGGTGCGTACGGAACGCCCGCATGATGGTGCGATAGGCCGGATGCGGGGAGTCCAGAAGCGGGAAGGACGCGGGCTCCTCCACCAGCAGCATCCCGCCCGGCTTGAGCCACTCGACGAGCCGGGCGACCGCCCTGTCCGGGTCGGGCAGATGGATCACCACATACCGGGTGTGGATGAAGTCGAACGATCCGGGTGGGAAGTCCTCCGTGTACATGTCGTGTCGCAGCACCCGGACACCGCGCCCGGCCAGCTCGTCAAGGAATGTGGTGTCCAGATCGGTCACGGTCACCCGGGCATCCTGTTCGGCCAGCCACCGGGCCACCGATCCTCCGCCGCCGCCGACCTCCAGGACCTGGTCCCCCGGCTTCAGCCCGAGCGACGTGAAACGCGAGCGGGTATGCGTGTCCAGGACGGACTGGAGCAGGCCGAGCCGCCGCCGTTCGCTGCTGATCGCGTGGCTGAACATCCCGTCGCGGTAGCGCTCCTGTGTCCACTCCCATCGCTCTCCCGACGGCCGCTTCTCAGGAGTTACGGGTGCGTTCATGCGGTCTCCTCAGCGTCCCGGCGGCAAGGCGGCGGGCCGGACGCGCACGGCGGCGGGCTGGTCGGGACCGGCGCGCCGCGACCCTGCCGAGCCGGTCACGACCACCGGGGGTGGAAGCGGTGTCACGGTGGCAGTCCCGGCCGGGGAACACGCACGTTTCCCCACCAATTGGCCGAATATGGCGATTCCATGGCCCTGGACGCTCTCTTGCGGAACCGGGCCTTCCCCGTCGAGCCGACCGGATGTCCTGAAGCGTGTCCGGGAGCGGCGGCAGGAGCGCGGCCCGTCAGCCGCCGTCGGTCAGCCGTCAGCAGCGCCGTCAGCCCGCCTTCAGCACCGCCCCGACAATGACGGACCGTGCTCCACCTTCACGACGTCGGGCGGCTCTCCGGCCCGGGGATTTTCACACTGATCTCCGCTGCCCAGGAAGGATCGAGTTCGCCGAGGATGGACAGCGCGACCTCCCAGTGCCGCCGGGCGGTCTCGTCGTCACCGGCACGCTCATAGCTGTCACCGAGGCGGCTGTGGCTTCCGGCCCGGTTGTAACTGTCCTCGTGCTCCTCGAAGAGGGCGACGGCCTGCTGGTAATACCGGATGGCCATCTCGTGGTTGCCCAGATGGTCGTGGGCAAATCCCAGGGTGTCCAGGACACGGGCCTCTCCGAGACCGTCGCCCAGCGTGCGATGCAGAACAAGAGCCTGGTGGGCGCGGGTGACGGCGCACTCGCCCTGTCCCGACAAGGTGAGAAACCAGCTAATGGAATTCATCGAGTCGGCCTGTCCGCCGAGATGTCCGACGGACCGGTACAGGTCCAGCGCGGCCTCCGCGTGCCGAAGCGCGGCCACCTGTTTGTTTTTGCGGGTCATCACCCAGCTCAGCGCCCGGTGCGTATGCGCCTGCCCGCGCGCGGATTCCAGCTCCGTGAACAGGCGCAGCGCACGCTCAAGATGACACAGTGCCTGGTCGTATCTGCGCAGCAGTGAATACGCGCGGCCCAGCCCACGATGTGAGTAGGCGCGGGCATTGAGGTCCTCCGACGTGCCCGCCGCTTCCAGGGCTTCACGCTGTACGGCGGCCCATTCGTGCCAGTCACCGCGCAATTCCTGGAAGCGGTCCAGGGAATGGGCCAGTTGCCATGCGTGGTCCGGCAACTCCGCCTCGGCCGCCCGGTGTACGGCCGCCGCCAGGACATGTCGCTCGGCGACGAGCCAGTTCATCGCGGCCGCCTCGGCCGGGAACAGGGCTGGCGGCGGATCCTGGCTGAAGGCACTCTCCGGGTCGATGAGCGCGGCAGCGGCCTTCGCGTGCAGGACGTAGTGGTTCAGTACCCGCCGGGTCGCCGTTCGCCGGGCGGCCTCGGTCTCATGGATACGCGACAACTCGGAGGCATAGGCGTGCAGAAGATCGTGGTAGGTGTACCGGCCCGGCAGGTGTTCGGAGACCAGCCGGGAAGCGGTCAGTTCGCCCAGCGCGACCCGTGCGTCGGAGACCGGCAGGTCCGCGAGCGCAGCCGCCGCCGCGAGGGTGACGTCGGGTCCCGGGCGAAGGGCCAGCAATCGGAACAGCCTGGCGGCCCGTGGCGAGAGTCCGGTGCAGGACCAGGAAAACACCGTGCGCACATCGACAGCGCCGTCAGGTCCGGCGAATCCGTCGAGCGTGCCGTCGGTCTGCCGCAGACGCTCGGCGACAGAGGCCAGGGAAAAGCCCGGGTGTGCCGCGGCCCGCGCCGCCACGATCGCCAGGGCCAGCGGCAGCTTCGCGCAGAGAGCGATGATCTCCAGCACCGCCTCGGGTTCCGCGGCGACACGGCCGGCGCCGAGGCGGCGAACCATAAAGTCCTGTGCGTCGTCCGGAGTGAGCACGTCCAGCGCCAGCGGATAGGCGCCTTCCTGGGCCACCAGGCCGAGCAGTTGATTACGGCTGGTGACCAATACCAGGCAATTGGGGGTGCCGGGGAGCAGCGGCCGTACCTGACGGGCGTCCGCGGCGTTGTCCAGCACCACCAGAAATCTTTTCCCGGCGAGCATGCTGCGATAGAGCGCGGACTGGCCCTCGATGTCGCCCGGTATGCGCTGGGGAGCGACTCCTATCGCGTGCAGAAAGTAGTGCAGCACCTCCTGGGGGCCGAGCGGCGGGCGGGTCGGATCGTAGCCCCGGAGGTCGATATAAAGCTGTCCGTCCGGGAACCGGTCGGACAACAGGTGTGCCAGATGCACTGCCAGAGTCGTCTTACCGATCCCGGCCGTACCTTCGATGGCGCTGATCACCAGGGTCTTTCCGGGACCGTCGTCGCGCCGGCCGACCAGAGCGAGGACGCGGTCCAGCTCGGCCTGCCGGCCCACGAACGACGGTGGGTCGAGCGGTAGCTGGGCCGGTTTCGGCGCCGCCCGGCCGAAGGAGGCCGGAGTGTCGCCCTGGTCGGCGAGATGTCCCGCCGCCGTGCCGGATGCTTCGGCGTGGGTGTCACGCGCGGCGTGGGCGCCCGGCGGGAAACCAAGTCCGCCCACGATCCGCCGGTGTGCCGCGCGCAGCTCCGGGCCTGGCTCGATGCCGAGTTCCTCCAGGAGTTTCTCGCGTATCTCCTCGTACTCCGCGCATGCTTCCGCCTGATGTCCCGCGCCGGCCAGGACCAGCAACTGCTGTGCGCGCAGGGCCTCGTCCAGCGGGCGGTGAGCCACGGCACTCTGCAGTGCGGGAAGCACCCGATGAGGCGCGCCCGCTCGCAGGGCGATGGCCCCGGCTTCACAGAGTGCCGCCGTGATCTCGCGGTCCAGCGAGGCGAACAGCGGATTCCGGCGCACCTCGTCGGGGATGCCCTGGGCGACCGGACCGTGCCAGAGGTCCAGTGCCTGTGTCGCGCGGCGCAGCGCCCGCGTCGGCTCCCCGGCCTGACGAGCCTGTTCCATCAGCCCCCGGAATTTCAGCAGGTCGAGGGTGTCCGCATCCACACGCAGGCAGTAACCGCCGCCGCTGGGGAGAATCCATCGGCCCGTGGCGCGGCGTGGAAGTCCGGGCTGCAACAGCCGGCGCAACTCACCGATGTGCCGGTGCACCACATTGACGGCGCTGTCCGGTGGCCACTGCCCCCAGAGCGCGTCCACGATCTCGGCCACACTGATCGGTGATCCGGCACGGACGAGCAACGCGGCGAGCAGGGCACGCCGCCGTGGCGGCCCCAGCGGGAGCCGCGTCCCGTCGCGGAAACCCTCCAGCGGACCGAGCAGTGTCCAGCGGACGGCATCCGCTGTCAGAGTCTCAGGCACCATCAAAACCTTTGGTCGTCGCGGCGGAACCGGTCCCGGAGACCCCACGCCGCGAGGCATCGCTCCTCGTCGCTGTCCGGACGGCTCCACTCCCCGCCCGGCTCCGCGCGAGAGTCCGCCGCCGCCCCGGCGAAAGCATTTTACGCGACTGAATTGTGCACCATGTTCCTGGGTCGGCACACCGCCTCCCGCTCCACGGTACGACGTCCCGCCTTTCCCCAAGGGCGCCTCCGATCACGGATGGCATTCCCCGAGTCACCGAGCGTTCCGTCGTCCATTCGCCGTCCGCCCGTCGGGAGCAAATGACCGTCGCTCGCCGTGCGGCATTCCGGCGCAATTCATTTCGCCGGTCCGCCCGCCCGTCGCGATGCCTTCAAGGGCAACATCGGGGCGTGGACAGGCAATTCGCTTCCGGAGTTCATCGATCTCCGGCGGCAGGGCGCGGGTCATATCGTCCAGGTCTCGTCCATCGCCGGACTCACCGCGTTTCCCACCCTTGGGATCTACCACGCCTCCAAATGGGCCGTCGAGGGTTTCGCCCAGTCGCTCTCCCAGGAAGTCGCCGGCTTCGGCATCCGCGTCACCCTGGTGGAGCCGGGCCGCTACGCCACCGACTGGGCCGGGTCCTCAGCCGTCCACGCCGAGCGGCTCCCCGCCCACGAAGCGCTGCATGAGGCGATCGCCGCCGCTTACGCCGACACGCTCCCGCCGGGCGACGCGGCCGACACTCGGGACGCGATCCTCCGTATCGTCGACGCCGAAGAGCCGCCCCTGCGGGTCTTCCTGGGCGAGGGGCCGCTTCAGATGATCACCAGCGACTACACCGCGCGGCTTGCCCAGTGGGCCGAGTGGGACGACATCATCCGCGCGGCCACTCAGCGGACCGTCTGACACCGGCGGCGTCCCGGAGACCGGTGACCACCGGTCGAAGCCCGGGCGGGCGGCTCCTGGGAGAGCCCGCTCGCCCGGGCTTCGCGCTCCGGCACCGGGGGCGTGTACGCGGTACGGCGTCCGCCTCCGCGCTCTCGTAGTCTCCGGCGCGCGCTCCGGTACACGGCTCCGGTACACCGCTCCGGTACAGGAAAAACGAGAGCCGGCCGGCTGTCCGCCGGCACATCCAACGCGCTGCTACGAGATGTCCACCACGCGTACCGCCGCGGTGCCGCCGCCGGTCGAGTGCATGACGATGTCGAGCAGATAGCGGTCGCTTCCCGGTGACACCACGGTGCGGGCTCCCGGCCGCAGTCCGGGGCTCAGGGTGACATTTTGTTCGCCCGGCTCCGTGCCGCTGACGGACTCGATGGTGACCGTTTCGGTACCCACGTTCACCAGGGTCACGGCTGCGACCTCGGGGCATCTTCCGCGTGTGACAGCCGAGCAGTTGAAACGGACGTCTCCAAAACCGGCACGGTCGCAGGAGATTTCTGTATCAAAATCAAAGTCCACCGTACACACCTGTCCCACGCGCAGGACCTCGAATTGGGCAGAGGGTGCGGGCGCGTCCCGGAGGCCGCCCGCACCGACAACAATTCCCAGGACGACCCCGGCCAGGGCAGCAGCGGCGAGAAGGCAGAGAACAGGTCTGAACACAGGAAACCTTTGAAAACGTGCGGCCATATACGCAGCACGGCCGAAAAGTCATGCCCGATGTGAAAGTCTCGTCCAGTCAACCAGACGGCAGGAATGAACACTTCACGCAGGCGTATCTCTTCCCTTTGGGGAAGGGGCTCTGCCTGTTGAGGCAAAAAGCCCTCCCGGACCGCCGGACCGTGCCACACAGGACTCGGACACACACGGCCGGTGTGGCGCCGTGGCGGGCGAGCCCTGAACAGTGTTCCGTCCCTCACCGCGAATGGAATCCCTGGCGTGGCGTGGCGGGATATGTCGACGCGGAGGTGGTCGGAGCACGAACACGGACGGATGGCCTGGTCAACCGCTACCTGGACCGGTCAGACGAGCCGCCTCCGTCGATCCGGGGCTGGGCACAGCGCTTCTGCGTGTGATCAATCTGGTGGATCCGCCGAGTCGGCTTCTCACGCCTCGGAATGTGTATCGCGTGTTCCGATCGAGCGCCTGCGCGGCGAAGAAAAAGTCTGTCCGATAGCTCCGGATGCGGAGTGGAGCGGGACGGCTCCACTCCGCCGCCTTCCCGGCGCGGATATCAGCGGCCGGCTCATCACCACAGTTCATAGCTTGAAACTGGCCCGTTCGGCGCATGCTGCCGCAATCCTGTGATTTCTGGGCCAGGAGGGATCTGTACTGCCATGCAAGACTTCGAAGGGCCCGTTTCCCTGGGTGTCGTGGCAAGCGACCCGATCACCAATGCCGGGGTTCGCGCCTATCTGCGTTCACGCACGGACATGTATCTGGTCCCGGAATCCCAGTCCTGGGAGGCGGATGTGATCATAGCGCTGGAAATGGAGGTGACCGAAGAGACACTGCGCCGCATGGAGAGCTCGGTGAAGGAGCGAGCCGAAAGGCATATCGGCATCATGCTCGTCACGGACTCGATCCAGGAGAAACATCTCGTACGAGCCATCGCACTGGGGCTGGTCAGTGTTCTTCCACGCTCTTCTTCGACCCTTGCCCATATCGGCCAGTCCCTGCTGCGCATCAGCGGCGGCGAGGCCGACCTTCCCGCACCCCTTGTGCGTTCTCTCATCCAACAGGTGCAGGCGATCAACGTGAATATTCTTGAGCCTCCTGGGCTGACACCCAGCGGTCTGACCAGAAGAGAGGCCGATGTTCTGCGACTGCTCGCCGACGGATACGACACCGCCGCGATGGCTGAACGGCTGCGCTATTCCGAGCGCACGATAAAAAATATTCTCCGCGGCGTGATAGAGCGTCACAACCTGCGCAACCGGACGCATGCGGTGGCCTATGCCCTGCGCTCCGGAGCTCTCTGATCCGAAGACGATCGGGTGCCAGGGGTGCCAGGGCTACATCGCGGCGGGGGAAGCCGCCGGCAGCAGCGACGCGGTCGGCGTGAGCGCCGGGCTGACCAGGAGGTCCAGGGCCTCGTCCGCGCCGGACGCGACCTGGATGACCACGCGCTCCTCCGGACTGATGAAGCCGTCGGAGACCATGTTGTCCAGAAGCGTCAGCAGCGGATCGAAGAATCCGCCCTGGTTGACCAGCACAAGCGGCTTGTGATGGATGCCGAGCTGATTCCAGGTCGCCACCTCCAGCAGCTCGTCCAGAGTGCCGAGGCCGCCGGGGAGCACCGCGAATCCCGTCGCGAGCCGGTACATCAGCGCCTTGCGTTCGTGCATCGTCTCCACGACGATCACCTCGCTGCGCGACTCGTCCGGCTGCTCGCGTTCGTACAGATGCCGTGGAATGACCCCGGTGACAGGGGCACCCGCGTCCAGGGCGGCGTCCGCGACCGCGCCCATGATGCCGATTCCTCCGGCGCCGTATACCAGTCCTGTCCCCCGCTGTGCGAGCGCGCCGCCGAACTCGGCCGCCAGTCGCAGGTGCTGAGGCCGGGCCCCGGGGCGGGCGCCACAGAACACCCCGACGTGTTCCACCCGCGCCGCCGGCACGGGCCGATGCGTCATTGCCTCTTCACCGGCCGGAACGTCCGTCATACGACCCACCGCTGGTCCCCTCTCGCCGCCATTCCACTTGATCACCACACAACGTATCGGACCGATTACGCTTCGTGAAGAACGGCCCTTCCGGGGCCCGTCCGACGCGTCCCGCCGTCCGGGGGCCCCGGCTGCCGGGTCCGGCGGCGAACCCGGCACGACCGGAGCGCGGCACGCCCGTATCCAGGGAGGCCATGACCGAGGGGGCGGGGCGGCGCGGGCCATGCCCCGGAATGGACGGGGAAAACAAATAAAATACGTACGTTTCCCGCGCATGACCGGAAATACCGAGGGCACACGGCTGCTCGGAGGTTGATAACTATGGTTCCCCTGATACTGGTTCTTCTGCTCGCCCTGATTCTCTTCGGTGCCGGTTTCGCACTGAAGGCATTGTGGTGGATCGCGATCATCGTGCTGGTTGTCTGGCTGATCGGATTCGTCGTGCGCCCGACCTCGGGAGGCGGCAAGCGCGGCCGGTGGTACCGCTGGTAGACCGATCGCGCTGAAAACAGCGGCGAAGTGGGCGGGGCCCGGACGACATCGTCCGGGCCCCGCCCACTTCGTCCACCGGTGTCCCGTGGAGGTGTCCACCGGGTGTCCCGCAGAGACGGCCCCCAAGGCCGGGCAGGTGTCCCCGCCGCTTTCGCCCCGTCTGTTTCGCCGACGAGGCCCGCGCCGTCCCCGGGGTCCCGTACCCTCGCCTCACCGCTCTCCTGCAATCCCCCGATCGAGTGACCACCCACCCCACGAGTGGTTCGAACGCTCCATCACAGCCCACGGACCCCGCCGCGCACGGCTCTCACGTCAGGCTCGAACGTTTGTTCTATGATTCCCTCCGCGTGCCCCGTTACAGGCCCTTGATCAGGTCCGTTGTCCGGGCGCCCCACCAGACCACCGCGCACTTCGGAGGAATCATGCGTCCTGTCCCCGCTCCCACTCGCGTCGTCGCCGGCCATCCCGTGTTCGAGAGCGGCGGCGCGACCGTCCTGGTGGGCGCTCGCCCGGTTGACGCCCTCGGCCGCCGCGCCGGCATGTCATCACGACCGTCACCGAGGTGGGGTGCATGAGTCACGCCACACCCCTGCCGGCACCGCTCCGGACGTGGGCGGAGCGGTTGATCGGACCGCTCCACGCCGTGCACGACGCGTCGCACGCGCGGGAGAACTCACGGGTATGGGGCATCACCGGAGCCCATGACCGGCGCTTCTTCCTCAAGCAGGCACCGACCGCGAAGTTCTACGAACGCGAGACCTTCGGATACCAGTCGGCTGTACCCGCCCTGGGATTCGGCAGCGCCCCACGGCTCGTGGACACCGACGCCCGGCAGTTGGCGCTGCTCCTGACCGCGGTCCCCGGCGCACCCGTCTCACGGCTCGCCCCGGGCGGTGCGCAACGCCGCACGGCGCACCGGCAGCTCGGGGCGCTCCTCCGCCGTCTGCACGGGACGGAGAGGATGCCCGCCTCGGGTGCCAGGGAAGCGGTGGCGGCGGCCGAGCGCACGGCCGCCGACGTGGAGAAACACCTCGCGCGCGCCGGGGACCTCCTGACCGGCGACCGCCGCGCACGCGCGCGCCGCGCGGCGGGGCATGTGCTCGCGCTCACCGACCGGCTGACACCCGGCCATATCCACGGCGACGCCCAGGAACGCAATGTCCTGTGGTCGGGGCAGGCGGCGGTCATCGACTTCGAGCGGTCCCGGTACGCCCCGGCCGTACAGGACTTCGTACGGCTGGCCTGCGGGCCGTGGCAGGAACGCGCCGATCTGCGCGCCGCGTTCTTCCAGGGCTACGGCCGCTCACTGACCGACGCGGAGCGCCAGGTGCTGCCCTCCCTGGCGGCGCTCGACGCCGTGAGCTGTCTGGCGTACGGGCCGGCCAACGGCGACGACGAAGTCACTGAACGCGGCCTGCGCACACTGGCCCGACTGGAGCGGGGGACCTTCGGATGAGCGATCACTGTGTCTGCGTCGTCGAGGAGCGCGACGAGGCCGGCGGATGCCTTGTCCTCGATCTCCGGGGCGGGGCCGGGCGCTGCGGCGCCCACGCCGATCCGCCCCGGCTGCCGGCGTCTCTCACGGAGCAGGTCCGGCCGGGCGGGCGGCTCGAACTCGCCGTACGGACCGGGGATCTCACACCGGAGCTGTGGGAGGACCTGCTCGTCGAGGCCGGCTTCACCGTCGAGGAGATCCTTCCCCTCGGCGGCGGGGCACCGGGAGGGCCCGTTGACGGCCGGCTCATCCGGGCTCGACGGCGCGCGACCCTGCCGCGCCCTCGCGTGACCAGCCGGCCCCGCGGCGCCCGGCCGCCCGCTGCTCATGCCACGATCGGCGTCGGGGTGATCGTGCGGGACGGCGCCGGCCGTATCCTGCTCGGCCTGCACCACGGAGGCACGTGGGAACTGCCCGGGGGCAAGATCGAACCGGGCGAGTCCGTCGGCGCCGCGGCCGTACGCGAACTGCTTGAGGAAACCGGCCTGCGCGCTTCCGAGCAGGACGTGACCGTGTTCGCGATGCTGCACGACACGGTCACGGGCCTGACGCGCGTGACCATGGCGGCCGTACTCACGGTGTACGAAGGCGTTCCTGTGGCGGCCGAGCCGGAACTGGTCGGCGAGTGGCACTGGACCGGCACCGATGAGCTGCCGAGCCCGCTCTTTGTGCCCTCCGCGCAGATCCTGACCGCCTGGCGGCCGGATCTCGACATCGACCATCCACCGGCCCACCTGCTGGGCATCGCCGGTCCTTACGGTCGGGGAGCGGCGCCCGCGTAGCGGCGACCGCCGTGTCGCCGGCCGCACCGCGAGGCCCGGGACCGCCGGGGCCCGGGACCGCCGGGGCCCGGGACCGCCGGGGCCCGGGACCGCCGGGGCCCGGGACCGCCGGGGCCCGGGACCGCCGAAGAACGCGGCGCGTCTCCGACGGTCCCGGGTCTGTCCCGCGAGGACGTCCGGGTCAGGACAGCGTGGCGCTGACCACCAGGACAAAAGCGGCCACGGAGAACAGGGTGCGGATCCGGTGGCAGGCGTTCCAGCGGGACTCGAAGGCCGCGCGCGCGACGCTGTCCGGTGAGGAAGTGGAGGCGGCCAGCGCGTTGTTGAGCGGGACATTGCCGCCGATGGTGATCAGGTGGTTGACGACGGCGCAGACCAGTCCCGCCACCAGGAGCCACCGCTGATTCTCCGAGCGTCCGTCGACGGGCACGGCGAGGGCGGCGGCCGGAAACGCCACGATGGCGAAAAAGGTCAGGAGGAAGACGGGACGGGGCACAAGCTCGTTGATCCTGCGCATGGCCGGTACGAATTGCGCGTCCGTCAGCCGGCCCAGGGCGGGCATTATGCCGACCTGGAAGATAAGGAAGTAGCCCGCGTACAGACCCGTGGAGATCGCGGCGAGAGCGAGCAGCAAAGTGGCCATGCCGAACATCATGGCGCACTACATACCCTGCGTGGACCGGTTCTTGAGCGGTTGTCGATCAGGCCCGGACGATCGATTCCAGGGGGCCGGCTCCCCCGGTGGCCGGGCGTCCGGGGCCCCCAGGAGCCTCCGGTCAGCCCTCCTGCCAGCTCACGCTGCCGACGCCGGAGCCGCCGCCGCAGGTCGCCGACGACCAGCCGGACCAGCCGGGTCGCAGGGTCTGCCAGGCCCCGTAGGCGTCCGGCCACCATCCGCAGACCACAACCGCCCGGAAGGCGACCACCTGCCCGCTGTGGTTGGTGCAGTCCGCCCTGCCGGTCCAGCCGTCCGTGCTGGTCGAGCAGTTGAGGAGTCCGGCCGGGCCGACCCGGTCCGCCGCCTGGACGCTTCCCGTGGCCGGCGACAGCACCACCAGGGAAAGCGCCGCCGACGCGGCCAGGAACGTGCCGGTCAGTCGCTTGTTCATCGTGATCTCCCCATCGTCTCGCGCGTCTTGGCCCGTCTCGTGCGGGTCGAACACCAGAGTGCGGGAGAAAAGACCCATTTGCTGAGCGTCTGGCATGGAGTCGCCACACTCTGAACTGGCACTTGTCACAGTGTGCAGTCGTGTGAGTACATGGAGTGGCGTACGGCTCCGAGGGGATGGCGGGGGTGGTCAGCCGTGGCAGAAGTCTCAGGTTCTGTGCTCAACAGGTCGACGCTGTCGGTGGGCGTGGTGCGGGAGGACGTGGTGGACACGCTCCATCCGCCGGGCCGGCCCATCCGGGGAGTCCGGCAGGTGATGGCGACGCTCACCGCCCTGATCCGCTCCACTCGGCGCGAAATACTCGTCTTCGACGACCCGGGCAGTTGTCTGGGGCAGGCCATCCCGGAGCAGTTCCTCGAGTTCGCGGGGGCCTGTGTGCGCGCGGCGGGCGAGCGGTCCGGCCCGAGCCACAGCGGTGGTGGCGGCGGCAGAGCGCGGGGGCGCCCTTCGGCGATCAGCGTCCGCAGGATCGTGCCCCGGCACGGGCTGGCAGGGCTGCCGTCTCCGCTGCCCCGGCAGTTTCCCGGACGGGTCAGACAGACGGACTCCATTCCGTTCAAGATGGTCCTGGTGGACCGTGCGGTCGCCGCGGTCCCGCTCGATCTCCAACTCCACTACCACGGGGTGTTGCTGATCCGCGATCAGGCGGTCGTCCAGGCATTGGTCCGCACCCATCAGACATGGTGGGAGACGGGTGAGGAGCTTCCCACGGCCATGGTCCCCGCGCCCGGAGTCATGCCGGGACAGCTACGGCCCGTGCTGGAGGCGCTGCTGGCCGGGCTCACCGACGAGGCGGCCGCGACAAGGCTGGGCATGTCCAGCCGGACCTACAGCCGCCGGGTCGGCGACCTGCTCACCGCTCTCGGCACGACAAGCCGCTTCCGGGCGGGCGCGGAAGCGGCTCGTCGTGGCTGGATCTAAGGCGTGCTTCGAAAGTCCCGGCGGGCGCGCGACGGCGGCTGCGTCGCTCGCCACGGCGTCGGAACGCCCCGGGCGCGCTACGACACGATGTCCTTGCGGGAGAACCCCCGGAAGGCCAGCGCGAAGAGCACCACGGCATAGGTCACCGACACGGCTGTGCCCTTCACCATGCCGCCCCACTCCATCTGCGGCTGGAGTGCGTCCGCCCACGCGAACTGCCAGTGCGCGGGGAGGAATTCCCGCCAGGAGCCGAGCGCCGTCACAGCGTCCAGCACATTGCCGATGATCGTCAGACCGACCGCGCCACCGACCGCGCCCAGCGGGGCGTCGGTCTTGGTCGACAACCAGAAAGCGAGCGCAGCGGTGACCAGTTGGGAGACAAAGATGAAGGCGACGATCAGCGCCAGCCGCGGCACGGTGTCGGCGGTGGCCAGAGAGCCACCCGTCGGCAGTTCGAGCGGGCCCCAGCCGTAGGCCGCCGTGCCCGCCGCCAGCGCGACCAGCGGCAGCAGCACCATCGCCGCCGCGCTCATCCCGAGCGCCACCGCCAGTTTGCTCCAGAGCAGCCGGGTCCTCGGCACGGGCGCCGCGAGGAGGTAGCGCAGGGAGGACCAGCTCGCCTCGGAGGCGACGGTGTCCCCGCAGAACAGCGCCACGGGCACCACCAGCAGGAAGCCCGCCGAGACAAAGAGACAGGTGGCGGCGAAGTTGGCGCCGGAAGCGGTCGCGGTGTCCATCAGGCTCAGCCGGTCGTCCCCCTCGCCTCCGGGGGTGCCCCCGATCGCGAAGGCCACGATCAGCACAAAAGGCAGGACGGCCAGTACCGCGCCCATGGCCAGCGTCCGCCTGCGCCTGAGCTGCCGCAGCGCCTCGACCCGCAGCGGCAGGGTGTGCCGCGCCCGGTAGCCGGGGGCCGACTCGGTCAGCGTGCTCATGCGGAGCCTCCGGAGATCAGGGTGAGGAACGCGTCCTCCAGGCGGCGGTGCGGTCCGACACCCGTCAGCGGTACGTCCAGCCGTACCAGCTCGGTGATCAGTGCGCTGGTGCTCGCGCCGTCGAGCTGGACCAGCAGGCCGTCGTCCGTGCGGACGGCGGAGCCGACACCCGTCAGCGCGCCGATCTTCTCGACGACGGGCTCCGGCACCTTCTCGGCGGTGGTGATGAGCAGGGTGTCGCCGGAGCCGGTGATCTGGGCGACCGGACCGGCCTGGACGAGCCGGCCCCGGTGCATGACAACGAGATGTGTACAGGACTGTTCGACCTCGGAGAGGAGGTGGCTGGAGACGATGACGGTCCTGCCGCCGGCCGCGTATCTGATCATCACGTCCCGCATCTCGCGGATCTGGGGCGGGTCGAGACCATTGGTCGGTTCATCGAGGATCAGCAGATCCGGCATACCGAGCATGGCCTGTGCGATGGCCAGCCGCTGCCGCATGCCCTGGGAGTAGGTGCGTACGGCCCGCGCGAGGGCGTCACCGAGGCCGGCGATCTCCAGGGCCTCCTCGATATGGGAGTCCTCGGCGGGCCGGCCGGTCGCCTGCCAGTACAGCTCCAGATTGGCCCGGCCCGACAGATGCGGCAGGAAGCCCGCTCCCTCGACGAACGAACCGACCCGGGAGAGCACCGGCGCGCCCGGCCGGATGGCGTGCCCGAAGACCCTGATCTCCCCCGCGTCGGGGCTGATCAGCCCCATCAGCATGCGCAGGGTGGTGGTCTTGCCGGCACCGTTCGGACCGAGCAGCCCGAGCACCTGTCCCTTTTCGACCCGGAAGGAGAGATCGCGGACCGCATAGCGGTCGGCGGACGCGGAGTAGCGCTTGGTCAGATCCGTGATCTGGAGCGGTACCCCGGCGAGTGCGGGATCGGGCGCGGGTGCGACGGTACGGCGCCGTGCGGTGAGGAGCAGTGCGGCCGCGACCAGTACGCCCATGGCCGGAAGCCCCCAGGTCCACCAGGGCAGCGCGGTGGAGCCGGTGGTGAGAGCGGGCATCGTCGGCACGGTCAGGGCGCCGTCCACGGTGACGTGGTAGGTGGCCGGAGCGACCGGAGAGGCATAGCCGAGGTCGGTGGCGGCGAGGACGACCCGCAGCCGGTGTCCGGCCTCCACGAGGTGGTCCACGGCGGGCATCGTCAGCTCCACGGTCCTGCCCTGTCGCGCGTCCTCGACCCTGACGGGGGTGACGAGTTGCGAGGGCAGCACCTGGCGGCGGCCGTCGGGGCCGACGTCGTAGACCTTGCCGAAGAGCACCGCGTCACCGCTGCTGGAGGTGACGGTCACCCGGACGGTGGGCGAGCCGGTGATCCGCAGCGGTTCACCGAGCGGACGGGAGTCGAAGTGGGCGTTCTGTCCCGGGAAGTCGACGGAGAGCCCGACGCCGAGCGAGGAGAGCTGGGAGAGCCCGCCGGCGACGCCCGGTACGGCGGAGATGGCGGGCGGCGCCGCACCCGCGGGGTTGGCGAAGGCCGCCGTGCCGCCGCTGAGCGGGACGCGGGTGGCGCCGCTCGCCAGGCCGGGATAGCGGTCGCTGCTCGCGCCGCGGAGCTGGGTGCGGCCATCGGTGGAATCGACGCCGCCGGTCCTGCTCACGCGGAACGCGGGCCCGGTGTCCGCGGCCTTGTCGTCCTTGAGATAGCGGTCGAACCACGAGGAGATCCGGCCCTGGACCCGGTCCGCCTCCTGGTCGCCGCCGTCATGGCCGCCGGCCGCCCAGTCGACGTCGACGGGAGCGCCGTTGCCGCTGATCGTCTTCGCCATGGCGTCGGCCTGGCCGAGCGGGAACAGTGAGTCGGACTGACCCTGGACGATCAGGGCGGGCACATCGATACGGCTGCCGACGGCGGACGGGCTGCGCTGTTCCAGCAGCTCACGGGCGGCCGCGTCGGGTCGTCCTGAGACGGCGACCCGCTGGTACATCTCGCACAGCCGCTTCTCGAACGTGGTGCAGCCGCCACCGGTGGAGAAGAAGATCCCGGCCCAGAGCTTTTTGAAGACGCCGTTGGGAAAGAGCGCGTCGGCGAGGTTCCAGTAGGTGATCTGCGGGGCGATCGCGTCGACCCGCTTGTCGTATCCGGCGGCGAGCAGGGAGATGGCGCCGCCGTACGAGGCACCCGTCACGCCCACCCGGGGATCGCCCGTGCCGTCGAGCCGCACCTCGGGGCGGCGGGCCAGCCAGTCGATCATCCGGGAGACGTCCTTGACCTCGTGGTCGGGGTCATTGAGCCCGATCTCACCGGTGGACTTCCCGAAGCCCCGCGCGGACCAGGTCATCACCGCGTATCCGTCACGCGCGAGCTTCTCCGCCTGGGCCCGCACATCGGTCTTGCTGCCGCCGAACCCGTGCCCGATCAGCACGGCGGGCCTGCGTCCGCTGCCCGCCGTGAAATAGGAGGTGTCGATCCGGGCGCCCGGCATCGCCAGCACCTGGTCCTTCCGCTGGACCGTGGGCGCGCCGTCCGAGGCGACGGCGGTCCAGGTGCCCGCCCCGGCGAGCACCAGGACGGCGGCGGTGCCCGCGAGCCAGCGTGTTCTCAGCCGGGACCGCCGGGGGGTTCGGATCTCCATGCTTGAACCCTAAACGGGTAGCGGGCCCGGTAACGCTGACACCAGTCGGAACTCGGGGGCCTCCTCGGGTAGTACGGCATGGCGCCGCCGTACACCAGACGCGGTACGCCGGGCCGCGCGGAGCCGCCGCCTTGATCCGGCCTTGATCCGCCGGGAGAGGTGTTCGCCGGGCCGCTCAGGAGAGCGAGACCTCCGGGTGGTAGAGGTCCAGCCAGACCGCGAGGTCCAGGGTGCGTTCCAGGCCGTAGCGCGAGGCCATGGTGATCTGCGGGATGTGCCGTTCCGCCGCCCGCCTGAGCCTGTCCGGGTCCACCAGCCCGAAGACCGGATGAGAGGGGTCGGCCAGCAGGTCCTTGACGTGTTCCTGGAGGGCGACCGCGTACTTCGGGTCCTGGGTGGAGGGATAGGGGCTCTTCACCCGGTCGTAGACCGACTTCGGCAGGACATCGGCGGTCGCCTCCCGCAGCAGGCTCTTCTCCCTGCCGTCGAAGGACTTCAGGGACCACGGCGCGTTGTACGCGTACTCGACGAGCCGGTGATCGCAGAAGGGCACCCTGACCTCCAGGCCGACCGCCATGCTGGCGCGGTCCTTGCGGTCCAGCAGCACCCGGACGAACCGGGTCAGGTGCAGATAGCAGATCCGGCGCATCCGGTACTCGAAGTCGCTCTCGCCACTGAGGCGTTCGATGTCCGCGACGGCCGTCTTGTAGCTGTCGTTGATAAACCCGGGCAGGTCCATGGCCCTGTTCACCTCCGGCCGCAGCACATCGGCCTCGTCTCCGAAGTACTGGTCGGAGCGCACCAGCCAGGGGAACATGTCGGCCCGTCTGGCCTCCTCGTCGAAGAACTGGAGGTATCCGCCGAAGACTTCGTCGGCCGACTCGCCGGAGAGCGCGACCGTCGAGTGCTCCCGGATGGCCCGGAAGAGCAGATAGAGGGAGGCGTCCATGTCTCCGAGACCCATGGGAAGGTCCCGGGCCCTGATCATGCGGGCCCGGACCTCCGGGTCGGCCAGTTCACTGGAATCGAGCACGATGTCCTGGTGCTCGGTGCCCGAGGCGCGCGCAACGTCATGGACGAAGGGTGTGTCAGGGGTGCCGCGCAGGCCGTCGGCGACGAAGTGCTCCGTCTGGCCGACGAAGTCGACGGCGAAGCTGCGGACGGTCTCCCCGGTCCCGGCCAGTTGCCGGGCCGCCAGCGCGGTCATGGCGGAGGAGTCGAGGCCGCCGGAGAGAAGCGTGCAGCGCGGCACGTCGGAGACGAGCTGACGGTGCACGATGTCTTCCAGCAGCGTGCGCACACGCGCCACCGAGGCCGCCTTGTCATCGGGGTGGGGCCGGGTCTCCAGGGACCAGTAGACGTGCCGGCGCGGGCCGCCTCGGTCCACGGTCACCACGGTGCCCGGCTCCACCTCGTACATGCCGTCCCACACCGCGTTGCCGGGCGTCTTGACGAAGGCGAACACCTCGCGCAGCCCGTCCAGGCCGACACGGGCGCGGGCGAGCGGGTTCGCGAGGATCGCCTTGGGCTCGGAGCCGAAGAGCACTCCGTCGGGGGTCGGGTAGTAGTAGAGCGGCTTGATGCCCATCCGGTCGCGGATCATCACCAGCTTCTGGTCCCTGCCGTCCCAGACGGCGAAGGCGAACATCCCGTTGAGGCGTTCGGCCACGGCCGCGCCCCACTCCAGATAGCCGTGCAGGACGACCTCCGTGTCGGAGTCGGTGAGAAACCGGTGGCCTCGGCCGGTCAGTTCGCGGCGCAGTTCGGTGAAGTTGTACGCCTCGCCCGAGTAGACCAGCGCGACGGTGCCCCGGGGGGTCTCGAAGGTCATCGGCTGCCGGCCGCCCGGCAGGTCGATGATCGCCAGCCGCCGGTGTCCGAGGGCCGCCGGGCCCTCGGTCCAGGTGCCCCGGGCGTCGGGGCCCCGGCAGGCCATCGTCTCCGTCATCGCGTCCAGGGTTTCGGACGCGGCGCGCAAATCACGGTCGAAGGAGATCCATCCAGTGATGCCGCACATATGTGCCCTCCTGCTTCCGATCGGAGGCCGAGGTGCAGGTCGGGGGCCATGGACGGGCAGCGCGTCCACGGGCAGGACGCCGCACCGGGGCGGATCAGTTGTATGTAACATCTATATTACGACAGTGGCTCAAATGACTCATTCTTAGCCAATACCGTTAATGCCACCGAAACATTCGGAATCGGGCAGCACGCCTACATGGACCGGCCGCGCCGAGGAGCCTGCCCGAACCGGTCCGGGTTCGCTCGAACCGGCAAACCGGCACGAACCGCCGCATACCACCGTACGACTACGGCCCGTACGGATGCGAGAAACCGTACGGGCCGTAGTCGGCCTGCCCCACGAGGAGGCGGGAGGGTCAGTGGTTGCGCGGGAAGCCCAGGTCCACGCCCGTGGGGGCCTCCGAAGGGTCCGGCCAGCGGGTGGTGATCACCTTGCCGCGGGTGTAGAAGTGCACGCCGTCGTTGCCGTAGATGTGGTGATCACCGAAGAGCGAGTCCTTCCAGCCGCCGAAGGAGTGGTAGCCGACAGGAACCGGGATCGGCACGTTCACCCCGACCATGCCCGCCTGGATCTCCAACTGGAAGCGGCGGGCGGCACCGCCGTCGCGGGTGAAGATGGCCGTGCCGTTGCCGAACGGCGAGGCGTTGATCAGCGCGACGCCCTCCTCATAGGTGTCCGCGCGCAGCACACACAGCACGGGCCCGAAGATCTCGTCGCGGTACGCGTCGGAGTCGGTGGAGACCTTGTCGAGGAGCGACAGGCCGATCCAGTGGCCGTCCTCGAAGCCGTCGACCGTGTAGCCCGTACCGTCCAGGACGACCTCGGCGCCCTGGGCCGCCGCGCCCGTGACATAGGTGGCGACCTTGTCCCGGTGGGCCCTGGTGATCAGCGGACCCATCTCCGAGGCCGGGTCGTCCCCCGGACCGATCTTGATCTTCTCGGCGCGCTCGCGGATCCTGGCGACCAGCTCGTCGCCGATCGCGCCCACGGCCACGACCGCCGAGATCGCCATGCAGCGCTCACCGGCGGAGCCGTACGCCGCCGAGACGGCCGCGTCCGCGGCGGCGTCCAGGTCGGCGTCCGGCAGCACCAGCATGTGGTTCTTGGCGCCGCCGAGTGCCTGGACCCTCTTGCCGTTGGCGGAGGCCGTCCTGTGGATGTGGCGGGCGATCGGGGTGGAGCCGACGAACGACACCGCCGCCACATCGGGATGCGCGAGCAGCGCGTCCACCGCGGTCCTGTCACCGTGCAGGACATTCAGCACGCCGTCGGGCAGGCCCGCCTCGGCGGCCAGCTCGGCCAGCAGGACCGACGCCGAGGGATCCTTCTCGCTGGGCTTGAGCACAAAGGTGTTTCCGCAGGCGATCGCCAGCGGGAACATCCACATCGGGACCATCGCCGGGAAGTTGAACGGCGTGATACCGGCGACGACTCCGAGCGACTGCCGGATCGCGGACACGTCCACCCGGCCGGAGACCTGCGTGGACAGCTCGCCCTTGAGCTGTGTGGTGATCCCGCAGGCCAGCTCGACGATCTCCAGACCGCGCGCGACCTCACCGAGCGCGTCCGAGTGCACCTTGCCGTGCTCGGCGGTGATCAGCGCGGCGATCTCGTCGCGGTGCGCGTCGAGCAGGGCGCGATAGCGGAAGAGAATGCCGGTGCGCTGGGCGAGGGACGAGGTGCCCCAGGTGGCATAGGCGGCTTTCGCGGCGCCGACGGCCGCGTCGACCTCCGCCTCGGAGGCCAGCGCGACCCGGGTGGTGACGGCGCCCGTCGCCGGGTCGGTGACCGGTCCCCAGTTGCCCGACGCGCCCTCGACGGTCTTGCCACCGATCCAGTGGTTGACGGTCTTCATTGCGTGCTCCTTCACAGATGGCGGCGCCGGGCAGTCACGTGCCGGTCGTACTCCTCGCGGGCCTTGACCGCGGGCGCGCGGCCGGCGGTCTCGGCCACGGGAACATCCCACCACGCCTGGGCCGGAGGCACGCCGGACACAGTGTCTGCCGTTTCGGTCTCCACATAGACACATGTGGGGGCGTCCGCCGCGCGCGTCTCGGCGAGGGCCTCACGCAGGTCACGAATGGTCTTGGCGCGGATCACCCGCATGCCGAGAGACGCCGCGTTGGCGGCCAGGTCGATGGGGAGCGGGGCACCGGTGTACGCGCCGTCGGCGGCCCGGTAGCGGTAGGCGGTGCCGAAGCGTTCCGCGCCGACCGACTCGGAGAGCCCGCCGATGGACGCGTAGCCGTGATTCTGGAGAATCACGACCTTGAGGGGTAGCCGCTCCTGGACGGCCGTGACGATCTCGGTGGGATTCATCAGATACGTACCGTCCCCGACGAGCGCCCAGACGGGCCGGCCGGGGGCCGCGAGCTGGACGCCGATGGCGGCCGGGATCTCGTAACCCATGCAGGAGTAGCCGTACTCGACGTGGTACTGGTCCCGGGCGCGGGTCCGCCACAGCTTGTGGAGATCGCCGGGAAGCGATCCGGCGGCGTTGATGACGATGTCCTCACCGGTGACGAGCGCGTCGAGTGCTCCGAGGACCTGTGCCTGGGTGGGGCGTACGAGATCCTCGTCGTCGACCTCGTCGGCCGTGAACGCGGCCTCGACGCGATACTCCCAGCGCTCCTTGTCCCCGGTGTACTCGGCCACGTACTCCGGTGCGACCTGGTGTCCGGCGAGCCCGGCGGCCAGTCCTTCCAGCGCCGTGCGGGCGTCCCCCACCAGCGGCTGGGCCGCGAGCTTGTGGGCGTCGAAGCCGGTGACATTGACATTGAGGAAGCGGACGGCGGGATGGGCGAAGAGCGTGGCGGACGCGGTCGAGAAATCCGACCAGCGGGTGCCGACGCCGATGACCAGGTCCGCCGTCCTGGCCAGTTCGTCGGCGGTGGCGGTGCCGGTGTGACCGACACCGCCGACATCGCAGGGATGGTCGTACGGCAGCGATCCCTTTCCCGCCTGGGTGGAGGCGACCGGGATACCGGTCGCCCCGGCCAGCGCGGCGAGCGTCTCCTCGGCCGCGCTGTGGTGCACACCACCGCCCGCGACAAGCACGGGCCGGCGCGCCGCGCGCACCAGCCGTACGGCCTCGGCCAGCTCGTACGGATCGGGCGGCTGACGGCGGACGCGCCAGACCCGCTCGGCGAAGAACTCCTCCGGCCAGTCGTGTGCCTCGGTCTGCACGTCCTGGGGCAGCGCGAGCGTCACGGCTCCGGTCTCGGCCGGGTCGGTCAGCACCCGCATCGCGGCGAGCGCGGCCGGGATCAGCGCCTCGGGGCGGGTGACCCGGTCGAAGTACTTCGAGACGGGCCGCAGGGCGTCATTGACGGAGACATCGCCCGCGGAGGGAACTTCGAGCTGCTGGAGGACCGGATCGGCGGGGCGGGTCGCGAAGGTGTCGCCGGGGAGCAGCAGCACCGGGAGGCGGTTGATGGTGGCGAGGGCGGCACCGGTGACGAGATTGGTGGCACCGGGGCCGATGGAGGTGGTCACGGCATGGGTGGACAGGCGGTTGCTCTGGCGGGCGTAGCCGACGGCGGCGTGCACCATCGCTTGTTCGTTGCGGCCCTGCAAGTACGCCATGTCCGCGCGGGATTCGACAAGGGCCTGGCCGATGCCCGCCACATTGCCATGGCCGAAGATGCCCCAGGTGGCGTTGATCAGCCGCTGTCTGCGGCCGTCCCGCTCGGTGTACTGCCGGGACAGGAAACAGATCAGCGCCTGGGCGACGGTGAGGCGGCGCGTGCTCATCGGGGGCCCTCCTCGGCTCCGTACAGCGGCAGGCGCGGGTCGACGGCCTGCCCAGGCCAAGTGTCCCGGATCCAGCCGTGGTCGGGATGGTCGCGGATCAGCCACTCCCGGGACGCGCCGGGTCCCGCCATCACATTGAGGTAGTACATGTCCCGGCCGGGCGCGGCGATGGACGGGCCGTGCCAGCCGTCGGGGATGAGGACGGTGTCACCGCTGCGGACCTCGGCGAGGACGTCCGTACCGCCGGGGCGCGACGGCGAGACCCGGTGGTAGCCGAGGCCGTCGCCGGCGATCTCGAAGTAGTAGATCTCCTCCAGCTCGGACTCCACGCCCGGCTGGTGCTCGTCGTGTTTGTGCGGGGGGTAGGACGACCAGTTTCCGCCGGGCGTGAGCACTTCGACCGCGATGAGCCGGTCGCACTCGAAGACACCGGCGGCGGCGAAGTTGTTGACCTGGCGCGAGCAGCCGCCCGCGCCGCGCAGTTCGACCGGAACCTCCGGCGCGGGGCCGTAGCGAGCGGGGAGTCGTCGCTCGCACTTCGCTCCTGCCAGGGCGAAGCGGCCTCCCGCACCGGAGGCGATCTGTGCATGGGCGTCGCGCGGGAGGTACGCGAAGTCCGTGACTCCGCTGAACACGCTTTCCCTGCCCAGCAGTTCAAAGAAATCGCCGTGCGTGTGCACCGTACAACCGCCGGTGAGCGGGAGTACGATCCACTCGCTGTCGCCGGTGGCCAGCGCGTGGGTACCGCCGGGCGGGAGATCCAGGACGCGCAGACTGCTGTGGGACCAGCCGGCCCGCCGGGGATCGATGTCGAGGGTGTACGGTCCCGCCGCGGCGCTGCCCGCGGGCACATGGCCCTCGTACGGCTCACTCCGCTCACGCTGCTCGTCGTCGGTCGTCATGATGTGTCCGTACCCCCTAGAGCAGACCCACGGCGGTGTCGACGGCTTCCGCCACGTCCCCGCCGACCGGATAGAGCAGCGAGCGGCCCACCACCAGCCCCTGGACGGTGGGCAGTCGCAGCGCCTTGCGCCACTTCTCGTACGCGCCCTCCTGATCGCCCCCGGTCTCGCCGCCCAGCAGGACGGCCGGGAGCGTCGAGGTCTCCAGCACCCGGGCCATATCGTCGGGGTTCCGGGTAACGGGAAGCTTCAGCCAGGTGTACGCCGAGGTACCGGCGAGTCCCGAGGCGATGGCGATCGAGCGCGTCACGGCCTCCGCGCCGAGGTCGGTGCGGAGCCGGCCCTCGACGCGCTGGCAGATGAACGGTTCCACGAAGACCGGGAGACGGCGCTCGGCCATGGCGTCGACGGCGCGGGCCGCGGAGTGCAGCGTGTCCAGGGAGCCCGGGTCGTCGTAGTCGATACGGAGCAGCAGCTTGCCCGCGTCGAAGCCGAGCCGGGTCAGGTCCTCGGGGCGGTGGCCGGTGAAGCGGTCGTCGAGCTCGAAGGCGGCGCCGGCCAGACCGCCCCGGTTCATCGAGCCGACGACGACCCGGTCCTCCAGGGCGCCGAGGAGCAGCAGGTCGTCGAGGATGTCCGCGGAGGCCAGGACCCCGTCCACGCCGGGGCGCGACAGGGCCAGACAGAGCCGCTCCAGCAGATCGAGGCGGTTGGCCATGGCGAGGCGGCGGTCGCCCACGGCGAGGGCGCCCCGGGCCGGATGATCCGCGGCTATGATCATCAGCCGCCCGCCGGAGCGCACCAGGGGCCTGCGGACCCGGCGCGCGGCGGCCTCCGCGACGGCCTCGGGGTGGTGCGTACGCAGCCGGACCAGTTCGGAGACATCGACGCGGGTCATGAGGCGGCCCCGGGAGCCGTCATGGAAGCCCTCGGCGGCTCCTGACCAGGACCGGACGGGACGCTGGGATCCCGCGCCGGCACCGGGCCGCCGGCCAGGACCCGGAGGACCTCGCTGTCGTACGGCATCGCGGAGGAACAGGCCAGCCGGCCGGCCACGATGGCGCCCGCGGCGTTGGCGTACCGCATGACGCGCTCCAGCTCCCAGCCGGCGAGCAGCCCGTGACAGAGGGCGCCGCCGAACGCGTCCCCCGCGCCGAGGCCGTTGACGACCTCGACCGGCACGGGGGGCACTTCGGCCCGGCTGCCGTCGCGGTGGACGGCGAGCACGCCCTTCGGGCCCTGTTTGACGACGGCCAGCTCGACCCCCGCGGCGAGCAGCGCCCGCGCGGCCGCGTGGGGCTCACGCTCTCCGACGGCCACCTCGCACTCGTCGAGATTGCCGACGGCGACGGTGGCGTGGCGCAGCGCCCGCGCGTACCACTCCTTCGGAGCGGCCGGAGCGGCGCCGCCGGAGGCGGGTACGCGGCTCCCGTCAGCGGGAGCGGTGGCGGGGGACGGCCAGAACATGGGGCGCCAGTCGAGATCGAAGACGGTGATTCCGGAGCGGCCACGGGCCTCCAGCGCCGCCAGGGTCGCCGAGCGGCTGGGCTCCGCGCACAGGCCCGTGCCGGTCATCCAGAAGATCCGCGCGGACCGGATCGCGTCCAGATCCAGCTCGTCCGTGCGGATCTCCAGATCCGGGGCCTTGGGCTGCCGGTAGAAGTAGAGCGGGAAGTCGTCCGGAGGGAAGATCTCGCAGAAGGTGACCGGGGTCGGGTACCGCTCGACCGCCGTCACCCAGCGGTCGTCGACCTCGAACTCCCGCAGTGCCTGGTGGAGATAGGTGCCGAAGGCGTCCCGCCCGGTGCGGGTGATGACCGCGGCGCGGCGGCCCAGCCGGGCCGTCGCGACGGCGACATTCGTCGGTGAGCCGCCGAGGAACTTCCCGAAGGTGTCCACCCGCGCCAGGGGGACGCCGCTCTTCAGCGGATAGAGATCCACCCCGATCCGGCCCATGGTGATCACGTCGTACGGCTCGGGCATACGTGTCCCTTCGGTTGGGTGGCCATCCCCAGGTCTAGCCCCGCCGCAGTAACCCTGTCAACGTTTTGTCCTGACATTCGGACCAAGTCTTGACACTCTTTCCGAGCGGCCTGAAAGCTGACGCACATGACCTCCTCTGCACCCGCACCCCACCGCATCCGGGTCGGATCGGCCCCTGATTCCTGGGGCGTGTGGTTTCCCGACGACCCTCTGCAGGTCCCCTGGCAGCGCTTCCTCGACGAGGTCGCCGAGGCCGGTTACGAGTGGATCGAGCTCGGCCCCTACGGCTATCTCCCGACCGATCCCGGCAGGCTGGGCGAGGAGACCGCGCGGCGCGGGCTCAAGGTCTCGGCCGGGACCGTCTTCACCGGGCTCCATCACGGGCCCGCCGTCTGGGAGGAGACCTGGGCGCATGTCGCGGACATCGCGGCGCTCACCCGGGCGATGGGCGCGGACCATCTGGTGGTCATCCCCTCCTTCTGGCGCGACGACAAGACCGGCGAGGTGCTGGAGGACCGGGCCCTCACCCCGGGGCAGTGGCGCGATCTGACCGTCCAGACCGAGCGGCTGGCGCGGGAGGTCCGGGACCGCTACGGGCTGCGGATCGTCGTCCACCCGCACGCCGACACCCATATCGACAGCGAGGAGAACGTCAGCCGCTTCCTCGACGCCACGGATCCCTCGCTGGTCTCGCTCTGTCTGGACACCGGGCATTACGCGTACTGCGGCGGCGACAGCGTCAAGCTGATCGAGACCTATGGCGAACGGATCGGCTATCTCCACCTCAAGCAGGTGGATCCGGAGATCCTCGCCGAGGTGGTCGCGGACGAGGTGCCGTTCGGGCCGGCCGTCGGGCGCGGAGTGATGTGCGAGCCGCCGGCGGGGATCCCGGCGCTGGAGCCGGTGCTGGCGGCAGCGCGGCGGCTGGACGTCGATCTCTTCGCCATCGTCGAGCAGGACATGTATCCCTGTCCGCCCGACAAGCCCTACCCGATCGCCGCGCGTACCCGCCGTTTTCTGCGGAGTTGCGGCGCCTGAACCGGAGGGCCCCGGAGCGGACGGGGCCCCGGACGGCGGGGCTCGGCGGTTTTCCTGGATCCGGGTGACCCGACCCGCCCAGCATCGAACATATGGGCCGCACACGCACCCATGAGTCAATAGGTGAAGTGTCTCGCATGTGTCACAAGAGTCCCTCTACCGTCACGCATATCTCCATTACGCGGGTCTTCCGTCACGGGGGAGCGACAACGTCGGTCTCCCCATCACTCTCCGTCGCACAAGAGGCACAGGCTGGTGATCACCAGCGCTTCGCCACAGCTCCCTCGACGGCCCACAGGCCGCCCCTGCGGCGGGTGCGGGGAGGTGCATTCATGACAGACAAAAGGCTCTGGTCCTACAAGGAGATCGCAGCGCACATCCGCGTACAGCCGGACACGGTCCGCTCGTATCGCAAACACGGGCTGCTCCCACCGCCCGACCATGTGGAGAACGGCAGGCCCTACTGGTACGCGGACACCGTGCGCGCCTGGGTGGCCAAGCGTCCCGGCAACAGAGGCAGCCGGCGCTGACGTCCCGGCGATGACCGGGAGGTGACCATGGGACCGGGCGCGAGGCCCCGTGCCGATCGAACCGATCAAGTACGGGGCCTCCACCCTGCTCCTCCGCGAGGCGGCCGGCGGCCGGCACGGCATGCCGGATCCACCGCCGCCCCGTGACCCGGATGCGCGCTCAGACGCGTGCCCTGTCTCCTCCCGTGACCTCCCCGGGCTTCTCCGTCCCCTGCGTGGCGGGGTACTCCCGCGCGGCCCGTCCCGTGCCGTTCCCTGGGGCGTCGCCCTCGGGGGCCCCGGTGGCCCGGGCGGCCGGCGCCGACTCGCCCTCGCTCAGGCCGAACCGGTCGTGGAAGCGTCGCAGCGGACCAGGGGCCCACCACGTCGCCCTTCCCGTCAGCTTCATCACCGCGGGGACGAGCAGACTGCGCACCACCATCGCGTCCATCAGAACGGCGAGCGCGATACCGAGGCCCAGCATCTTGGTGTTGGTCACCCGCGAGGTGCCGATGCCCACCATGACCACGGCGAGGATCACCGCGGCCGCGGTGATCAGCCCGCCGGTGCGCCGCAGCCCGAAGGCCACCGCCCGCTCATGGTCACCGCCGCGGTCGTACTCCTCCTTGATCCGGGAGAGCAGGAAGACCCCGTAGTCCATGGAGAGGCCGAAGGCCACGCAGAACATCAGGACCGGCAGGGTCGTCTCGATGTCGCCCGTGGAGATGAAGCCGAGCAGTCCGGAGAGATGGCCGTCCTGGAAGACCCAGACCACCGCTCCGAACATCGCGGTGAGACTCAGGGCGTTGAGCACGACCGCCTGGACCGGTATCAGCACGCTGCCGGTGAGCAGGAACACCAGCAGCAGCGTCACCACCACGATGATGCCCGCCGCCCAGGGCAGCCGGTCGGCTATCGCGTCCTTGGAGTCGACCAGTACGGCCGCGGGGCCCGTCACCGAGGCGCCGAACCCGGCGGGCTCCGCGCGGACTTCCCGGATCTCCCGGACAAGCCGCTGTGCGTCCTCCCCGGCCGCCTCGCCCCGGGGCAGCACGGTGAAGTACGCGTCCCCGCCGGAGGTGCCGGAGATGACGGGCCCGTCGACCCGCGCCACCCCCGGGAGACCGGAGATCAGGCCGCGGTAGTCGGCGTACTCCGCCGCCGAGACGGTGCCTTCCGTGAAGATCTGGAGGGCGCCACTGGGGCCGCCGGGGAAGGCGTCCCGTATCTCCTCCTGCACCACCCGGGACTCGGCACTCGACGGGAGCTGCCGGTAGTCCGCCGTGCCGAACTTGACTCCCAGGAACGGAAGTCCGAGCAGCACCAGCCCCGCCGTCGTCGCGAAGGCGAAGAGCGGGGCCCGGCGCATCACCAGCGCCGCCACCCGGCCCCAGCCCGCCCCCTCGGCCCGGGACTTCCCGGAGGCGCCGGACAGCGCCGTCCGCTCCGCCGCCCCGGACGTCCGCCGCCCGCGCCCCGGGGAGCGCCACAGCCGCCTGAGATCCAGGGCGTTGACCCGGTGGCCCAGCAGCATCAGCGCGGCCGGCAGCAGGATCAGCGCGGCGGCCGCCGCCAGCAGCACCACCGCGATGCCCGCGTAGGCGAAGGACCGCAGGAAGTACTGCGGGAAGACAAGCATGGCGGCCAGCGACACCGCCACGGTCAGCGCGGAGAACAGCACCGTGCGGCCCGCGGTCCGCAGCGTGATACCCACCGCCTCGCGCACCTCGGCCCCTCCGGCCAGTTCCTCGCGGAATCGGCGCACGATGAACAGGGCGTAGTCCACGGCCAGTCCGAGCCCGAGCGCCGTGGTGAGGTTCTGCGCGAAGACCGAGACGTCGGTCAGCTCGGTGATCCCGCGCAGCACCGCGTCGGTCCCCAGGATCGCCACGATCCCGAGGCCCAGCGGCAACAGGGCGGCGACCGCGCTTCCGAAGACCATCACCAGCAGCACCAGGGTCACCGGCAGGGCGATCAGCTCGGCACGCACCAGATCCTCCTGGATGATGCTCTGCATCTCGTGCTGCACGGCGACGGGCCCGCCGACCGAGACCCGCAGCGGCCCCCGCGCCCCCCGGAATTCGGGCGCTATCCGGTCCAGAACGGCCGCTGCGGTCTTCTCGTCCCCCTCGATCCGCACCGCGATCAGCGCCCCATGGCCGTCCTCGGCGCGCAGCGCGGCCGATCCCGTCTGCCAGTAGGACCCGACCCCGGTGATCCCCCGCTCGGCCGCGAGACGGCCGGTGAGGCGCTTGGCCTCGGCGGCCACCGCGGGGTCGTCCACGCTCCGCCGCCCGGTGTCGACAAGCAGCAGCAGATTCCGCTGGGAGGCGGGGAACTCCCGCTCCAGCGCCTTGGTCGCATAGGTCGACTCGGCGTCCGGGTCCTGCCAGCCGCCGCTGCCCATGCGGTCCCCGACCCCGCTCCCGGCGACCACCGCCAGCGCCGTGATCACCAGCGCGACCAGCAGCGAGAGCCTCGGGCGCGCGGTGACGAACCGGGTCCAGCCCCCCTGGCGCCGGTCAGTGTTGACTTCGGACATGGTGCGGTGTCCCCTTCACCGTGACCCGTGGCACGGGTCAGCCATTGCCATAGACTGGCAAACACGAGTCATCACTCGCATTAGCCAAGAATGCGAGCGACCACTCGCGTTTGTCAACCGAGCCAGAAAGCCGGGGATTGACATGCCGGAGGCGAAGAGCGACAGCGGTGAGGTCGCGACGGGCGGCGTCCCGGACGGCGCGGCCCCCCAAACGGCCACGGCCACGGTCACGGCCGCGACCCCGGACAACACCGCCCCCGACCCGGATCCCGGGAGGGGGAAGCCACGCCGCCGCCAGGCCCGCGGGGAGCGCCGCATCAGCCAGCTCCTCGACGCCGCGGCCCGCGTCTTCTGCACCACCGGCTACACCGCGGCGAGCACCAACTCCATCGCCCGGGAGGCCGGCGTCTCCCCCGGCACGCTGTATCAGTTCTTCCCGAACAAGGAGGCCATCGCCGTCGAGCTGGGCGACCAGCTTCTGCGGCGGTGGCGCGAGACCTACGGCCAGGCGTTCCTCCCCGCCCACCTGGACCTGCCGCTGGACCGGCTGCTGGACGCCGTCCTCGACCCGCTGATCCGGTTCAACGTGGAGAATCCGGCCTTCGCCGTCCTGATGCACGGCCCGGAGGCCCCCGGCCAGGTCGCCCAGGAGCACGAGGTCCTGCACTCCTCCATGCTCACCCGGGTCGAGGGGATCCTCGGCGGCTATCTCCCCACCGCCTCGGAGGCCGATCTCACCAGGATCGCGAGCACGGCCTTCGCCGTGTTCAAGGCGGGCCTCACCCTGATCCTGGCCCGGGAGGGCGCCGAGCAGGCCGCGTACATCGCCGAGCTGAAGGCCGTCCTCTACCGGTACCTCGCCCCGTTCGCCGGAGAGACCGCGTGCGACACCGGGGCCGGCCTCACCGCGGCCCCGCCCCGCTGAGGCGAGACCCAAGCCACCGCTCTCATACCCCCTAGGGGTACAGTTTCGGATAACGGGAGCCGCGGCGTCACCGCGACCCCCGATACACCATGGATTCCTACGCAGTACTCGAAGAGGAGAACGCCATGACCACCCAGACTCAGGCCCAGTCGACCGAGTCCACCGAGGTCACCGCCGTCTACCAGGTCTCCGGCATGACCTGCGGACACTGCGAGGGCGCCGTGGCCGGCGAGATCTCCGGGATCGAGGGCGTCACCTCCGTGCAGGCCGCCGCCGCCACGGGACGGGTGACCGTCGTGTCCCAGGCACCCCTGGACGAGGAGGCCGTACGCGCCGCCGTCGACGAGGCCGGTTACGAGCTGACCGGACAGGTCTGAGAAAGCCGGCCGGAGGCCGCGGTGAGCCCCCGGGCCGCCCGTCCGGATCAGGGCGTTCCGGGGCCGGAGGGAACGGCCCGGCGCCATGGTTACCAATTCTTTGCGTCGAGGCTCCTTCACATGAGCCACAGGACCTTCACAAAGAGATCTAGATCACATAGATTTAGGGGTAACCATCCGGGCAGCTCGCGTGTCTAAGAGGACGATGCCAGAGAACGTCTTGGGGGACGTTCATGGGATGTCTTGGGGGACATCCCAGGCAAGCGATTGGCCGGGGCGCGTGCACCGGGGAGCTTTGAGCGGCCCTCCCGTACGTACCCCGGTCAGACCGCGCGCGAGAAGCTTCTGCTGGTGACGGCAGATGCCCGCCCAGGCGCCCGGCCGGATCCCGTGGGGGGAATCCGCTCCGGGGATATGGAAAGCGCCCCGTTCGCCGACCCGTGGGGGGATCGGCGGCGGGGCGCTTTTCGCTTTGTACGGCGCGGTGCGCGAGCGTCAGCGGGACTCGACCGGGACGAAGTCGCGCAGGACCTCGCCGGTGTAGATCTGGCGCGGACGGCCGATGCGGGAGCCGGGCTCCTTGATCATCTCGTGCCACTGGGCGATCCAGCCGGGAAGCCGGCCGAGCGCGAACAGCACGGTGAACATCTCCGTCGGGAAGCCCATGGCCCGGTAGATCAGACCGGTGTAGAAGTCCACGTTCGGGTAGAGCTTGCGCTCGACGAAGTAGTCGTCGGCCAGCGCGTGCTCTTCGAGCTTCAGCGCGATGTCGAGCAGCTCGTCGGACTTGCCGAGCGCCGAGAGGACATCGTGCGCCGCCGCCTTGATGATCTTCGCCCGCGGGTCGAAGTTCTTGTAGACGCGGTGCCCGAAGCCCATGAGCTTCACGCCGTCTTCCTTGTTCTTCACCTTGCGGATGAAGGTGTCCACGTCGCCGCCGGACGCCTGGATGCCTTCCAGCATCTCCAGCACCGACTGGTTGGCGCCGCCGTGCAGCGGGCCCCAGAGGGCGCTGATGCCCGCGGAGATCGAGGCGAACATGTTGGCCTGCGAGGAGCCGACCAGCCGCACGGTGGAGGTCGAGCAGTTCTGCTCGTGGTCCGCGTGCAGGATCAGCAGCTTGTCGAGGGCGGAGACCACGACCGGGTCGGGCTCGTACTCCTGCGCCGGGACCGAGAAGGTCATCCGCAGGAAGTTCTCGACGTACCCGAGGTCGTTGCGCGGGTAGACGAAGGGGTGGCCGATCGACTTCTTGTAGGCGTACGCCGCGATCGTCGGCAGCTTGGCGAGCAGCCGGATCGTGGAGAGGTGACGCTGCTGCTCGTCGAACGGGTTGTGGCTGTCCTGGTAGAACGTCGACAGCGCGCTGACCACGGAGGACAGCATCGCCATCGGGTGGGCGTCACGCGGGAAGCCGTCGTAGAACCGCTTGACGTCCTCGTGCAGCAGCGTGTGCTGGGTGATCTCGTTCTTGAAGGAGGCCAGCTCGTCGACCGTCGGCAGCTCGCCGTTGATCAGCAGGTACGCCACCTCGACAAAGCTGGACCGCTCGGCAAGCTGCTCGATCGGATAGCCGCGGTAGCGCAGGATGCCCTGCTCGCCGTCGAGGTAGGTGATCGCGGACTTGTACGCGGCGGTATTGCCGTAGCCGCTGTCCAGGGTTACCAGACCGGTCTGGGAACGGAGCTTCCCGATGTCGAAGCCCATATCGCCGACGGTGCTGTCGATCACCGGGTAGGTGTACTCGCCGTCGCCGTACCGCAGTACTACCGCGTTGTCGCGTTTCTCGCTCACGTCATCCCTCACGACGTAGTGCCTCTTCTTCGAGGTGCCCTGACTGTCTCTACCATCCCCCATTTGGCTCAGGAGAGTGCACTCGGGGTCGGCCATTAGACCTATCGGCGGCACTCAGTGCCGCCAACCTGCTCATCCTGCCCCGTTCGCCCCGGTTCCGAAAGTCCCCGGTGACGATTCACACGGAGCCTCCACCAGCCAGCCGATGGTCCACCGCGGTGAATCGCCGGCCGGCGGAAACGGTGCGCACCGCCTGTCCTATGGCCCTGCGGGAGCCGACCAGCACCACCAGCTTCTTGGCGCGGGTGACCGCCGTGTACAGCAGATTCCGCTGGAGCATCATCCAGGCGCCGGTGGTGACCGGAATGACCACGGCCGGATACTCGCTGCCCTGGGAGCGGTGGATCGTCACGGCGTACGCGTGCGCCAGCTCGTCCAGCTCGTCGAAGTCGTACGGCACCTCCTCGTCCTCGTCCGTCAGCACCGTCAGCCGCTGGTCGTCCAGATTGAGCGAGGTCACCACCCCGACCGTGCCGTTGAAGACCCCGTTCTCGCCCTTCTCGTAGTTGTTGCGGATCTGGGTGACCTTGTCCCCGACGCGGAACACCCGGCCGCCGAGCCGCTTCTCCGGAAGCTCCGGCCTGGCCGGTGTGATGGCCTGCTGGAGCAGCGCGTTCAGCGCGCCCGCGCCGGCCGGGCCGCGGTGCATGGGCGCGAGGACCTGTACGTCCCGGCGTGGATCGAGACCGAATCTGGCGGGAATCCGGCGGGCCGCGACATCGACCGTGAGCCGTCCGGCGTCCTCCGTCTCCTCCTCGACAAAGAGGAAGAAGTCGCTGAGGCCCTGGGTGATGGGCTGCACCCCGGAGTTGATGCGGTGCGCGTTGGTGACCACCCCCGACTGCTGGGCCTGCCGGAAGATACGGGTGAGCCGCACACGCGGCACCGGACCGCCCTCGGCGAGAAGATCCCGCAGCACCTCTCCGGCGCCGACCGAGGGAAGCTGGTCCACATCCCCGACCAGCAGCAGATGGGCGCCCGGCGCGACCGCCTTGACCAGCTTGTTCGCCAGCAGCAGATCCAGCATCGACGCCTCGTCCACCACCACCAGATCCGCGTCCAGCGGCCGGTCCCGGTCGTATGCCGCGTCCCCGCCCGGCTTGAGCTCCAGCAGCCGGTGCACGGTGGACGCCTCGGCGCCCGTCAGCTCGGCGAGCCGCTTGGCCGCCCGGCCGGTCGGAGCGGCCAGCACCACCTTGGCCTTCTTGGCCCTGGCCAACTCGACGATCGAGCGGACCGTGAAGGACTTTCCACAGCCGGGGCCGCCGGTCAGCACGGCCACCTTCTCCGTGAGCGCGAGCCGTACCGCCTGCTGCTGCTCGGGCGCCAGTTCGGCGCCCGTGCGGCCGGCCAGCCAGCTCAGCGCCTTGTCCCAGGCCACGTCCCGGAAGGCGGGCATCCGGTCCTCTCCGGTGCGCAGCAGCCGCAACAACTGCGCGGAGAGGGACAGTTCGGCGCGGTGGAAGGGGACCAGATAGACGGCGGTGACCGGTTCGCCGCCGTCCGGACCCGGCACCTTCTCCCGTACGACCCCCTCGTCCTCCGTGGCCAGCTCGGCGAGGCACTCGATGACCAGCCCCGTGTCGACCTGGAGCAGCTTCACCGCGTCCGCGATGAGCTGCTCCTCGGGCAGGAAGCAGTGGCCCTGGTCGGTGGATTGCGACAAGGCGTACTGGAGGCCGGCCTTGACCCGCTCCGGGCTGTCGTGCGGGATGCCGACGGCCTGGGCGATCCGGTCGGCGGTGAGGAAGCCGATGCCCCAGACGTCGGCGGCCAGCCGGTACGGCTCGTTCCTGACGACCGAGATCGAGGCGTCGCCGTACTTCTTGTAGATACGGACGGCGATGGAGGTGGAGACACCGACACCCTGGAGGAAGATCATGACCTCCTTGATGGCCTTCTGCTCCTCCCAGGCGGCGGCGATCAGCTTGGTGCGCTTGGGGCCGAGCCCGGGGACCTCGACGAGTCTGCCGGGCTCCCGCTCGATGATGTCGAGGGTGTCGAGGCCGAAGTGCTCGACGATGCGGTCCGCGATCCTGGGGCCGATGCCCTTGATCAGGCCGGAGCCGAGATAGCGGCGGATGCCCTGGATCGTGGCCGGGAGGACCGTGGTGTAGTTCTCCACCGTGAACTGCTTGCCGTACTGCGGGTGTGAGGCCCAGCGCCCCTCCATGCGCAGCGACTCGCCCGGCTGCGCGCCGAGCAGCGAGCCCACCACCGTAAGGAGATCGCCGCCCCGGCCGGTGTCGACCCGGGCGACCGTGTAGCCGTTCTCCTCATTGGCGTACGTGATCCGCTCAAGGACACCTTCGAGCACTGCGGGATTGGACATGATCCGACGCTACCGCCGGGCTCCGACATCGCCGTCGCCGGTGGACGGCACGGGCCCACGGGTCCGTTGCGGGCTCTCGGCGCGGCGGGCCTGCCCCGGCCGGCTCACGGGCGGGCCGGACCGCGGGCCGGGAGCGACTCAGGGGCCCGGTCCAAGGACCGGGCCCCACGCGCTCCCCCCACTGTCAGGGCCTTCCCATCCCCCCGGATCCCCACCCGAACGCCCTGATGCCCTGTACGACTCACGTCATCGCGGAAGGGTTGCACGGCTTCGCCGAGTTGTTTCCGGCGTCCCGGCCGGTAGCGGGCGGGCCGCTCGCCGCTGCCGCGTACCGTTCCGCCACCTCCGCGAGCAGTGCCACGCCGTCCCTCGTCCACAGCTCGTCGTTGAACAACTCCACCTCGACCGGCCCCGCGTAGCCCGCCGCGTCCACTCGCTCCCACCAGGCGCGCAGGTCGATCGCGCCCTCGCCGGGCAGGCCCCGGCCGTTGAGGACGCCGGCCGGGAGCGGCGTCGTCCAGTCGGCGAGCTGGAAGGCGAAGATCCGTCCGGCCGCCCGCGCGAGGGCGGCGGGCGCGCGGTCGTCCCACCAGACGTGGTAGGTGTCGACAACAACGCCGACCTGGTCGGCGGGGAAGCGTTCCGCCAGGCCGAGTGCCTGGTCCAGCGTGGAGACGACACAGCGGTCGGCCGCGTACATCGGGTGCAGCGGCTCGATCGCCAGCCGGACGCCGCGTTCGCCCGCGTACGGCGCGAGTTCGGCCAGGGCGTCCGCGACGCGCTCACGGGCGGCGGGCAGATCCCGGTCGCCGGGCGGGAGTCCGCCGGACACCAGCACCAGGGTGTCCGTGCCCAGTGCCACCGCCTCGTCGATCGCGAGGCGGTTGTCAGCCAGCGCCGCGGCCCGGCGGCCAGGGTCGGTGGCGGTGAGGAAGCCGCCCCGGCAGAGCGTGGTGACCGCGAGTCCGGCGTCGCGTACGAGCCGGGCCGCCGCCTCGACTCCGTACTCCTGGACGGGCTCGCGCCACAGGCCCACCCCGGGCACTCCGAGCCGTACGCACGCCTCGGTCAGCTCGGGCAGGGCGAGCTGACGGACCGTCATCTGGTTGATGCTGAAGCGGCTCAGATCCGTCATCGGCCGGCTCCGTAGACCGTGAGCAGGGACGCCATCCGGGCCTCGGCCAGCTCGGGATCCGGAAACAGGCCGAGCCCGTCGGCGAGTTCGTACGCCCGCGCGAGATGCGGCAGCGAGCGCGCCGACTGGAGGCCGCCGACCATCGTGAAGTGGCCCTGGTGACCGGACAGCCAGGCGAGGAACACCACGCCCGTCTTGTAGAAGCGGGTGGGCGCCCGGAAGAGATGGCGGGACAGCTCGACGGTCGGGTCGAGCAGCTCGCGGAAGCCCTTCACGTCACCGGAGTCCAGGACGCGTACGGCCCGCGCCGCCAGCGGCCCCAGCGGGTCGAAGACGCCGAGGAGCGCGTGGCTGAAGCCCTGTTCGTCACCGGCGATCAGCTCCGGATAGTTAAAGTCGTCGCCCGTGTAACAGCGCACCCCGGCGGGCAGCCGGCGGCGCAGCTCGACCTCGCGCCGGGCGTCCAGCAGCGAGACCTTGATCCCGTCGATCTTGTCCGGGTGCGCGGAGAGGACCTGGAGGAAGGTCTCGGTGGCAGCGTCGAGGTCGGTGCTGCCCCAGTAGCCGTCCAGCGCGGGATCGAACATCGGGCCGAGCCAGTGCAGTACGACCGGTCCTGCGGCCTGTCGCAGCAGATGGGCGTAGACGCCGAGATAGTCGTCGGGGGTCTTCGCGGCGGCGGCGAGAGCGCGGGAGGCCATCAGGACCGCCCCGGAGCCGGTCTCCTCGACCAGCGCGAGCTGCTCCTCGTACGCCGCGCGGACCTCGGCCAGGGAGTGCGCGCCCGGCGGGAGCTGGTCGGTGCCGGCGCCGCAGACGATCCGGCCGCCGACCGCCCTGGCCTCGGCGGCCGAGCGGCGGATCAGCTCGGCCGCGGCCGGCCAGTCCAGACCCATGCCGCGCTGCGCGGTGTCCATGGCCTCGGCGACCCCGAGCCCGTGCGACCAGAGGTGACGCCGGAAGGCGAGAGTGGCGTCCCAGTCGACGGCGGCGGGCCCGTCCGGGCCGGTGTCGGCGGCCGGATCGGCCACCACATGGGCCGCGGCGAACACCGTACGGGAGGCCGGCGGCGGGCCGCCCGGGTCATGGCGGGCGGGTGCCGGGCGCGGTGTGTAGGGCCGTGTTCCGCCGCCGGGCGACGGGAGCCGGAGCGTCACAGCGTCAGCTCCGGTACGTCGAGGCGGCGGCCCTCCGCCGAGGACCGCAGGCCCAGCTCGGCGAGCTGCACACCGCGCGCGCCCGCGAGCAGGTCCCAGTGGTACGGCTCGCCCAGCGCGACATGGCGCAGGAACAGCTCCCACTGCGCCTTGAAGCCATTGTCGAACTCGCCGTTGTCCGGCACCTCCTGCCATTGTTCGCGGAACGGCTCGGTCACCGGCAGGTCCGGATTCCAGACCGGCTTGGGGGTGGTGCCGCGATGCTGGATCCGGCAGCGGCGCAGCCCGGCGACGGCCGATCCATGCGTGCCGTCGACCTGGAATTCGACGAGTTCGTCGCGGTGGACACGGACCGTCCAGGAGGAGTTGATCTGGGCGACGGCCCCGCCCTCCAGCTCGAAGATGCCGTACGCGGCGTCGTCCGCGGTGGCCGCGTACGGCTTGCCCTGCTCGTCCCAGCGCCGCGGGACATGTGTGGTGATGTGCGCCTGGACGCTGGTGACCCGCCCGAACAGCTCGTGCAGGACGTACTCCCAGTGCGGGAACATGTCGACCGTGATGCCGCCGCCGTCCTCGGCCCGGTAGTTCCAGGACGGACGCTGCGGCTCCTGCCAGTCGCCCTCGAAGACCCAGTATCCGAACTCTCCCCTGACGGAAAGGATCTCGCCGAAGAAGCCGCCCTCGACCAGGCGCTTCAGCTTGAGCAGACCCGGCAGGAAGATCTTGTCCTGGACGACGCCGTGTCTGATCCCGGCGCTGTCGGCGAGGCGCGCGAGATCGAGGGCGCCGGCGAGGTCGGTCGAGGTCGGCTTCTCCGTGTAGACGTGTTTTCCGGCGGCGACGGCCTTCCTGACGGCCTCGACGCGGGCGGAGGTGACCTGGGCGTCGAAATAGATGTCGACGGTGCCGTCCGCCAAGACGGCGTCCAGGTCGGTGGACCACTCGGCGAGGCCGTGCCGCTCGGCGATCTGCCGGAGCGCGGGCTCGCGCCGGCCGACAAGGACGGGCTCGGGCCACAGCACCTCACCGCCGCCGAGATCCAGCCCGCCCTGCTCGCGGATCGCGAGGACGGAACGCAGCAGATGCTGCCGGTACCCCATCCGCCCCGTGACGCCGTTCATGGCGATCCGCACTGTCCTGCGTGTCACGAAGTTCCCTCCATACGGACCTAGCAAGCGCTTTCTATGAGGTATGAAGCTAGCCTGCGACAGCGGCCCGGACAAGAGCCGGTCCCCGGCCTCCGTCGTGGGCCGCCCGCGCAGAAACCCCGTACTCCCGGAGGAACCGATGACAGTCACCCTGGCTGATGTGGCGGCCCGCGCCCGGGTGTCACCCGCCACCGTCTCCCGCGTGCTGAACGGCAACTATCCGGTCGCCGCGGCCACCAGGGAACGGGTGCTGCGGGCGGTGGACGAGCTGGACTACGTGCTGAACGGGACGGCCAGCTCGCTCGCCGCCGCCACCTCCGACCTGGTCGGCATCCTGGTCAACGACATCGCGGACCCGTTCTTCGGGATCATGGCAGGAGCCGCGCAGACCGAGATCGGCGGGCAGGAGGGTACCGGCCGGGCGGGCGGCGAGAAGCTCGCCGTCGTCTGCAACACGGGCGGCTCGCCCGAGCGCGAACTGACCTACCTCACCCTGCTCCAGCGGCAGCGGGCGGCGGCGGTCGTCCTGACCGGCGGGGCGCTCGAAGACCCGGACCACATCGCCGCGATGTCCGGCAAGCTGGCGAGGCTCGCGGACGCGGGGACCCGGGTGGTGCTGTGCGGACGTCCTCCGCTGCCGGGCAGTGAGACGGCGGTGGCGGCGCTGGCCTTCGACAACCGGGGCGGCGGTCGGCGGCTGACGGAGCATCTGCTCGCGCTCGGCCACCGCAGGATCGGCTATGTCGCGGGTCCGCCGGAGCGGACGACGACCCGGCACCGGCTCGAAGGACACCGGGCCGCGCTGGAGGCGGCGGACGCGGCCGAGGGCCAGGACCGGCTGACCGTGCACGGTCCGTACACCCGGCGCTCCGGTTACGAGGCGACGCTGGAGCTGCTGCGCCGCGCCCCGGATCTGACGGCCGTGGTCGCCGCCAATGACACGGTGGCGCTGGGCGCGTGCGCGGCGGTGCGCGACCGGGGCCTGCGCATACCGCAGGACATCTCGGTGGCCGGCTTCGACGATCTGCCGTTCTCGGTGGACGCGGTGCCCGCGCTGACGACCGTACGGCTGCCGCTGTACGAGGCGGGCGCGCGGGCCGGCCGGCTGGCGATGGGCACCGAGGCGCCGCCACCGGGCGGGATCGCCACGATCGCGGCGGAGCTGATGGCACGAGCCTCGACGGCCCCGCCCCGGGCCGCCTGAACCGGCGCTCTCGCGCGGCCCCCGGTCCCGCTCGGCCGCCCGATCGGCGCGGACGGGGATTTCGCGCGCCGGGCGGGGTACCGGGAACTGGTGTTATGGACTCTCGGCGGAGCGCCCGGCCGGCCAGGACCGGCGGCTCCCCCTCAGGAAGGAACAGCCACGTGAAGTTCGCCTTCTCCACCCTCGGAGTGCCGGGCATGCCCGTCTCCGAGGTCGTCACGCTCGCCTCCGCGACCGGTTTTCAGGGGGTGGAGCTGCGGGCCCATCCGGAGGAGCCCGTACACCCCGGCATCGGGGTGGCCGAACGGGCCGCGGTGGTCGACGACTTCAAACGCGCCGGAGTCGAGATCCTTTCGATTGCCGGATACGCGCGGGTGGCGGACGCGGAGGCCGACGAGGACGAGCTGCGCCAGGAGCTGGAGGGACTCCTCCGGCTGGCCGGGGACCTGGGCGCGCCGTACATCCGCGTCTTCCCCGGCGGCGGCGACCAGGAGCGGGCGGACGCCGACGCGACGGCGGCACGGCGGCTGGGCGCGGCGGCGGAGTCGGCGACGGACTTCGGCGTCCGGATCCTGCTGGAGACCCATGACTCGCACCGCACGGGCACGGACGCGGCCCGGGTGCTGGGGCCGGTGGGCCACCCGCAGGTGGGCGCGGTGTGGGACGTGATGCACACCTGGCTGGGCGGCGAGGACCCCGCCACGAGTCACGCGGTGCTCGCCCCGCACCTCGGCTATGTCCAGGTGAAGGACATCGCCTCGGCCGACGACACGACGCCGCTGGCCCTGGGCGCGGGGGTGCTGCCGCTGGGCGAGTGCCTGGCGCTGCTCGACGACGACATCTGGGTGTGCTGGGAATACGAGAAGCGCTGGTATCCGGCGGCCGACGAGCTGCCGGGGCTGCTGGAGGCCGGACGGGGCTATCTGGAGGGGCTGACCGCGCGGAACCGGTGAGGGAGCGCCCCCGAGGGCGCCCGCTCCACCGGTCCGCGCCCGCTGCCGCGAGCCGTCGTACGCCGGTCCCCGGGGACCGCTGTCACGCGCCGGTCGTCGAACCGGGTCGTACGATCATCAGCACGGTGACCGTGGCCCACAGGATGTTGAAGAGGCCCGTGTACATGGCGAGCCGGGCCGTCGCCCCGGCCGGCACCGGCTCCGCCGCCGCTCCCACGGCCTGCAGCAGAGCGCCCTGACGCGGCAGGATCAGCGCCGCCAGGATCACCGCGGCCACCGCCGTCAGCACCATCGAGACGATCAGCCAGGTGTCGCCCAGGACGCCCATCTCCTTCGCCGTGGCGAGGCCGAAGACGGGAACGGCCACGCCGACCACGGCGTAGACCCGGCAGATACGGTGCAGCGTCCCGACGCTCGTCCGGGCCCCGGCGGCGTCGGCCGCCGCTCCGGCGCCCCGGACGGCCGCGGGGAACATACTGGCCGCCACCGTCACCGGACCGATCGCGACGACGGCCGCGAGGACATGGACGGCGAGAAGGAACTTCGTCATCTCAGCGGCCGCCCGTCGCGGGCGAAGTCATCGGCGGCCGGCCGGCGGTCCCGGCCGGGCCGAAGCCGTCGGACAACACGATCTGGGCGGACACGCGGCACCAGCCTTCTCCTGCGCACAGGGGTCGAGGGCGCCGGGAAAGAGCGCCGGGGCTGACGCTAGCGAGCGTGCCGGGCCCCCAGTAGTGGCAGGATTGCCAGGTCTCAACGGATTCCCGCCAACCGTCGCCCACCGCCCCTGATCTGCGGCTGTCGCACTCCACCCGGCCGGATACGGGCGCCGCCGCCCTGGCGGCAATCCGGCACTGCCGGCTTTCTCGCCATGGACACCGCCGCCTGCCGGAGCCGGAAGACGTATTAGCTTGGCGCCATGCACACCCTCGCCGTCCTCGCCCTCGACGGAGTCATCTCCTTCGATCTCGCCACCCCGACCGAGGTCTTCTCCCGCACCCGGCTCCCCGACGGCCGCACGCCCTACCGGGTCAGGATCTGCGCGGCGACCGAGGAGGTCGACGCAGGCGCCTTCACCCTCCGCGCGCCGTGGGGGCTGGAGGCCCTCGCCGAGGCCGACACGATCATGCTGCCCGGCCTCGCGGACCCCGCCGCTCCGCTCCCGGCCGAGGTCCTCGACGCGCTGCGCCGGGCCGCCGCCCAGGGCACCCGTATCGCCTCGATCTGCACCGGTGCCTTCGTCTTCGCCGCCACGGGACTGCTGGACGGGCTGCGGGCCACCACCCACTGGGTCGCCGCGCCCCAACTGGCCGAGATGTATCCGGCCGTCGAGGTGGATCCCGATGTGCTCTATGTGGACAACGGACAGTTTCTGACGTCCGCGGGCGCGGCGGCCGGACTCGATCTCTGTCTGCATATGATCCGGCGCGACCATGGCTCGGCGGTGGCCGCCGACGCGGCCCGGCTGTCCGTGATGCCTCTCGAACGGGACGGCGGCCAGGCCCAGTTCATCGTGCACCAGCAGCCGCCCGCGCCACGCGGTTCGGTCATGGAGCCGCTGCTGCGCTGGCTGGAGGAGAACGCGCAGCGGGATCTGACGCTCGACGACATCGCCGGCCGGGCGGGCATGAGCACCCGTACTCTCAACCGCCGGTTCCGCGAACAGACCGGCACCACGCCCCTCCAGTGGCTGCACCGGGTCAGGATCCGCCAGGCGCAGTATCTGCTGGAGACGACGGCGCACCCCGTCGACCGGATCGCCGCGCGGGTCGGATTCGGCTCCGCCACCGCCTTCCGCGACCGTTTCAAGCGCCTCGTCGGGACCAGCCCGCACGCCTACCGGCACGCGTTCCGCGGGGCGACGGGGGTCCGACATCACGGAGGACCCTCTTGACTGGCAGTTACTTTCCGGATATCCGTGAGTCTTTGGCAGTTTCCTTCACCCGCTCGCCCCCTCGCCGCTCCGCCGCTCCGGCATTCGGCACCCCTCGCGTTTCCTTCGACCTCCCCCCAGCGCACGGCCGGAAGGAGCACCAGTGCACGACCGGATCATCTCCAGACGCGCTCTCCTCACCGCGACAGCCGTGGCGGCGGCAGTCACCGCCGTCCCGGCAGCCGCCGTCCCGGTGTCCGCCTCCTCGCCCCGCGACCGGCTCCGCCGGCTCATCTCCCGTATGAGCCTGGAAGAGAAGGTCGGCCAGCTCTTCGTCATGCGGGTGTACGGGCACTCCGCCACCGACCCGGACCAGGCCGACATCGACGCCAACCTCGCCGAGATCGGGGTGCGCACGGCCGCCGAGCTGATCGCCACCTACCACGTCGGCGGCATCATCTACTTCGCCTGGGCCCACAACACCCGCGATCCGCACCAGATCGCCGCCCTCTCCAACGGCATCCAGCGGGCGGGCCTGGCCCAGGACACGCCCGTCCCCCTGCTGATCTCCACCGACCAGGAACACGGCATCGTCGCCCGGGTCGGCAAGCCCGCCACACTGCTGCCGGGCGCGATGGCCCTCGGCGCGTCCCGCTCGCCCGCCGATGTCCGCGAAGCCGCGCGGATCGCGGGCGCCGAACTGGCCGCCATGGGCATCAACCAGAACTACGCGCCCGACGCGGACGTCAATGTCAATCCCGCCAACCCCGTCATCGGCGTCCGCTCCTTCGGCGCCGATCCGGCGGCCGTCGCCGGTCTGGTCGCCGCGCAGGTCCGGGGCTATCAGAGCGCCGGGATCGCCACCGCGGCCAAGCACTTCCCGGGCCACGGGGACACCCAGGACGACAGCCACTACGCCCTGCCCACCATCCACCACACCACCGAGCAGTGGACCGCGCTGGACGCGCCTCCGTTCAGGGCCGCGATCGAGGCCGGGATCACCTCGATCATGACCGCCCATATCGTCGTCCCCGCCCTCGACCCGAGCGAGGACCCGGCGACCCTCTCGCATCCCATCGTCACCGGCGTACTGCGCGAGCGCCTCGGCTACGACGGCGTCGTGATCACCGACGCGCTCACCATGGAGGGCGTACGGCAGAAGTACGGCGACGACCGCGTGCCCGTGCTGGCGCTCAAGGCGGGCGTGGACCAGCTCCTCGATCCGCCGGATCTCCGTGTCGCCTGGAACGCGGTGCTGGCGGCGGTGCGGAGCGGCGAGATCAGCGAGCGCCGCCTCGAACAGTCCGTCCTGCGCGTCCTCGAACTCAAGGAGCGCCTCGGCCTGTTCCGCGATCCGTTCGTCACCCGGCGGGACGTGGACCGTACGGTCGGCACCCGGGCGCATCTCGCCGCCGCCGACCGGATCGCCGACCGGACCACGACCCTGCTCGTCAACAGGGACGGACTGCTGCCCCTGAACCGCCACCGGCAGCGGAACCTGCTGGTCGTCGGTGCCGATCCGGCCTCACCCTCCGGGACCACCGGGCCGCCGACCACCGTCCTCGCCACCGCGCTGACGGAGCTGGGCTTCAGCGCCACCGCCCTGTCGACCGGCACGGCCCCGACGGCGGCGGGGATCGACGCGGCGGTGGCGGCGGCGCGCGGCAAGGACGCCGTCGTGGTCGCCACGTACAACGTCTCCGCCACCAGCTCACAGCTCACGCTGGTCGGCGCGCTGGTGGCGAGCGGGGTGCCGGTCGTCACGGTCGCCATCCGCAATCCGTACGACATCGCGCGGCTGCCCGGCGTCGGGGCGTCCCTCGCCGCGTACTCCTGGACGGATGTCGAACTGCGCGCCGCGGCCCGGGTGATCGCGGGCCGGGTCCGTCCGAAGGGCCGGCTGCCGGTGCCGGTGCAGCGCGTGGACGATCCGGCTCAGGTGCTGTACCCGATCGGCCACGGCCTCACTTATTAGGGCGTGTTGCGAGAGCCCCCGGTCCGTACCCGCCACCAGTGGTGGCGGGTACGGACCGGGGGCCTGCCGGACAGGTCGTCCGGCGGGCCGTGGCCGGGAGGCTACGGCCGCAGCGCCGGCTCGCGCTCCAGCTTCCGCTGGTCGAGCTTGGCGTCGAACGCCGCCAGCGGCTTGGCCTTCGCCTCGTCCTTCCGCACGGCCGCCGGAGCGACGCCCGCCCAGTCCAGGATCCGTGCCGTGGCCTTCGCCGACTGCTCCGGAGAGAGGCCCGCGACATTGGAGCCGTGGTTGCCGCCCGGTGCGACATACACATAGCTGTCCCGCGCGCCGTGGCCGAGGCGGAAGGGCTCCGCACCCCACGGGTCGTTCTGCCCGTAGACGAACAGCATCTGGTTCGCGTGGTGCCGGACCCAGTTGTCGACGTCCGGCATCTCCCCCGGCTTGAACGTCATGGGGATGTCACGCGGCACGAAGTTGCGCGGCGGCTGGTAGCCGTAGCGGCTCAGCTTGCCCAGGTGCGGCAGCTTGATGTCGGGCGAGCCCAGCTCCGTGCCCGCCTGGTAGTAGTACGGCGTGTAGGTCTCCAGGCCCTGGTCCGTGTAGGCGGAGAAGCCGGAGATCGCGTCGATGGTGTCGTAGATCTCCTGGTCGGAGACGGTGGCCGCCGGGATGCTGTCGCAGTCCGCGAGCAGGCTGTACTGCCAGAAGGCCCAGACGAAGTCGAGGACGACGGCCTCGTACGCCTTGTCCAGCGATCCGACCGTGTGGAAGGTCGCGCCATTGGCGTCGGCCCACTCCCGGTACGTCTTCTCCAGCGGCTCCCGCCGGATCAGCGCCTCGCGCTGGACCGCGTTGAGCTTGTCGCGGCACTCCTTGGTGCCGACCCGCTCGAAGAACCGGTCGTACGCCGAGTCCTCGTTGTTCACCACGTCGTTGGGCGCCACGTACGCGACGACACCGTCCATGTCGCGCGGGTAGAAGCGCTCGAAGTAGGTGGCGGTCATGCCGCCCTTGGAACCGCCCGTGGAGAGCCACTTCTTGGGGTAGATCTTCTTCAGCGCGCTGAAGATCCGGTGCTGGTCGCTGGCCGCCTGCCAGATGTCCAGCTTCGACCAGTCCGCCGGCTGCGGCCGGGACGGGGTGAAGAAGCGGTACTCCATCGAGACCTGGTTGCCGTCCACGATCCGGGTCGGCTCACTGCGGCTCGGGTTGGTGGAGACGTTGTAGCCCCCGGTGAAGAACACCGTCGGCCGGCTGGTGTCCTTGTGCAGCAGCGTGATCCGCTGCTGGAAGGTGCCCTTGGACGGGTGACGGTGGTCGACCGGCTGCGTGTAGTTGAGGACGAAGTAGCGGTAACCCTCGTACGGCTTCTCCTGGATCAGGCTCATCCCCGGGATCGCGAGGATTCGGTCCTTGATGTCGGTGGCGGTCTGGTGATCCGCACTCCGGTCGGCGGCGGTGGCCGCACCGGCCGTGGCGACCGTGCCTATGACCAGCACGAGCGACAACAGCCATCTCAGCGCCTTGCGCATGCACTCTCCCTGTGTTCATGACAGACGCCGTGAACCTAGCGGGGCAGCACCCGTACCGCCAGACCCGGCCCCTGCCGGCACAGGACCGGGAGCACACGACCGCGAGCACGGGAACAGCGCCACAGCCCCCCGGGACGCTCGGCACGGGACGCTCGGCGACAGGACCGTCAGCACAGGATCCAGCCGGTCGACCTCTGTTCGCCCGAGATCACGCCGGTGGCCCGTACACAGCGGTGCAGGGCGTGCACCGTGACCGGCCCCGCCCGGTGAGCGAAGTTTCCACCGCCGCCGACCGGATGGCCACCGCGCGGCTGGAGGCTGACGGACGCGGCCCGCCTCGCTCCCGGGTCCCCGGCGACGATCAGCGCGCACACATAGTGGCGGGCCTGGTAGATCCGCAGCTCGCCCGAGGCGAACGCGAGCGTCTCGCGGGGCCGTCCGGAGCAGACCGACGCGGCCTCGGCCGCCGGGGCGCCGGGGCCGGTCAGGACCAGCGCGAGCGCGGCGATCAGCACCGCCAGACAGTGCGCGGGTGCTCGTCCTCTTCCGCCGCCCGCACCGCGCCCGGGGCCGATGTCCGGCTCGCCGCCGGTACGGACATCAGCCCCGGCCCGAACTTCTCCGAACACACGCGCCCCCTACGTCCACCCGGGTGTACATGCGTACGACGCGTGGGACGGCGGGACGGTTGCGGCCCGGACGCACTCTCGCGTCCCACCCACCACACCCCCTCACACCACCGGGGCGCGCTCACACCGCCGCCGGCTCCTCCTCACCGATGAAGCTCCGCCACAGCCGGGTGTACCGGCCGTCCAGCGCCAGCAGTTCGTCGTGCGTGCCGTCCTCCACGACCCGGCCGTGGTCCATCACGACCACCCGGTCCGCGCGGGCCGCCGTGGTCAGCCGGTGCGCGACCACCAGGGTCGTACGGCGTCCCGCCAGCCGGTCGGTGGCCTGGTTGACCAGGGCCTCGCTGGCCAGGTCCAGTGCGGCGGTCGCCTCGTCGAGCAGCAGGATGTCCGGGTCGACCAGTTCGGCGCGTGCCAGCGCGATCAACTGCCGCTGCCCCGCGGAGAGATTGCGGCCGCGTTCGGCGACCTCGTGCAGATAACCGCCGTCCAGCGTGGCGATCATCTCGTGCGCGCCGACCGCGCGGGCCGCGGCCTCCACCTCCGCGTCGCTCGCCTCGGGCCGCCCGTACGCGATGGCGTCCCGGACCGTGCCGGCGAACAGATACGCCTCCTGGGGCACCACACCGAGCCGGTGCCGATAGGCCGTCAGATCGAGCGCGCGCAGATCGGTGCCGTCCGCGGTGACCCGGCCGCCGGTCGGGTCGTAGAACCGCGCGACCAGCTTCACCAGCGTGGACTTGCCCGCTCCGGTCTCGCCGACGAAGGCGACGGTCTGGCCCGCCGGTATCCGCAGGTCGACGCCGGTGAGCGCGGCCTCTCCGGCGCCCTCGCCGTCTCCGTCGTAGGCGAAGCGCACATCCTCGAAGGCGATCTCGCCGCGCAGGGACAGCACGTCCAGCGGCTCCTCCGGCGCGGCCGTCGAGGTCGGTTCCCGCAGCAGCTCCTGGATCCGGCCGAGTGAGACGGTCGCCTGCTGATAGCCGTCGAAGACCTGCGAGAGCTGCTGCACGGGCGCGAAGAACAAATCGATGTACAGCAGGTACGCCACCAGCGCGCCGGTGGTCAGGGTCCCGGCCTCCACCCTTCCCGCGCCGACGATCAGCACGGCCGCCGCCGCGACGGACGAGAGGAGCTGGACGAAGGGGAAGTAGACCGAGATCAGCCACTGGCCGCGCACCCGGGCCGATCGGTAGTGGTCGCTGCGCGCGGCGAAACGCTCGGCACCGTCCTTCTCGCGCCGGAACGCCTGCACGATCCGCAGCCCGGACACGGACTCCTGGAGGTCGGCGTTGACCACGCTGATGCGCTCGCGGGCCAGTTCGTACGCCCGCACGCTCCTGCGGCGGAAGAAGTAGGTGCCGACGACGAGGACCGGCAGGGTCGCGAAGACCACCAGCGCGAGCTGGATGTCGATCACCAGCAGTACGGCCAGAATGCCGAAGAACGTGACCACGGAGACGAACGCGGTGACAAGTCCGGTCTGGAGGAAGGTGGACAGCGCGTCGACGTCCGTGGTCATCCGGGTCATGATGCGGCCGGTCAGCTCACGCTCGTAGTAGTCGAGTCCGAGCCGCTGGAGCTGCGCGAAGATCTTCAGGCGCAGCGCGTAGAGGACACGTTCGCCGGTGCGGCCGGTCTTCCGGGTCTCGGCGATCTGCGCCAGCCACTGGACGAGCACCACCAGCAGTCCCAGCGAGGCGGCCACCCACACCGCGCCGAGTGCGAGCTGTTCGACGCCCTCGTCGATGCCGTGCCGGATGAGGACCGGGAGCAGCAGTCCCATGCCCGCGTCGACGGCGACGAACAGCAGGCTGACGAGCAGCGGCAGGCCGAAGCCGCGCAGCAGCCGGCGCAGCCCGTACGACTTCTCGGCGGCGACGGCGCGCGCCTCGTCGATCCCGGGGACATCGGTGGCCGGCGGGAGCGCCTCCACCTGGGCGAGCAGTTCGGGGGTCGCGCCCGGTGCGGCGGATTCGGCCGTGGCCGCCTCGTCGCGTTCCCACAGGGCGGGGGTGATGCCGCGCTCGGCGTCGAACTCGGCGTCGATCTCCTCGTGGAGCGTGCGGTCGTCCTCCAGGGATTCGGCCAGCGACTCCGCCAGGGACTCGGTCAGGGGCACGCTCCGGGTCCCGGCCAGGGCCTTCGCCGGCGCTCCGGCGGACGGACCACCGGGCGAGGCACCGGCGCCCAGCGCGTCCGGGTCGGTCAGCAGCCGCCGGTAGAGGGCCGACCGCTGCTGGAGCTCCTCGTGCGTACCGATGTCGGCGAGGCGTCCGCCGTCCAGGACGGCGATCCGGTCGGCCAGGCCGAGGGTGGAGCGGCGGTGTGCGATGAGCAGGGTCGTACGGCCAGCCATCACGCCGCGCAGCGCCTCATGGATCTCGTGCTCCACGCGCGCGTCGACGGCCGAGGTGGCGTCGTCGAGAAGCAGCAGCCGGGGGTCGGTGAGGATGGCCCTGGCCAGCGCGATGCGCTGGCGCTGTCCGCCGGAGAGGGTCAGGCCCTGCTCCCCCACCTTGGTGTCGTAGCCGAGTGGCAGTTCGCTGATGAAGCCATGGGCCTGGGCCGCGCGGGTGGCCCGGAGGATCTCCTCCTCGGTGGCGTCCGGCTTTCCGTAGGCGACATTGGCGCGGACGGTGTCGGAGAAGAGGAAGCTGTCCTCCGGCACGAGTCCGATGGCGGCCCGCAGCGAGTCGAGGGTCAGCTCGCGTACGTCGTGTCCGCCGACGAGGACCGCGCCGTGCGAGACGTCGTAGAAGCGCGGCAGCAGCAGCGAGACGGTGGATTTTCCGCTGCCGGACGATCCGACGACGGCGACGGTCTCACCGGGCCGCATCTCCAGGGAGAAGCCGTCGAGGACGGACCGCCCGTCGTCGTAGGAGAAGGACACGTCGTCGAACTCGACCGATGCCTCGGCGTCCGCCGGCAACTCCTTCGTCCCGTCGCTCAGGGTCGGCTCGGTGTCGATCAGCTCAAGCACCCGCTCCACCCCGGCCCGTGCCTGCTGGCCGATGGTCAGCACCATGGCCAGCATCCTGACCGGTCCGACAAGCTGGGCGAGATAGGTGGAGAAGGCGACAAAGGTACCGAGGGTGATCTGACCCCGGGTGGCCAGCCAGCCGCCGAGGGCGAGCATCGCGACCTGCCCGAGCGCGGGCACGGCCTGGAGGGCGGGCGTGTAGCGGGCGTTGAGCCGGATGGTGCGCAGCCGCCCCGCGAACAGCTTGCGGCCGGCCTCGCGGAGCTTTCCGGTCTCCTGGTCCTCCTGCCCGAAGCCCTTGACGACGCGCACGCCGGAGACGGCGCCGTCGACGACACCGGCGACCGTCGCGGCCTGCGACTGGGCGTACCAGGTGGCCGGGTGCAGCCGGGTGCGGCTGCGGCGGGCGATGAACCAGACGGCGGGGGCGACGGCCAGGGCTATCAGGGTGAGCGGCGGCGACAGCCAGGCCATGATCCCGAGCGAGATCACGAACAGCAGGATGTTGCCGATGGTCATCGGCAGCATGAAGAGCAGACCCTGGATGAGCTGGAGGTCACTGGTGGCGCGCCCGATGACCTGCCCGGTGGACAGCTTGTCCTGCCGCCGTCCGTCGAGGCGGGAGATCGTGCCGTACATCTCGGTACGGAGGTCGTGCTGTACGTCGAGGGCGAGCCGCCCGCCGTAGTACCGGCGGACGAACGTGGTGGCGTAGACGGCCAGCGCGGCGAGTACGAGCAGGCCGGTCCAGAGGACGAGCGAACGGTCACCGTCGCCGATGACATCGTCGATGACCACCTTGGTGATCAGCGGGACGAGCGCCATCACCGCCATACCGGCGAGCGAGGATCCGAGCGCGAGCACCACATTGCGGCGGTATCGCCACGCGTACCCGGTCAGACGCCGTGCCCAGCCGTGTTCCGCTGCCGCCACTGATGCCTCCCGATCGTCCTGACCTGCCGGAAGGCACCAACGCGGGCGACCGCGGATTTCATCCCTCCGCACCACATCCTGCTCCGGTGCGGGCCCGGCCGCCGCCCCCGGCCGTCAGAGATGGGTCGGCGCGAACATGCGGAGCAGCGCGGGCAGCACCACCACCGAGGGTCCGGGGCCGGCGAGGGACCTGGCGAGGTCCTCGCGCAGGGATTCCGGGGTCGTACGGACCGCCGGGACGCCGAAGGACTCGGCGAGGGCCACGAAGTCGGGGCGGGCCAGCTCCGTGCCGGTGGTCTCGCCGAAGGCGTCGTTCATGTACTCGCGCAGGATGCCGTAGCCGCCGTCGTCGACGATCAGCCAGGTCACCGGCAGGTTGTACTGGCGGGCGGTGGCCAGCTCCGCGATCGAGTACATCGCGCCGCCGTCGCCCGAGACCGCGAGGACGGGCGTCGTACGGTCCGCCGCCGCGGCCCCGAGCGCCGCCGGGAAGCCGTAACCGAGGCCGCCGGAGCCCTGCGCCGAGTGCATCGGGCCCGGCCAGGCCGACCAGGCCCAGTAGGCGAGGATCGTCATGTCCCAGAAGCTGGGGGACGCGGCGGGCAGCGCCGCGCGGACGGCGGCCAGCACCTGCCGCTCCAGGGTCAGACCCTGGGCGTCGATACGCTCCCGTACCTTCGCCAGCAGCGCCCGGACCCTCCCGGCCACCGCCGGATCGCGGCGCTCGCTCACGGACTCCAGCAGCGCGGACAGCGCGATCCTGGCGTCGGCGTGGATGCCCAGGGCGGGATGGTTGGACTCCAGCTTCCCCAGATCCGCCTCGATCTGGATCACCCGGCCGCGCGGGGCGAACGTGTGGTAATTCGAGGACAGCTCGCCCAGCCCCGAGCCGACGACCAGCAGGACGTCCGCGTCCTCCAGGAAGTCGGTGGTGTGGCGGTCCTCCAGCCAGGACTGGAGGGACAGCGGATGCTCCCACGGGAACGCGCCCTTGCCGCCGAAGGTGGTGACGACCGGCGCGTCCAGCTTCTCGGCGAGCGCGCGCAGCTTGCCTGAGGCGTCCGCGCGGACAACGCCGCCGCCCGCGACAATCACCGGACGGGCGGCGGAGGACAGCGCGTGCGCCGCGACGGCGGTCAGCTCGGGACGCGGCGGCAGCTCGCGCGGGCTCGCGTCCATCGCCATGACCACCGGCAGCGTGGTCTCCGCCAGCAGGATGTCCTGCGGGATCTCCACCCAGACCGGGCCGTGCGGCGCCGTGAGCGCGGACTCCCAGGCGGCGGCGATCGCGGACGGGATCTGGGAGGCGGCACGGACGGTGTGGACGGACTTCACGATGTCGCGGAAGGACGCCTGCTGGTCACGGAGTTCGTGCAGATAGCCGTGCCGGCCGCCGCCGAGGCCCGCGGCCGGCACCTGGCTGGAGACGGCCAGTACCGGTGCGGACGCCGCGGCGGCCTCCTGGAGCGCGGCCAGGGAGGTGAGCGCGCCGGGTCCGGTGGAGAGCAGCAGCGTGGCGACCTCGCCGGTGACCCGGCCGTACGCGTCGGCGGCGAAGCCCGCGTTGTTCTCGACGCGCAGCCCGAGATAGGTCAGACCGGACCGGCGCAGGGCGTCGAACATCCCGAGGGCGTGCTGGCCTGGCAGCCCGAAGACGGTGGTGGCGCCGAGGCCGCGCAGCGTCTCGACGACCAGGTCACCGCCGATCCGGCCGGCGGGCGGAGCGAGAGCCGCCGCCGTCTGCTCGGGGGTGAGCGGGGGAGTCTCGTGGTCGTGGTCGTGCGTCACTTGGCTCCGGCCTCCGCACTGTGCGCCCGCGCGGCCGGATCCGCCGGGCTCCCCTGCCACGCCTCCGCGATCTGGCGGGACATGATCGTCGTCAGCTCGTACGCGGTGTGGGACGCGGCGACCGAGGTGATCTCCGCGTGGTCGTACGCCGGCGCGACCTCGACGACATCCGCCGAGACCAGCCGGCAGGAGGCCAGTCCCCGCACGATTTCGAGGAGTTCGCGCGAGGTCAGCCCGCCGGCCTCCGGGGTGCCCGTGCCGGGCGCGTGCGCCGGGTCGAGCACATCGATGTCGACGGAGATGTACAGCGGGCGGTCCCCGACACGCTGCCGGAGCTGGTCGGTCACCTCGTCCACACCGCGGCGCATGACATCGGCGGAGGTGACGATGCCGAAGCCCATCTTCGCGTCGTCGTCGAGGTCCTTCCTGCCGTACAGCGGCCCGCGGGTGCCGACATGGGAGAGCGCCTCGGTGTCCAGGATCCCCTCCTCGACGGCGCGGCGGAACGGCGTGCCATGGGTGTACGCCGCGCCGAAGTAGGTGTCCCAGGTGTCCAGATGGGCGTCGAAGTGGAGCAGGGCGACCGGGCCGTGCCTCTTCGCCACCGACCGCAGCAGCGGCAGGGCGATCGTATGGTCACCGCCGAGGGTCATCAGACGGGCGCCGGACCCGAGCAGCCCGTCCGCCGCGGCCTCGATCGTCTCGACGGCCTCGTTGATGTCGAACGGGTTCGCGGCGATGTCTCCCGCGTCCGCGACCTGCGCGAGCGCGAACGGCGAGGCGTCCTGCGCCGGGTTGTAGGGCCGCAGCAGGCGCGACGCCTCACGGATCGCGTTGCCGCCGAAGCGCGCTCCCGGCCGGTACGAGACGCCCGCGTCGAAGGGCACCCCGACCACGGCGACCTCGGCGCTGCCGACCTCGGCGAGCCGGGGCAGCCGCGCGAAGGTGGCCGGGCCCGCGTACCGGGGGACCCGGGACGAGTCGACGGGTCCGCGCGGGCCGCCGTCGGGGCCGGTCGGCGGGGTCTCGTGTCCGTTGCTGCTCATGGTCGGGCCTCTCCGGGTGTTGCTCGTGCGGCTCTGGGTCACGCTGGGTGGCGCCGTGTGGCGCTGTGTTCGCTCTGTCAAGGATGGACCGGCCCACTGACAGCGGGCCGGTCCGGGGATCTATGCCACGGGAACGGCGGCCCCCTCGGTGGTCTCGTCCGCCCGCTCCCCGGCGAGGCGCCGGCGCCAGGCGGCCAGCACCTCTTCGTCCGTGGGCTCGGTGGCCAGGCTGACCACCAGGTACGCGGCCAGTGAGGCGAGCAGTCCGTAGTAGATGGGCTGGTTGGCGAGGATGCCGTACGCCGCCATCAGGCCGATGACCGCCCCGCCGCCGACGATCACGGCGGCCAGCGCGCCGTACACCGTGCCGCGCCTCCACAGCAGCCCGCCGATGATCGGCACCAGCAGTCCGCCCACCAGCAGGTTGTACGCGACGGTCAGCGCCTCGACGACGTTGTTCAGCGCGATCGCGATGGCGATCACACCCACCCCCATGATCAGGATGAAGAGCCGGTTGCCCCTGACCTCGTCGCCCTCGCCCGCCCGGTGGCCGGCCCCGCGCAGCCGTGCCCAGATGTCGTTGTTGGCGACGGTCGCGCAGGCGATCAGCGCGCCCGACGAGGTCGACATCACGGCCGCGAGCGCGGCGGCCAGCACCAGCCCCCGGACGCCCATGGGCAGTTCCTGCTTGACGATCGTCGCGAACGCGTCGTCCGCGCTCGCCAGGTCCGGATAGAGCACCTTGGCCGCCGTCCCGATGACGGCGCCGGCGAGCGCGTAGGCGAGACAGTACGTACCGGCGACGGTGCCGCCCCAGCGCGCGACCTTGTCACCGCGCGCGGTGAACACCCGCTGCCAGATGTCCTGTCCGATCAGCATGCCGAAGGTGTAGATCAGCACATAGGTGAAGATCGTCTCGCCGCCGATGCCGAGCGGCGCGAAGTAGTCGTCGGGCAGCCGGGCCCTCATCTCGCCGAAGCCGCCCGCCTTCACGACCGCGACGGGCAGCAGGAGCAGCAGCACACCGATGGTCTTGACGACGAACTGCACCATGTCGGTGAGCGTGATGGACCACATGCCGCCGAGCGCCGAGTACGCGACGACGATCGCGCCGCCCAGGATGATCGCGACGGTCCGGTGCAGATCGAAGAGGACGTCGAAGATGGTGGCGTACGCGATGGTCGAGGTGACCGCGAGCATCAGTGTGTACGCCCACATCACGATGCCCGAGATGACCCCGGCCCGGCCGCCGTACCGCAGATCGAGCATCTCCGAGACGGTGTAGACCTTCAGCCGGGCGATCCGCGCGGAGAAGAAGACGGAGAGCGCCAGCAGCCCCAGGCCGATGGTGAAGACCATCCAGGCGCCCGACAGGCCGTGGGTGTAGCCGAGGCCGACACCGCCGATCGTCGAGGCGCCGCCGAGGACGATCGCGGCCATCGTGCCGGAGTACATCCAGGGGCCGAGCCTGCGCCCCGCGACGAGGAACTCGCTCTTGGACCTGGCGCGGCGCATGCCCCACCAGCCCATGGCGAGCATCCCCGCCAGATAGACGACGATCACCGCGTAGTCCACAGCCATGGGCTTCCTCCGCTTCGTCCGATGTGCCGCGCCGCCCGCGAACCGCGCCGCGCTGACGGGCTCTCGTCGGGAGTCGACGGTAGGTGGCCGGAAAGCAACCATGAAGTGTACGTTTCATCCGTTCTTTCCACCGCCAATGGATGGACCATCCATGCCGGACCCCGCAGCCTCCCCGCCGACCCCGCCCACTCCCCCCGTCCCCCTGGCCGCGCTGCTCGCGGACACCCGTCTCGGGCTGCGCCGGATCGCGGGCCCGCCGGACGACGAAGCCGGGACGGCCGGGCCGATCGCGGTGCACTGGGTGCACACCTCGGAGATGGCCGACCCGTATCCGTATCTGCTCGGCGGCGAACTGCTGCTGACCGCGGGGGTGCAGCTCACCGACGCGCACGCGGACATGTATGCGGCGCGGGTGGTCGAGGCGGGCGCGGCGGCGCTCGGTTTCGGGGTGACTCCGGTGTACGACACCGTCCCGGCCGCCCTGGTCGAGGCGTGCGACCGGCATGGCCTGCCGCTGCTGGAGGTCCCGCCGCGCACCCCCTTCACGGCGGTCGCGCGCGGCGTGTGGCGGCTGATGGCGGAGGCACGCCACCGCGAGCTGCGCCGGGTGACCGAGGCCCAGCAGGGCCTGGCCGCCGCCGCGGCCCGCCCGGATCCGGTGCCCTCGGTGCTGCGCCAGCTCGCGGTCCGGCTCGGCGGACGCGCGGTCCTGTTCGCCCCGGACGGCACGGAACTGCACACCACGGGCCGTGCGCCGACCCCGGCGGCACGTGCCGCGCTCGCCCGCCTGGCCGGGGTGGTGAGCCCGGCGCCGCGCGCCGCGCCGTCCGGGGCCGCCGCCGCCCGGCGGCCCGCGACCGCTCCCGCCTCCGCCACCGACACGGCCGACGGCGGCCGGCTCGCCGCCTTCGCGCTCGGCGGCGGCCAGGGGCTGGTCCTCGGCGTCGCCACCGAAGGCAGGGAGGCCGGGGACCACACGATCACCGGCGTCGCCGTCGTCCTGCTGTCGCTGCTGACCGCGCCCCACCAGGGCGCGCCCGAGGCCGGCCGCTCGGCCGCACTGGTCCGGCTGCTCCTCGGAGCCACGCCCGAGGAGACCGCGCCGCTGCTCGGGCCCGGGCCCTGGACGGTGGTCCACGCGCGGGGCGGCGGAACGCCCTTCGCGGCGGGAGCGCTCGCGGCGGCCCTGGGCAGCTCGCTCTACGAGTCGGACGGCGGAGCGGTCCGTGTCCTCACCGACCGCGAGGTCACGCCCCAGCCCGGCTGGACCCTCGGCGTCGGCGGACCGGCCCCGGCGGCCGAGCTGGCCGCCGCCGACACCCGGGCGGCGCACGCGCTGCGCCGCGCCGAGGCCACCCGCGCGGATCTCGTACGGCATCGCGAGGCGGCAGCCGGGACCGGGCTCGGCGGTCTGTTCGACCCCGACGAGGCGGCGGCCCACGCCCGGGCCAGACTGGCGCCGCTGGCCGGCTCCCCCGCTCTGGTCGAGACGCTTCGCGCCTGGCTCTCGCTGCACGGCGGCTGGGACCGTACGGCGGTGGCGCTGGCCGTCCACCGCAACACCGTCCGCCAGCGGATCGCCCGCTGCGCGGCCCTGCTCGACGCCGATCTGGACGACGCCGACGTACGGATGGAGCTGTGGTTCGCGCTGCGCCAGGTGTGACGCGCGCGACCGCTCCGCGCGCCGCGGGCCCCTGGACACCCGTGCGAACCGCCGGGTAACTTAGCCCTGAGCAAGCGCTTAGATTTATGCCGTAGCCATCATCCGAGCCACCCCGATGGCGAGCGACCACCTCCGCGGGAGCGGGGGCGGTCCAGCCGTAAAGGAGCCCGCGTCGTGCGCCGTACCGTCTACAACGAGGACCACGAGGCGTTCCGGGAGACCATCCGCGCCTTCATCGAGGCCGAGGTCGTCCCCGTCTACGACGAGTGGTACGCGGCGGGCCAGGCACCCCGCGACTTCTACGACAAGCTCGGCGAGCTCGGCGTCTTCGGGATCGAGGTGCCGGAGGAGTACGGCGGCGCGGGCGAGGAGTCGTTCAAGTTCCAGGCGGTCATCACCGAGGAGTCGGCCCGCGCCGGTGTCTCCTTCGGCGGCTCCGGCGTCCATGTCTCGCTCTGCCTGCCCTATCTGAAGGCGTACGCCACCGACGAGCAGAAGAAGCGCTGGCTGCCCGACTTCGTCAGTGGCCGCACCATGTACGCCATCGCCATGACCGAGCCGGGCACCGGTTCCGACCTGGCCGGGATGAAGACCACCGCCAGGCTCTCCGAGGACGGCACGCACTACGTCCTGAACGGCGCCAAGACCTTCATCACCGGCGGTGTCCACGCGGACCGCGTCATCGTCTGCGCCCGCACCGCCGCCCCGACCCCGGAGGACCGCCGCTTCGGCATCTCCCTGCTGGTCGTGGACACCTCGTCCGAGGGGTACGCGGTCGGCCGCAAGCTCGACAAGCTGGGTCTGAAGACCTCCGACACGGCCGAGCTGTCCTTCACCGATGTCCGGGTCCCCGTCGAGGACCTGCTGGGCGAGGAGAACAAGGGCTTCTTCTACCTCGGCCAGAATCTGCCGCAGGAGCGGCTGGGCATCGCCGTCGGCGCCTACGCGCAGGCCGCGGCGGCGGTCCGGTTCGCACAGAGCTATGTCCAGGAGCGGACGGTCTTCGGCAAGACCGTCGCGTCCTTCCAGAACACCAAGTTCGAGCTGGCCGCCTGCAAGGCGGAGGTGGACGCCGCCGAGGCGGTCGTCGACCGCGCGCTGGAGGCGCACGACCTGGGCGAGCTGACCGCCGCCGAGGCCGCCTCCGCGAAGCTCTTCACCACCGAGGTCGCGCATCGCGTCATCGACAAGTGCCTTCAGCTCCACGGCGGCTACGGCTATATGAACGAATACCCGATCGCCCGGCTGTACGCGGACAACCGCGTCAACCGGATCTACGGCGGCACCAGCGAGGTCATGAAGGTGATCATCGCCAAGTCGATGGGCCTGTAGGACCGACCCGGCGGCCCGGCCGGACGTCCCGGGCCGGGCCCCCGGGACGGACCGCGCCGGGGACACCCGGGGCCCGGCGACCACGCGTCAGCGCAGGCCCGCCTGGTCCAGCAGATAGGCCGTCATCGGGTCGTAGAAGCGCGGGTCCGTGACATGGTCGTCCAGCGGGACGGTGACCTCCAGAGTGCCCTCCGCCTCGGCGAGGAAGAGCGCGGGGTCGTTGCTGTCCGCGTAGCCCACGGCGTCCAGCCCGCGCTGTCCGGCGCAGCCCGCCCAGCCGTGATCCGCGACCACCAGATCCGGCTGTGGTCTGCCCTCGCGCTCCAGACCGTCCAGGATCGCCCGCATGGGCTCCGGCGAGTGGGTGTGCCAGAGGGTGGCACCGCGCTCCAGCATCGCCACATCGGCGAACTGGAAGACCATGCCCTCGTCCGCCGTGAGCCCGCCGGGGATGCGGACGATCTCGCACCCGGCGGCCCGCAGGGCTTCCGCGGTCTTCCGGTGGACGTCCAGCAGCCCGCCCGGGTGGCCGGTCGCGAAGAGTACGCGCTCACCGCCGGCGGCGGCCTTGCGCAGTCTGGCCGCCATCCGCTCCAGCGCGGCGACGGTCAGCTCGGGATCGATGGTGTCCTGGCCGGTCCGGTGATCCGGGTCGTCGCTGACCCCGCACCGCTCGGCCATCACGGCGAGCACATCCTGCTCGTCGGTCCAGCGGTCCCCCAGCTCCAGGCCCAGCCAGTAGTGGCGGTCGCCGTTGGCGAGCTTGCGGTAGTGGGAGAGGTTGTTGTCGCGGGGCGTGGCCACGTCCCCGGCGATGCGGCTACGGACGAGATGGTCGACGAGTGCGGCTCTGGTCGGTATCGGCATGAGCCCATTGTGCCGTCAGGTGTGCGCGCCGTGCCGCTCGTCCCGGTCGCCGGACGGGCCCCGGGAGCGATCCCGGGCCGCCCGCCCGCCGGAAGCCGCCGGGCGGCCGTCCCCGCCGTCGCCTGCGTATCCGCCGTCACACCGGCCCGGACACCTCGCCTCCGGTCGGGTCGCTCCCGTCCATGAAGGTGTCACCGCCGCCGTCCCCGAGCGCGGCGAAGGCGCCGTGCGCCAGCCGGCGCAGCAGGGACTCCGTCGCCGCCCGCCCCGGCAGGCCGCTGCCGTACGAGCCCAGGTGCGGCGTCGAGTTCAGCAGGCCGAAGACGGCGTGCACGGCGCCGCGCGCCTGCGACTCCGGTACGTCCGGATACAGCTCCCGCACCACCCCGACCCAGAGCTCCACATACTGCCGCTGGAGCTGCCGCACCAGTTTGCGGTCGCTCTCCCTGAGCCGGTCCAGCTCCCGGTCGTGCAGCGTGATCAGCGGCCGGTCGTCGAGGGCGAAGTCGATGTGTCCGTCGATCAGCGAGGCCAGTACGGCGGCCGGACCGCCGGCCGCTCCCGCGCCGCGCACGCGCAGTCTCCCGCCGTCCAGCAGCCGGCCGCTGATGCCGACCAGCAGCTCCGCGAGCATCGCGTCCTTGCCCGCGAAGTGGCGGTAGAGGCCCGGCCCGCTGATGCCGACGGCCGCTCCTATCTCATCGACACCGACCCCGTGGAACCCGCGCTCGGCGAAGAGGCGGGCGGCCTCGCTGAGGATCTGCTCGCGGCGGGTCGGGGCCGCGGTCCTGGTGCTCATGGGAAATCATTCTAGACAGGGCCGTTAGCGATCGTTAACCTGGAAGCGGTGACGTTAACGCTCACTAACCCGGCGAGCCCAGCGAGGGAGCTACGAGCTATGCGGCAGGCACCAGTGCTGGCGAGCGCCGCCGACCCGGCGTCCGAGGCATGGCGGGCCAACGAAGCGGCACACGAGGAGCTGGCCGACGGCCTGCGGGCCCGGCTGGCCGCGGTGCGCCTCGGCGGCGGCGAGAAGGCCCGCGCCCGGCACACGGCGCGCGGGAAGCTGCTGCCGCGTGACCGCGTGGACACCCTCCTCGACCCCGGCTCGCCCTTCCTGGAGCTGGCGCCGCTGGCGGCCGAGGGGATGTACGGAGGCTCGGCCCCGGCCGCCGGAGTGATCGCCGGTATCGGCCGGGTCAGCGGCCGCGAGGTGGTGGTCGTCGCCAATGACGCCACGGTCAAGGGCGGCACGTACTACCCGATGACGGTGAAGAAACATCTCCGCGCCCAGGAAGTGGCCCTGGAGAACCGCCTCCCGTGCCTGTATCTGGTGGACTCCGGCGGTGCCTTCCTGCCGATGCAGGACGAGGTCTTCCCCGACCGGGACCACTTCGGGCGGATCTTCTACAACCAGGCCCGGATGTCCGGCGCCGGCATCCCGCAGATCGCCGCCGTGCTCGGTTCCTGCACGGCGGGCGGGGCCTATGTCCCGGCGATGAGCGACGAGGCCGTGATCGTCCGCGGCCAGGGCACGATCTTCCTGGGCGGTCCGCCGCTGGTGAAGGCGGCGACCGGCGAGGTCGTCACGGCCGAGGAGCTGGGCGGCGGCGAGGTGCACTCCCGTACGTCCGGAGTCACCGACCATCTCGCGGAGGACGACGCGCACGCCCTGCGGATCGTCAGGACCATCGTCTCCACCCTGCCCGCGCGGGGCGCGCTGCCCTGGTCCGTGGAGCCGGTCGAGGAGCCCAAGGTCGATCCCGCCGGGCTGTACGGCGCGGTGCCGGTCGACTCCCGCACCCCCTACGACGTCCGTGAGGTCATCGCGCGGCTGGTCGACGGCTCGCGGTTCGCGGAGTTCAAGGCCGAGTTCGGTACGACGCTGGTCACCGGCTTCGCCCGGGTGCACGGCCATCCGGTCGGCATCGTGGCCAACAACGGCATCCTGTTCTCCGAATCCGCCCAGAAGGGCGCGCATTTCATCGAGCTGTGCGACCAGCGCGGTATCCCGCTCCTCTTCCTCCAGAACATCTCGGGCTTCATGGTCGGCCGGGCCTACGAGGCGGGCGGCATCGCCAAGCACGGCGCGAAGATGGTGACGGCCGTGGCCTGCGCGCGTGTGCCGAAGCTGACGGTCGTGGTCGGCGGTTCGTACGGCGCGGGCAACTACTCGATGTGCGGGCGCGCCTACTCCCCTCGCTTCCTGTGGATGTGGCCCAACGCCAAGATCTCGGTGATGGGCGGGGAGCAGGCCGCCTCCGTGCTGGCGACCGTCAAGCGCGACCAGATCGAGGGCCGCGGCGAGGAGTGGGCGCCGGCGGACGAGGAGTCCTTCAAGGACCCGATCCGCGCCCAGTACGAGACCCAGGGCAACGCCTACTACGCGACCGCGCGGCTGTGGGACGACGGCGTGATCGACCCGCTGGAGACCCGTCAGGTGGTGGGCCTGGCCCTGACCGCGTGTGCCAACGCCCCGCTGGGCGAGCCCGGCTACGGCGTCTTCCGGATGTGAGGGTGGGAATGTTCGACACGGTTCTGATCGCCAACCGCGGTGAGATCGCGGTCCGCGTCATCCGCACCCTGCGGGCGCTGGGAGTGCGCTCGGTCGCAGTGTTCAGTGACGCGGACGCGGACGCCCGGCATGTACGGGAGGCCGACACAGCGGTACGGATCGGGCCCGCGGCGGCGGCGGAGAGCTATCTCTCCGTCGACCGGCTGCTGGCGGCGGCCGCCCGGACCGGCGCGCAGGCGGTCCACCCGGGTTATGGCTTCCTGGCGGAGAACGCGGCCTTCGCGCGGGCCTGTTCGGAGGCGGGCCTGGTCTTCATCGGGCCGCCCGCCGGCGCGATCGACCTGATGGGCGACAAGATCCACGCCAAGGAGACGGTGCGGGCAGCCGGGGTCCCGGTCGTCCCCGGATCCTCCGGCAGCGGGCTGAGCGATGCCCAACTGGCCGCCGCGGCGGCGGAGATCGGTATGCCCGTGCTGCTGAAGCCCTCGGCGGGCGGCGGCGGCAAGGGCATGCGGCTGGTGCGCGCCGAGGCCCTGCTCGCCGAGGAGATCGCGGCGGCCCGCCGGGAGGCGCGGTCCTCCTTCGGGGACGACACACTGCTCGTCGAGCGCTGGGTGGACCGCCCGCGCCACATCGAGATCCAGGTCCTCGCCGACAGCCACGGCAATGTGGTGCATCTCGGCGAGCGCGAGTGCTCGCTCCAGCGCCGCCATCAGAAGATCGTCGAGGAGGCTCCCTCGGTCCTGCTGGACGAGGCGACCCGGGCGGCGATGGGCGAGGCCGCGGTGCGGGCCGCGCGCTCCTGCGGCTACACGGGCGCGGGGACGGTCGAGTTCATCGTCCCGGGCCGCGACCCCTCCTCGTACTTCTTCATGGAGATGAACACCCGCCTCCAGGTCGAGCATCCGGTGACAGAGCTGATCACCGGCCTGGACCTGGTGGAGTGGCAGCTCCGGGTGGCCTCCGGCGAACGGCTGCCCTTCGCCCAGGCCGACATCACGCTCACCGGACACGCGGTCGAGGCCCGGGTCTGCGCCGAGGACCCCGCGCGCGGCTTCCTGCCCTCGGGCGGTACGGTCCTCGCGCTGCGCGAGCCGGAGGGCGACGGCGTACGGACCGACTCGGGGCTCAGTGAGGGCACCGAGGTCGGCAGCGCCTACGACCCGATGCTCTCCAAGGTCATCGCCTACGCCCCCGACCGCGCCACGGCCCTGCGCAAACTCCGTGCCGCCCTGGCGGAGACGGTCACCCTCGGAGTCCCGACGAACGCCGGCTTCCTGCGCCGTCTGCTGGCCCATCCGGCGGTGGTCGCGGGCGAGCTGGACACGGGCCTGGTCGAGCGCGAGGCGGCGGATCTGGTGGACGACACGGTCCCGGACGAGGTCTACGCGGCGGCGGCCGCGGTCCGCCAGGCGGAGCTCCGGCCGTCCCTCGCGGAGGGCTGGCTGGACCCGTTCGCCGTCCCGAGCGGCTGGCGCCTCGGCGGCGAGCCCGTCGCGGTGCGGCATCCACTGCGGGTGGCGGGGCACGAGCCGGTGACGCGGGAGGTGCGGCAGCGCGACCGGTTCCGGGTGGAGCCCGCTCGTGTCACGGTCACCGTGGAGGGGGTCACGCACACCTTCCACCGGGCCGGCACCTGGCTCGGCAGGGACGGCGAGAGCTGGAACGTCCAGGACCACGACCCGGTCGAGGCCGCCCTGCTCGGCGCCGCGGGCATGGGCGGCGTGGACGCGCTGACCGCGCCCATGCCGGGGACCGTCACCGTGGTCAAGGTGGCCAGGGGGGACGAGGTGACGGCCGGTCAGAGCCTGCTGGTCGTCGAGGCGATGAAGATGGAGCACGTCATCTCCGCGCCGCACGACGGCACCGTCACCGAGCTGGAGGTGACGCCCGGCGCCACCGTCGCCATGGACCAGGTGCTGGCGGTCGTCACCCCGGCGGACACCGGCCCGGAGACCCGTCCGGAGACCGCGCGGGAGACCGCTCAGGAGGCGTCATGACCGACGGACTGCCCATGGCCGTGCCCGCGCGGGACCTGCCGGCCCGGGTCCGTATCCATGAAGTGGGCGCGCGCGACGGACTGCAGAACGAACGGACCGTCGTACCGACCGAGATCAAGGCGGAGTTCATCCACCGGCTCGCCGGCGCCGGGCTGACCACCATCGAGGCCACCAGCTTCGTGCACCCGAAATGGGTCCCGCAACTGGCCGACGCCGAGGCGCTGTTCCCGATGCTGGACGGGGTGGAGGCGGACCTTCCCGTCCTGGTGCCGAACGCCCGCGGACTCGACCGCGCGATCGCCCTCGGCGCCCGCCGTGTCGCCGTGTTCGGCAGCGCCACCGAGTCGTTCTCCAAGGCCAATCTCAACCGGACGGTGGACGAGTCGCTCGCCATGTTCGAGCCGGTCGTCAGCAGGGCCCGCGACAACAGAATGCATGTCCGCGGCTATCTCTCCATGTGCTTCGGCGACCCCTGGGAGGGGCCCGTCCCGGTCCACCAGGTGGTCCGCGTCGCCAGGGCCCTGAGGGACATGGGCTGCGACGAGCTGAGCCTCGGCGACACCATCGGCGTCGCCACCCCTGGACATGTGCGGACGCTGCTGACCGAGCTGAACGAGGCGGGCGTGCCGACCAGCGCCCTCGGCGTGCACTTCCACGACACCTACGGCCAGGCCCTCGCCAACACCCTCGCCGCGCTCCAGCACGGAGTGACCACCGTGGACGCCTCCGCCGGCGGCCTGGGCGGCTGCCCGTACGCGCGGAGCGCCACCGGAAACCTCGCCACCGAAGACCTCGTGTGGATGCTCAACGGCCTCGGTGTGGAAACCGGCGTCGATCTCGGCCTGCTCACCGCCACCAGCGTCTGGCTGGCCGAACGGCTGGGCCGCCCCAGCCCTTCCCGTACCGTCCGAGCCCTCTCCCACAAGGAGTGACCTCCGCCATGTCCCTGGACCACCGGCTCTCCGCCGAGCACGAAGAACTGCGCCGCACCGTCGCGGAGTTCGCCCGCGACGTCGTCGCGCCCAAGATCGGGGACTTCTACGAGCGGCACGAGTTCCCGTACGAGATCGTCCGCGAGATGGGCCGGATGGGCCTGTTCGGGCTGCCCTTCCCGGAGGAGTACGGCGGGATGGGCGGCGACTATCTCGCGCTCGGTGTCGCGCTCGAAGAGCTGGCCCGGGTGGACTCCTCGGTGGCGATCACCCTGGAGGCGGGGGTCTCGCTGGGCGCCATGCCCGTCTACCGCTTCGGTACGGAGGAGCAGAAGCGGGAGTGGCTGCCCCGGCTCTGCTCGGGCGAGCTGCTCGGCGCGTTCGGTCTGACCGAGCCGGACTGCGGTTCGGACGCCGGAGGCACCCGCACCACCGCCGTGCGGGACGGCGACGAGTGGGTGATCAACGGCACGAAGTGCTTCATCACCAACTCGGGGACGGACATCACGGGCCTGGTCACGGTCACGGCGGTGACCGGCCGCAAGGCGGCGTCCGGTTCCTCCGGCGAGCGGCCGGAGATCTCCTCGATCATCGTCCCGTCCGGCACTCCCGGCTTCACGGTCGCCGCCCCCTACTCCAAGGTCGGCTGGAACGCGTCGGACACCCGCGAGCTGTCCTTCTCGGACGTACGGGTCCCGCTGGCGAATCTGCTCGGCGAGGAGGGGCGCGGCTACGCCCAGTTCCTGCGCATCCTGGACGAGGGCCGCATCGCGATCTCCGCGCTGGCGACGGGTCTGGCCCAGGGCTGTGTGGACGAGTCGGTGGCGTACGCGAAGGAGCGGCACGCCTTCGGGCGGCCGATCGGCGACAACCAGGCGATCCAGTTCAAGATCGCCGACATGGAGATGCGCGCCCATATGGCGAGGATCGGCTGGCGGGACGCGGCCTCCCGGCTCACCCACGGCGAGCCGTTCAAGAAGGAGGCGGCGCTGGCGAAGCTGTACTCGTCGACGGTCGCGGTGGACAACGCCCGGGAGGCCACCCAGATCCACGGCGGCTACGGCTTTATGAACGAGTATCCGGTGGCCAGGATGTGGCGCGATTCCAAGATCCTGGAGATCGGCGAGGGCACCAGCGAGGTCCAGCGGATGCTGATCGCCCGGGAACTGGGCCTGACGGGCTGAGACCGGGTCCGGTCGATCGGCGGCCGGGACGGCGGGCCACGGGCGGGTGGCGTCACGCACCGCCCGCCCTCGTTCTTCCCTCCGGCCACCCGGCGAGCGGACCGGCTACAGGGCGGCGCCTCTCGCCTATTCGCTCAGCCGCCACGAGTGGCCGTCAGGAGTTTCGAACCAGAGCCGGTGCTCTTCGGATGTGGCGCTCAGGCCGTACCGGTCGGAAGCGGGCCTGCCGTTCTCGGCCCAATGGGTGAGCAGGGGCTCACGCTCGGCCCAGAGGTCGCGAGGGCCGCCGTGTTCGAGGTGCGCCATTTGAACGTCGAGCGAGGTGATGCGTGCCCAGGAAGAGGTGCGCGACTCGTAGAGACAGAGCATGTGCTGGTTGTCGTCGCCGGTGAGAGTGAAGTCGATAACCGTCGGATGTACGAGAGCCGCGAAGAACTGCGGCATTTCGGTATCGAGCCGGGTGGGAGGCGCGATCTCCCGCGTATTGCCGGTCCGGGAGAGAAACGTCTTCGTCAGGCCCCGGGCCGTGGTGCCGACTGTGTCCGGAGTCGGCCGGGCCGCCATGAAGGTCGCCAGATCCGGGAGAAACGGGCCACGGGCGTCGTGGTTGGCATCGACCCTCAGGCGGACGATGCCGCAGCCCACGTTGGCCACGATGACGCCGCCGGGGCGTACCTGCTCCCGCCATGAGTCCGGGATACGGCCGACCCCGCACGTCGCCAGGAGTCGAGCATACGGGGCGTGTCCCAAACAGCCCTCCATGCCGTCACCGGCCATGAGCGTGGGGTTGTATCCGGCGCCGCGGAGCCGATCCCGTGCCGCGTTCACGAGGTCAGGATCGATATCGAGTGACACAACGCGATCACTGCCGAGTCGGTGACACAACAGAGCGGCGTTGTAGCCGGTGCCCGCGCCGATTTCCAGCACAGCGTCCCCGTCCTTGACGTCCAGGGCTTCGAGCATCCGGGCCATGAGAGAGGGCTGTGTCGACGAGCTGGTGGCCGTGCCGCCGACGTCGAACTGGGTCAGCAGCGACACGTCCCCGTAGACGGCGGCCAGCCAGGCCGGGTCGTCCTGGTCGTATCCATGCTTGCCACCTCGGGCCCGCACAGTGAACTCGGGCACGAACACATGGCGGGGCACGCTGGAGAAAGCGTCACGCCAGGGCCCGGACCGCAGAGCGCCCGAGGAGATGAGTTGCTCTGTCATCAGCCGACGCAGTTCGTCAGCGGGCGGTGTCGTGGTTGCCATGCGATGATCCCTCCAGTAGGTCAGCCAGCGCTCGGGCGATGGGGCTACGCAACTCCGGGACAAAAGCCCACTGTCCGTTTGGATTCACGTCAATCAGATACCAGTCCCCGGCCTGACCAACGATGAAGTCCAGCGCCGCGTAACGAAGTTCGAAAGTGCTCAGCAGCCTTCGAACTCCCGATGCCACTGTTGAGGGCACCGTGGAAATCTTGTACGTAAGGCTGTCGTAGTCGGTGCGGAAGTCGACGCGGCTCGCGGCCGACCCCGCGTGGAATTCGGCCGCGAACATCCGGTCGGCCACTACCGTGAGTCGAACCTCGTAGGCCTTGGGTACCCACTCCTGAAACTGGTGGGCGGTGAAGCTGACGGAATCATCGATGTCAGCCGCGCGGACTTTGGTCGTCCACAGCGCATAAGGCACTCCGTCCACATCGCTGGGGGGGTACGAGCCCAGCGCCTTGTAGGCGGCCACACGACCCGGCAGCGCTTCTACGAAGCTCCGTGCCTCGTCGGCGTCATTAGTGATCAGAGTCTCGGGAACGCTCAGGCCGCAGTTGACAGCCGCGGAGAGAGTGACGGGGCCGAATCCGGCGGCGGCGTTTCGGTGTGGGTGATTCACCCATGTGCAGTCCAATGCGGTAAGCACGCCGCCGAGGCCGGCACGGGCCTCGGCGGCTGCCCACTTCGCATCCTGCTCCGACAAACCGGGGTGGAGACGGAACACCGACGGACGCCGGTAGTAGACGGAACGGACCTGATCGAGATCCAGGTTCCGGTGCCCACCGCGTAAGTCCCCGTTCCAAGTCCTCCGACGGGGCCAATGCGAGCCGCAAAGCCCAGTTCCTCAGGGAAACCTCCCGGATCGAGCCGGTGCACGGGCACGGCACGCTCGTTGAGTTCCGCAATCACCAGGTCAGCGGTCGAATCATGGGGACGGGTCAACACCAGGACAGTCATCGATCAGTTCCTCCGTTCAGCCGTCCGGTCAGTCAGTGTCGTTTTCCTTGTCGTCGGCGAGCTGGCTGTCCTCCTTTGTCTGGCTCGTAGTCTCGAACTTGGACTTCATTGAGGGAGCGTGGATGAAGGGCTCCCCATCCACGGTCACGCCGATCTGCCGTTCCGGGCAGAGGACCAGGGCGGGCCACACGTCTGTCTCGGGGCGGACAGGAACAGCCCTGGCCAATCCGAACGGCCGCACGACGGACGTCACCGGACCGGCCTCGGAGGTCGGGCCCGGGTAGGGAAACAGGGGTGGCGCCAGTGTCCCGCCGAGCAGACTGCTTGGTGTCATCTCGCATACTCCTTCGTTTCGCGATCTGTTGGTGGCATTGCGCACCCGCCCCTTCGGCCCAGTCGAGGCATGTCCAGGAGGGTGTCTCGCCCGCGCCTCGCCGTGACTCCGGGTGGAAACACACTTCGTCGGTGATCGGCGAGGGGCGGAGTCATGGGTTGTCCTCCACCGGTAGGTCAGGGCGGTGCTGTTGCTCACGCCCTCTCATGGCACGGCGGCGCAGCGTAGAAATCGCTTGTCATTGACGGGCCTTGCGCTCCATGCTCGGACATTTGTTGTGCGTCGATCATCGCCAGTTCGTCCGACCCGACGGAGAGTGTCGGATTTCGCGGCCGTGGACACCCGAAGCGACACCGTATGCGGAGAAATTCCCGGTTCCATTCCACCCCTCAGACCGAAGGATGGAGGCCGAAGACGCATCCGTGAAGGTTCAATCGGTTCACCGCCTTGTTCATCCATTCTCTTGGGTTCAAAGACCCTTGTAACGCTGCCGGTGCAGCGCGGCGATTACTCTTAGCTGTCGACGTTCGTATTCCGTCCCAGGACGCACGGATACCCAACGACTCTGCCACGTAAGGCCAGTGGGACGCGAGAGATGCACCAGCGATCCGACGAAACCGTCAACCACACCAACCATTTCACAGGATCGGTCGTAAACGACCATTCCGATGCGCAGGGCGACCGGCGGCAGATACCGTCGGCGCTTTCACAGCCCCTTCCCCCAGTTGCGGGAGTCCCGCCCTGGTAAGCGCGCACCGATCCCTTCGTCCGCCGGCTCGGCGGAGACGTAATCGGGACACAGTGAATGCCCGCACCTGCACGGCGGCCATCGAAGCGCCGAACCCGGGACGAGGTCAGCACCATCCCCCTCGGGTTCGGACTTCTGAATGGCAAGAGCGCTCTCCGTACCAATCCCCTCTCTGAGCTGAGACAGAAGGCGCCACGCCCCGCTGTCTGTCATTCCGTCCACCGCCTCAATTTGGAGTAGCCGGCAACTCTTCGAGCTACCCGGGTACGCGTGCCAGGTGTACCGTCCGACTCCAACACCTGACCGCGCGAAAATGTGGGCTTCACATGACAAGACGGGTGCCCCTCGCAGGCATGTGAGGTGTTACGCAGCCGCGTTGTCACGTGTCATGCTCCGCGTCTGTTCGCGCTCCGAAGTAACCGTCTCCCTCTAAGTAACCGCGCGAGCACGCAGAGCGGTACCGTTGTGACTGCGGCCGGACTTGAAAGCCTTGAAAATCCGCAAGGGGGAGTGAGGCATGGGGAAGCGTCTGCGAAACGAGGGGTTGGCACGCCTGCTTGCCGAGGCGGGTTGGATGCACGCGCAGTTAGCCCGCGCCACGAATCAGGTGGGCACGGAGAACGGAACCCCGTTCCGCTATGACGAGTCGTCAGTAACTCATTGGCTCGGAGGCACAGTCCCAAGAGAAGCGGCGCGACCGTGCATCCTTGAGGCACTGCGGCGGAAGCTGAATCGGCATGTCACCTACACGGAAGCCGGTCTTCTGCCACCCGCGCAAGATCAGCCGGTCGGCAGCGCCGGAACGGTGGAAGAGTTGATCGAGCTGGGCAGGCAGGACATGGATCCTTCGCGGCGGAGCGTGCTCGGTGCCGGGCTGTTCTCCGTCGCCATGACCATCCCCGGATGGCCGGATGTGCTCGGGCGGATCGAAGCCGTCCAGAGCGGGCGGACGACCCGCATCGGCATGGCCGAGGTACGGATGGTCACCGCCATGACGGAGCGGGTCTCCGACTTGGACGACCAGTTCGGAGGGCGGCACGCTCGGCCCATGGCGGCGGCGTTCATGGTCAACACGGTCGCCCGGTATCTGCACGCGGACGCTCCGGACGACGTGCGGAAAGCGATGATGGCCGCCGCGTCGGACCTCTGCTACCTCACGGGATACATGGCAGTGGACGAGGGCCTGCACGGACTCGCGCAGCGCTACTACCTCAAGGCGCTGGAGCTTGCCGGTGCCTCGGAAGATCACCTCACGTACTGCACCACCCTGCGCGGCATGAGCGTGCAAGCCGTCGACCTGGGGCACGGCACTCAAGCCATGCGGCTAGCCGACGCCGCCGCAGCGGCCTCACCACAGGCCGGCCCCCGGATGCGCGCGTTCCTCGCAGGTCAGCAGGCACACGCCGCCGCACTCATCGGCGACCGGGCGAAGTCGCTGCGTTACATCCGCGAAGCCGAAACAGAGATGGACCGCGCCGAGTCTCGCAGTCAGCCTTTCGGCTCCTACGATCCCTCATCCCTGAACTACCACGTGAGCCAGGTGCGTTATGAGCTGCGCGATGTCGCCGGATCCGTCCGGGCCATGGAGCAGTCCGATCAACTGCGCTTCGACGTCTACCGTCGCGCACGTGTGCGTCACCGGGCCACGCTCGCCGAACGACAGTTGGAGCTTGGACACTTGGAGGCAGCGTGCGCCACATGGAGCAACGCTCTGGATGAGTGGCCGATGATTCAGTCGGGCCGCGCCGACGACCGGATGCGCACCATGGTGCGACTGGTACGCCCTCACACAAAGAACTCCCATGCCCGCGCGCTCTTCGAACGGACGAGGGCGGAACTGCCCAGGAGCATGCACACGTGACCGCCGGTTCCATCGTCCGCCCGGTCCCGTCCTGTCTCCGCGCCCCTCCCGCCCAGGGCCCGCCGGGCCGCCTCCACAGCGATCGGTGGGTAAGGTTAGGCTAACCTTGCTAAGCTCATCGATCGTACGGAAGCGGATCCGCCATGCCCCACGCCCGAACACTCCCTCTCTCCCGTCGCGGTCTCCTCGCCGCCGGTGGCGCCGTCGGGCTCGGCGCCTTCCTCGCCGCCTGTGGTGAGGGCGACGCGAAGGGCGGCTCGGCCACGGGCACGGACGCCGCGAAGCCGGGCCCCTGGTCCTTCCGGGACGACCGCGGCCAGACCGCGCGGGCCGACGCCGTCCCCAAGAACATCGTCGCCTTCACCGGCACGGCCGCCGCGCTGCACGACTACGGCATCGAGGTGAAGGGCGTCTTCGGCCCGACGAGGACGAAGGACGGCAAGCCCGACGTCCAGGCCGGCGACCTCGACATCGACAAGGTCGAGATACTCGGCAATGTCTGGGGCGAGTTCAATGTCGAGAAGTACGCCGCGCTCAACCCGGAGCTGCTCGTCACCGCGCAGTGGCTGAAGGGCGAACTCTGGTACGTGCCCGAGCAGTCCAAGGACAAGATCCTCGCGCTGGCCCCGAGTGTGGCCCTGTGGGCGGCGGAGACCACCATCCCCCAGGCGATCCGGCGCCATGCGGAGCTGGCCGAATCACTCGGCGCCGATCTGGGGTCCTCGAAGGTGACGGACGCCAAGGCGCGCTTCGAGAAGGCCGCGGAGCGGCTGCGCCAGGCGGCCAAGTCCAAGCCGGAGATCAAGGTGCTGGTCGCCTCGGCCAGCCAGGACCTCTTCTATGTCTCGCTCGCGAAGATGTCCGCCGACACGCTCTACTTCCAGCAGCTCGGTGTGAGGTTCGTCGAGCCCAAGGTGAACGCGCAGGGCTTCTTCGAGGAGCTGAGCTGGGAGAACGCCGGGAAGTACGACGCCGACATCATCATGATGGACAACCGTTCCTCGGCGCTCCAGCCCGCGGCGCTGGGCTCCAGGCCGACCTGGGCCCGGCTGCCGGCGGTCAAGGCGGGCCAGGTCGTCCCGAGGGTCACCGAGCCGATCTTCTCGTACGACAAGTGCGCCCCGATCCTGGACGATCTCGCCGCCGCCATCGAAAAGGCGAAGAAGGTCGCCTGACGGAGGCGCGCCGGCGGAACCGCGCCGGCGAGGGGCGCGGGAGGTTCCGGAGAACCTCCCGCGCCCGTCGCGTCCCTCACCCGTGCCGCCCCGGGGTCAGCCCGCCGGCCAGGGCACCAGCGGCGAACGGTAGTAGTCGATCCCGAGCGCCGTCATCCGGGGCCCCTGCGCCGCCAGGCGCGCCTTGTAGGTGTTCCAGTCGTGCGTGGCCGCCGGTGACCAGCCGAGTTCCGCGACCCCCGGCAGCCGTGGGAAGGCCATGGCTTCGAGCTGGTCGCTCGTCACAAGGGTCTCGGTCCACAGCGGCGCTTCGACACCGAGCACCGCGTCCTCGGCCACTCCCGCGTCGGCCAGATAGGTCGCCGGGTTCCAGTCGTACGCCCGGTCGACCTCGGTGTAACCGGCCCACGCCTGCCCCAGCACGGTGTTCCGGTCGTACTTCATGTCGAGATAGACCCGGTCCGCCGGGGAGAGCACCAGCCGGGTGCCCGCCTTCGTCGCCGCCGCGACCTGCTCACGCTCCTCGGCGCCCGTCCTGTCGTAGCCCCAGTACTGGGCGACGGCGCCCTTCACCGGTGCGGCCCCGGTGAGCTGGTGCCAGCCGAACACGGTCTTCCCGTACTTCCGCACAATGGCCTGCGCGCGGTCCATGAAGGCCACATAGTCCTCATGGCTGGTGGAGTGCGCCTCGTCGCCGCCGATGTGGAGGTACTTGCCGGGAGTGAGCGCGGCCAGCTCACGGACCACGTCGTCCACGAAGTCGTAGGTCACCTCCTTGCCCGCGCACAGCGAGCTGAAGCCGACCGCCGTGCCGGTGTACAGCGGCGGCGCGACTCCGTCGCAGTTCAGCTCGGCGTACGAGGCGAGAGCGGCGTTGGTGTGGCCCGGCAGATCGATCTCCGGGACGACCTCCAGGTGGCGCGACGCCGCGTAGCTCACCAGATCGCGGTACTGGGCCTTGGTGTAGTACCCGCCGGGACCGCCGCCGACCTGGGTGGATCCGCCGTAGGTCGCCAGCCGGGGCCAGGAGTCGATCGCGATCCGCCATCCCTGGTCGTCGGAGAGGTGCAGATGCAGCTTGTTGATCTTGTACAGCGCCAACTGGTCGATGTAGAGCTTCACCTGACTGACCATCATAAAATGGCGCGAGACATCCAGCATCGCTCCCCGGTAGGCGTACCGGGGAGTGTCGGTGATGGTGCCGCCCGCGATCGTCCAGGGACCGCGCTGTCTGCTCCGCTTCTCCACCGAGGCGGGCAGCAACTGCCGCAGGGTCTGGACGCCGTGGAAGAGTCCCGCGGGCTCGCGCGCGGTGATGGTGACACCGCCGCGTCCGGACTCCAGCCGGTAGCCCTCCTCGCCCAGGCTCCGGTCGGACGAGCCGAGCCGCAGCCGGATTCCGCCGTCGCCACGGCCCTCGGTGACCGGCAGGGCGTAACCGGTGGAGGGACGCAGCAGACCGGCCAGATAGGAACCGATCCGCCGCGCCTCGCGCGAATCCGCGCGCGAGGCGTCGACCCTGATCCGGGTGCTCGCGGTGACGGCGTACGGCGATCCGCCCGGCCGCACCCGCTCCGGCGCGGGCACGACCTGCCCGAGCGGGCGGGCCTTCACCTCATGGGCGGGCGCCGGGCGGGCATGCTCCGGCGCGGCTCCGACACTGGAGATGCCTGCCGCCACGACAAGCAGCAGCGAGCCGAACAGGCGGGGAAACGATCTGTGCTGTCTCACAAGGGTGTCCCTTCGACGGGTTCTCACTTGTGGTGCCGAGCGACCGAGCCCTCCCATGGGACCCGTGCGCCCCACCGGCGGTCAAGGTGTAGACCAATTTCCGCCCTCTTGACGGATGGATCCCGGCTCCCCTCGCCACGTGTCTCCCTTCGCGCACCCTTTGTGCTCCGTTCCCGTTCAGTTTCGCGCCCACTTTCGCGCTCGTACATGATCGCGGAGCTTGCCGAGCCCGACTTTCCCTCTTTCGGCCCTGGATATCGAGGAACTCTGCCCGATATCGGGCAGATTTCTTGCGAAGACCACCAGCTACCCCGCAATATCAACACGTGCTCGAACGCCGTCCGTCCTACGACGACCTCATCGACCATCTCGTGCGCAGCACCGCGCTCCAGCGCGGTGAGGCCGCCCGGGTGGTACTCGACGTGCTGGCGTACTTCGACGAGACGACCGAGGAGTTCGTCCGCCGCCGCCACCGGGAAATGCAGTCCGGCGGGGACACCAACGCGGAGATCTTCGAGCGGATCGCGGCCGAGCTGCCGCATCGCGCGGTGGCACCTCCGGAGCTCTCCCTCCGGCAGTTGCGCCGCATCGTCTACGGCTGACTCGTCGGCGACCGACTCGTGCGCGGCCGGACCGGCCGGTACGGACCCGTAAATCAGAGGGGCAGAGACTGTATGTGCGGAATCGTCGGATACATCGGAAAGCGGGACGTCGCTCCCCTGCTGCTTGAGGGCTTGCAGCGGCTGGAGTACCGGGGGTACGACTCCGCCGGGATCGTGATCACCGGCAAGCCGGCCGCGGGCAAGGCGGCCACGCTGAAGATGGTCAAGGCCAAGGGCCGGGTCCGTGAGCTGGAGGCGCGGGTCCCCAAGCGCTTCGCCGGCACCACCGGCATCGCGCACACCCGCTGGGCCACCCATGGCGCGCCGAGCGACGAGAACGCGCATCCGCATCTCGACCCGGAGGGCAAGGTCGCGATCGTCCACAACGGCATCATCGACAACGCCTCCGAGCTGCGCGTCAAGCTGGAGGCGGACGGGGTGGTGTTCCTCTCCGAGACCGACACCGAGGTGATGACCCATCTCATCGCCCGCTCCCAGGCGTCGACGCTGGAGGAGAAGGTCCGCCAGGCGCTCCAGCTCATCGAGGGCACCTATGGCATCGCCGTGCTGCACGCCGACTTCGCGGACCGTATCGTCGTCGCCCGCAACGGCTCGCCGGTGGTCCTCGGGATCGGCGAGAAGGAGATGTTCGTCGCCTCCGACGTCGCCGCGCTGGTGTCCCACACCCGCCAGGTCGTCACGCTCGAAGACGGCGAGATGGCCACCCTCAAGGCCGACGACTTCCGTACGTACACCACCGAGGGCTCACGCACCTCGGCCACGCCGACCACCGTGGAGTGGGAGGCCGAGTCGTACGACATGGGCGGCCACGACACATATATGCACAAGGAGATCTCGGAGCAGCCGGAGGCCGTGGACCGGGTGCTGCGCGGCCGGATCGACGACCGGTTCTCCACCGTGCACCTCGGCGGCCTCAACCTGGACGCGCGGGAGGCGCGCGGGGTGCGCCGGATCAAGATCCTCGGCTGTGGCACCTCGTACCACGCCGGCATGATCGGCGCCCAGCTCATCGAGGAGCTGGCGCGGATCCCGGCGGACGCGGAGCCCGCCTCGGAGTTCCGCTACCGCAACCCGGTCGTGGACCCGGACACCCTCTATGTGGCGGTGTCGCAGTCCGGTGAGACCTATGACGTGCTGGCCGCCGTCCAGGAGCTGAAGCGCAAGGGCGCGCGCGTGCTGGGCGTGGTCAATGTCGTCGGCTCGGCGATCGCGCGGGAGACCGACGGCGGTGTGTACGTGCACGCGGGCCCGGAGGTCTGCGTGGTCTCCACCAAGTGCTTCACCAACACCGTGGTCTCGTTCGCGCTGCTCGCGCTGCACCTCGGCCGGATCCGCGATCTGTCCGTCGCCGACGGCAAGCGGATCATCGAGGGGCTGCGCAGGCTGCCCGCGCAGATCGCCGAGATCCTGGCGGCGGAGGACGACATCGCGAAGCTGGCCGGGGAGTACGCGGGGGCCAAGTCGATGATGTTCATCGGCCGGGTGCGCGGCTATCCCGTGGCCCGTGAGGCGTCGCTCAAGCTCAAGGAGGTCTCGTACATCCACGCCGAGGCCTATCCGGCCTCCGAACTGAAGCACGGTCCGCTCGCGCTCATCGAGCCGGCGATGCCGACGGTCGCGATCGTCCCGGACGACGACCTGCTGGAGAAGAACCGCGCGGCGCTGGAGGAGATCAAGGCCCGCAGTGGCCGGATCCTGGCGGTGGCGCACCAGCCGCAGGACAAGGCCGACCACACCATCGTGGTGCCGAAGAACGAGACCGAGCTGGACCCGATCCTGCTGGGCATTCCGCTCCAGCTCCTCGCGTACCACACGGCGCTGGCGCTGGGCCGGGACATCGACAAGCCCCGTAACCTCGCGAAGTCCGTCACGGTCGAGTAAGGGCTGTCCCGTACGGCGAGAGCGCCTCCAGCGCGGGCCACCTGCCGCACTGGAGGCGCTCTCCGGAGGGGCCGGCGCCGCCCACGTACACCGACCCGCGGCTGCCCGGGTCCTGACACCCGTGGCGGAGAGGTCCTACTGCGCCGTCACACCCCGGCCGGCGACGCGGCGGCCGGACAGCGTGGCCGGCCAGTGGGCGAGCGCGGCCGTCGCCCCGTACCAGGAGGCGGCGCCCGCGACGACGGCGAACCAGCCGCCCACCTTGGTGATCCCCGAGCTGTCGGCGAACTGCCCGATCGCGAGCAGCACCAGCGCGACGCAGAGCAGCGCGTAAGTGCCCTGGACGACCGGCCCGGCGCCGGTGGCACCGACCGTCAGGCTCAGCGCCAGCAGCGCCCACAGGATCAGAAAGGATCCGGCCGCGTCGGTGCTGACCTGCTGGCCGGCTCCGGTGCCCCAGGTGAACCAGAAGGCGCCGAGGGCCGCGAAGGCCGTACCGGTGAATGAGTGGCCCGCCCGGAATTCGAGCAGTCCGGCGACGAACAGGCCGATGCCCCCCACGTACAGCGCGAGGGTGACGGCGTCGAGCGGCGTCACCCCGTCGAGGACGCCGGTGTGGCCGATTCCGAATGCGAGCAGAGTGAGGCCGAGAGCGAGATGGCCGAGCACGGAGGCCGAAAAGACGCTTCCCGCGGAGACGTCGTTGTCCACGGCGGGCTCCCTTCATGGAGTGCGATGGTGCTGTGTCCCAGCGACCTTTATGTACCCTTCACAAGCGCACAACCCACCTCTGAGTGCGGGAAAATTTGCCGATTCACCTCAGACCACCGGGAATTGACGGCGGATCAGGGTGGTGGCGCGCTCTACCGGCCGCCCGCGCCGGGTACAAACTCACCGGCCCGCTCGGCCCCGCCGGACGGCTTGCCCTGCTCCGCGATCAGCCGGCCGCGCAGATAGGTCCGGACGACTCTGCCGCGCACCCGGCGGCCGTGAAAGGGCGTCCAGCCGGCCTTGGAGAGCATGTCCTCGTCCCGCAGGGTCCGTTCGGCGTCCGGATCCACCAGCGCCAGGTCGGCGTCGGCTCCGGCGGCGAGCCGCCCCTTGCGCGGCCAGAGCCCGTACATCCGCGCGGGCGCCTCGCTGTAGACCCGTGTGACGTCCTCGTACGCGAGGTGGCCGCGCGCCGCCGCGTCGAGCAGCAGCGACATCGTCGTGTCGAGACCCGGCAGGCCGAAGGGGACGTCCCAGATGTCACCGGCCCGCTTCTGCCGGAGCGTCGACGGGGCGTGGTCGGTGGACATGTGCGTCAGCGTCCCCCGCCGGAGCAGCGCCCACATCTCCTGTTCCTCGTCGTCGCCCCGCATCCGCGCCGGCGGCGTGAACTTGCGCAGGGCGCCCTCTTCCAGCACCTCGTTCTCGCGGAGCAGGAAGTACTGGGGGCAGCCCTCGGCGGCCAGCCGCGCGCCGGCGGCCCGCTCCCGCGCCACGTACTCGGCCACCTCCGGGTGGCTGACATGCGCGATCGTGGCGCGGGCCCCGGTCCGTCGTACGAGCAGCGCCGCGACGGCCGCCGCCACCAGTTCGGCATCGCGTCCGCGCCACTCCGGCAGCAGCCCGCCGTCGGTGCGGCCCTCGGCCCTGAGCAGCTTCTCCGCCGTGTCGACGAGCGACTCGTCCTCGCAGTGCAGCAGGCTCACCCCGCCGCACAGCGCGGTCCGGGTCAGATGCTCCTTCAGGGCGCCCGCGCCGTGTCCCGGCACCCCATGCGTGGAGGCCGTGAAGACCTTGAAGAACGCCACGCCGTCCGCCCACAGGCCGGGCACGTCGGCGGCCCGGCCCGGCCACGCGTGCGCGGCGAGGCCGTAGTCCACATGGGAGCGCCCGCGCAGGTACGCGCGCTTGTCCCGGAGGTCGCCGGAGGTCCTGACCGGCGTTCCGTGGCTGTGTTCGAGGATCGTGGTGACACCGGCGGCCGCGGCGGCCGAGGTCCCGGCCGGGAAGTCCTCCCGGTCGGTGCTGCCCGGGTCCATCAGGTGTACGTGGGTGTCGACGCCGCCGGGGAGCACCAGCAGGCCGGTGGCGTCGACGGAATCCGCGGCCGAGGGCCGGTCCTGGCCCACATAGCCGATCCGGCCGTCCCGTACGCCGACATTCGCGCGGCGGCGGCCCAGCGGAGTGACCACCGTGCCGCCGGCGACCAGCAGATCCATGTCCGTCATGGCCTCGTCACTCTCCTCAGGAGTAGCGCAGATCCTCCGCGGTGGCGTACCAGTCGAACGGCAGGCCCGAGGAATTGATGATCACGCTCTTGGCCCTGGTGTACGCCCGGTGGGCGTCCAGGCCGTTCTCCGAGCCGATGCCGCTGTCCTTCGTGCCGCCCCACGGCGAGCTGGGATCGATCCGGTGATGGTCGTTGACCCAGATGATCCCGATGTCCAGCCGGTCGGTGACCCGCAGCGCCCGGCCGGCGTCGGCGGTCCAGACCGACGCGGCGAGGCCGAACGGGCAGTCGTTGGCCTTCGCCGTGGCGTCGGCCTCGTCGTCGAACGGTACGACCACGGTGACCGGGCCGAAGACCTCGTCGTACCAGAGCTCGTGGGCGGGGGTGACGTCGGCGACGACGGTCGGTTCGTAGTACCAGCCCCGGTCGAACTCGGTGCCTTCCGGGATCCGTCCGCCGCAGAGCACGGTGGCGCCCTGCTCCCGGGCCCGGTCGACGGCGACCGCGGTCCTGTCCCGCTGGGCGCCCGAGACCAGCGGCCCGACCTGGGTGCGGGCGGCCAGCGGGTCACCGAGCCGCAGCGCCCTGGTGCGTTCGACGAACCGGTCCACGAACCGGTCGTACACCGTGCGCTGTACGAGCAGCCGCGCGCCCTGTACGCAGGTCTGGCCGGTGGCGATGAACGAGGCGAACATCGCGCCCGCCACCGCCTGTTCGAGCTCCGTGTCGTCGAAGACGATCACGGGAGCCTTGCCGCCCAGTTCCGCCGTGACCGGGATCAGCGAGCGGCCCGCGTTGCCGGCGACGACCCGGCCGGTCTCCGTCCCGCCGGTGATGTCGAGTTTGGCCAGCCCGGGATGTTCGGACAGGAACCGCCCGGTGGTCGGGCCGAGCCCGGTGACCACATTGACCACCCCGGGCGGTACACCGGCCTCCTGAAGCAGTCCCGCCAGCGCGACCGGCACGGCGGGGCCGAGTTCGCTGGGCTTGATGACCAGCGAGTTGCCGGCCGCGAGCGCGGCGGAGAGCTTCTTCATCGTGATGAGCAGCGGGTGGTTCCACGGTGTGATCAGCCCGGCGACGCCGAGCGGGACGCGGTGGACGACATTGAGATATCCCTCGCCGAAGTCCGGGACGGTCCCCTCCGCCGAGTGCGCGACGGCGCCGAAGTACTCCAGCCACTCGGGCAGCCGGCTGAGCTGGGCGCGCATCTCCCGCAGCGGGCGGCCGATCTGCAGAGTCTCCAGGCGGGCGAACTCGTCGATGCGGTGGTCCAGTTCGGCAGCCGCCCGGTTCAGTACGCGGGCCCGGTCCCGGGCCCGCATGCCCTGCCAGCGCCGGTCCTCGAAGGCGGTCTTCGCGGCGGTGACTGCCGCGTCGACGTCCGCCGCGGTGGCGTGCGCCACGTCGTAGAGGTGGTCGCCGGTGGCGGGGTTGTGCACCGCGAAGGTGGCGCCGTCCGACGCCGGGACGTCCTTGCCGTCGACGCGCAGCGACAATGTGTCAGGCATGTCGTTCTTCTCCGATCCCTCAGAGCCGTTCACTGCTGGTGCGGGCGGCCCGCTTCCGCGTCGCCGAGGACGGCGGGGCGCGGCCGGGTCTGCGCCGGGGGCGCTCATCGCCGGTCCGCCTCCGGGCGGCCGGGCCGGGCGGTCTCCTTCGGATGGGGCCGCCGCTCCAGCCGGCCGGACGGCAGCACCACGTCGACGTACTCCTCGGCCGGCAGCCCGTTGACCCGGTCGAGAAGCCAGTCGGCGGCGTACGTCAGCCAGTTGGGGCCGAGGGCCACCGACGAGGTGGGCAGTGACAGCGCGTGCCGTCCCTGCCGGTAGACGAGCATCGGCGCGGGCGCCGGACATCGCGCGGCCAGGTCGTAGCTGTACTCGACCGGTGAGAGCTCGTCCTCGTCCCCGGCGATGATCAGCCAGGGCGCGCGCATGCCGGACATCAGCGGAGCCAGGTCGATGTCCTCGGCCATGCGGTCGAAGGCCGCCTCGTCGTCCGTCAGCCCCGACATCCACATGAAGCGGGCCTTGAAGGAGGGGGAAGCCGTCCCGAAGAGCGTGTGGGCGCCCGGTTCGTGGCAGACCAGCCCTACGGCGCTGCCCCGCAGTCCCGGCTGTGTCGCGGCGATCTGTGACATCCAGTACGAGCCGAAGGACAGCCCGAAGCCCACCACCCGCCCGGAATCGACCTCGGCGCGGCGCTCGCACCAGGAGAACAGCGCCGCGCCCGCCGCGACCCATGCCTCCGGCGTGAATTTGACGCCGCGGACCGATGCCTCGCCCTGCCCGGGACCGTCGAATGCCAGCACCGCGAATCCGCGCTCCAGGAATGTGTCGCCGTAGAGACTGACATTGAGTTCCTTCGGTGCGTCCATGCCTCCGCAGGAGAGCACCGTGGGCAGCGGGCCGCCCTGATAATCACGCGGCAGATGGAACCAGGCGGGAAGGTGGCCGTCGCCGAAGGGAATGTCGACGCGTTCGACATGATGGTCGGCCAGCCGCGCGTACGACGTGTAGCAGGCGTTCTTGCGGTCGTCGAGACCGACCAGCAGCGCGCCGTCCTCCCAGACGGGCCATTCCGCGGTCGCGTAGAGCAGCGCGGCGTAAAAGAAATGCTCACGGGACGCCACCGGGCGCCGGGCTTTCTCCGCCTCCTCCCCGAGCGTCTCGCGGCGCTGGGCCAGCTCGGTGAAGACAGGGCGGAGATCGGCGAACTTATGAATGCGGGACCGGGCCACCTGGAAGTCCGGAGCGGCATCAGGTCCCATGGGCCGCTGGGTGTAGACGATCCTCGGCTGGTCCCATTCCAGCCCGTCCGTGCGCAGCACGGAGTCGATGATCCAGCGTTGTTCCCGCCACCGGCGTGGCCCTGCTGTTCCGCTCATATGTCAGTTTCCTTCCGCGTCGCTGAGGGGATTTCTCCCCGATCCACCGCCGGACAACGTCGTCCGGGCCAGTTCCCGGGTGTTGACAAAGAAGAGGGCGACCACACCGGCCAGCGGCATCACCGTCAGCTCCCAGAGGCCCGCGCCGCCCCATCCGACGCCGTCCACAAAAGCGGAGAACAGATATCCGGAGAATGCGGCCGGGAGGTAGAAGGCGGCGACGAACAGACCGGAGACCCGGCCGATCATGCGCGGCCGGACGGCGCGCTGCATCGCCGAATAGATGTTGACGAACAGGAAGCCGCTGGCGATCGCGCCCTCCGCGATCGAGAGCGCGTACTGCGGACCCGGTGTGGTCGGCCCGTTGAACAGCAGATAGCCGACGACACAGCCGGCCAGCAGCGCGACGATCATGACGGTCCGCTGGTTGAGGCGGTCACCGAGCCAGCCGGCCGGTATGCCGAGCAGGGCGCCGAGGCCGAACATGCTCGCCGCCAGCGCGGCGTGTCCGCTGCTGAATCCCAGCCGGCTTTCGAGAAAGGTGGGATACAGGCCGATGTAGCCGTACATGGATATGCCCACCACGGCGGCGGTCAGCCCGAGCAGCAGGACATTGCGGTTGTACAGCCGCCCGGGTACGTGACCGGCGTCGAGGCGCGGCCCCGCCGGCACCGCGGTCTCTTTCCGTTCGGTGAACGACCTGCGGATCACCAGCGCGATGATCCCGATGAATACGAGGCCGATCAGGCCGAACGTCCAGAAAGGCGTCCGCCAGGCGCTGCCGCCGTCCGCGAGTTTCGAGCCGAGCACCGGTCCGAGGAATCCGCCGATACCGTAGGCGCAGTTGAGCGTGCCGAGCGCCATGGCGCGGTTGGCGAAGAAGTAGGCGCCGACGGCGGCGAACAGTGCGCCGTTCTGCATCGCTTCGCCCACTCCGGAGAAGGCGCGGTAGGCGAGCATGTCCGGAAAGCCCGTGGCGACCGTGGTGAGGATGGTGAAGAGTGAGTAGATCGCGATCCCGAGCAGAATGACCGACCTTCGTGAAAGGTGGTCGAGCAGATATCCGGTCGGCACCCCGGCCACACCTATGCCCAGCGTAAAGATCGTCGCGAGCAGTCCGCCCTGAGTCAGCGAGAAACCGAATTCGTCACGGATACCGGGCAGCAGAACGGAGAACACCTGCCGGTCCATCGCATTGACGACATAGGAGAGTGCGAGGACGAGCAGACTGATCAGGGCCACTGTCCTGGTCAGCCGTGGGCCATTGGCAGGTGACAGGCTCTGGCGACCAATCTGTGCAGTGGCCACGACGCCGCCTCTGATTCACTCGGGTCGATCCGCTTTGACTTTCTTCAAGCTATAAAATGCAAACTGTCGAGCGTCAAGTAACTGAGAGTGAGCCATGCCAGCGCCTCTTGTGGCCGTCGCCTCTCTGGGCGGGACGATCACCATGACGGCGGCCGACGGGCCGCACGGAGTGACACCGTCCCTGACCGCGCGGGACCTCACGGCCTCCGTCCCCGGGCTGGCACGTATCGCGGACATCCGCGCCGAGACCCTCTTCAGCAAACCCGGGGCCTCGCTCGGCTTCGGCGATCTGCTCCGGGCGCTCGACTGGTCACGCCGGGCGGCGGCGGACGGCGCGGCCGGGATCGTCCTTGTCCAGGGCACGGACACTCTGGAGGAGAGCGGCTACTTCCTGGACCTGCACTGGGACAGGCCGGAGCCGCTGGTGGTCACCGGAGCCATGCGGCCGCCGCAGCAGCCCGGCGCCGACGGGCCCGCGAATCTGCTGGCGGCCGTGCTGACCGCGACCGCCCCGCGCTCACGCGGCCTGGGGGTGCTGACCGTGCTGAACGACGAGGTGCACGCCGCCGCGCGCGTACGCAAGGACGACACGACGGCGCTCGACGCCTTCGGCTCCCGGCCGTTCGGCCCGCTCGCCAGGATCCACGAGCGGTCCGTCCACTACGCGGCCCTGCCCTTGCGGCAGCCGCCGGTCCCCCGTCCCCGCGACGGCGGCGGCCACCCGAGAGTCGCCCTGCTCGAAACGTTCCTCGGCGACGACGGCGAACTGCTCCGCCTGGCCCTCGACGCCCGTTTCGACGGGCTCGTGATCTCCGCCTTCGGCGCCGGTCATGTGTCCGCCGCGATGGCGGCGGTGGTGTCCGAGGCGGTGGAGAAGGCGCCGGTGGTGCTCGCCAGCAGGACCGGATCAGGCTCGGTGCTCAGCGACACCTACGGCTTCCCCGGCTCGGAACAGGATCTGCTGCGGCGCGGCGCGGTCCCGGCCGGCTGGCTCGACGGGCGCAAGGCACGCCTCCTGCTGTGGTCCCTGCTCGCGGCGGGAGAGCAGGGGGACCGGATCCGCGCGGAGTTCGCCGCCCGCGCGGGCGGTACGCCGTCAACCGTTCTCTGAGGCCCGTCGGGCACCACAACTGAGGGGCCGGTGGCCGCGTTTCTCCGCGCGGCCACCGAAGCGGTCCATGGCCCGGCGCCCTTCAGGACGTCCGGCGAGAGATCGTCGCGTCGTCAGGAGATCAGTGGGCGTCAGGGGACAGCGCGTTGTCAGGGGATCACCACGACGGGCCGCTGCGCCCGGCGTGCGAGCCGTCCCGCCACCGAGCCGAAGATCCTCCCGACGATGCCGTGCGTCGAACCGACGACGATCGCGTCGGCCGAGTACTCCTGGCCGACCTCTTCGAGTTCGTGGCAGATGTCACCGCCACGCTCGACCAGGATCCACGGCACTTCGGTGAGGTAGTCCGCACAGGCCAGTTCCAGCCCGAGCACCTCGGTGCGGTGATCGGGGACATCCACGAAGACCGGAGGTTCGCACCCCGCCCAGACCGTGGTGGGTAGTCGGTTGGCGACATGGACGATAATCAGGCCGGAGCCCAGGCGCCGGGCCATGCCGATGGCGTAGGCGAGTGCCCGCTCGCTGGAGGTCGAGCCGTCGAAGCCGACGACCACCCCGTGCTGGAAGGCGGGATCGCAGGAAGCGCGCGTCTGTTCCGCCGCTCGCAGGCCCGACAGCGGGTCGGCTACCTGCTTGCGGTCAGCGGGTTCAGGGATTTCGTGACCGGCCATTGATGTCTCGGCGAAGGAAGTCCTCGTGAGAAGGAGCGACAAGTGGCGTGGCGGCGGAGCTGTGTCCGGGAATCATCTTCCCAACCCCATACCCCGAAGGGTACGGCGACACACTTTTCATGCCCGGTGCCGACCGCCCCACACACGGCGTTCCAGGGAGCATGCACGAGGCCGCCCAGGATGGCAATGCCGGATGGCATCTACAGCAGTCCCGCGCGGTGACCGGAAGGCTCCGCTCCGCGCCGGCCCCCGGCCCCGCCACCGCCACCGGGGAGCCCCCGCACCCGCATCACCGAGCGCTCGGGTCCCCCCGGACGCACCGCGGCGAGGACGCCGGGCGGCGCGGCACCGGCCCTTCCCGGCGCCCGCCGTGCCCGCCGCCCGGACTGCCCCGGCGCCGCCGGGGCAGGCGCTCCGACGGACCGCGTTCAGTGGTCCGCTGGTCCCCGGCGGTCCTCTCGGTGCCCGGCGCGGCGGGAACCACCGCAGGGGGACGCGGCGCCGTGGCGGCCATCCGCCAACCTCTGCCGCTCCGGTCGCCGGGCGCGGCGGCTCACGACCGCGCGCGACGGTGGCGCGGACACGCCGAACGAACGGAACATCACCGAGCCGGCGCGCCCGGAAGTGGCCGGGGAGCGCGCCTCGGCTCACGCGTGCGCGAGAGTGGTGCGCCGGGAGATTAAGAGCTTCGTACAGACGCACCCATCGCTTTTCAGCCAACTTCTGACGCGCGTGGCACCCTTGGCGAAATGGCCTGCCAACCCCCTTGCCACCAGGGAAGAAAGGACCGCCCCGGTCCTCCGCACCCTACGGGGACGGGCCATGCGCGTGAGGCCCACTTCCACTCTCGGCTCCCGAGTGGAACGCTTCGTGATCGAATGCTTCGCGCCAAGTTGCCTTGTCGACATAGCGGCGGATGGAGAACTTGTCACGCCGGCACCACGGGACACAGTAGATTCGATCATGAGTATCGAAGGCTGGGGACCCGTGCAAAACCGAGGGGAATCGTGCAGGAGCGAGAGGCCCGACAAGAACGGGGAGACGCGAACACCGAGGGGGGCTTAGCACCATGAGCCAGGACTCCACCACCGCACCGGAGTCAGCACGAAAGCTTGCCGGGCGCCGCCGCCGGGAAGTCGTCGCTGTGCTGCTCTTCAGCGGCGGCCCCATCTTCGAGAGCTCCATCCCGCTCTCCGTGTTCGGAATCGACCGCCAGGACGCCGGGGTTCCCCGCTACCGCCTGCTCGTCTGCGCCGGGGAAGACGGACCGCTGCGGACCACCGGCGGTCTCGAACTCAGCGCGCCGTACGGCCTGGAGGCGATCAGCAGGGCCGGCACGGTGGTCGTACCGGCCTGGCGGTCGATCACCTCGCCGCCGCCGCCGGAGGCACTGGACGCGCTGCGCCGCGCCCATGAGGAGGGCGCGAGGATCGTCGGCCTGTGCACCGGCGCGTTCGTCCTGGCGGCGGCCGGTCTGCTGGACGGCCGGCCGGCCACCACACACTGGATGTACGCACCGACACTCGCCAAGCGCTATCCGTCCGTCCATGTGGATCCGAGGGAGCTGTTCGTCGACGACGGCGATGTGCTCACCTCGGCGGGCACGGCGGCCGGAATCGATCTGTGTCTGCATATAGTCCGAACGGACCACGGCGCGGAGGCCGCGGGGGCGCTCGCCCGCCGGCTGGTCGTACCGCCGCGGCGCAGTGGCGGCCAGGAACGCTATCTGGACAGGTCTTTACCAGAGGAAATCGGCTCCGACCCGCTTGCCGAGGTCGTGGCCTGGGCGCTGGAGCATCTGCACGAGCAGTTCGACGTGGAGACGCTCGCGGCCCGCGCGTACATGAGCCGCCGCACCTTCGACCGGCGGTTCCGCTCGCTCACCGGGAGCGCGCCGTTGCAGTGGCTGATCACCCAGCGGGTGCTGCAGGCGCAGCGGCTGCTGGAGACCTCCGACTACTCGGTCGACGAGGTCGCGGGCCGCTGCGGCTTCCGCTCTCCCGTGGCGCTGCGCGGCCACTTCAGGCGGCAGCTCGGATCCTCTCCCGCGGCCTACCGGTCCGCCTACCGGGCACGCCGCCCGCAGGGCGATTCCATGCCGCCGGGAGTCATGGAGCCGGTCGTGCCCGCCCAGGCGTCCGCGCAGTCCAGGCGGGCCGCCGCGACGGCGGGCCCGCCCGGTCAGGCGGCGGCCTCGTCGGCGCTGCCCGAGCACGGCAAGCCGGGTTCGGACGTGTACGCGGCAGGTCCGGGCCGTCCGAGTCTGCCCGGCCAGCGGAGCGCCCCGTAGGGTAAGGCGCATGAACGATCGCATGGTGTGGATCGACTGCGAGATGACCGGGCTCTCGTTGGCGGACGACGCACTCATCGAGGTGGCCGCGCTGGTCACCGACTCGGAACTGAATGTGCTCGGTGAAGGGGTGGACATCGTGATCCGCCCGCCGGACGCGGCGCTGGAGACCATGCCCGAGGTGGTGCGGCAGATGCACACCACCTCGGGCCTCCTCGACGAGCTGGCGGGCGGCACCACGCTGGCCGCCGCCGAGGAGCAGGTCCTGGCGTATGTACGCCAGCACGTCAAGGAACCCGGCAAGGCGCCGCTCTGCGGGAACTCGGTCGGCACCGACCGCGGCTTCCTGTTCCGGGACATGCCGGACCTGGAGGGTTACCTCCACTACCGGATCGTCGATGTCTCCTCGGTCAAGGAACTGGCCCGCCGCTGGTATCCCCGGGCCTACTTCAACAGCCCGGCGAAGAGCGGCAACCACCGCGCGCTCGCCGACATCCGGGAATCCATCGCGGAGCTGCGCTACTACCGCGAGGCGGTCTTCGTCCCGCAGCCGGGTCCGGACTCCGACACGGCCAAACAGATCGCCGCGAAGCACGTGCTGCCCCCGGAGTAGACCGGGCCGAGGCCCGGACGCACCCCGGGTGCCGCCGTTCCCCGGGTGGTCCGGCCGAGGTCGGGCGGGGCCAGGGGGCGGGGGGGCCGCAGCCGTGGCACGCGGGGCGGCGGGTGCCGGGCCGTAGAGCCTCCGCACGAACCGGACGAGAGGCCCCGGTCACGGGCCGGGCCCCGGTCGGCGCCGCATCAATACGGGCGCGAGCACCCTCGCGGACCCTGTACACTTTTTCTCGGCCGGTCAGGGAAAAGACCGGTCATGGTGGGTATAGCTCAGCTGGTAGAGCACCTGGTTGTGGTCCAGGATGTCGCGGGTTCGAGTCCCGTTACTCACCCTTCCGGATTCGCCCTCGTACCTGTAGGAAAAGGTACGAGGGCGAATCTGTTTCTGTGACCGGCCCGCCCGGGTCCCCCCTGCCCGGTCGGCCCCCCGCTCGGCCTGCGCCGCGCCGTCTCCGGCGGTTCCGTCAGGACGAATCCCGTATCACCAGTCGCGTCGGGAGCACGATCTGGTGCGGCCCGGGGGTCGTCCGACCCTGGCGGGACGCGATCTCCGAGAGGACGAGGCCGGCCATCGCCCGGCCCATCTCCGCCGTCGGCTGGCGGACGCTGGTCAGTGGCGGATCCATGTGGCGGGCGGTCGCCGAGTCGTCGAAGCCGACCAGGGCCACATCGTCCGGCACCCGGCGGCCCGCCGCGCGCAGGGCCCGGCGGGCGCCCGCCGCCATCACGTCGGACGCCGCGAAGACCGCGTCCAGAGCGGGTCTGCGGGCCAGCAGTTCGCACATGGCGCGGCGGCCGCCCTCCTCGGTGAAGTCGGCCACGGCCGTGAGCTGCTCGTCGGGAGCGAGGCCCGCCTCGGTACGAGCCCGGCGGTAGCCGTCGAGGCGGCAGGCCGCGCCGTAGACCTCCAGGCTGCCGGTGATGGTCGCGACGGTGCGACGGCCCCGCGCGTGCAGGTGGGCCACGGCGCTGCGGGCGCCCTCGGCGTTGTCCGAGTCGACGGAGGGCAGCGGCTCGTCGGCCGACCTGCGACCGCTGATGACGGTCGGTATGCCGAGCCCGCCCAGCAGTTCCGGCAGCGGATCACCGGCGCGCGCCGACACGATCAGCACACCGTCGGTGCGGTGCGAGGCCAGATAGCGCGCGAGACGGCCGCGCTCGCGGTCGCCGCCCGCGAAGGTCAGCAGCAATTGCATCCCGCTGTCGGCGAGAGCCTCGCCGATTCCATGGACGATGTCCGAGAAGTACGGCTCGGCGAAGAACCGCGCCTCGGGCTCGGGCACCACCAGGGCGATGGCGTCCGAGCGGTTGGCGGCGAGCGCGCGGGCAGCCGGATTCGGTACGTATCCCAGCTCGGCGACGGCGGCCTCCACCGCGGCTCTGGTCCGCGTGCTGACCCGGGGCGAGCCGTTGATCACCCGCGAGACCGTGCCCCGGCCGACCCCGGCGCGGGCCGCCACCTCTTCGAGTGTGGGGAGCCCGCCGCCGCGCCGGCGCGCCGTACCGGATGTCATCTGTGCCTCCTCGCCGGATACCGGACAACATTAGACATCGGGCGACAGACACCCCGTTCCAGGGTGCGCCGAGATCGCCGTATATCAGGCCATACTCTGACAAGCGGATAAACGAGTCATCTCCCACTGTCCGATTCCTTGCGCCTCCGGGGCCCGGACGGCGCTTCACAGCGCTTGGGAGCGCTCCCAAATCACCGGCCGTCCCTGCCCCGCGTACCCTGGCCGCGCCCGGCGGCGTGCGGCGCACCGGAGCGGGCCCGGACAGGGCCCGAGGAGGACGTCATGCGTTCAGTCACCCGCATCTCCCTCCGGGTGGTGGTCCTCACGGTCGTCGCCGCGCTCGGCGCCGGTGGTCTGGCGGGCTGCGGGCAGGACGGGGACTCCGGTGACGGCAGGACGACGCTCACCATCGGCGTCTTCGGTGCCTTCGGCCTGAAGGAGGCCGGGCTCTACGACCAGTACATGAGGCTCCACAGGGACATCGTCATCAAGCAGACCTCCATCGAACGCAACGAGAACTACTACCCGCAGCTCCTCACCCATCTCGGCAGCGGCAGCGGACTCGCGGACATCCAGGCCGTCGAGGTCGGCAATATCGCCGAGATCACCGCCACCCAGTCGGACAAGCTGGTGGACCTCGGCAGGGCCGAGGGCGTACGGCGGGAGAGCTTCCTGCCCTGGAAGTGGGCGCAGGCGACCGGCGCAGACGGCAGAACCACGGGGCTCGGCACCGACGTCGGACCGCAGGCCGTCTGCTATCGCAAGGATCTCTTCGCCAAGGCCGGTCTGCCCACCGGCCGCGAGGCGGTCGGCAGGCTCTGGGCGGGCGACTGGCGGAAGTATCTGGCCACCGGCCGGCGCTACCAGGCCAAGGCACCGGCCGGAACGGCCTTCGTGGACTCGGCGAGCGGCGTGCTGAGCGCCATGAGCGGCAGCGGCGCGAGCCGTTTCTACGACCAGGACGGCCAGGTCGTCTACAAGACCAGCCCGGCCGTACGGCGGTCCTGGGACACCGCCGCGCGGTTCGCGAGGGCGGGTCTGACCGCCAGGCTCCAGCAGTTCACACCGGCCTGGGACCAGGGATACGCGAACGCCGCCTTCGCCACCGTCTCCTGCCCGGCGTGGATGCTCGGCTACATCCAGGACAAGGCCGGCCCGGCGGGCCGAGGCAGGTGGGACGTGGCCGCCGCGCCGAGGCCCGGCAACTGGGGCGGCTCCTTCCTGGTGGTGCCCGAGGCGGGCAGGCACAAGAAGGAGGCGGCCAGGCTCGCCGCCTGGCTGACGGCGCCCGAGCAGCAGGCGGCGCTGTTCGCGAAACGCGGCAGTTTTCCCAGCTCCCGGGCCGCGTACGCGCTGCCCGCGGTGTCCGGCGCCACCCATCCGTACTTCGGCGGCGCGCCGATCGGCGAGATCTTCTCGCGGGCCGCCGAGGGCGTACCGGTCCAGATCGTCGGACCGAAGGATCTGATCATCGCTCAGAACCTGGCCGACGTCGGCATGCTCCAGGTCGACCAGAAGGGCACCTCGTCGCAGGACGGCTGGAACGCCGCGGTCAAGGCGATCGACAACGCGCTGGACCACTGACCGATGGCCAGTGACGCGCCCGCCGCCGCGCCCTCCGAGGAGGAAGGCGCGGTCCCGGCACCGCGAACGGCGGCCGGCCGGAGGCCCGCGGGCAGGACGGCGGAGGAACGCCGCCGGGAGCGGCGCAGCCGGCGCTACCGCCGTGATGTGCGGTGGAGCCCGTACGCCTTCGTCGCGCCGTTCTTTGTCTTCTTCCTGGCCTTCGGGCTCTTCCCGCTGCTCTACACCGGCTGGGCGGCGCTGCACCGGGTGGAGCTGACCGCGCCCACCGAGATGGAGTGGGTGGGGCTCCGGAACTTCTCCCGGCTGCTGGGCGACGACTTCTTCTGGAACGCGCTGAGGAACACCGTCACCATCGGGCTGATGTCCACCGTGCCCCAGTTGGCGATCGCGCTGGGGATCGCGCATCTGCTCAACTACCGGCTGCGCGGCTCGACGTTCTTCCGGGTCGCGGTGCTGACGCCGTACGCGACGTCGGTGGCCGCCGCGACGCTTGTCTTCGTCCTGCTCTTCGGCCGCGACTACGGGATGATCAACTGGGCGCTGGGGCTGCTCGGTCTGGATCCGGTCGACTGGCAGAACGGCGCCTGGACCTCGAAGCTCGCGGTCTCCGCCATCGTCGTCTGGCGGTGGACCGGTTACAACGCGCTGATCTATCTGGCGGCGATGCAGGCCATCCCCGAGGAGTTGTACGAGTCGGCGGCGCTGGACGGCGCTTCGCGCCTGCGGCAGTTCATCCATGTGACCGTGCCGTCGCTGCGGCCGACGATTCTGTTCACCTGTGTGGTCTCGACGATCGGCGCGACGCAGCTCTTCGGCGAACCGCTGCTGTTCAACAGCGGCGCGGGCGCGACGGGGGGCGCGAACCATCAGTTCCAGACGCTCGGGCTCTATCTGTACGAGCAGGGCTGGGTGAATCTGCATCTCGGCCGGGCCTCGGCGATCGCCTGGGCGATGTTCCTGATCCTGCTGGTCGTCGGCGCGGTGAACTGGGCCGTCGCACGTCGTCTGCGCAAGAGCTCATGAGGCCCGTCACGTTCGCGCGATCCGGAGGGAGCGATATGACGGCGATTCCGGAGCCGGCCGCGCGCGCCGCGCGGCGGGGGGCGGCGGGGCGGCAGTCGTACGGCGGCCGGTTCACCAGCGCCGTACTGGTCCTGTTCACCGCGGGCTCGCTGTTCCCGCTGGTGTGGACGGCCGTGGCGGCCTCCCAGAGCAACAGCAGGCTCGCCCGGACTCCCCCGCCGTTCTGGTTCGGCGGCAATCTCCTCCGGAATCTGGAGATCGCCTGGACCGAGGCCAACCTCGGTACGGCCCTGCTCAATACGACGGTGGTCGCCGGTGCCGTCACGGCCGGCACGGTCCTCTTCTCGACGCTCGCCGGCTTCGCCTTCGCCAAGCTGCGTTTCCGGTTCCGGAATCCGCTGCTGCTGCTGGTGATCGGCACGATGATGGTGCCGCCGCAGCTCAGCGTCGTACCGCTGTACATGATGATCGCCGAGCTGTCCTGGACCGACCGGCTCCAGTCGGTCGTCCTGCCCACCCTCGTCAGCGCCTTCGGGGTGTTCTTCATGCGGCAGTACCTCGCGCAGGCGCTGCCCACCGAGCTGATCGAGGCGGCGAGGGTGGACGGCGCGAACAGTTGGCGCGTCATGTGGCATGTCGTCCTGCCCGCCGCGCGGCCCGCGATGGCGGTGCTGGGGATGCTGACCTTCGTGATGGCCTGGAACGACTTCTTCTGGCCGATCATCGCCCTCACCCAGAGCGGCAACCCCACCGTGCAGGTGGCGCTCACCGGTCTCGGCCGCGGTTATGTCCCCGACCAGTCGGTGATCATGGCCGGGGCGCTGCTGGGCACGCTGCCGCTGCTGCTGGCCTTCGTGGTCTTCGGCAGACAGATCGTCGGCGGCATCATGCAGGGCGCCGTCAAGGGCTGAGCGCTCTCACCGCCGGGGCGGCGCGCGGCGGGGACCTCTGTACACGCGCGCCCCGGCCGGATGGGGAGTGAACCGGCCGGGACGGCGCGTGGCGGCTGGTGGGGGCAGCCGGTGGGGGGTGCGGCTCCTGCGACGGGGACGGGTGGGGGGCTCGCAGGAGCCGAGGTCCTGGTGGGCGCGATGGCGCTCGGGGCGGAGGTGAGGGGCGAGTACGGGGACGGGCAGTACGCTAGCCGCCGCCATCCGGGCAAACAGCCCGTTCCGGACGGAGACTGAGCTTCTTAGGGTGCGCTTAAGGAGCGCATCGGCCGGACGAAAGGTTCGGCCCCCGGACCTCAGCCTTGCCCCCGGGCCTCAGCCTCGCGCCCGGACCTCGGCGGCGGCCCCGCGTCCCGTCGCGCCCCGCTTGCGCCGGCCCAGCCGGTGGCCGCCGGACCCGCCCGGGGAGCGCCATCCGTCCAGTCCGATCCAGATGCGTACCTCGGTGCCGCCGAGCACCGAGCGTCCGATCCGGACATCGCCGCCCGTCGACTCCGCGACTCTGCGCACGATGTCGAGACCCAGCCCGGTCGAGCCCTCCCGGCCCCCGCTGTTGCCCCGGACGAGGGCGGCCTGCGGATCGGCGATACCGGGGCCCGCGTCCGAGACCAGGACGATCACGGCGTCCTCGCCGTTGTGCACATCGACGGAGAAGGCCGTGCCCTCCGGGGTGTGGCGGAAGACATTGCCGAGCAACGCGTCGAGCGCGGCGGCCAGTTCGGCCCTGCCGACCGGGATGCGTACGGGCCTGCCGACGCCCGCGAGCCGTACCGTACGGCCCTCGTCCTCCGCCAGCGCCGACCAGAAGTCCATCCGCTCCCGGACGACTTCGGAGACGTCGCAGCCGCCGGCCGCCCCCGGCGAGGTGTGCGACTTGGCCTGCCTGGCGGTACGGATGATGGTGTCAACCTCCCGCTCCAACTGCGCGACGGCGGCCCTGGTCTGGTCGGCGGCCGGGCCCTCGCCCAGTGAGGCCGCGTTGAGACGCAGGACGGTGAGCGGCGTACGCAGCCGGTGCGAGAGGTCGGCCGCGAGCTCGCGCTCATTGGCGAGGAGCTGTACCACCTGGTCGGCCATGGAGTTGAAGGCGATCGCGGCCGACCGCAGCTCGGGCGGCCCCTCCTCGGGGACACGGACCCCCAGCTTTCCCTCGCCCAGGGCGTGCGCGGCGTACGCGAGCCGCTGCGCGGGCTCGACCATCCGCAACCCCAGCCGGTCGGCGACGGCGACCGAGCCCACGACCAGCGCCAGGCCCACTCCGGCGAGCACCAGCCAGGCGGTGGTGATCCCGTTGGACACCTCATCGTCCGGGACGTACACCTCGACGATCGCGATCTGCGGCGCGCCGAGGGACCGGCCGGAGCCGATCGCGGTCGGCTGGAGCAGCGCGAAGCCGCCGGTGACCTTGGTGATGGAGGCACGGCCCAGCCGCTGGACGGTCCGCAGGTCCTTGCCGGCGGCCCGGCGCGTGCCGATCTCCAGCGGGCGGCCGTCCACCTCGTCGACGGGCGGGACATGGACGGCCATCCGTCCCGCGGCGCCGGCCTGGGTGGAGGCGATGGCCCGCTCCAGCTCACCGCGTTCGGTGGTGATGGAGAGGGTGGGGCCGATGGCGGCGGCCTGCCGTTCGGCGTTGGTGAAGGCCCGGTCCCTGGCCATCTCCTTGACGACCAGCCCCAGGGGCACGGCGAAGGCCACCACGACCATCACGGTGACGGCCAGGGCCACTTTGACCAGGGCCCATCTCATGCCGGCGGCTCCAGCTTCACGCCGACGCCCCGCAGGGTGTGCAGATAGCGCGGCCGGGCCGCCGTCTCCCCCAGCTTGCGGCGCAGCCAGGACAGATGGACGTCGATCGTCTGGTCGTCGCCGTACGACTGCTGCCAGACCTCGGCGAGCAGCTCCTTGCGGGGTACGACCACACCGGGGCGCCCGGCGAGAAAGGTCAGCAGGTCGAACTCACGCCGTGTCAGGTCCAGTTGCCTGCCGTCCAGTTCCGCCTGACGGCGCAGCGGGTCGATGGCGAGGCCGCCGACCCGGATCACCCGCGGCGGCGCCGCCCCGTCGGAGGTGGTGCGCGAGCGGCGCAGGACGGCCGCCATCCTGGCCGAGAGATGCTCCACCGAGAACGGCTTGGTGAGGTAGTCGTCCGCGCCGTCGTTGAGCAGCCGTACGATCTCGGTCTCGTCGTCCCGCGCGGTGGCGATGATCACCGGTACGTCGGTGATGCCGCGCAGCATCTTCAGCGCCTCGGCGCCGTCGAGATCGGGCAGGCCGAGGTCGAGTATGACCACGTCGAACTGGAAATGGGCGACCTCGCGCAGGGCCTCCAGGGCGGTGCCGACGCTCCGTACGGTGTGGGAGGCGTCGGTCAGGTGCCTGATGAGTGCGGACCGCACGAACTGGTCGTCCTCGACCACGAGCACACTGGGCATGGGCGGCACCGTACGCCATCCGGGCGCCGGAGAAGGCCCGTCCGCCGGGTCCCGTCCGGTCCGCGCCTCCCCGGGGACTCGCGGGACAGGTGTGGCGGGCGTGGTGCACTATGGCCCCGATGCGCAGAGGACTCGTACATGCCGTGGCATGGTCGCTCGCCACCGGCGCCGCCGTCACGCTGTCCTGGTGGGGGGTGCACACCGTCATGGCCGGGACGGCGTACGACCCGCCGCGCGCGCTTCCGCTCCCGGCCGACGGGGCGTCGGCGCGGGGCGTGGTGCCCGTCGCCTCCTCGACGCGGCGGCCACCGAGCCCGTCCGCGAAGCCGGCTCCGTCCGCCCCGGCGGCTTCGCCGGGCAGAAGCCACCGTCCGTCGCCGACGCGGTCGGCGCCGAAGCCGGAGCGCAGCCCGGCCCGGAGCGCGCCGCCCGCCGCCACCGGCCAGGTGCGGAGCTACGCGGTCGACGGCGGCCGGGTCGTCTTCGACATCGGCGCGGACTCGGCGGAGCTGGTCTCGGCGACGCCGGACGCGGGCTGGCAGATGCAGGCGTGGACGCAACCGACCTGGATCCGGGTGACGTTCACCCGGAACGGCCGGGAGGTCTCGGTGTTCTGCACCTGGAACGGGCATCCGCCGATGGTGCAGTTCGACGACCGCTGAGCCGGGACCGGACAGCCCTTAGGTGAAGGCGTCGGCCGGGGGCGCCGGCGACGGCTTGGCGCTCGCGTCGGTGACCGGGAGCGCGCCGCCGGTGAAGTCGGCCAGCGCCCGGCCGTGTTCCACCCGCCCCGGGTGCGGATCGCCCGCGACCCTGCGGGTCAGTTCGGCGACGGGCAGGTCGCGGTCCGAGGCGAGCAGCACGGCGTTGCCGAAGCGGCGGCCGCGCAGCACGGTGGGGTCGGCGGCGAGCGCGAGCCGCCCGAAGGCTGCTGCGGCGGTGGCGATCTGGCCGCGCAGATGGCCGAGCGGCGGGCCGTCGGCGAGATTCGCGACGTAACAGCCGTCCGGCCGCAGGACCCGGCGTACGTCCGTCAGGAACTCCGCGCTGGTGAGATGCGCCGGGGTGCGGGCGCCGCCGAACACATCAGCGATCACCAGATCCGCCCAGCCGTCGGGCACCTTGCCGAGACCCGCGCGGGCGTCGGCCGAGCGGACCCGGATACGGGCGCCGGAGTCCAGCGGGAGCCGCTGACGGACGAACTGGACGAGGGCCGCGTCCAGTTCCACGATCTGCTGCGTCGAGCGCGGGCGGGTGGCGGCGATGTAGCGGGCGAGGGTGAAGGCCCCGCCGCCCAGATGCACCACCCGCAGTGGCTGGTGCGCGGGCGCCACAAGATCGATGACATGGCCGAGTCTGCGCTGGTACTCGAAGGACAGATACCCGGGGTCGTCGAGGTCGACAAACGACTGCGGGGCGCCGTCGAGCAGCAGCGTCCAGGCCCGGGGCCGCTCGCGGTCCGGTATCAGCTCGGCGGTCCCGCTGTCGACGGTCTCAGTCACGGCCCGGGCCGCGCTCCGCGAGCCTCGTCTGTTCTTTGCCACCGGGCCATTATCGGCCGCCGGGCCGTCCGGCCGTCACCGGCCGCCGGGCCCCCGGCGCCGGACTACCTGCACCGGTCGGCCGCCTCGATCATCCGTGCCGCCTCACCCAGCGCCTCCCGCAGCACCGCCGGATCCGTGACCGGGCCCGTGTCGTCGGGCGGCAGCAGCCAGGCCGGGCCCGAGCCGGGCGGGCCGGCGGGCAGCCGCAGGCCGCGCCCGTTCGTCCGCGTACAGGCGCTGCCGGGCATGTCCCACTCCTCCGCCGTACCCGGCGGGACGAGAAAGCCGAGGGTGTCGCAGGAGCCGTCGTGGAGCACGGGGCCCACCACCGGCGTGGCGCCGCGCCGCAGGATGTCCACCGCTTCGAGCCCCTGCCGGGCCGGAACCGTCACCAGGTCGGGGGCGTCTCCGGCGTCGCCTGGCGGAGCGCTGAACCCCTGGTCGGCCGTGCGCCGAACAGTCGTCCGAGAGCCACCGCTGGTCTCCATACCGACCTCCAACTGCAACAAGGGAATCCCTCCTCGTCGAGCGCGGACACATAGAGCGTCCGCGCAAGGTTCAACGCGGAAAGGCGTCAACAGCTACGGCGGCACGCCGCCGCAAAGGATGGCAGTTCATGGCAGATCGTGGGTGAGATATCCGTTATGTAGCCAAACCAAGCGTGTGCACCCCATCACAACCGGTACGTTCTTGCTCCGCCGGATCCACCGGAGTTGGGCACCACAGGACACCGGCGGTCACACCGGCTGCACCAAGAGAGGGCTCGGCCATGGCGTCGTCTCGGACGGTTCCCAACCTCGCCTTCCGTCGGCTGCGCGCACAGCGCTCGCCGGGGGAGTTCGCCGCCGCCGTACGCAGAGCCGCGCGGGAGATCGGTGAACAGGTCGCCTGCGACGCACGTTACATCGGACGGGTGGAGGCGGGCGAGATCCGCTGTCCCAACTACGCGTATGAACGGGTCTTCCTTCATATGTTCCCCGGCCGGACCCTGGTGGACCTGGGCTTCTCGGCACGCGAAGACGTACGCGGCCGGGCGGCGCGGCCCACGCCCGGCACACCCCCCGCCTTCCCCGTTCCCTCCCCAGCGGCCCCGACCCCGGCCCCCACACCGGCTTCCGTCAAGAACCACAGCGACACCAGCGAGGAGAGCGACGTGCAGCGTCGCGCATTCATGACCGGCGGCCCCACCGTGGTGGCGACCGTTTCCCTCGGTCTCGGCGGGGCGCCCGCCGCGGCCGTGCCCGGGCCGCGACGGGTCGGCGAGGCCGAAGTGCGCGCCGTCGAAGAGGCGGTACGCCGCATCCGGCTGCTCGACGACCGGCACGGCGCGGACGGGCTCTACCGCGGCGCCGCCCAGCCGCTGCGCGCCGCCTACGCGCTGCTCGACACGGGCACGCCCACCCGCAGGTCGACCGCGGAGCGGCTGCATTCGGGCGCGGGCGAGCTGTCGATCTCGGTGGGCTGGCTCGCGCACGACTCCGGCCGTTTCGACGACGCCCGGTCGCACTACGCGGAGGCGCTGGCGACCGCGCGGGTCGCGGGCGATCCGGCGCTGGAGGCCCACGCCTTCTGCAACACGTCGTTCCTGGCACGGGACTCGGGCCGCCACCGGGAGGCGGTGCGCGCCGCGCAGGCCGGCCGGCGCGCGGCCAGGCAGCTCTTCTCGGCCCGGCTGCTGTCGCTGCTCGCCCTGCGGGAGGCGGGCGGCTGGGCCGGGCTCGGCGACCGAACGGGCTGTGAGCAGGCCCTGTCCCAGGCCCACAGCCTCTTCGAGCAGGGCGCCTCGGAGGCGGACCCCGAGTGGATGTCCTTCTTCGGCGAACCGGAGCTGGAGGCGCAGGAGGCGCTGTGCCACGCGGCGCTGGGCGACTGGGTCCGGGCGGCCCGCCACGCGTACCGGGCGACGGTCCTTCAGGATCCGCACTTCGCCCGCAATCTCGCGCTCTACCGGGCGGAGCTGGCCACCGACCTGGCCCGCGCGGGCCGGCCCGACGAGGCCGCCGCGGCCGGCCAGCAGGTGCTGGACCTGCTGGACGAGGTCCAGTCCTCGCGCATCCACGCGCGGCTCGCCACGGCGGCCCGGGTCCTGCTGCCCCAGCGGCGGCTGCCGGAGGTGGGGGCGTTCCTGGACCGCCACACCTCGACGGGTGTCCGCCCCTGAACCCGAACCGCAGGAGCGTGCTGAGCGGCGGCGCCGTCTCCGTACCGCCGGGGCACCCGGGACGTCAGGACACCAGGTGTCCGGTGTCGTTCCAGACCTCGATCGCCGGCATGTCGTACGCCCAGCTCAGCACCGACACCGAGGTCGGATCGAGCCGGACGCGGGCCGCGAAGGAGATGTCCTCGCCCAGCCAGCGCGCGCCGATCGAGCGCAGGATGTGGCCGTGCGCGAAGAGCAGGACGTCACGGTCAGCCGAGCGCGCCCAGGCCACGACCTCGTCCGCGCGCGCGGAGACCTGGGCCAGGGTCTCGCCGTCCGGGACACCGTCGCGCCATATCAGCCAGCCGGGACGGCCGGCCTTGATCTGCGCCGGGGTCATGCCCTCGTACGCGCCGTAGTCGAACTCCATCAGCGCGTCCCACTCCTCGGCCCGGTCACCGAACCCGGCGAGCTCGCAGGTCTCGCGCGCGCGGGCCAGCGGACTGGTCCTGATCTCGGCGCCGGCCAGCCCCGCCCAGGGCTCCCGGTGCAGCCGTTCACCCAGCAGCTTCGCGCCGCGGCGGCCCTCGTCGAGCAGCGGAATGTCCGTCCTGCCGGTGTGCCGGCCGGACAGCGACCAGGCCGTCTGGCCATGCCGGGCGAGCAGGATGCGCGGTGCCATGGGGGCTCTCCCTGAAGTTCACAACGGGTGCCGTTCCATCATCGCGTACCTGAACGCAGGGCAACCCGCAGGGGGATATCGGCGTCCCTCTGTGCGTCAGGGGGTGAATGTTGTGAAAGGCGAATTCGGGGGTACACCCGCCCGAGGGCTCGACCACGTACACCGTACGGTTGACTCCCGGCCGAAAGCCGCGTGAACACAGGATGGAGACTGCCCGAATGCCGCACAGCTCCAGCGCGACAGAGGGGTCGCGCCCCCGGCCTCAGTGGTGGGCGGAGCTGACGCTCATCGTCTTGGTGTACGCCGCGTATTCGGGCGGCCGGCTGCTGGCACGCGGCGACGTACCGGCGGCTGTCGACCACGGGCTGGCGATCCTGCGCATAGAGAAGGCGCTCTTCCTCAACGCCGAACACCCGCTCAACCGGCTCTTCACCAGTACCCCCGCCCTCGGCATACCCGCCGACTTCGCCTATGCCTCGCTCCACTATGTCGTCACCCCGGCCGTGCTCGTCTGGGTCTTCCGCCGCCGCCCGGCCGGCTACCGGGCCGCCCGCACCTGGCTGATGCTCGCCACTCTGCTGGGCCTGATCGGCTTCACGCTGCTGCCCACCTGCCCGCCGCGGCTGCTGGCGCCCGCGCACGGTTTCGTCGACACGATGGCCCAGTACAGCTCGTACGGCTGGTGGGGCGCGGAGGCCAGCGCGCCGCGCGGCCTGGGCGGGATGACCAACCAGTACGCGGCGATGCCGAGCCTGCATGTCGGCTGGGCGCTGTGGTGCGGCGTGATGCTGTGGCGGCACGCGCGCACGCCGCTGGTGCGATGGCTGGGGCTGGCCTACCCGCTGGTGATCACCGTGGTGGTGATGGGCACGGCCAACCACTACTTCCTGGACGCGGTCGCGGGCGCCGCCGTGATGGCCGCCGGTGCGCTGATGACCAGGCCGGCGCTGCGCGCCGCCGACCGGATGCGGGACGCGGCGGCCCGCCTCCCGATGCCGTCGCCGGAGCCGTCCCGCACCACGCCGTTCCCCCGGCCGTCCCCGATTGTCAGCAGCGGGTGCGAGACTTCCGCGGGTGAGCGATTCCCCGGGCAGCGGACCCGTACCAGTACCTCCTCCGCGGACGACGCTCCGGCGACGGCTCGCTGAGCTGCGCGGGCCGGCCGTCGTGCCGCACCCGCTCGACGCCCGCGCGCTGGCCGCCCTCGCGGCCAACCCGGGCTGCCGGCGGCGCGCCCTGCTCGACGGCGCCGGGGTCGACAAGGCGGCGCTCGCCACGGCGCTCGGCTCGCCCGCTCCGTTCGGCCAGTCGCAGTTCGCCTTCATGCGGGGCAACGCCTTCGAGGCCAGGGTGAAGGCCGACGGCGGTACGGAGCTGCTGCGGCTGCTGCACGACCGGCTGGGCGGGCAGGCTCCGGCCCCCGTCCCCGGCGAGGTCCTCGTGCCCGATCTGTCGGCGGCCGGTCCGGAGGGCCGCACCGCGCGCACGGCACTGGCGCTGCGCGAGGCGACGGAGGCGGGAGCCTGGGCGCTGCTGGACCATCCGCTGCTCGCCCTGGAGGTGGCCGGTTCGCCGGCCTATCTGGAGCCGGACGCGGTGGTGGTGCGGCCCGACGGCCGGTGGACGGTCGTGGAGATCAAGTCCTTCCCGATGATCGACGGTTCCGCCGACGCGGCGAAGGTGGGCGCGGCGGCGCGCCAGGCGGCGGTGTACGTACTGGCGCTGGAGCGGGTCGCGGCCCGCACGCCGGGCGCGGAGGTGAGCGACCGCGTGCTGCTGGTCTGCCCGAAGGACTTCTCCAATCTGCCGGCCGCGTCCGTGGTCGATGTGCGCAAACAGCTTTCGGTGACGCGCCGTCAGCTCACCCGGCTGACCCGGATCGAGGACATCGCCGCGGCCCTGCCCGAGGGCACGACCTTCGACCTGGAGCGGTGCTCGGGCGAGGAGCTGACGGCGGCGGTCGAATCGGTCTCCGCCGCCTACGCCCCCGAGTGCCTGGCCGCCTGCGAGCTGGCCTTCCACTGCCGGTCCCGGACGCGCGCGGCGGGCGCGGTGGAGGCGCTCGGCCGGAGCGTACGGGGCGAACTGGGCGCGCTGACCACGGTCGGCGCCGTTCTGGCGGCGGCTCATGGCGAGGCCGGGGATCCGGCGGACCCGACGGTCGCGGCGCTGCGCAGGGCGGCGGAGCTGCGCGCGGAGGCACTGGCGGGCGCGGGCCTGCCCGCTGCCCGCGGCGCCCGGGCCGGGGCCGGTGGCGGTGGCGGCGGGACGGCGCTGTCACCGGCCGGGGTCCCGGCGGGGGACGGCGGGCCGGGCCCGGACGGCGTGAAGAGCCCGGACGGCGTGGAGAGTGAGGGCTGATGTCGCTGATCAGTACGCTCGCCCGGCTGGAGGCCGTGGCGAGCGGCCGGGCCCAGCCCCTGGCCACCGTCCGGCACCGCCGGATCTCCGGCCGGCCGCTCGTGCTGGTGCCGCTCACCACCTCGGGCGAGGCGGGCGCCCCGCTCGGCGCGCTCGTGGGGACGGACCGGGACACGCCCCGGCTGCTGACCGTCGCGCAGCCGCGCGACCGCGATCTCCGGTTCGCGTTCCTCGGTGAGCTGGCCGAGGCCGTGCTGCCGTACCTGGACGCGTACGCCGACGTCGTCGAGCCCGCCGAACGCAACGAGACCGACCCGGAGACCGGCAAGCGGGTCAAGGTCGAGGTCGAACTGTGCGTGGACGCGCCGCAGTTGATCGTGCCGAGCCGGCCCGGCATCGATCTCGTACGGCTGCTGGGACGGTCGACGCGGTTCCGGCGGACCGCCGAGGAGGACCCGGACGCGCCCTATCCCGCGCCGCCGCGTGTGCCGCTGCTCGGCCGCTGGCTGACGCACTTCGGCGAGCGGGCCCGGGTGCCCGGCTCCTCGCTGCTGCTCGCGATGACCGATGTGCTGAACCGCCACTGGGCGACCGGCCAGTCCAGCCTGGAGGACCAGCACCTCGGCGCGCTGCTCGCCTGGATCGATCCGCGGGACGGCTCCTCGGGCGCCGAGGCGGCGCTCCGGGCGGAGCTGGAGCGGGACCGGGGCGGGCAGTTGGTGTGCCCGCCGGCCGGTCCGGCGACGGATCCGGCGTTCGACAACAGGCTGCTCGCTCCCGCGATCGAGCGGTACGACCTGGCGCGTCAGGCGCTCGCCGCGGCCGAGGACGGGCCCGACGCCGAGGAGCGGCTGGCCCGGCTGACCGCCGCCGAGCAGGAGATCCGGGCGCTGCTCGGCGGTGTGCTGCGGCCCACCTGGGACGCCGTGTGGCGGGGCCTCGACCTGCTGCGCGAGTTGCCCGAGGGCGCCAGGGTGGCCGACCGCTGGACACGCGACCGCTGGTCGTTCACCGGCCACCGGGACCGGGTCCGCGCCGGTGAGCCGCCGCAGCCCCGGCGGGACGACGCGGTGACCGCCGCGCAGAAGCTGGCCGCGCGCGAGACGGCGCAGGGCCAACTGGAGGCGCAGGAGGCCCTCGACGACCCGCTGGTGCTCGCGGGACGCAGGCTGTCCGGCGAGGCGTTCCTCGGTGAGGTCACGGAGGTGGTGATGGCCTACAGCGAGAGCAAACGGCCGAGCCCGCGCCCGCTGGTGACCGTGCGCACCGACGACCGTCCGCATCTCGACGCGGGCACCAAGGTGTACCGCTCGCTGGACGGCAGGCCGCAGTCGGCTGAGTTCGTGCGGTACATCCCGGGCGCCGACGGCGGTGAGGAGGCCCTGCTGCTGCGGCTGACGGACCGGATGGGACGGAGCAAGGAGCCGGCGCCCGGCTCCGTACCGGAGAAGGGCGACCGTATCGCCTGGACCCTCTTCGAGCACGACCAGCGAGGTGGTCCCAGGCTGCCGGACCCGGAAGAGACACCCTGGACCCATGGCGGTCCTCCGGGCGCGGAGGACCTGGCCGTTGGGGCGGGGGCTGCCACGGGACCGGTGAGCGATCCCGACCCGGTGACCGAGGAGGACTTCCTGTGACCCGCACCCGTCCCGCACCACCGTCCGCTCCCGGAGCCGCCCGATGACCGCGCCCGCCGCTTCCGGACAGACCGCGTCCGGAGCCGCTCCCTTCCGCCCAGGTGTCCCCGGCGCCCTCGGTGCCGGGGGCCCTGGTGCCCGCGACGCCGGTGCCTTCCAGGACGGTGGCTCCCATGACGGTGCCTTCGATCCCGGCGCCGAGGCCACCCGCGCCACCGACGCGATCCTGCGCGACACGCTGCACGGTGCCCACCGGGGCGTTGTCGTCGACTCGCCGCCCGGCGCGGGCAAGTCGACACTCGTCGTACGGGCCGCGCGGGAACTGGCCGCCGCCGGGCGGCCGTTGATGGTCGTCGCGCAGACCAACGCCCAGGTGGACGACCTGGTCGCGCGGCTCGCCGAGAAGGATCCCGGGCTGCCCGTCGGCCGTCTGCACAGCAATGACCCCGATCCGTACGACAAGGCGCTGGACGACTTGCCGAACGTCAGGAAGTCGGCGAAAGCCGCGGATCTGGCGGGCCTCGACGTCGTGATCTCCACCGCCGCGAAATGGGCGCATGTGCAGGGCGTGGAGCCCTGGCGGCACGCCATCGTCGACGAGGCGTACCAGATGCGTTCTGACGCGCTGCTCGCCGTCGCCGGCCTCTTCGAGCGCGCGCTGTTCGTCGGCGACCCCGGCCAGCTCGACCCGTTCAGCGTGGTGGGCGCCGACCAGTGGGCGGGGCTGTCGTACGACCCGTCCGCGAGCGCGGTCTCCACGCTCCTCGCGCACAACCCCGAGCTGCCCCAGCACCGGCTGCCGGTCTCCTGGCGGCTGCCCGCGTCGGCCGCGCCGCTGGTGTCCGGCGCGTTCTACCCGTACACGCCGTTCCGCAGCGGTACGGGCCCCGGCGACCGCCGGCTCACCTTCGGGATCGCGTCCGGCGGATCGGGGCCCGACCGGGTGCTGGACGAGGCCGCGGAGTCGGGCTGGGGGTTGCTGGAGCTGCCCGCCCGCCGTACGCCCAGGACGGATCCCGAGGCGGTACGGGCCGTGGCGCTTGTCGTCCGCAGGGCGCTGGACCGCGGTGGTGCGGCCGTCAGCGAGCGCTCCCCGGAGCCGGTGCCGCTGACGGCCGACCGGATCGCGGTCGGTACGGCCCACCGCGACCAGGCGGCGGCGGTCCGCGCGGCCCTCGCGGAGCTGGGCGTGAGCGGGGTCGCGGTGGACACCGCGAACCGTTTGCAGGGCCGGGAGTTCGATGTCACGGTGGTGCTCCACCCGCTCTCGGGCCGGCCCGACGCGACGGCGTTCCATCTGGAGACGGGCCGGCTGTGTGTGCTCACCTCCCGGCACCGGCATGCCTGTGTCGTCGTGTGCCGCGCGGGCGTGGCGGAGCTGCTCGACGAACACCCGTCGACGGAACCGGTCCAGCTCGGGGTCACGGTGAAGTTCCCGGACGGCTGGGAGGCGAACCACGCGGTCCTGGCCCAGCTCGCGGAACACCGCGTGAGCTGGCGCCCCTGAAGCCGGGCGGGGGCCCGGCGTGGGACCCGCGCGCGTGGGGCGTCGCGGGCCGCTCGAAGGCCCACTTGCGCCGGGCGGGAGAATGGACGGTGGCCCAATGGCCCGTACACGCACGAGCAGGAGGAAAGTGATGGCGGATCCCGAGCGGAGTGAGCGGCGGCTGCGTCCCGCGCCACTGCTCTTCGAGCCCTCGGAGGCGGTCGCCGACCCCGAGCACTTCTTCGACCTGGAGTCCGTCGTCGACCCCGCGGAGCTGCTGGCCAGGGCCACCGAGCTGACGCTCGCCTTCCGGGCGGCGACCGACCGGGCCGTCGAGTTCCAGGCGATCGCCGCCGCCCAGCTCGCCGATCCGCGCCGCTTCGACCGGCTCACGACCGCGGACATCGCAGAGCGCGCGGAGTGGACCGAGGACTATGCCGCGAAGATGGTCGAGTTCGGCCGGGATCTGCTGCGCGGCGACGGCCTGGCCGGGCAGTGACCCGGCGGGCCCCGGCGGGCCCCGGCGGGCATGCCTCCGCCGGGGACGGCGCGCCCGCTGCCGGGCGCATCCGGCACCAGCCGTGTGGCATATGCCGGGGCGCACGGTACCGCTCTTCGTGCGGTCCTGTCCCGTTTTCCGCGAACTCTCGGGAACGACTCCGTTACTCCCGGTAGACCTGACCGTCATGAGCGCATGGCCACGAAATGAATCGCCCCTGAGTTCCGGCTTGACCGACGAAGAGCGCCGCTCCGACATCCTCGGCCTCCTCCGCGACGAGGCCCGTCACCAGACCGCGCGGGTCACCTCGTCCGGCGCGGACTGGCTCGCCTCCGCAGGACCGTTTCCCCGCTCGACGCTCTCCCGCTGGACCGCCCTCCCGACCGCACCGGCCGTCCTCCCCTGCGGTTCCGTCTTCGACGTCGTGAACGCTCCCGCGATCTTCGGCCGGCTCATGCTGAACCGCCTGTGGTCGGAGGGGCCGGGATCGGGCCCGGTCGCCGCCCACCGCGGCCGGACCCTGCTCTTCGCCGCGCCCGGCACCGCCCAGCGGCTGCCGTCCCTGCTGTCCTGGGAGGAGTGGGGCGGCCCGGGGTCCGGCGGGCGGGCCGGCGCCGTACCGCCGCTGTTCTGCCACGGCGCCGGCGACGCGGTGACCGTACCGCCGCTCGTCCCCGGCGCGTCCTCGGCGCCGCGCTGGCTGGTCGCCCCCGACACCCGCGACCCGTGGCTGCCGGGGCCCGACGTCCTGCTCTGGGCCTGTGTACGGGTGGCCCGCGCGACGGCGCGGGCCACCCGTGCCGGAGCCGGGGCCGTACCGCTGCCCGGGGCAGCCGGTCACGGTGACCGGCTGCCCCAGTCGTGCTCCTGACCGGTGGCCCTCAGGACGCGCGCGCCCCGAGGGTGTGCGGTCAGCCGAGACCGAACGCGCGCGTGATGGTCTGCGTCACGGTGTTGCCCCGGGCGTCGGAGGCGTGGACCCGTACGGACACGAACTCCGCCCGCGCCGGAGCGTCCAGGTGCGTGAGCGCGCCCTTGGCGGAGCTGCTCAGCGTCGCCTTCCGCCAGGTCCTGCCGTCGTCGTACGACAGCTCCACCCTGTCGGTGCGCACCGCGGCGTTCGACGCTCCCGGGATGTGCGAGGGAGTGACAAGGAACGCCGCCCTCCGGTCGGCGGTGCCGTCCTGTCCGGTCGTGATCCCGTAGTCGATCTGCACCAGCGGGAGCTGCTGGGTCACGCCCTCCTTGGGGGTCGCCGAGGTGAAGCCCCATTCGGTCCGGGTGGCGGTCGAGTAGGGGTGCCCCTCGGTACGCCCGGTGGTGGTCACCAGGCGGTAGTCGCCCTTGCCCGCGGGGACATCGGCGCCGAGCACATAGCCCGGCGTCCCGGCGACCAGGGTGTCGCCCCGGTACAGCTCCGTCTCCTGGGAGATGGTGCCGGGGCCGACGGTCCCGGCGTGGTTGACGCCGCCGTCGCCGAAGCCGGGCACGGTGACCGTGACGGAGTCACCCGTACGCTGCGGCACCGGCTGGCTGCGGTTGATACGGGGCCGCTCCACGGGGCCGAACCACTGGACGTCCGTGGTCTTCCCGGCCGGATAACCGACCAGATCGGAGAATTGGAACGACTGGATCCCGGCGCTGGCCTCCTCCATCCAGGCGACGTTCCGGTCCGGGGTGACCCAGTCGGTCCTGTGGCTGCCGGCGAGCGACAGGCGGGGGCCGCCGATCTTCACTCCGAGGTAGGGCTGGATGTCGTAGCGGAACTCGTCGACCTCCAGCGCCGGGTCGTTGCGGAACCCGACGTCGACCCGGGCGAGCTGCTTCTCCGTCGGCGCGTACACGAGGTCCCGCGGGATCGTGCCCTGCCACGAGCGCACCAGGTCGTAGAGGTACTCCGACTTCGCGTGGGTGACCAGCCGCGCCGGGACGGACCCGGTGCGGCCGGCCTCGATACGGGCGATGAGCTTCTCGCCCTCGGTCCGCGACACGCCCACGACGGTGATCGGGGTCCGGCGGATGGGTTCGTAGAGCCGCCCATTGAGGTCGTTGACCACCACCAGCAGCGCGACTCCGGCGCTCTCGGCCGCTTTCACCTGCGCGTCGCTGGGTGACGGGGCGTCTTCGTCGTCGTCCTCGCCGGCCGGTACGTAATGGATCACCGACACCTTGCCCCTGGCGTCCAGGGCGGCGTAGTCGTCCGCCATGCCGTCGCCCGCGTAGACCGCGTCCAGGGTGCGGTCCCCGTCGGGCTGTCGCGCGGATCCCGGCTGGATCCAGAGGTCGTCGAAGTCCTGGCCGCCGGAGGTGAGGCTGAGCAGGGGCTGCTGCATCCGCCAGCGGGCCGTGTAGACCAGGTCGCCCGAGGCGGGCTTCGCCGTGGGCAGGGCCCAGAGGCTGTCAAAACCGTTGCCGACGGTATGGGCCTCGGTGGCCGGCGGCGAGCCGTCGGCGTAGGACCGGCTGAAGTCGACGCGGATGTCGCTGTCCGTGCTCTTCCTGGGGGTCACGAGCCGTGTCTGCCGGACCTTGCTGCCGTCCAGCACCACCTCGGCGTCCTCCGTCACAACCTCGACGGTGGGAGCGGTCAGCAGGGCCAGGCCCGCCGAGGACTCACCATGGGTGCCCTCGACCACCACCCAGGTCCAGACGGTGTAGGTGCCGGACGGCACGATGGCGTCGAACACACCGCCCTGGCTGTAGGCGGACAGGGCGTACTCGTCGCCCTGTCGCTGGTAGCTCACCAGAACACTGACCGGGACGCCTCGGTCGTCGGTGACACGGGCCCGCAGGTGGTGGTCCTCCTCGCGGGTGCTGACGGACAGCAGCGTCCTGGTGAGGGTGGCGCCGCCGGCCGAGGCGACGATCCCGCCGGAGTAGCGGTTGCCGTCCGGAGCCCGGTCGAGGTGCGCGGTCACGGTGGTGGTGGCCGTACCGCCGGCGGGGACCACGAGCTGCCGGTCCGCCAGGGTGAACACACCGCCCGGCGCGCCGGGCGCGTCGACGGCGAGGTCCAGGGTGACGGCGGCGGGGCCGTCATTGCGCCACTCCACCGTCCTGTCGACATTCCGGTCGGCCCCGGTGCCGGACTCGGCGTCCGGCGAGTGGATGCCGAAGTCGGCGGTTCCGTCGGCGACGACCGTCGCGCCGGTGGCCGCGACGGCGTCCACCCGCCCGTTGCCGCCGGCCTCGACCGGGTTGGCAGGAGTCGGAACGGCCGTGCTGACCAGGGCGTCCTTGATCCTGTCCCCCGTCCAGTCGGGGTGCCGGGCGGCGACCAGCGCGGCGACACCGGCGACATGCGGGGTCGCCATGGAGGTGCCGCTCATCGTCGTGTACGAGCCGCTTCCGGACGGGTAGTACTGAGAGCGCGCCGCGAGGATGTCCACACCCGGCGCGGTGATCTCCGGCTTGATCGCGTCGTCACGCAGCCGGGGCCCCCGGCTGGAGAAGTCGGCCGACGCGTCCTGGGAGTCCACCGCGCCGACCGTGAGGGCGCCGGTGGCGGCCCCGGGTGACGCGACGGTGTAGTTGCCGGGGCCGGAGTTGCCCGCGGCGATGGTGAAGAGCGTTCCGGTCTCCGCACTGAGCTCGTTGACCGCCTGGCTCATCGGGTCGGTGCCGTCGGACGCCTCGGTGGAGCCGAGGCTCATGCTGACGACCCGGGCCTTGGCGTCCCGGGCGGCCCACTCCATGCCGCTGATGATCCATGAGTTCTGCCCGCTGCCGCGGTTGTCCAGGACCTTGCCCACATGCAGGTTCACACCGGGAGCGACACCCTGCTCCGATCCGCCGGACGCGGCGCCGCTGCCGGCGATGGTGGAGGCCACATGGGTGCCGTGGCCGGCGTGGTCAGTGACGTCCTCGCCGGGTACGAAGGTGGCGGACGAGGTGACGACGGCCGCCAGGTCCGGGTGCCCGGTGTCGTAGCCGGTGTCGAGCACGGCCACGTCGACGCCCTTGCCGGTGTTGCCGCCGGCCCACACCTCCGGCGCGCCGATCTGCGCGGTGCTGTCCGCGAGGTCGGCCCGCACCTTGCCGTCCAGCCAGATCTTGGCTATCCCGCCGGTGAGCGCGGGCCTGGAGTCTTTCGTACGGGAGGCCGCGCCGCCCGCAGGAGCGGTCAGGGCCGACCAGAACCCCTCGGCGCGGCTGTGGTCCGCGACGAGCGCGGTGCTGTCGATGCTGGTGAGCGCGCGGACCTCGCTCGCGCCGTCGGGCAGGGACGCGGTCGCGGACACACGGCGGGCCTTCGAGCCGTAGCTGAAGATCATCGGTATGCCGTCGGCGCGGGCGTCGTCATAGCCGTCGGCGATCAGCCGGGTGACATTGAAGAGGTTCGTGTCCAGCAGTCCGGCCGCCACATACGGGTCGGTGGCCGACGGATAGACATAGGTGTCGCCGCCCCGGGTGGTGACACGGGCGTCGGCGCGGCCGCCGTCCGGGCCCTCCACGGTGACGGTGTCCGGGCCCGCGCCGCCCGGCGTGACCGTCACACGGTCGCCCGTCAGCAGGGTGACGGTCCTGGCGCCGGACCCGGCGGTGGTGGCCGCCTTGGCAACGTTGTCAAGATCCGCGGTGGTACTGCGGCCGGTCGCGAAGGCCGACGGGGTCGCCGTCAGCACCGCCAGAGCCGCTCCGAGAGCCAGCAGTCGGTGTCTGCCGGGATATCTCTGTCTCAAGGGGTCTTCCTAGCGTCGAAAACCTGTAGGAACGCCTGGACACTAGCCAGCGATCACTCATCGGGACAGGGATCTTGCGAAAGATCAGCGCGGGAAACGCGGGGGCAACACGGGGGCAATACACGGACTGCTCCGGCCCCCGCACCGCGCGGGCCTCCTCCTTCACCCGAATATCGATTTTTCCTCGCCCTGAAACGGGTGCTAAGGTCTACGACGTCAGCAGGCGCCGCTAGCTCAGTTGGTTAGAGCAGCTGACTCTTAATCAGCGGGTCCGGGGTTCGAGTCCCTGGCGGCGCACAGACAAAGGAAGGGCCTCTCGCGCAAGCGGGAGGCCCTTCCTTCTGTATCCATGCCCTGCATCCGAGTCCCGTTCGGCTACACACCCGTGGTGATCTTGACCGTCCAGGCGCCCGTCGGGGTGCGGTCCGCCACCTCCACCCTTGTCCGCTCGCCCGGCACCGTGAAGGTCTCACCGATCCCCAGCGGCGCGTCCGCCAGCGGCGGGTACACCGACTGCTCCCAGCAGGCCTCGCTGCGCGGATGGGTGTCCACCACCTCGACCGGCCCGCGCCCCGACGCGGCCTCGCTCCGCACCCGGTAGATCAGCACGCCCTCGGTGCAGGTGTGGCCGTCGTTGCCGGTCGCCCCGCGCGCCTCGATGGCCAGGGAGGTGTGCTTGCCGGTCCGCACCACGGCGAGCCTGGTCCCCGCGCTCCCGCCGACGTCCCGCTCGGCGGCGATCGGCTCCAGCGTGAGCAGGCTCGTGCCGGACGGCGCCACACAGCGCACCTGCCGCCGGTCCAGCCATCCCAGCTTCCACTTGTGCCAGCCGAAGAGGTCGGGCGCCAGGCCGAACTGACTGCCCATCACATCCCAGTCCCCGACATAGGTGTCCCAGTCCCCCTTGCCGTCCACGGGCCGGTGATAGAGGTCCGGGAGGTCGAAGACATGTCCGGTCTCGTGCGCCAGGACGTTCCGGTCCGGCGGATGCCGCTCGAAGACGGTGACAACACGGCTGATGTCCGTCTTGTCCGCGCGCAGCGGCCGGTCGAAATTCACCACCTTCGTGGCGTCCGAGTCCACACCCGGGGCGTCCGGGTCGGCGACCAGATAGACGACGTCGTACTGGGAGAAGTCGACCAGCGGATCCGCGACGCTCAGGGCGTCCCGCATATACGCCTTGCGCCGCTTGGGGTCCCAGTCACGCCGCATCCCGTAGGCGGTGGAGGCGTACGGCATTTCGAGCCACCGCAGCTCGGAGTGCTCACGCAGCCTGAACTTCCCGTACGACGCCCGCTCGTAGAAGCCGCTGGTGGCGGGGAAGTGGTCGGCCGCCAGCTCCGCGGGGCTGGTCAGCGGCCGGGAGTCCGGGAAGGACAGGAAGATCATGACCGCGTCGAGGGCGTGGTCCGGACGCGGATAGGAGGCGTTCCAGGTGTCGAGGCCGAGGGAGTGATGGGCGGGTGTACGGGGCAGGGCACAGGGCCCTTCGGGGGCCGCGGCCACGGTGGGCCCTGCGACCAGGGACGTGGCGGCGAACGCCATCAGGGAGGTGAAGGCGGCCGCTGTACTGCGCAGGCGAGGCCGTTCCACTCCCCCGGGTGGCTGCTGAGGCTCCACATAGACCTCCGGCTGCGGAATGCGGGACACCTCACCCACCTTGTGCTGTTTTAAGGTGGTACGCCCTGTTCCACTGCCCCACACGGGTGAGAAGCCCGACACCCCGGTGACTTACTGAAAGTCACAACTGGTCACATCAGCGCCCTACAGGGCCACCCACGTGCAGAAACGATCGCCTGGCGACAACTCCCGGCCTTCCGCGATCCCGTTCCGCGTCCGGGAGCTGGAACGGTTACCCGGCCTGCCTCTATGATCGGCACACTTTCCCTGGCCAACCGTCGCGACCACCCCTGTACGACACGACAGCACCGCGGGAGCGAGCCGTGAGCGGAACCTCCGAAGGACCGCGCCCACCGGCCGTCGCGGCGTCAGGCACCGTACGGCCACCGGTCACGGAGCGTCATGGCGCCGACCGGGCCGCCGCCGAAAGCGTCGCCAGGACCGCCGCCGGCCCCCGCGACTACCGCGGTGTCTTCCAGGCCGCCCATCTCGCCATGGCAGTCCTCGACCACCAGGGCGCCGTCATCAGCGCCAATGACGCGCTGGCCGAGCTGCTCGGCACCGAGCCCGCCCGTCTGTTCGACCGGACCGCCGCCGACCTGGTCGACCTCGCCTCCGACATCCGCACCTGGCACGCCTACCGCGAGGTACTGGAGGGCCGGCGCTCACGCCTGCGCTGCACCCGCCGCCTCAAGCACCCGGACGGGCGCACCCTCTGGGCCGAGGTCAATCTCTCACCCGTGCCGGAGAGCCGCAGTGTGCTGCTGTCGATCGCGGACATCAGCGACCGGCGCGAGCTGCAGGCGCGGCTGCGCCACCTGCAGATGCACGACCCGGTGACCCGGCTGCCCAACCGCACGCTCTTCTTCGAGCGGCTCACCTCGGCCCTGGAGGCTTCGCCGTACAACGGCGGCGGCCCCTTCGGCAAGGGCAGGCCCTACGGCGGCGAGAGCGGCCCGCTGGGCGAAGCCGGGCCCCGGGGCCACGACGGCCGGTCGTACGGCCATGGCGGCACCGGCCGGATCGGCCTGTGCTACCTGGATCTCGACGGCTTCAAGGCCGTCAACGACACCCTCGGCCACCGCACCGGCGACCGGCTGCTGGCCGCCGTCGCCACCCGGCTCACTGAGTGCGCCGACCAGGACGGCTACACGCGCAGCGGCGGTCATCTGGTGGCCCGGCTCGGCGGCGACGAGTTCGCGATTCTCGTCGAGGACTCCACCGGTACGGAACAACTCGCGGATCTCGCCCGGTCGGTGCTCACCGCGCTCCAGCTTCCCTTCGATCTGGCCGGGCAGCGGCTCTCGGTCTCGGCCTCGATCGGGGTCGTGGAGCGGGCCGTGGCCGGCACCACTCCGACCGGTCTGATGCAGGCCGCCGACACCACGCTGTACTGGGCGAAGGCCGACGGCAAGGCCCGCTGGACCCTGTTCGACCCCGAGCGCAACGCCCACCGGATGACCCGTCAGGCGCTCACCTCGGCGCTGCGTCCGGCCATCGAGGACGACGAGTTCGTCCTTCAGTACCAGCCGCTGGTGGGAATGGCCGACGGGGTCGTACGCGGTGTGGAGGCACTGGTCCGCTGGAACCACCCGCAGTTCGGCACCCTCTCGCCCAACCGGTTCATCGGGATCGCCGAGGAGGACGGCTCGATCGTGCAGCTCGGCCGGTGGGTGCTGCACACGGCCTGCCGCCAGGCACGCCAGTGGCAGCGGGACCATCCCGGGGCGCGGCCGCTCTTCGTCAGCGTGAATGTCGCCGTACGCCAGGTCTGGGACTCCGATCTGGTCAGCGATGTCGCCGAGATCCTGGCGGAGACCGGACTGGCCCCGCAGCTCCTGCAACTGGAGCTGACGGAGTCCGCGGTGATGGGGTCGGCGGGCCGGCCGCTTCAGGCGCTCCAGGCGCTGAGCGACATGGGTGTGCGGATCGCCATCGACGACTTCGGGACCGGCTATTCGAATCTCGCCTATCTCAGCAGGCTGCCGGTCTCCGTCCTCAAGCTGGACGGCTCGTTCGTCCGCGGCTTCCGGTACGACGACGGCGTCCACCCGAGCCCGGCCGACGAGACGATCGTCGAGGCCCTGGTGCAGCTCGCGCACCGGCTGGGGCTGACGGTCACCGCGGAGTGCGTGGAGACCTCGGGCCAGGCCGCCCGGCTCCAGCGGATCGGCTGCGACACCGGGCAGGGCTGGCTGTTCTCCCGCCCGGTGGCGCCGGAGCGGATCGCCGAGATGATCGCCGCCACTCCGCCGCCGTCCTGACGCGCTCAGACCAGCCGCCTGATCTCGCCGCGGACCCGGTAGAAGCCGGCCTGGGCCGGGTGCAGGGCCTCGACGACATAGCGGGTGCCCGGCTCCCGCATGCCGCGCGGGAACTGCACGTTCCATGAGGGCTCGAAGCCGTCCGAGACCACATGGACCCGCAGCCGGCCGCCCTCCCGGACGCATTCCACGACCACTCCGCCCGCTGGTACCGCCGCCGACGAGACCGTCCGCACCGTGGCCGCCGGGGTGTACGTGGGCAGCGCCGCGGCGAGCTTGACGTCCACCGTGGCGGGGACGGTGCCCTGCTGGGCGGCGGCGATCCCGGCCTCGCTCGCGTCGACGCACACCAGGGAGCCGTCGGTGGTGACCATGTACAGCTTCTCGTCGAGGTACTGCATGGACAGCGCCGAGCCGCTGCCCGTGCCCAGCTTCCACAGCCGTGTGCCGTCCGCCGCGAAGCAGTAGACCGACGAGGCGCTGTCGCCCGCGAAGACGAACCGCCCGCCCGGCGCGGTCGCGCAGGAGTACACGGCGGTGTCGGCGCGGTACGTCGCCTCCACCGAGCCCGTGGCCTTGGACAGGCGCTGTACGACATGGCGGCCGGTCCCCGCGTACACCGACTCGTCCTCCTGCCAGCCGAACAGCACCCCGCCCGCCGTCGGGGTGTGCCACAGCTCTCCGGCGCCGCCGGGCTCGTACGCCGTCACCCCGCGCTGGTGCCCGTGGTACACCGCGCGGTCGTCGGCCCGCACCATCCAGCCGTGCCCACCCTGGGACTTGCGCGCCCACTGGTATTCGTCCTCGTGGTCGATGACCGTCAGACCGCCGTCGCGGTCCGACACGTTCAGCACGCCCTCGCGGATGTCCAGCCAGAAGATGTCGACGTCCGCCGCGATGTCGTACGCCGCGAACGGCAGCTTCGACGACAGGTCGTACACCGTGCCGTCGTCACAGCCCGCGTATATCCAGAAGTCGTCCGCCACCAGGCACTTGACGCCGTCCGGCAGCGCGTACCGCGCCAGGACCTCGCCGCCGTGGCTGAGCGTGTAGACGTCGCCCGCCTGATTGCCCACCCAGCAGCGGTCCTCGTCGATATGGATCCCGAAGGCCGCGGAGCCCGTACGGAACCGCCACAGCACCGGCGCGACGGCGCGGGCGGTGGACGGCGCCGACGTCGCCTCCCGGCGCGTCACCGGCCGCGCCGCCCGCTGTCCCCGGACCGCGGGAGCGTATCCCTTGCGGACCTTCTCGCCGATCTTCTTCGCCGCGGCGGCCCGCGCCTTGGCCTCGGTCGGGAAGGTCGTGGTGCCCGACTGGCCGCTCGCGCCGATCCGTCCGTAGCGCACCGAGACGGCCGTCCCCTCCACGGTCACCTCGTAGAACTTGTGCGCCCCGGCGCCGTCCTGCGACAGCTCCAGATACGTCGTGGCACGCGGCATGGCAGACCCCTCCCCGGGAGGACGCGGCATCCGTTGCGCCGCGTCCAACTGCCTCCAAGCTACGAGTCACCACTGACAATCCGGTGGCGGCGGACGTCAGGCGCCCGGCAGGCCGTACGCGTCCGCGATCAGTTCGTAGCTGCGCAGCCGGGCCTCGCCGCCATGGGCGTTGGCCGTGATCATCAACTCGTCGGCGCCGGTGCGCTTCTGAAGGTCGTTGAGGCCCTCGCGGACCGCGTCCGGCGTCCCGTGGACGATGTTCGAGAGCCAGGTGTTCACGAACTCCTGCTCCGTCGGGCTGTACTGGTACGCCTCGGCCTCCTCCGGCGTGGGGACGAGCCCCGGGCGGCCGGTGCGCAGACGGACCATCGAGAGCGCGCCGCTCAGCACCTGGCGGCGGGCCTCGCGTTCCTCGTCACTGGCGAGGGCCGCGACGCCGATCAGGGCGTAGGGGGCGTCGAGGACCGCCGAGGGGCGGAAGGACTCGCGGTAGAGGTCCAGCGCCGGGATGGTGTTCTGCGCCGAGAAGTGGTGGGCGAAGGCGAACGGCAGACCGAGCACACCGGCCAGCCGCGCGCTGAAGCCGGACGAGCCCAGCAGCCAGACCGGCGGACGTCCGGTGGGCCCCTGGACCGGGCCAGGGACGGCGTGGATCCGGGAGTACGGATGGCCGTCGGGGAAGTCGTCGTCCAGGAAGCGGGTCAGCTCCGCGAGCTGCTGCGGGAAGTCGTCAGCGCCTTCGTTCAGCCGGTCCGTACGGCGCAGCGCGGCGGCGGTCGCCCCGTCGGTGCCGGGCGCGCGGCCCAGGCCCAGGTCCACACGGCCCGGGGCCAGCGCCTCCAGGGTGCCGAACTGCTCGGCGATCACCAGCGGGGCGTGGTTGGGCAGCATCACGCCGCCGGAGCCGAGACGGATGCGCTCGGTGTGGGCGGCGAGATGGGCGAGGATCACCGCCGGTGAGGACGAGGCGACCCCGGGCATGGAGTGGTGCTCGGCGACCCAGTGCCGGTGGTAGCCCCGGCGCTCCGCGAGCCGCGCCAGCGCGACGCTCGTCTCCAGGGAGCGGGTGGCGGTGGAGCCGCTGCCCACGGTGACGAGGTCCAGCACAGACAGCGGTACGGGGGCCGTACCGGCCACCGTGCCCCGGATCGCGTCCGCCGTCTCCGGAATCGCGTCCTGTGTGTCCCGGCTCGCGTCGTCCACTGGTCAATCCTCCCGCGCGTGAAAGCTGTACGAGACAGCTTCAACAGGAGGGGCTCTCCGTTTATTCCCGGCCCGCGTGTTCCGGCGTACCGGAAAGCCGTCGTCCGGTCCGCGGTGTCGGACCGGGCAGCGCCTACTCCCGGCTCGCGAACAGCGTGCCCAGCTTCGGCGCCCACGCCCGGCGCTCCGCCAGCCGCAGACCTTCCCAGACCGTCACCTGGTTCGCCGTGAGCACCGGCTTGCCCAGCGCTTCCTCCAGCTCCGGCAGGTGGGCCGCCGTATGGAGGGCCGTGTCCGGCAGCAGGACGACCTGCGCGTCCGGGTGGTCTCCCGCGCGGGCCAGCGCGAGCACCTGCTCCCACTCCCAGGTCCCGACCTCGGCCGCCGTGATGATCCCGCTCGCGCGGTCGGAGACGACCTCGATGCCGGCCGACTTCAGAAAAGCGGTGAAGTACGCGGTGACGTCCTCCGGATAGGTGGCGGCGACCGCGACCCGCTCGGCGCCCAGCTCCCGCACGGCGTGGGCGAAGGCGAACGACGTGCTCGACGCCGGGAGCCCGGCCGACGCGGCCAGCCCGCGCGTCTGCTCGTGCGCGCCCTCCCAGCCGTAGACGAAGCTGCCGCTCGTGCAGGCCCAGACCACGGACTCGGCACCGGCCAGCCTGAGCTGCTCCACACCAGAGGCGAGCCGCTCCGCCGCGCCCATCCGCAGCAGCGCGTCGACGCGGTGGGCGTCCTCGCCGATGTCGGTGTGGACGACAGGCAGTCTGATGTCGCTGCCGAGCAGCATCTCCATGCGCGGGTAGTCGTCCTCCGCGGAATGTCCGGGGTAAAGGAGTCCGACGGTCGTCATGTCCAGCCTTCCTGGTCTTCCGGCACCGATTCCACCGCCAGCGCTGCCGGCAGGGCCTCCGCCGGCGGGACCGGAGGCGCCGGCACGACCGCCTGCGCCGGAGGCGGGTCGAGCAGCGCCTGGTACGGGCCGACGGCCTGCGCGCCGAGCCTTCGCAGCGCCGCCCACATGGTGACCTGGTTGGCGGACAGCACCGGCATCCTCAGCTCGGCCTCCAACTGCGGAATCGCGTCGTACGTCGGCAGATTCGTACAGCTGATGAAGAGCGCGTCGGCCGCCCCGACGACGGCCTGCCGCGCCATGTCCACGACCGAGCGGTACGGCACCTTCCAGATGTGCCGGGTCAGCCCCAGAAAAGCGCGGCCAGTGACCGTTACCCCGACGTCGGCGAGGTACTCCTCCAGCGACTGGGTGACGGACTCCGTATAGGGCGTGACCAGCGCGATCCGGCTGGCGCCCAGCTCCGCCAGCGCCTCGACCAGCGCGCCGGAGGTGGTCAGCGAGGGCACCTCGCCGGCCCGGGTCATCGCCTCGCACATGGCCCGCTCTCCGGCCGGGCCGCCGACAAAACTGCCCGAGGTGCAGGCGTACGCGATGACCTCGGGCTCGGACGCGCCCAGCGCCCTGACCGCCTCGCCCAGCGTTTCGTGCTCGCTCACCAGCCTGGCGAGGTCCAGCGAGACCTCGACCGGCACATACGGCGTCCTGGTCACACGCAACGAGATGTCGTCGGGCACCCAGCGCCACAGCTCACGGTCGAGCGCGAAATCAAAAGGGGCGACTACGCCGACTCCACGCTGCGGCTGCGGTCCACCCAGAAAGGAGACTTGCAAGACGGGCCCCCTTAGCCTGTTATTGACGACGGTAGGGACCGGGTGCGAGCGTGGTCAATCCGTACATCTCAGACGTTGCACGGAATTTTCCTCGGGGAAATACGCCTCCGCGGCACCGGCCCGGCTGACGCACACCGCCGGCCGCGCCCCGTCAGAAGGGCTCCTCCTCATGCCAACGCCCACCCTGCTCGTCCTGGAGGCGGACCCGCCGCCGCGGCTCGGACGGCTCGCGGGCCGGGTCCGGATCCGCTATGCGGACGAGGACAGCCTCGCCGCCGAACTCCCCTCCGCCGACGCCCTGTTGGCCTGGGACTTCACCTCCGACGCGATACGGAACGCCTGGCCGGGCGGGGGCCGGCGGCCCGGCTGGGTGCACACCGCGAGCGCGGGCGTGGACCGGCTGCTGTGTCCCGAGCTGATCGCCTCCGACACGGTCGTCACCAATGCCCGGGGCATTTTCGAGGAACCGATCGCCGAATATGTGGCGGCGCTGGTGCTGGCCATGGCCAAGGACCTCACCGGGACGCTGGAGCTGCAGCGCCAGCGCCGCTGGCGGCATCGCGAGGGGCTGCGGGTCGCGGGCAGCCGGGCGACCGTGGTCGGCGCGGGCCCGATCGGCCGCGCCGTCGCCACCACGCTGCGGGCGCTCGGCGTGACCGTCGCCGTCACCGGCCGTACGGCACGTCCCGGCGTGCACGGCGCCGACCAGCTCGACCGGCTGCTGACCCTCGCGGACTGGGTGATCTGCGCGGCGCCGCTCACGGACGCGACCCGCGGGATGTTCGACGCGCGGCTCTTCGGGCTGATGCGGCCCTCCGCCCACTTCATCAATGTGGGCCGCGGCCTGCTCGTCGTCGAGCCCGATCTGGTGGCCGCGGTGTCCAGGCGCTGGATCGCGGGAGCGGCCCTCGATGTCTTCGACCAGGAGCCCCTCGGTCCGGAGAGCCCGCTGTGGGACGTCCCCGGCCTGATCGTGTCCCCGCACATGAGCGGGGACACGGTCGGCTGGCGCGACCGGCTGGCGGCACAATTCGTCGACTTGTATGAACTTTGGGCCGCCGGAAAGCCCCTGCCGAACGTGGTGGACAAGAAACGTGGGTACGTCCCCATGCATGACTGATCCCACGTTCCTGACCGACCTGACCGCGCGGCAGCTCCTGTCCGGTTACGAGAAGGGCGACTTCTCGCCCGTCGACGTGACCCGCGCGGTACTGGAACGGATCGAAATGGTCCAGCCGCTCGTCAACGCCTTTGTCCGGGTGACCGCCGAGGAGGCGTTGACCAGGGCCGAAGCGTCGGCGGGACGCTGGAGCAGAAGGGAACCGCTGGGGCTGCTCGACGGGGTGCCGGTCTCGGTGAAGGACCTCTTCCTGCAACGGGGCGTGCCGACCCTGCGCGGCTCCAGGGCCGTGACGGCCGAGGGGGTCTGGGACGTGGACGCCCCGGCGGTGGCACGGCTGCGTGAGCACGGCGCGGTCCTCGTCGGAAAGACGACAACCCCCGAATTCGGCTGGAAGGGTGTCACGGACTCGCCGCTGACCGGGGTGACGCGCAATCCCTACGACCTGTCCCGGACGGCGGGCGGGTCCAGCGGCGGCAGCGCGGCGGCGGTGGCACTGGGCGCGGCTCCGCTGTCCCTCGGCACCGACGGCGGCGGTTCGGTCCGTATCCCGGCCTCCTTCTGCGGGATCTTCGGGCTCAAGCCGACCTACGGCAGGGTGCCGCTCTATCCGTCCAGTCCCTTCGGCACGCTCGCGCACGGCGGGCCGATGGCCCGGGACGCGGCGGACGCCGCGCTGCTGCTGGACGTGATCAGCGGCCAGGACCCCCGGGACTGGTCGCAGCTCCCGCCGGCGCGGCCCGTCAGCGACTCGCTGACGGAGGGTGTCAAGGGCCTGCGGATCGCGTACTCGCCCTCCTTCGGCGGCCAGGTCGCGGTGCGCCCGGCGGTCGCCTCGGCCGTACGGGACGCGGTGAGCCGGCTGGCGGAGCTGGGCGCGTACATCGAGGAGGCCGATCCGGACATCGCGGATCCGGTGGACGCCTTCCACACCCTGTGGTTCAGCGGTGCGGCCCGGCTGGTGGAGCCGTTCGGCCCGGCCCAGCGGGAGCTGCTCGATCCGGGGCTGCGGGAGATCTGCGAGGCCGGCGCGCGTGACAGCGCACTGGACTATCTGGCCGCGGTGGACGCCAGGATGGAGCTGGGCCGGCGCCTGGGCCGTTTCCACACCTCGTACGACCTGCTGGTCACCCCGACACTGCCGATCACCGCGTTCGAAGCGGGCCGGGAGACACCGAGGGGCTCGGGCCTGCGCCGCTGGACGGGGTGGACGCCGTTCACCTATCCCTTCAACCTGACGCAGCAGCCCGCCGCGACCGTGCCCTGCGGCGTCGACGAGGACGGGCTGCCGATCGGGGTCCAGCTCGTCGCCGCCCGGCACGCGGACGCGCTGGTGCTGCGCGCGGCGCACGCGCTGTACGAGTCGGGCGCGGCGCGCGTCCCGGCACCCGCCGGACGCTGAGCGGCCCCCGCCGTCAGGCCCTGCGGAAGCTGAGCGTCTCGCCGACGGCACCCGCTCGCCACAGGTCCTGGCATGCCTCGGCCATCACGTCGAGGCCCTCCACGACCGCGCCCCAGACAATGCCCGGGATCCAGCCCATGTCGCCGTTGATCAGGAGATTGTTGCGCTCGTAGAAGAGAGCGAGGTCCACGACGGTACGGCGGCCGCGCACGGCCTTCTCGTCATAACCGTAGGAAGACGTGCCCAGCTCGGTGTCCGAGAAGGTGAAATAGCAGAGATCGCCGGGGATGGGCGTCACGGTCGGATTCTCCAGCGGCGGCTCCTCGGCGGCGAAGGCCGGAAAGAGCGCGTAGATCTCATTGCGCGCGTATTTGGCGTGATAGACGTCGGAGCCCAGCGGCAGCGCCTCCCACACCGCCGCGCAGGCGACCGGAGCCCGGTCGTCCAGGAGTTTCGCGGTGCACCGCACTCCGCGTTTGTCGAGCGACACAGTGACAAATCGGTCGGTCATCCCCTCATGGTCCTCGTCCGGGCCACCGAGTCAAGGATGCGTGATCGTCTGAAAATGACGCGCATGACCCGAATGGACTCGGGTAGCCGCGCGCCCATGGCTCCACCACCTGTACAGAACAAAGAAAGAGCAACAAAAACACCCATAGGCCGCCGCTCGCTGCTGCTGAGCACGGTGGCACTGGGCGCCGCGGGGGCCCTCGGCGCCACGGGCTGCGGCAGGGTCCCCACCGGTGACACCCTCGCCCGGCTGACGTCGCAGCGCACGGTGCGGCTCGGCATCGCGGGCGAGGCGCCGTACGGATACATCAACGACCGGGGCGACTTCACCGGTGAGGCGGTGGAACTCGCCAAGGTGATCTTCAAGCGGCTGGGCATCAACAGTGTCCAGCCGGTGGCGACCGATTTCTCCTCGCTGATCCCCGGCCTCAATTCACAGCAGTTCGACGTCGTCTCGGCCGGGATGTACATCAACAAGGAGCGCTGCGCCCAGGTCATCTTCGCCGATCCCGAATACCAGATGCTCGACTCGTTCATCGTGCGCAGGGGCAATCCCAAGGGCCTCCACTCGTACCAGGACGTGGCGCGGGCCGGGGCCAGGATCGCCACGGGCGCCGGCTACGCGGAGATCGGCTACGCGACAGCCGCCGGAATCCCGGAGAAGGAGATCGTCATTCTCCAGGACCCCGTCGCGGGCCTGAACGCCGTCGAGTCCGGGCGGGTCGACGTATTCGCCGGGACCGCGCTCACCGGCCGTGCCGTGGTGAAGAAGAGCCGGAAGGCCGAGGCGACACAGCCGTTCGCGCCGCTCGTCGACGGCAGGAAGGTGATCGACGGCGGCGGCTTCGCCTTCCGTCCCACCGACACCGGACTCCGTGACGCCTTCAATGTCGAGATCCACCGGATGAAGCAGAGCGGTGAACTGTTCCGCCTGCTCAGGCCGTTCGGCTTCACCGAGTCGGAGATGACCACGCTCACCGCAGAGGAGCTGTGCTCATGACGGCCGGCCTCTGGACCCACTGGGTGCTTCCCGGTATCTGGGTCACTCTTCAGCTCACCTTCTACAGCGCGGCCCTGGCCACCGCCGTGGCCTTCGCCGTGGGGACGGCACGCACCCACCGCTCGCGCCTCGTGCGGTTCGCCGCGGGCTTCTACACCGAGGTCTTCCGCGGCACCTCGGCGCTGGTGCTGATGTTCTGGCTCTTCTTCGTGATGCCGGGCCTGTTCGGCTGGGCGCTCGTGCCGATGTGGGCCGCCGTGCTGGCGCTGGGCCTCTCGTACGGGGCGTACGGCGCCGAAGTCGTACGCGGCGCGCTGAACTCCGTCGCGCCGGCGCAGCGCGAGGCCGGTATCGCCCTGAACTTCACGCCCTGGCAGCGTATGCGGCTGATCCTGCTGCCCCAGGCGGTACCCGAGATGATCCCGCCGTTCAGCAACCTCCTCATCGAACTGCTGAAGGGCACGGCGCTGGTCTCGCTGCTCGGTGTGGCCGATGTGTCGTTCGCCGCGTATCTGGTGCGTCTGGCCACCCAGGACAGCGCCCGGATCTACTCGGTGACGCTGGTGATCTACTTCGTGATCGCGTTTGTCCTGGCCCGCGGTATGCGCGCGCTCGAACGCAGGGCCAAGGCCGGGATCGGCATCGCCACGACATCGGGAGGTGTCCGGTGAACACCTGGGACTGGTCCGCCGTCGCGGACTTCATGCCACGTTTCTGGGACGGGCTGCTCCTCACCCTCCAGGTGCTGGTGCTGGGCTCGCTCCTCTCCTTCACGCTCGGCCTGGTCTGGGCGATCGGGTTCCGGGCGCCGGCGCGCCTGGTCCGCTGGCCGGTCAACGCCGTCACCGAGTTCATCCGGAACACGCCCCTGCTGGTGCAGCTCTTCTTCTTTTTCTTTGTGCTGCCCGAGTGGGGCGTGCAGTTCTCCGGGCTGACCACCGGGACGATCGCGATCGGTCTGCACTACTCGACGTACACCGCGCAGGTCTACCGGGCGGGCATCGACGCGGTGCCGGCCGGGCAGTGGGAGGCGGCCAAGGCGCTCAGCCTCCCGGCCGGCCGGACCTGGCAGGTGGTGATCCTCCCGCAGGCGATCCGCCGGATCGTGCCCGCGCTGGGGAATTACGTCATCTCCATGCTGAAGGACACGCCGCTGCTCGCCGGGATCAGCGTGCTGGAAATGCTCCAGCAGTCCCGGCTGGAGAGCGCGTCCACCTTCCAGTACACCGAGCCGCTGACCGTGGTCGGTGTCGCCTTCATCCTCATCGCCTACCCGGCTTCTCTTCTCGTGCGAGCCCTGGAGCGTCGTCTTGTCCGCTGACAGCCCTACCGCCGAAACCACCGGCACCGCGGCCGCCGAGCCGGCCGAACTGATCCGCTTCGACAGGGTGACGAAGCGGTTCGGTGCGAACACCGTCCTGGACGATCTCTGCTTCTCGGTGCGGCCGGGCAAGCACGTCACCCTGATCGGCCCGTCCGGCTCGGGCAAGACGACGATCCTGCGACTGCTGATGACGCTGGTGCAGCCGGACGAGGGCACCATCACCGTGAACGGCGAGCAGCTCTTTCCCGCCGGTGAGAAGCGGGTGCGCGAGGTGCGCAAGCAGATCGGCATGGTGTTCCAGCAGTTCAACCTCTTCCCCAATATGAGCGTCCTGCGCAATGTCACCGAGGCGCCCGTCCGGGTGCTGGGCCTGAGCAAGGACGAGGCCGAGCAGCGCGGTCGTGAGCTGCTCGACCTGGTCGGCCTCGGCGACCGCTGGTCGGCCAGGCCGACCCAGCTCTCGGGCGGTCAGCAGCAGCGGGTGGCGATAGCCCGGGCGCTGGCGATGCGGCCCAAGGTGCTGCTGCTGGACGAAGTCACCTCGGCGCTGGACCCCGAACTGGTCGCCGGGGTGCTGGACGTACTGCGGGACATCGCCCGCACCACGGACATCACCATGCTCTGTGTCACCCACGAGATGAACTTCGCCAGGGACATCTCGGACGACGTCCTGATGTTCGACTCCGGGAAGGTCATCGAGTCCGGTCCGCCGGAAAGAATCTTTTCCGCTCCGGAACACGAACGCACGCGCGAATTCCTTGGCGCGGTGCTCTGACCTGTCACTCTGCCAGTTAAGTGTGCCACTGGCATATGCCACGGTGGCGCGGTCCAGCGTATGGCCCTGGACCGCGCCTTCCGTGTCGTCAACTGCACGCCCCATACGGGTCCTTGGCGGCTATCGTGGTGCGTGAGCTTGCGGTCACAACCTGCTAGGGGGAACCGTGGTGCTGAAGCCGGAACCGACCGTGCCGTCCCACTCGGTGCACAGCGTGCTCCGTGTCCTGGAGGCCGTCTCCAAGTACGGCGGCGGCGTCACCGACCTCCAGATCGCCCGGGAGACGGGGCTGCCGGCCGGGTATCTCACTCCCCTGCTGTCGATGCTGCGGCGCGAGGGATATGTCCAGCAGATCGCGGACGGCGCGTATGTGATCGGCGACTCCCTCCTGCTGCTGCTCGGCTCCGGCGCCGCCCGGCAGCGGGCGGTCGAGGCGAAGCTCAGGGAGACGCTCACCGAGCTGCGCGACTCCGTCGGCGCGGCCGTCTACATCAGCCGGTACATCGACGGCGAGATCAAGGTCACCCAGGTCGCCGACGGTCCGCACACACCCGCGGTCCATGAGTGGGTGGACTTCCGCTCCACGGGTCATGCCAGCGCGATCGGCAAGTGCCTGCTGGTCCAGTTGGACCAGAACGGCCGCCGGGACCATCTGGCCCGCCACAAGATCGCCCGTTTCACCTCCCGGACGATCACCAGCGAGCGCCTGCTGTTCTCCCGGCTGGACAGCCAGCCGCCGACGGTGCCGGTGCTCGATCTCCAGGAGTACGCCGTGGGCACGGTCTGCGCCGCGGTGCCGCTCACGGCCGGTGCCGCGACGGGCTGTCTCGCGCTCTCGCTCCCGGTCGAGCACGCCCACCGGCTGCGCTCGGCGGCGGACACCCTGAACCGCGGGGCGGCGCCGGTGGCGCTCTCGCTGACCATCTGAACCACCGGCGGGCCCGGTCCTGAGCATCCCCGAGCACCGGGTATTATTTTCGAGTCAGCAGGCGCCGCTAGCTCAGTTGGTTAGAGCAGCTGACTCTTAATCAGCGGGTCCGGGGTTCGAGTCCCTGGCGGCGCACAGACGGGGCAGGGGCTCCTCGCGGAAGCGAGGAGCCCCTGTTCGTTTACGCGGACATGCCAAGCGGCCACGGGTGGGGCGTGCCGCTGAGGAGCCGGTGCCGGTACGGCGCGTCTCAGGCGACGGACCGCTTGCCGTCCACCGCGGCGGTCAGGCCGAAGATGTCGACCGCGTGGTAGTACGTCCACGCCGTGGCGTCGCAGGACGCCTTCGTCGCGCCCGAGTACGCCGAGCACACCCGCTTCAGGTCCGCGTAGAAGGCGGAGTCGATCCGTGCCTTGTTGGCGCTGAAGGTGCCGGCCGCCTTGTAGTTGCGGTAGCCGAAGTCATGGCGGGCACAGGGGGTCTGGAACGGGAAGCCGAAGGGGTTGTCCGGCGAGGTCGAGCAGTAGTCCGTGGACCAGTCGAAACCGTAGGCCGACCAGGAGCCCTGGTTGCTCCGGGCCGCGAGCCAGGAGTTGTAACTGGCGGCGGACTCCTGGGTGAAGCCGCTGAGGACCTGCGGTTTGTCGGCGGGCGCCGCCGATGCCTGGGTCGCGGTCAGCAGTGCGGCGGGCAGGGCGAGTATGGCCGCGGCGAGCGGAAGTGCCAGACGTCTGCGCATTGCGGAATACCTCCGACAGGAATGGGGGGAGTCGCTCCCTGCCCGGTGGCACGGAGCGCCCTCAGCGTGAGCGGCACGGCTGTCGCACGGGTCTACGCGCGATGACCACCGCGGGAATCGTCCCCCAAATCCCGGCGCCGGAAAACCCCCGCGGCAGCGAACGGCCCTCCCGCGGAGGGCAGTTAGGGGGCCATTGACGGGTCTGTCCACAGGTGACCGGTACGCTCCGGCCGGCGCGCCGCCGCCCGCCCGGCGGGATCGGCCGGCGGGATCGGCGGAGAAACAGCTCGGGGAGCGCGGGCCCCTGGCGCCGCGCTCCCCGAGGGTCAGGCGATCACTGACCGGCCGTCACCGCCGAGTCAGTGAGAAATACCAGAACCCGAACTCCGGGCCCTGGCGCCCGTACCGGACGTCAGAACTGCACGTCCGAGCACGAGTAGAACGCGTTCGCCGTGTCCGCGATCGTCCAGACCGCCACGATCATGTGCCGGCCCGACTTCGAGGGCAGAACACCCGAGTGCGACAGCGTGGCCGGCGGCTGCTGGTTGTTGTACGGCACCGTCAGGAACGGCTGGGAGTCCAGGGCCGCGCGAGTGAGCGGCTGGGAGGGGTTCCAGCCGTTCTTGGTGACGTAGTACTTGAAGTCGGTCGTGGCATGCCGGGCGGTGAACTGCCACCGGAAGGTGTAGTTCTGGCCGCCGTTGAGCTTGGTGGTGGGCCAGGAGCCGCCGCGCTGGTCGTCGAGCTGCGCGAACTGGCTGTTGCCGCCCGAGCAGATCCTGCCGTCTGCGGGACCCGACGCCGGGAAGCCCTTGGGCCCCTCGACGCTCTGCGGTTCCCACTGGATGTTGCCGCAGTTGCTCACCGTGCCGTTGGCACAGAGCTTCTGACGGCTGATGGGGGTGTCGGTGTAGCCATGGCTGCTTGCGCTGCCGGTGGCGAGCAGGGAAACGCCCGCGACCGCGAGGCCGACCACGGCCGCGCCAATCTTCTTTCGCATGCTTCGCTCCAGAGAACGTGGGGAGTTCGGTGAGCCGTACTGCACGCGTGCAGGGAGAACAATCCGCCGCTTTGTCAATCTGCGGTCTAGACCAAGTCCTAGAGTATTAACGGAACTTGACCGTGTCCATAACACGTGCGGTCCAGACCAATCACGATCTCTCGCCGGTTCCCTGCCTGCCGGTGTAGAAGGCGACGGTCAGGTCCTTGACCAGCGCCGTGCGCTCGTCGACGTCCAGCTCGACGAGTCCACGCGAGGTCAGCCGGTTCACCGCGTCGTCCACCGCGTCCACCACGGCGGTCAGCACTCCGTCCCGGTGCTTGGCGTCGATGGCGGCGATCCGGCCGCGCCGCATCGCCGCGGCGATCTCCGGCGCGTACTCGATCCGGGTCGGCTGAGCGGAGAAGACGTCCACGCCGATGGGCCGGCACTCCGCCGACAGCATCCGGGTCAGCGCGTCACCGACCGCCTCGGCGTTGCGCAGGGTCGGCGCCTCCTCGTGGAAGGCGTCGCTGGGGAGTTGCGAGAGCACCCGCGCCATCGCCGCCTCCACCTGCTGACGCAGATACTCCTCGTGGTTCTCGACGCCCAGGGCCGCGCGTACGGTGTCCCGCACCCGCCAGACCACCAGGACGACGACGCGCAGCTCTGTGCCGTTCGAGTCGACGGCCGGCATCGGCTCACTGCGCCAGTGGCGCAGCCGCACATCCACCTTGCGGCGCACCAGCAGCGGACTGACCCAGAGCAGCCCCGTACGGCGCACACTGCCCCGGTAGTCGCCGAAGAGCGTCAGCACCCATGCCTGGCCGACCCGCCCCCGGCCGAGCCCGCCGAAGGTGAAGAACGTGACGATCACACCGAAGGCGAGCAGGGCCCACTGTCCGATCCCGATGCCGTGGTACGGATTCGACGGCAGCCCGAGCACCCCGGTCACCATGTCGGGCACGGCCCCGATCCACCACACCGCCGCCACGCACACCAGGAGTGCCCCGAGCCCGACGATCACGACGGCCCAGCCGGGCAGCGCGGGCCCGGGCCGTTCGGCCAGCCTGGGATCACCGGGCGGGGCCGCGCGCGACGACCCGGCGGGCGCGGCCGCCCGCCGGATCCGGGGCTGCTCCCCGGTCCCCCACCGCCGCGCCGCCGGGGCCGGTCTGACGGGGCCTCCGGCGTCCTCCAGGGCCTCGGCCTCGTCGCGGAAGAGAAGGTGGACGGGGATCTCCTGGGTGTTCTCACCGACGATGAGCGGAGTCCACCGGGGAAGCTCCCCCGTCCCTCCCGCAGGGGCGGGGGCCACGGTGTCCGCCCGTACGAAGGCGTCCCAGCCGGCGGACTCCGACTCCATGTCGGTGGCGCCCATCGGTCCGGAGACATCATTGGCGCCGGAGGCCGGCGCCGCGCCGGCGCGATCGGTGTGCTCGTCGCCCCCGGCGCCCTCGGCGCCCTCGTTGTCCTTTTTGTCCTTGTTGTTCTCATTGTTCTCGTTGTTCTCGTTGTTCTCGTTGTCCTGATCCGGCGGCCGAGGTCCGGACGTCTCGGGCGCCGGCTCCGCGTCGTCGAGCGCCGTCGGAGCCGTCTCCGGCGCCCGCGCCTCCCGGTGCGGCCCGCCGGAGGGGCTCATCATCTCGGCGCCGAACACGGCGCGCGCCGACCGCTCCGGGTGCGCGTCCTCGCCCCAGCCGTCCCCGGCCGCCGATTTCTCCGGGCCGGGAGCGGGGCCGGCGGACCCCCCGGGCCGATCGGTGTCAGGGCGGGCACCCCCGCCGGGCGGCTGATGCCCCGGGTCCGTACGCACCGGGCCCGCCGCGGCCGTATCGCCCGGCACGGGTGCCGGTTCCGCGCCCTCCCGGCCGGAACGTCCGGGCCGCACCGGTGTCTGTCCGCCGGAGGCCACCCGCGCGGGACCGACGGGCGGCTCCTCACCGGTCCAGGACGAACCGGACAAGTCCCCGAGGACGGGGCCCAGCGGGGCGGGTGCCCCCGGCTCCGCGACCGGCACCGGTGCCCGCGGCCCGTACTCGCCCGGCGCCGGGAGCGCGTCGGGCGCGGTGGACGGGAGGGGCGGAGGCGCGTACGCGTAGTCGGCCGTGACCGGCTCGGGCGGTACCCCCGGCGTATCCCGCCGCGGCGTTCCGTCGTCGTCCGGCCGCGAGGTCGGTGTCGTCATCCTTGCCTCCGTCGTGCGAAGAGTCGCCGCCAGGTCCGCGGGCCCGGGCAGGAGTCGATACCGGCGGGGACGGAGACGGGCACCGGCACGGGCACGGGCCGGATGTCCCTGCCGGGAGCGTCCACCGGATACCGCCGGTGCCGCCGCTCGGCGCAGCCGGCGCGGGGGCGGTCGAGAGCGGGCTCGTACTCCTCGAAGACCGGGACGGCCATGTGATCCTCTCCACACTCAACAAGATCCTCCGACGCGGCCGCACGGCGCCGACGTCCCAACTGTCCGGGCAAATCACATTTTGACGGATCAACGGTAAGAAAGGACAATCCGACAGGCCGCAACGCTCACCGAATGGTGGGGACCACTCATCCCGATCGGGTAGAGTTCTCCAGGTCAGCAGGCGCCGCTAGCTCAGTTGGTTAGAGCAGCTGACTCTTAATCAGCGGGTCCGGGGTTCGAGTCCCTGGCGGCGCACGCACAGTCGAAGCCCCCTCACTCCAGGTGAGGGGGCTTCGCTCGTTCGGGCGGAGACCCTCCGCCAGGGAAAGCGGCCGGGCCCGGCCGGCGTCCGTCAGCCGGCGCGTGACCCGGTCACGCCGGTCAGATACGCCGACACCACCACGTTCGCCGTGTAGGCACGGGACTCCCGGTCGAAGGTGCCGCCGGAGGTGATCAGCCGTAGTTCCGCGCGGGAGTTCTCCCTGGTCCCGTAGACCTTCTCCGCGTCGAACCGGTCCCGGCTGACGACCTGGACATCGTTGATGGTGAATTCCGCGACCGAGCCGTCGGCCCTGCTCACCCGGACCTTGCCACCGGGCCGGGCGCCGCTCAGCCCGTAGAAGACGGCCGGTCTGGTCTCGGTGTCGACATGGCCGACGAACAGGGCGGTGCCCGCGGCGCCCGGCCGGACACCGCCGCCGTACCAGCCCACCGCGTGGGGCGTGGCGTACGGCGGCGGCGCGACCGCGCCGGTGTCATCGAGCCCGCGGACCACGACGGGCGCCTCGATCCCTATCGACGGCACCTCCACCCGCCGCGGTTCGGCCGGCTTCAGCGGGGCCCGGGCCGGCGGCAGCGCCACGCCCAGCGGCCGGCCGACAGCCGCCACATCACCGGTGGTGGGCGCTGACAGACGGGCCGAGCCCTCGACTCCGCCGCGCCCCCACAGCGCCAGCCCGAGCAGCAGGACGGCCCAGGCCACGCCGGTGAGAAGCCTGCCGTTGCCCGCCGCGCCGTGCCGTTTCCCCGAGAACGAGAACATGTCAGTCCGAGTCCCGCGGGGCCCTGCGCTGCCGCCGTGCGCTCCGCAGGGCCACGGCGACGGCGGCCACACTCGCCAGGACCAGACCGATCACGGCCTGCGAAATGCCGGGGCCGGTCTCCTCGACGTCGGCCTTCCGGTCCGCGGCGAGCGTCGCCGCACCGCCGCCGCCGGCCCGTACCGGCGCGAACGGTGTCGGGCGGCCGTGATGAAGGACCCGGGCGTCGCCCGCGCCGGAGCGACCGCGCCCCCGGCCGTGTCCCTGCCCGTCGCATCTGACGTTGACGCCGTGGTTGCCCGCGACGGCGGACGACCTGTTTCTCGTGTCCCGGGAGGAGGGCGTGTCCCGCCCGCCGTCGCCGTCCCGGCCCGAAGGCCCCGGCCCGGCGGCGAGCGCCTGGGACGAGGCGAGGATCGGCGAGCTCTCGCAGCCGCTGGCCTGGATCCCGGCCGTGTCGTCCTGGGTCAGGGCGGCGGGAGCGGCCGGGCCCCGCTCGGATGCACGGTCCTGCGCGTGGGCGAAGCCGGGACCGCCGAGGGCGAAGACAGGCGCGGCCACGAGGACGGCAGCCGCTCCTGCCGCACGGAATGCGAGCAAACCTGTACGCATCGTGAACCTCCTGATAACAAGAGACTCACTCGCCCCACCGCTTCTCGCATCCGCAGAGACCGATTACTGACCCGTACGCCGCTCTGACGTGCTCAGACGCGGTCCACAAGATCGGCGATCGAGTCAACGACCGTGGAAGGACGGAAGGGATAGCGGTCGATCTCGGCCTCCCCCGTCACGCCGGTCAGCACCAGGATGGTCTCCATCCCGGCCTCCAGACCGGCCAGCACATCGGTGTCCATACGGTCACCGATCATGGCGCTGGTCTCGGAGTGCGCGCCGATGGCGTTGAGTCCGGTCCGCATCATCAGCGGGTTGGGCTTGCCCGCGAAGTACGGATCCCGGCCGGTCGCCTTGGTGATCAGCGCGGCCACCGCGCCGGTGGCGGGCAGCGGGCCCTCCGTCGAGGGGCCGGTCTCGTCGGGGTTGGTGCAGATGAACCGCGCGCCGCCGTTGATCAGCCGGATCGCCCTGGTCAGGCTCTCGAAGCTGTATGTACGGGTCTCTCCGAGCACCACATAGTCCGGCTCGTGGTCGGTGAGGATGTAGCCGATGTCGTGCAGGGCAGTGGTCAGCCCGGCCTCACCGATGACATACGCCGTACCGCCGGGCCGCTGGTCCTCCAGGAACTTGGCGGTGGCGAGCGCCGAGGTCCAGATGTTCTCCACGGGTACGTCGAGACCCATCCGGGCCAGCCGGGCCTGCAGATCGCGGGGCGTGTAGATGGAGTTGTTGGTGAGGACGAGGAAGGGCTTGCCCGACTCCCGCAGTCGCTTGATGAACTCGGCGGCGCCGGGGATCGGAACCCCTTCGTGAACGAGGACACCGTCCATGTCGGTGAGCCACGATTCGATCGGCTTGCGCTCTGCCACTGGACTGTTCTCCGCTCTGCGGTGGCCAATAATCCGCTGTCCGGATCCGCCCGACACCGTGCGGGTCGGGCCGGACACGCCCAGCCTAACCAGGGCGTGCCCCGGGCGGCGGAGCCGTACACGGCACGGGGAGACCCCCCGGGGGTGTCACCTCGGGGGGTCTCGTACCGTACGGACGGCTCGCCGCTCGCCGGGCGGCCGGGGCCTTCGCCCAACTCCGTTGGCAGCAGGGCGACATGGCCGCCGGGGCGTTCCGGCGGTGGCGCTCAGTGGCGCCCGCCGCGCAGCCTCCGTACGCCGAGGAACAGCGCGGTCCCGGCCACGACCAGGAGTCCGGCGGCGGCCGACCGGCCCATGAGGCCGTCGAAACCGGTGCGGGCGAGTTCGCCGGGCTTGGCGGCGCGTGAGGTCGTGTCGCGGGCCGCGCGCTCGACGGCGCGCGGCTTGGGGGCGTCATCCGGTTCCGTGGCGGCGGGCTCCTCCCCGGCCGGTTCCTCGTCGAGCGGCTCCTCCTCGACAGCCGGCTCCTCGGCCGCCGCTTCCTCGACGGCCGGCTCCGCTGCGGTGGTGTCGGCGGCGGCGCTGTCGGCGGCGGGAGCGCCGGGGGCCGTCGGCGTGGCGGAGGCCGGCGCGTCCGGGTTCCCGGCGGTGGCGCCGGGGAGGGCCGACGCGGCGTCAGGCGCACCCGACGCCGTGGGAGCGGACCTCCCGGCGGCGGCCTGGCCGGTGGCCGCCGAGGGGGCGGCGGAGGGCGCGCTGGTGCGGGCGCCGCCTCCGGCGCCGTTCGTGGTCCCGCCGTCGACGGCGAAACGGTAGTCGTTGGAGACGCCGACCCAGTCGCCGTCGGCACCCCGGCGCTGCACGGTCGCGGCGCTGACCACGATCTCGTTGGAGCGCGTGCCCGGTGCGAAGGAGAGCCGCGCCCGGACGGTGACGGTCCGGCCCGCCGGTACGGCGAAGCCCGGCGAGCCGTCGTCGAGCACCCCGATGACCTCGTCCTCGTCGGACTTCTCCAGCGACATCGTCCGCCAGCGCCGTTCGTCGTCCGAGATCTCCAGCTTCACCTGGGAGGTGCCGAGCACCCGGTCCCGGTCGGTGAGGACGACAACGGGATGGATGTCACGGCACGCCTCGGCGCTGGTGTTGGTGAGATCGAGATACCAGTGCCCGGCGTCGCCGCCGGGCCGATAGGCGACGGGGCCGCCATGGATACGGGTCTCGATCGGAAAGCCGCGGGCCGGCGCCTTGCCGCACACCGGCCGGACCTGGGCGCCCGGCACCGGTCCTGACAGGGCCGCGCGCCCGGCATCGGCGCCGCCCGCCCGCCATCGGACGTCCACGGCCTCGGGAACGGACGTCGCGGGCGCCGCCGGGGCCGCCGACGCCCGCGCGAGCAGCGCGGCGGGCAGTACCACCGGCGCCAGGGTGGTGACCGCGGTGGCTCCGATCACCAGAGCATGACGAAGTCGCATGTTCGCTCGGCCTTTGCTGGTCGCGGAAGCGGGAGGGCGTTTTCCGGTGGGGCCGGAAGAGCCGCACCGGACTCACGACACTGGCACGCGTGGACGGCCGTCGCAGGGGACCATGGACTCGAATGGTCTAAAAATCAGATGAATGCACCCCATTGGCGGCAGCGCCCGACCGTGACCGGGTCCCCCGGCCGGGCTCACCGCCTCAGCCGCCCGGCCCGCCCGGTAGCCCAGTTGGTTCGCGTCAGGCCGGCTCGTCAGGCGGGCTCGGGGCCCCGCCGGTGGCCGAACACCGGCGCCAGGACCAGTTGCGCCGCGCCCTCCGCGACCACATGCGCGCCACCGCCGACCGCGGTCACCGGGACGACCGCGTCCGGGGCGCGCGCGGCGACCTCGGCGCCCACTCCTCGTACAAAACACTTCTCGTGCGCGGCGATCGTCCGCCCGCCGAGCAGCACCCGGTCGATGTCGAGCAGGCCGACGAGGTTCGCGGCCCCGGTGCCGAGCACCCGCGCCGCCTCCGCCAGGTCGCCACGGGCGACCGCCGCCAGACAGAGCGCCTCGACACAGCCCCGGTTGCCGCAGTCACACTCGGGCCCGTCGAGCTGAATGACCTGGTGGCCGAACTCGCCCGCTCCGGTGCGCTCGCCGCGGTGGAGGGCGCCGCCGAGGACAAGTCCGGCTCCCAGTCCCGTACCGAGGTGGAGATACGCGAAGGAGTCGCCGGGATCGCGCAGGGAGAGGCCGAGGGCGGCGGCGTTGGTGTCCTTGTCGAGTACGACGGGCAGGCCGAGGCGGGCGGCGAGGGCATCACGCAGCGGGTACCCGTCCCACTGCGGAAAGCCGGTGACCCGCCGGGGCACACCGGTGGCATGGTCGAGCGGACCCGGCATCGCGACACCGACGCCGAGAAGTCCGCCGGTGCCCGGGGCCGTGTCCTGGGGCACCGCACCCGCCCGCGCCCCGTCCGACCCCGTGCGCACCGCCGCCACGTGTGCCGCCGCCGCTCCGACGACCCGCTCGGCCCCCGCACCGAGGTCGAGCGGCGCGGTCCGTACGGCCACCGCGGCGCCGGCCAGGTCCACCAGGACCGCCGTCAGCTCGTCCCGGTCGAGGTGCAGGCCCACGGCGTGCGCGGCCGACGGGACCAGCTTCAGCACCGTCCTGGGTTTGCCGCCCGTGGAGGCGCGGCGCCCGGCCTCCGCCGCCAGCCCGTCCGTCCGCAGCCGGGCCGTGATCTTGCTGACGGCCTGCGGGGTGAGCCCGGTGCGCTCGGCGAGCTCCAGCCGGCTGATGCCGCCCTCACCCGCCGCACGCAGCAGATCGAGCACGAGTGCCGCGTTGTGTCCGCGCAGCACCGGGAGATTGGCCCCCGCCTGCGCCGCTCGGCGCGCCTGCCCTGCGTTGCTCCTGTACAGATCCGCCATGTCCGCCATTCTCCACCGCTCTTGCACTTTGGCAACAGCGTTGCTTAAGTGGACGTATGACTGATACCGGAACCCCTCTGCGCGTCGGGCTCGTGGGCTACGGCCTCGCGGGTTCCGTCTTCCACGCCCCGCTGATCGCCGCCACCGGGGGCCTCGCTCTCGACACGGTCGTGACCTCCGCCCCGGAGCGCCGGGAGCAGGCGCGGGCCGAGTTCCCCGACGTGCGGTTCGCGGCCTCGCCGGACGAGTTGTGGGAGCGGGCCGGCGAGCTCGACCTGATCGTCGTCGCCTCGCCCAACAAGACGCATGTCCCGATCGCGACGGCCGCGCTCAGGGCCGGTCTGCCGGTGGTCGTGGACAAGCCCCTCGCGGGCAGCGCCGCCGAGGCGCGCGAACTGGCCGCGCTCGCCGAGGAACGCGGGCTGCTGCTCTCCGTCTTCCAGAACCGCCGCTGGGACAACGACTTCCGCACGCTGGCCCGTCTCGTCGAGACCGGCCGGCTCGGCGACGTACAGCGCTTCGAGTCGCGCTTCGAGCGCTGGCGTCCGCAGCTCAAGGGCGGCTGGCGCGAGTCGGGCGCGGCGGAGGAGATCGGCGGGCTGCTGTACGACCTCGGCAGCCATGTCGTCGACCAGGCGCTGGTGCTGTTCGGCCCGGCGGTGCGGGTCTACGCGGAGACCGACGTACGCCGTCCGGGCGCCGAGACCGACGACGACACCTTTGTCGCGATCACCCACGCGAACGGCGTCCGCTCCCATCTCTACGCCAGCGCCACCACCGCGCAGCTCGGCCCGCGCTTCCGGGTGCTGGGCTCGGCGGCGGGCTATGTGAAGTACGGCCTGGATCCGCAGGAGGCGGATCTGCGCGAGGGCAAGCGGCCCGGCACGGAGGCGCGCTGGGGCGTGGAGCCCGAGTCGCTGTGGGGCCGGATCGGCGCGGGCGAGTCGCCGCTGACGGGGGGCGGCAGCCCGGTCGAGACGGAGCCCGGCGACTACCCGGCCTACTACGCGGGCATCGCCACCGCGCTGCGCGAGGGCACCGCGCCGCCGGTGACGGCGCACGAGGCCGCGGCGGCCCTCGATGTCCTGGAGGCGGCGAAGCTTTCGGCCCGCGAAGGCCGCACGGTCACTCTGGAGGTCCTGGCATGAGCGTCCCGGCGGTCAGTGTGGCCGAACTCGAAGCGCAGGAAGCACGGTTGGTCCTGAGCCACTTCAGCTACGACGACGCCTGGACGCTGGGCGGTCTGCTGGTCGAGCTGGCGCGCGAGCGGCGGGCACCGGTGGCGATCGACATCCGCCGCGGCGGACAGCAGCTCTTCCACTGCGCGCTGCCGGGCTCGTCGGCGGACAACGACGCGTGGATCGACCGCAAGCGGCGGGTCGTGGAGCGGTACGGCGAGAGTTCGTTCCTGGTCGGCAGCCGCTTCCGCGCCAAGGGCACCACCTTCGAGGAGTCCTCGCGCCTGGACCCCGATGTCTTCGCGGCCCACGGCGGCTCGTTCCCGATCGCGGTGGAGGGCGCGGGAGTCATCGGCACGGTCACGGTCTCGGGGCTTCCGCAGGCCGAGGACCACGCGATGGTGGTCGAGGCGCTGGAGCGGCTGCGCGGCTGAGGTCCCGTCCGGTCGGTCGGCCCGGGCCGCGACGACCGACCGGACAGGGGCCAGGGGCCGGGTGGTACGGCCGACGGCCCGTACCACCCGGCCCGCTTCCCGGCGAGAGCTACGCGTCCTTGAACTCCTGGCGCTGCGCGCCGAGTCCCTCGATCTCCAGCTCGACCACGTCGCCGGCCCGCAGATAGGGCTTTGGCTCCGGCTGGCCCAGGGCCACCCCCGCCGGCGTACCGGTGTTGATGACATCGCCCGGATACAGCGTCATGAACTGGCTGACGTACCGCACGAGTTCACCGACGCCGAAGATCTGGTCGGCGGTCGTCCCGTCCTGCTTGACCTCGCCGTTGACCGTCAGCTTCAACGACAGCGCCTGGGGGTCCGGCACCTCGTCCGCCGTCACCAGCCAGGGGCCCAGCGGGTTGAACGTCTCGCAGTTCTTGCCCTTGTCCCAGGTGCCGCCCCGCTCGATCTGGAACTCCCGCTCGGAGACATCGTGCGAGATCGCGTATCCGCCGACATGCGCGAGCCCGTCCGCCGCCGAGTCCAGATAGCGGGCGGTGCGCCCGATGACCACCGCGAGCTCGACCTCCCAGTCCGTCTTACGGCTGTTCCTGGGCACCAGAACGGTGTCATCAGGTCCGACCACTGTGTCCGGAGCCTTAAAGAAAATGATCGGTTCGGTCGGAATCTCCGCACCGGTCTCCGAAGCATGGTCGTGATAGTTCAGACCGATACATACGATTTTGCCGATCCGGCCGAGCGGCGGGCCGATCCGGGACGCGGCCCCGTCGAGCACGGGCAGCTCACCGGCGACGGCAGCCGCCCTGATCCGGTCGAGGGCCGCATCGTCGGCGAGCAGGTCGCCGTCGATGTCCCTGACCAGCCCGGACAGGTCCCGGACGGTCACCCCGTCCTCGTCGAGCAGCGCGGGGCGTTCCGCCCCCGCCGTACCGACACGCAACAGCTTCATGGTCTCTGTCTCCCTCTGGATCGAGCGTGGGCCGGCCGATGGGCGCGGCCATCGGGAGCCTTGGCGATCCTCCAAGACATCGGATCACTCTGCAAGCCCCGTTCACTTCGTGGATCCTCAGGCGGCCGTCGCCAGTACCCCGGCGACCGGCAGGTCCCGGTAGAGGAAGTAGCGCTCGGCCGCCGTCCAGGTCGTGCTGGTCACCACGTACAGCGCGGCTGCCAGCGGCACCACGGCGACGGTGAACAGCGTGGCGAAGGAGAGCAGCGGCATCATCTTCGTCATCGCGCCCATGCCCGGCATCTGCTGTCCGTCGGGGCCCGGGGGCATCGCGGGCGCCGCCGCGAGCTGCCGCTTCGTGCGCCGGAAGTTGAAGGTGGCGACGCCGGCGACGATCGCGAAGAGCGCCACATACACGAGCCCCGCGCCCCCGAAGACCCCGCCGTGCGCGAGCGCGTCCGTCCAGCGTTCGCCGAGCGGCGCGGCGAACAGGGAGTGGCCGAGAAGCTGGTTCTGCTCGCCGCCGATCCGCCGGCTGGAGAACAGGTGGTACATCAGGAAGAACGCGGGCATCTGGAGCAGGCTCGGCAGGCAGCCCGACAGCGGCGAGACCTTCTCCGCGGCGTGCAGCTCCATGAGCGCCTTCTTCATGCGCTCGGGGTTCTTGGCGTGCTTCTCGCGCAGTTCGGCGATCTGCGGCGCGAGCCTGGTACGGGCCTTCTGGCCGCGGGCCGACGCCCGGGAGAGCGGGTGGATCGCGAGCCGTACGCAGGCGGTGAAAAGGATGATCGCCGCGGCTGCGGCGCCGTTGTGGAACAGCGGCTGGAGCAGGTCCGCGAGGTTGCCGACCAGGTTGGCGAAAACGGACATGGTGAGCCCTCCGTGGGTCTCGTCGTGCCGGATCGGCCGCGGCGGACGCGGGGGCACGGCGGTGGGAACCGCCGGCCCGCGCCGGGAGCGCGGCCGGGAGACAACGCGGCGTGACGGCCCGCGCGGGGCACGGAGAACCAGGCGTACGGAGTACGGGGCTCCGGGAACGGAGAGGAGTGCCCCTACGCGGCCGTCGGCAGCCGACGGCCGGGCGCTCGGGGCCTGGTGCGGCCCGATGCGTCGGGATCTCGCTGGGGCAGGAAGGCGGTGCGCTGCTCGCGGTCGCGGATGGCCGTCCGTACCCGGTGATGCGGCACAGCGGGCACGGAGCGCGCGATGATGACGGCGCAGACGCCGAGCGCGGAGCCCGCGGCGGCCGTGGCGGCGAGCGCCACGGCGGCGGAAAGGCTGCCCGCGTCGATCAGCAGGACCTCGGTGAGCAGGAAGAGCAGCAGCCCGACCGGGCGCAGCAGGCGCAGCGCGCTGCGGACCATGGCCTGCCCCTCCTGTCGCTGTCGTGCCTCGCTCGTCGGTGCCGGGGCCGCGTGCTGTGGTGCTCCCGGCGTGGCTGCCGATACTTCTGTACGACAAAAGCCACTTCAGCCGTTATACACGATCGCTCTCCGCCCGCTGTAGGGGCCGCGGGCGCGGGAGGCGGCGGGATACGGCCCTGAGCGTGGCCGGGGACGGATCAGGCCGGGGACGGATCAGACCGTCGCCGGGCGGACACCGCCCACCGGATCGTCGCCGTCCGGATCGTCGCCGTCTGGAGCACTGCGGTCCGGAGCGCCGCCGTCCGCGTCACCCCCTGCCGGAGCAGCGCCGGGCAGATCGCCGTCGGGCGGGTTTCCGTCGGGCGGGTTTCCGTCGGGCGCATCGTCGAGGAGCGGATCGCGCGCCAGCACGTCCCGGTCCGGCCGGGTGTCGCGGTCGGCAGGTCCCGCGTAGGTCACCGCCAGCGCCACCACCAGATTCGCGGCGAGCGCCACGATCCCGGCGTTTATGCCCCACACCGGGTCGTGTCCGGTGAAGACCAGTGCGCACACCACACCCACACCGACCGCGAGCCCGCTCAGCGCCCCGGCGAGGGTGAGCCGCCGCCACACAAGACCAAGCAGCAGTATGGGGAGAAGCTGCGCCATGCCCTCGTACGAGATGAGGGAGAGCCGTACGAGGGTGTTGGGCGCGGCGTACGTCAGTATCAGCGCGATCGTGCCGGCGGCGACGACCACCACCTGCGCGGCGCCCTTCTGCCGTGTCTTCCAGCGCGGCACGAGCGAGAGCACACTACGGCCCCACATCGTCCCGATCACCAGCATGAACACGGCCATCGGCACCACCGAAGAGAGCGCCGCGGCGACCCCGATGATCCCGACCGCCCAGGCGGGCAGCGAGTCGACGACAAGCGTGAAGAGGGCGAGGTTCGAATCGGCGCCGGCCAGGCCCGGGACGACGAAGAGCGCCGCCAGGCCCAGCACCATCGGCACAAAGAGCAGCACGTTGTAGGCGGGCAGCCAGATCGCGTTGCGGCGCAGCGCGTCGGCGCTCCGCGCGCCCAGATACCCGGCGACGGTGGTCGGGAAGATCACGACCGTCAGCGCGTTCAGCAGCGAGGTGGTGACGAACCACGCGCCGCCGAGACCACTGCCGCCATGGCCTGGCAGTGTGAGCCACTCGCGCTTCTCCGCCACCAGCCGGTCGAGCAGGGGCCCGTAGCCGTCGAAGTAGTGCAGCGGCACATAGACGGCCAGGAACCCCAGGGTGCCGATCACCAGGACGTCCTTGAGCACCGACACCCAGGCACTGCCCCGCAGTCCGCTCACCACCACAAAGCCGGTGGTCACCGCGAAGGAAATGAAATATCCCCAGTTGAGGCTTATCGCGCCGTACGAGATGGTCGAGACGACCACACCCATGCCGGTGATCTGGAGCTGGATGTACGGCAGCAGAAAAACGGTCGTGAGCAACGCCACCACGGCGCCGAGCCAGGGCCGGTCGAAGCGGTGGGCGACCATATCGGTAATCCCCACAAGATTATGGCGCCGTGCATAGCTCCACACCATGGGTCCGACCACATAGCCGACCGCGTAGCCGCAGGACATATAGGCGACCACATAGAGCACGGGCGCGCCATAGTTGTAGCCCCAGCCGGCCGCGCCCAGATAGCTGAAACTGGTGTAGCTCTCGCCCGCCATCAGCACCCAGATGAAGACGGCGCCAAGGCTGCGCCCGCCCACCGACCACTCGGCGAGTCCGCCTCCGCCGCCACGTCCGCGCACCGCGAACAGCCCGAGTGCGACGGTCCCCACCATGAAGACGCCGAAGATCGTCGTCGCGACCGCCGCGTTCACCCCGCGCCCTCCCGCCGCCGGGCCGACAGCCGCCGGTCGCCGCGGTAGGCCAGCCACACCGCGGCCGGGGTCACCAGCGTCGCGCCGAGCAGCCACAGGGAGAGGAAGGGCAGCCCGAGGACGACGGGCTCCACCCGGTTCACCCAGGGCGGCGCCACCAGGAACAGCACGAAGGGCAACAGCAGCCAGAGCAGATGGGGTCGGTGTCTGAGCACACCAGGACCCTAAGCGCTGCCCCGTGATCGCCGCGGGCGAGGCGCACCGGCCGGGGGTGCTGGCCGGAGGTGCCGGAGCGGGCCGCGCCACCCTCACCCCGTACGGCCCGGACCGTAACCCACCGGAGCCGAAGCAACCCCCCGCCGGGGCCCCCGTACAGCAGTACGGTGTGCATCATGCGCCCCGACATGCCTGCCGACCACACCACGGAAGCCGAGCGCCTGCTGCGCACCGCGGCCCAGTACCCGGAAGATCGCGAGCCCCTGCTCCTCCAGGCCGCGGCCCATCTGGAACTGGCCGGCGCCCGCGACCGGGCCACCGGCCTCTACGACACCCTCCTCGCGGCCTCTCCCGAACGCCCCCATCTGGTGAAGGCGCTGAAGGCGGCCAACCTCTGGGAGTACGGCCACGAGGCTGAGGCACACGCGATCATCGACGGGGTACGCGCCGCGGCCCCGCTGGACCCGGCCCCGTGGGAGATCGTGGCGGAGACCCTGGAGTCCCACGACGAACTGGAAGCCGCGCACGACTCCTTCACCACAGCCCTGGACCTGCTCCTCTCGCCCGACGAGGAGGTCTCGTACCCGATCCAGTCCCTCCTCGCCGGCCGCCACCGCGTCCGCCGTCTGCTCGGCCTCGACCACGACGCCCGGGACGGCCTCGCCGACCGCCTCCACAAGGCGGATGTGCCGCTGGACGAACTCCACGACCCGAAGCGCCTCTGGGCCCTGGGCTCCGACAACCCGGCGGAACTCCAGGCCGAGATCACCCGCCTCCGCGCCGAACTGGGCTCCTACCGCACGGCCCTGTCCCGCCCGTTCCCAGTCGCGGTGCTCCACTGGCCGGAAGCGGAGCTGAGCGAACTCCTGGCCGCGTACCCGGCCCTGGCCGCCGAATATCCCTCGCACGAGGCGCACCTGACCCAACTGGAGGCGTCCCTGCGGGACCTCGCCTCCACGGGCACGCCCAACCTGGGCGTCGTCACGGGCACCGTCCCCTCGTACGAAGCCTTCGCCGCCTCGGAGGCCACCACCCCCTCCGACGCCAGCCTGCTCCCCCAGTACGCCACCACCCTCGCGGCCCGGGGCCGGGCCACACCCTGGCCCCCGTCCCGCAACGCGGCCTGCTGGTGCGGCTCGGGCAAGGCGTACCGGGAGTGCCACGGGGTGGCGTAGAGCAGGTGTGAGTCCCGCCGGGCGTTCCGGGAAGCAGCACTGGGGGGCGAGTTAGTTGTATTCAGCCACCTATCCGCGCCCCCCTGCAGCACTCGGATTGGAAGCTCCACACTTTTCCTTTGCCATCCGCCCAACCTCGGCTATCGCAGAAAACGCGCACAATAACTCAATCGATTCCTAAGTCACCAATTTCACCCGTTCCGGGCAGTTACCGTTCCGGGCAGTTACCGTAACCGAATTTCCATCCACATGAGGTTCCCCCTTGCTTCCTTTGGATTTTTCTGCAGCCGCCAATATTTCATCGGAAGCGGCTGCAGCAGAAGACGACGAGCTCAAAATCGTGCGTGAATACTTGTTGTCGCTCGACCCGACGGGAAGCCGTTTCGCTGCAGTACTGCGGGACACCATCGACCAGCTACTCAACGGGGAGGCCACAGGTAGGTATGACTGGAAGGATCTACGGCAGACAGAGAAGACTCACGCAGGCTCTCTGGTGGAAATCAACCTGCATAGAGAATTTAACTTCGCCGATGGCAAAGCAATGGACTACCAAATCGGCGGCATCGAAGTCGATTGTAAATTCTCCCAAGATTTTGGCGGCTGGATGATTCCACCCGAAGCGATAGGTCACCTGTGTCTGCTCGTCACCGCTGACGACTATGCCAGCAGCTGGAGTGCGGGCCTGCTCCGCATACAAGAGGACTGGCTGAATCAAGGGTCCAATCGCGACAAAAAACTGACCGTCAAGGCCAGACATCGGCATAGAATTTCCTGGCTCTGGCACAAAGCCGAGCTTCCCGAGAACGTACTCCTGCACCTTCCGCCCGCCATACGCTCTCAGATCCTCATTAAGGGGAAGAACAAAGGTCAGGCCCGGGTAATCGAACTGTTCCGGAGGATTCAGAACAAACCCATCGGGCGCGGCGCGGTCCGTACAGCAGCGCAACAGCTCGACTACATGGCCCGCCTCCGCGAGGGAACGGGCCGGGCGCGCACAGTGCTTCGCGAAGAGGGCATTCTCATCGCTGGTCCTTACAGTAAGCACCAGGATATAGCGCGACGGCTTGGAGCGTGCGTTCCTCGGAGAGGCGAGTTCGTCAGCTTCCGCGTGGCCGAGCTCAAGCCCCACCATGCCAACCGCCCGAGCGTTGAACTCGACGGCAGATCATGGGTTCTAGCCGAACCGAAAGATCAGCACGAACCGGGACCGCGTCTCCCCAGACTCACCGGAGAGACAGAGTCCTGATAAGTGACCGCTGAAGATAAGGAGAGGCGCATGACGGACGACGCAGCCTGGGTGGCACCGGACGGATCGTGGGCGTCTTCGGCTGCACGACGACGCAACATGCAAGCGATCCGGAGCAGGGACACTAAGCCTGAGAGGCTGATCCGGCGGCTGGTACATGCACAAGGGCTGCGCTACAGAGTCGCCGCCAAGCCGCTTCCAGGTCTTCGCCGGACGGCCGATATGGTGTTCCGTCCGGCGAAGGTTGCAGTGTTCATCGATGGCTGCTATTGGCATGGCTGCCCTGAGCATTACGTGCCACCAAAGACTAACTCGGGCTACTGGTCAGAAAAGGTGGCAGGAAATATCGCCCGCGATCGTGATACCGATCGCCAGCTCACTGAGGCCGGATGGATAGTACTTCGTTTCTGGGAGCATGAGCCTCCAGAAGATTGCGCCCTTTCCATCGAGAACTCTGTGCGCCTAAATAGACCGAGCAGGGATCAATCGGCCATAACCTAGCTAATCTTGGCGCGCATTTCGGCGAATTTCAGGTGCCGCTCATGGTCTTCCTGTCCGACGAATCCCTTGAAACCGGCGAGACGATATGCTCGACTTTCTCCCTGCTCTACGTGCTCGATAACGAAGTCACGCGCCAATTGCGCCAGGCGGCGCTCAAACTCTTCGGGTTCCAGTTTTTCGCCGGCCGCCTTCTGGAGCTGAGAAACCGTCGCAAACTTGCCTACGTTACGCAACGCCCGGTAAAGAGTATCGTGCATAACCTCGGATTCCACGGTCTCCCGGTCGCGTTTCAGGCCCTCATGTTTCAGCGCATTAGCAATGCTCGTTCCGACAGCGCGAGCCACAGGCGGCGGAAAAGCGTTTCCGATTTGCCGGTATTTACTTGTCTTACGGCCATGGAATTTCCACTCATATCCCTCGGCCGGATCCCAGCCCTGCAATACAGCAACCATATCGGCCGTCAGCCTGGGGGGCTTATCCTCGGCAAACTCCGGTCCGGGCGCTTCGTCCCAGACGCCCATGGCGTCAACCCCTAGCTCCAACCAGGCGCGCTTAGCGCGCGTTGGGCCAAGGTCTGCGCCGCCATGCTTCTTTGAACCCCCGACAATTGTCGGGGCAATATCATTCGCTTTATCCGCCCACGCGTCGGCGCCCGGCCATCCGTTCTCCGCCATCATTTTGCGCAGAACAGATCCGACTGTTTTATCCGTCCTCTTCTCTTCAGGCCAGTGGAACCATGGGACATCTTCATCTTTCAAAGCGACGAGGACAAACCGAGGCCGCAGCTGCGGAACCCCAAAGTCCGCCGCGTGCAGGAGGCGCCAGTCCGACCAATAACCCAGCTCTTCGAGACGGTCCTTCACGTGTTGGCGATAGGCGGAGAAGCGTGGAGCGGAAAGCCCCCGGACGTTCTCCAGCATGAGTGCCCGCGGCTGCATTTTTCCAGCGAGCTCCACGGCCCACGCAAAGAGATCACGCTCATCGGTCGCGCCTAGCTGCTTGCCCGCAATAGAAAACGGAGGGCATGGCACACCGCCAGCGAGCAGAGAAAGGTTCTTATACTCGGGAAGCGTGTGGTCCCACGTGTCGGGATCGGCGACGTCGCCGCGCTTCACCTCCCAGGACCTATTCAGCTCCAGCGTCTTCGCAGCATTCTCATCGATCTCAACTGCGACAAGATGCTCAAAGCCTGCCTTCTCCAGTCCGAGAGCCTGACCGCCCGCTCCGGCGCAGATCTCGATCACGGTCAACTCGTGATGACTGGAACCCATCGGCTTCTCCTGGCTTGACTCAAAACGAACACGTAAGTGTCGCAGAGTTGCTGAGGAACCAGCCGAGGGGCTGGCCTCAGCACACACTACCGACATCAGAAAGTATCCCAGGCACCGCTGACAGTCGGCGTTCACCTGCCATTTGAGTCGCCAACACCGATTTTCGGCCCCCTGCCGCCCTCGGCGGTCAGGACTGAAGCAGCTCTCGAAGGTCGCGCTTCATCTCGTCCCGCACCGCCGCCGGTAGCTGCCGGTACATGCCCCACGCCTGCTCGGCCGGGCTCAGCGGCCGGACATCGCCCGTCATCCACGCCAGCAGCTCGCGTTTGTTCCGGACGGGGAGTTCCCTCACCCGGTCCCACACCTGCGTCCGGCTCATCTGGACACCGGTCAGGTTCCGCACCGTCTCATTACACCGAGAACACTCAGTAACGAGGTCTTCCGCGTTGGCACCGCCGCCTGAAGCGTGGGGGTTCACATGACCAAGAGTGAGCCGGGCATGCGAGCCGGGGTCGTCAGCATAGGCCTCGGCGGCACCGATACCGCAGCGTCGGCACATGTGCCCGTCCCGCTCATAAACGAAGCGCCGGGTCCTCGCACTGATCTGACGCAGACCGGCGGCCCGGTGCTCCTGGTCCCAGACGGGAAGTCCCATCTCCTCCAGATACAACTGGTCCGGCTGAAGGCTCGGCATGTCCCGGTTCGTCCTGATGACCCAGCCTGCCGGCCGCAGATCACGCATACGGCGGTCGACTTGCTCAGCCCCGCTGACGGCCGCACGCAGGGCCGCCTTGGAGAAAGTTCCGCCCACGCCGATCTCATCGCGAAGCCACAACGCCACGCGGACCCGCGTACCCAGCCCGGTGTCGCGCCAGTCCAGATCAGGGGTCGACATCAAGTACTCCACTCGAACACGTTCGCTAGCAATGATCAATTCGAGGGGGAACAGTAACTTGCCGCCACATGCCGCGGCAAGTGGCGGCAAGCTGCAGCCGACGTCATTCGTCGCCCACAGTCTGATAACGGGAGGCACCTACACGATGCAATCAGCCACTCATCTGCTCCGCGTCCCTAGCCTCACCAGCATTGAGCTCTGTGCCGGAGCAGGAGGCCAGGCGCTGGGGCTTGAGCGCGCCGGCTTCAGACACACGGCTCTCGTCGAACTGGATACCGACGCTGTCCACACCCTTCGCACAAACCGCCCCAACTGGAACGTTGTACCGGCAGATGTGCGGGACCTCACGGAAGGCGGTCTCCGCTCCACTGACAAGACCGTCGGGCTGCTGGCCGCGGGGGTGCCCTGTCCACCGTTCTCCCTGGCGGGCAAGCAACTCGGCGCGGTCGATGAACGCGACCTTTTTCCCACCCTGTTAAATCTTTCCGCACGTCTTCAGCCGACGGCGGTCATGGTAGAGAACGTCAAGGGCATCCTGCAGGGCAAGTTCGCGTCTTACAGGGGGGAGGTACTCGGCAGACTGGCAGCCCAGGGCTACCGCACGAGCTGGCGCCTGCTTCGTGCTTGCGACTACGGAGTTCCGCAGCTACGGCCGCGTGCAGTCCTCATCGCCATGCGCCCTGACGCCTTCGCGGCTTTCCGCTGGCCCGAGCCGACCTCCTGCCCCGAGACAGCCCCCGGGGTCGGCAGCGTTCTGTACGAGTCGATGGCCTCAAAGGGCTGGGAACTCGCCCGTCAGTGGGCGGACGAGGCGATGCGTATCGCACCGACCCTCTGCGGCGGGTCGCGCCGGCACGGCGGCGCGGACCTGGGGCCCTCCCGCGCGCGCCGCGCCTGGGCACAGCTCGGCATCAACGGTTCCAGCGTCGCTGATGAACTACCACTGCCGGGGGCATCGCTGCCTGTGAGGCTGACCATCGGGCAGATGGCGCTGCTTCAGGGTTTCCCATCCGACTGGAGATTCTCCGGCCGGAAGACATCGGCGTACCGGCAAGTGGGCAACGCGTTCCCGCCGCCAGTGGCCGAAGCAGTCGGCCGGAGCCTCGCCCATGCACTGACTCAGGCGGAGACCACGGCGGAGGACCGCATCCCCCACACAGACCGGGTGGAGACCGAACGGGCCGGCAGCAGCCTCCGTCCATGACCTGCGTCCAAGCCTGCTGTCAGCGCATGAGGCGGCACAACGAGCCGGGCGGATTCCCAGCGGCCGTTCCTGGACCGGTCCTCAGGGACAGCTGAAAGCAGCCACTCGCGACAGACGTCCGCCACACTCAGCGCGCACTCGTCGCAGCCGACAAGGACGGCAACCATCGCCCACTCAGGATCGGTCCGCATCACCTCATACTCATGTCGCGTGAGGTGAACAAGCAGGCGAGTTGGATCCGTAGTGGACTTGACCTCCACGTGCATGGATTTGGCGGTGGCCAGAACGGCTTCAACGTCATATCCAAAGGCATCCGAAATCGACGCGACATGCCGGACCATCAGTGCTCCACTGCTTCGCAGCAAATCCAGCACAGCCCGTTCCCCGGCCGCCCCGATTCGCGCTTTGACCTCTTCGGCAGCCTGGCTCCAGAGAATCCGGGGCACGGCAAGGGCCGCTGTCCCGTCGCCTAACTCGCTCCCGGTGATGTCCACCGCCGGCCGGCCCGAGGGCGTCACCATCCCGGTCCGTCTCAGCCACTCCAGCCCCTCAGAGTACTGAGCAGGTGTGAGGTCCGCGTATCGGGGGTGATGAGTGAAAAGCGCCCGCGCGCGGGTAACGCTGGCTATACGCAGATGCGCAAGCCAGCGCAGTGCCGCGCGGCGGGTGCCTTCACCGAGCGGCGATGGCATCGATATGACCCAGCAGTGCACGGACGTCCGCCATATCCATGCCGGCTGCGGCGGAGGGCTCTTCCTCAAGATCCGCCAGTTGCTGCACGGACGGATCGTCGAGAATCCGTCCCATGAATTCCAGCTTTTCCTCAAGCCTCAGTGCCACGACTTCGTCAATGGTGCCCTCGACCGCCAGAACGGTGACACGTGTCTCTGTACCGGGCGCGAGTCCCAGCCGGTGGATGCGGTCCAGGCTCTGGAGAAAGCGTCCCGCCATGAAGTCCCGGTCCACGTAGACCGCATCGTGACACACGTGATGCAGGCTGATCCCCTCGCCCAGGGTGGCGGGGTTGGACAGCATGACGTGGCAGTCCGGGTCTTCCCGGAAGCGGCGGATCTGCTCCTCACGGTCGAGCGTGCCACCGTGGACAACAGCGGGCTGGTACGCCGCGAACATGCGCTCCATTGTCGTGAGACTGCGGACGAAGGTCGTCCAGACCAGGGTCTTGCGGCCAGCCGCGGCGTTCTCTCCAACGATCTTGACGGCTTCCATGTACTTCGGGGACAGCTCATGCTGCGGAAGATTCCTCATGAGCGAGTACAGCGACTCGTTTTCGGGCACCTCAAGCGGCGGCACCTGGTACGTCAGGGGTTCGTACCTGCTCCCTCCCTCCACCAGCAGCGCGGGACTCGTAGCCGCCATGAGCAGGCGCAGCATCGCCTTGCCCAGGGCATCGAAATCTGAGCGCGAAGCCTCGGCCCGCGCGGTGAAGCGGCCCACCAGGGCGTCGTAAACCTCGCGATGCAGATCCGGCAGCTTCAGATACCTGATACGCGTCTGAAAGGGCGGCAGACCCAGTTCGTTCTTGGTTGTCCTGGTGAAAAGCGGACGCAGTACGGAACTGGCATGCGCAAGGTCTCCGCCGTCGACAGCCTGTGTAACAACACGGCGGCCATGGCCAGGCCACACGAACGACAGCAGGTTCTCCAGATCCTTTGCCCCGTTCGGGGCTGGCGTGCCAGTAAGGATGAGCCGACGCCGGCTCAGCGGGCCGAGGGCCATACAGGCGCTGCCATAGATCCCCCGCGCCCCGAGCTTCATCCGGTGGGCCTCATCGAGAATGATCATCGAAGGTACAGCGCGCAGCCAGGAGGCAAGCGCAGTGAGCGACTTGTCCAGACGCTCATAGTTCACGACGAGAATCTCAGCCCGGGGATCAGGGCTCTTTTCCATCACTGTCGTCAGCGGCGGCTCTTTGAAACACTGGCCACTCTCGAAGAGCCAGGACTCATAGGCAGACTTCGGGCTGACGACTAGGAGCCGACGGACCTCTCCCCTCTCCCGCATGGCCGCATAGACCGCCAGTCCGACACGTGTCTTCCCTGCTCCAGGGACGCTGAAATTGGCACCGTGCTGCATGGAGAGGAGCCGGGCGATATCCCTTCGCTGGAAATCGGTGAGGTCTGCCGACCAGCCCACGCCTAGCGCCTCTACGACCGCGCCATCGTCCAGAGCTGTGGCCGTGCTGGGCTCTTGCAGAAGCCGCTGCTCGGCCTGGTCCGCATCATCAAGGACGCTGGTGACCAGCGCAAGGAGCTCGTCCTCCCAGGCGACAGACTCCGGGTATGGCCAGTCAGCGAGGACGTCGATACCGACCAGAAAGTCGTCAAGGGACAGTTCAAGGGTGAGCGGGCCACGCTGGCCGCCCGCGGGGAAGCGGGCGGCCAGGCGGGTCAGTTCCATCCGCAATGGCTCATCGGCGCGCAGCACGGCCTTGGTGCGCGACACATCGAAGCCAATCCGCAGCGACGGTTCTGCCGACAGGGTCACGACTCCTCCGGACGCAGTGCATCCAGCAGCCAGGCAACGCCGTCACCAGGCACTTCAATACTCTGGGCAGCAGCGTGAGCCAATTTGTCCAGGCTGGCCTTCAACTTGAGTACAGCCTCGTCAAATGTCTCTTCGTCAAGGCTGCGTGATGCACGGGCGAGCGCCATGTCCGTAATGCACTGATCGATGTCCTGACAGGCATCATTGAGGCGATCGGGCGCGGCCTGCTTCCTCTTGCGTACGCGGGCGTCCTTGCCCGCTGGTTCAAGCGCGTCTTCAAGTGCACGGTGGGCCTGCTGGAATACCGCTGCGGCCTGCTGGTGCTCTGCGGCGGAAACAATATCGACGGCTCGTTCAACTGCTTTGGCCCGGAGGACTGTGTCGGTGAACGCACGGGCAGCTGCTACCCCGGGCACAGCAGGCCTGACCGCCCGGTTGATACCAGGAATCTTGCGCTCAGCAGTCTCCCCGGGCGCAGCCTTGAGGTCTTCCGGCAGTCGCTGCTCCAGGTAACGTGTCCGGAAGTCAGCCTCAATAAGACGCAGGTCTGTCTTGGAGAACTCCAGCACAATCGCGGCCAGCCGGCTCTCCTTCAGCAGGTCTGCCTTCTCCATGCTGACCTTTGACATCTTGCTGTACGCACGGTGCAGTTCCCTGAGCCTCTCCTGAGCGCCCTCGAAGTCCATCAGCCGGAGCTGCGCCTGCCCCGACTTGGACCGCTCAGTCAGATCCTGGAGGCATGAAAGGACCCACAGGTCCTGTGCTGCGGTGTCCTTGCGGATCCGGAACCCCCTTGCGATGTCCGCCAAATCACGCCCGGCACCCACTTCCTCCTCGATCGTCAGCAGCCGGTTGATGTAGGAGTAGGGACGACGCGTGTCGTGCCTCAGCTGCAGAGAGAGTTCGACCGCGTTGACGTCAGCCCAAGTGCAGTCATCTGGCAGCACGCCCACCCTGATGTAAGCGACGCCCAGTTCCCGTAGAGCTGCCGCACGGGTGTTGCCATTGACAAGAATGCCGTCCCGCGTAATGAGGCCGGGATCGTTCTGCTTGAAATCCTTGAGGCTCGACTTGAGTTCTTCGAAATCCTTATCCCGTTTGGCCGGATCGGACGGATCGGCCTGGAGCAGGTGGCGCAGGTAGTCCTGGCTCTCGTCCGTCCAGGGGTCGGCATCCAGAAGCTGATCCCTCGCCGGGTCAAAGGTCCGCTGCGCACGGATGCGATGCGTCCCCGGGTTGTAGTAAAGAGACTCCACCGGCATATCAATGACCTGGACGACCAACGGCCGTGTACGCCACTCGACTGTCAGGGTCTCCTGGAGGCCCGAGCCCGCTGCTAGCTCCTTAAGGCGCTGCTCGACCAGTTCCTTGTTCTCGGCCGCGAGCGGCGGCCGGCCGAAGGTGTTACTCATTGTGTGTTCGTTCTCCTCAGACTGCGTCAAGGGCAACAGATGGCGCGGTGGGGCCGCGGCGAAGCGCGACCCCACCTCATGGGGCCGGTTCAGGAAGCGGGAAGCCCGAGAGCCTCACGGACCTTGGCCCGCGACTCCGCCGGCAGCAACCGGTACTCAGCCCACAGCCGTTCGACGTCACTGAACTCACGCTTGTCTTTGGACACCCACTCGGCAAGCATCTTCTGCTCAAGCCCGCCGAGGTCCGCGATGCCTGCCAGCACAGCTCCGAGGTCTGTTGACTGCCCCCGTCCTCCCACACGGCAGCGATTGCACTCGGCCACCAGCTCCACCTTCTCGCCACCCGAGGGCTGCTTCACCGTGCGGCGGGCGATGTCCAGCTGAGCAGACTCATACGAGCCGGCGTAGGTCTCGCCCGGAGCGATCCCGCAGGAGCGGCAAAGGTGTCCGTCCTTCGCCAGCACGTCGCGGCGCTGCGTCTGAGTCACCGTGACGCCCGACTTAGTGGCCTTCCCTGGCTCCCACACTGGCGCGCCCTGCTTCACGAACCGCTGCTCATGCTGGCCAAGCGTCAGGTCTTCCCTGTGAGTGTCGATCTGCCAGCCGTAATCGCGCAGGTCGCGCACGCGGCGGTCAGCCTGGCTGATCCCAGGGAAAGCCGCCTTGACGTCTTCCTTCGTGAAGATATTGCCCTCACCGATGACAGTGACCAGCCACAGGGCAGCGCTCTTCATCGTTCCGTACTTCGGATCCGTCCACGACGGCAGTGCCATCACGTTCCCCTTACGTCAGGCGACAGGTATAGGTGCCACACCAGAACGAGAGGGTCCCCCCACGGAAGCTGCTCCGGCGAGCACCTAACCATTGCCCGGGAGCGGGCATTAACGCCAGTGTTCAGCGGGTTTCGAGGGGGAATGGAAAACTTCCGCATCTACCGGGAGGTCACGGACTGACGCAGAATCAGAGGTGCGTATCGCTGCGCCTCCGCCTGCCCAGAGGGATCACAATGCCGCCCAGACCACGCCGGAACCGCAAAGATCTCCCGCCAGATATCACTGAGCCTCACCGGAAGTTCGTGACGGCGCTGCGGGAGGTGTGCGAGTGCAGCAGCCGCACCCAGGCTGACATCGCTCGACGCGCGAACCAGGCGCCGACGACGCTCTCCAACCATCTCAACGCTGGACGAGTGCCCGAGCCCCACCTCCTTGAAGGTTTCTACAAGGTGGTTCAAGAGGATGCCCTGGAGACCGGGCGCGTTCTGCCGTACCCCCTCAGCGCGTTGCTGGAAATGCGCGCAGATGCCCTGAAAAAACACTGTGTGTGCTGCACCGTTGGCTACCCCGCTGGTGACCAGCAACCTGAAGAGCCGGCTTCACACACCGTTCAGCCTTCCTTCCGCAAGCCGCAGCAGACCGACCACCATGCCGACGCACGCCAGATTTCCGGCGCCCAGGCGCAGACGAGGGTGCCGGTCCCCCTCCAGGACGGGGACCGGCACCCCAAAACACATCTTGAGGAAAGGATTGAGGAGACGTGGGCCGAACTCGGCACCTTGCGCCGTTACCTCTCGGAAGGCCGTGACCGGGACGCGTTCATCGTCCTGTGGAGTGCGGCCACAACACTCCCCTCACGCGATCTCCCGGCGGTCGTCACCGCTTGCCGCACGGCAGGACTCAACGAGGAGGCCGACACCGTCCTTGCCAGCGCCGGCAGGCGCGACGCCCAGGCCGTGCTCAACATCGCGTCCGTCTTCCATCACAGGCATCTGTATGAGGACGCGGGTCTTATCCTTACCGCCGCCGCCGAGTGGCAGCGGAAGCAGAGCTGATCAGCTCATACGATCCCGGCTTCCGCCTCAAAATGCATCCGCGCTCTGCCGAGCAAACCGTCTGGGTCGCCACCCTGAGCAGCGACCCAGTGCAGCAAGTCCGCGATGAGGTCGGATGCCGAGTCTTCGAGGAGCTGAGCGGAGCAGCCCTGGAGTAACGCCGGCGCACCGATCGCACTCCGGTACCGCGCCAGGACTGCTTCCGCCCGCACTACTCGCCGGCGATGTTCCTCCGGGTCGGCGGAGAGTTCATACCAGACGGCTTTCCCCGACGCGGTGAGCACCGCCCCCAAGTCGACGGCCATCCCAGCGAGGAGGTGCAGCCCACGACCGCATTCTTCGTCGCACCCCGCAGAGATCTGCGCCGGCAGCTCACCGCTCTTGTCATGCACTTCGATCCGCAGACGGTCTCCGGCCGCCTCCAGTACGAGAGTTGCCGCCGCCCCTTCCCCCACATGCTTGATCACGTTGGTCGCCAGCTCGCTGACGACCAGCTCGGCTTCTCCGGCAAGTACCTGCAGCGCCCACTCCGTTAGCTGTTTCCTGACCATTCCCCGCAGTCCGCGCACCACCGTCGGCACGGCCTCAAATGGCAGCACGCTCCGGCACTGAACGCCGCTGTCTCTGTTCCCGGACATGCCAAATCTCCCTCCCGCGCCACGCCGGCACTGCGCCTGCCGTGTCTGCACGACCACACTGCGTAGCTATCCCGCTGAAGTATGGCAGCGAGAAGTCTCTTTATGTAACTTCTCACCGATATCGCAAGGGTGAATCTGCTGGTTCCTCAACGTCGCTTCCGTGTGGCCCTGTTGGCTGGGGCAGCGAATGGCCCGTAGCGGAATGGAAGGCTGCTCCCATGTCAGTGAGGACAACGACCCGGCGGCGGCAGCTCGGCGCGATGATGCGGAAACTGCGGGCGGGCAAAGGCATGACGCTGGAGGAGGCCGGCCGCCTGGTCGGGGTATCGAAGGCGACCGTCAGCAGGTATGAGACCCAGGAAGGGCCGGTGAGATGGCCCATCGTGGATGCTCTCTGCCGCGAGTACGGCGCCAGCGAGGCTGAGCGCAATGCCGTGGTCGCGCTTGCGAGGGACGCCAGACAGCAGGGCTGGTGGAGGGCCTTCGCCAGTTCCATCCCGGCGGACATGAGCCTGCTGCTGACGCTTGAGGACGAGGCAGTACGGGAGGACCACTTCTCCTGTGTCTATGTACCCGGCCTCCTGCAGACCCGCGGATACAACACCGCCATCCAGCAGGCTAACGAGATGCGGCTCGCCCCGGACGAGGTCGAGCGTCTCGTCAATATCCGCATGAAGCGGCAGGAGATCCTGGGCCGTTCCAGGCCGCCTCACTTCTGGGCGGTCCTCGACGAATCGGTGATCCGGCGCGTGGTCGGGTCACCGCACGTCATGCGCGAGCAACTGACCCGCCTCCTGGAAGCCAACGAATCGCCGCATATCACCCTGCAGATCCTCCCGTTCGCGAAGGGGGCACACGCTGCGGCGTTGGGAAGCTTCGTCATTCTGGGCGGCGTCGAACCATCCCTCGACGTGGTCTACGTCGATCTCCACGTGGGCTCCGTCTTCATGGAGAAAGACGAAGAACTGGACAGGTACCGGCTTGCGTTCGACTATCTTCGCGCACACGCGTTGGGGGCGGCTGCCTCATCGGCCATGATGCAGCGTGTGCGCGAGGAGTTGTGATGGTTCCGGCAGACCAGGCCCAGTTCCCGGAGGTCCTTGTGTGGTTCAAGTCCTCGCACAGCGGCGGCAACACCACGGAGTGTGTCGAGGCTGCTCGGCTGGCTGGCGGAGCGGCCGTGCGGGACTCGAAGGATCCCGGCGGAGCCCAGCTCGTGTTTCACCGTGATGCGTGGGCAGGGTTCGTCGGCGCTGTGCGGAACCGCCGGGTGTAGTCCCCGCTGTCGGACACACACCGGCGGAGTGGGCGAGCGCGCACCCCTTCCCCGTCGCGTCGGCCCCCGCCCCCGCGTCGTCCAGCAGGCCGGTGGGGCGTCAGGACGGGGCGCCGGGGGTCAGGATCGTCTTGCCCGGGAGTGCCCGGTGCTTCAACCCGCTGTGGACCTCGGCCGCTTGGGTCAGCGGGCGGACATGGGGCGGGGGCTGGTGCAGGGTGCCGCTGTGGACGAGGTGGATCACCGCCGCCGCGGCGTCCGCCACTCGGGCCGGGGCCAGGTGCGCGATGCCGTCGACATTCAGGCCCATGACCGACTTGGTGTCCTGCCAGATCAGGTCGCCGGACAACGGTTCGTCGACTCCGCTGGCGCCGCCCACGATGACCAGGCGGCCGAACGGAGCGAGATCGTCGAGCGCCTTGCTGCGGAGATGGCCGCCCACCGGATCGACGGCCACGTCGATGCCCCGCCCGATGCCCAGTCCGAGCCCCTGCCCGATGCCCAGTCCGCGGACCTGCCCCGGTTCCTGCCCCGCGTCCCGCTCCGGGTCCTGCCCCGGGCCCGGTCCGGCCGGAGAGTCCGGCAGTTCCATGGCCGTGATCACCTCCGTGCAGCCCGCCTCCAGCGCCGCGCTCCGCTTGGCCGCCGAGTCCGTACCCAGTACGCCGATGACGCGGCCCGCGCCCAGGACTCGTGCCAGGCCCGCGGTGATGCCGCCGAGTCCGCCGCTCGCCCCGAGCACCAGGACGGTCTCGCCGGGGCAGATGCGTGCCAGGTCGTGCAGGGCCATCCAGGCGGTGACGCCGTTGGACAAGGCAGCGGCTACGGCCGCCAGGTCGGCGTCGTCGGGCAGAGGGACCGCCAGGTCCGCGGCGGCGACGGCGACTTCGGCGTAGCCGCCGGCGCGCGCCGTGCGACCGAAGTCGTTCAGGAGCGCGGCCACCGGCCGGCCGGGGCGCCAGCCCTCGACCCCGGGGCCGGTCCCGCGCACCCGGCCGGTGACCTCGATGCCCGGGACAAACGGCAGTGGCATCGGCACGATTCCCTCGCGCAGCAGCGTGTCCACGAAGCCGACGCCCGCGTACTCGACATCAATGGCGATCTCCCCGGGGCCCGGCCGGGGCACCGGGATGTCCGCCAGCCGCAGGACGTCGGCCGGACCCGTCTCATGGACGACGATCGCGCGCACGTGTCTCTCCTCGCCCTTGTCGCCCTTGCCGGAGGACCGCCCTCGCCCGGACGGCCACTGTCCACGTCACAGCCGCCCGCCGGGTGTACGGCCTCTCCCTCCATCCTCCGTGTCCCCTCCGCCATGGGCATTCCGGCGGGCCGAATGACCATGGAGAGTGGAGAGCCGTAGCGCTCACGGCCGCCGCCGGACCGGCCGGACAAGACATCCCGGACGGGGTACGGCATCGGGCTGCCGCCGGGCCCGGATACGGCGCGGCCCCCGAGGGGCGCGGCGCGGCGTGTCGTTAGGCTCGATGACGTCCAGATCGGTTGCAGACGGCAGAGGTGGCGACAGCGATGGCAGAGATTCCGGCAGCGGCCGTGGCGGCGAGCGGGCTCGTCGGCGGGTACGGGGTCGCGCGGTGGACCAGGAAGCGTCCGCTCGGCGGGGTCGCGCTGGCCGCCGCCGGGGCCGTGGCGGCGCGCCAGTGGCAGCGGAGCAGCGGGACGAAGGCCGCGGTCGGACTGAGCGCCGCGTATGTCGCCGCCTTCGCCGGATCGCACCCGCTCGCCAAGAAGGTCGGGGCCGGGCCCGCCGTGTTCGCGGTGGCCGGCGGGGTCGCGGTCGCGTCCTGGGCGGTCACCCGCAGAGCCGGTTCCTGACCGGCGGCCCGCCGGCGGCCGGGACCGGCCGGCCCCGAGCCGCGAAGCCACGCCGGGGTTCTGGCCGCTGATCAGATTGCCGTCGCCAGGCCGTTACCCACCCCGGCCTGCCCACCCCGGCCTCGCCGGCGCGTCACGCACCCAGGCCCGCCCCCGCCGGTGCGTCACGCGCCCAGGGCGCGCGAGACCGTATAGATCAGCAGACCGGCCAGAGCGCCCACCACCGTGCCGTTGATCCGGATGAATTGCAGGTCACGACCGATGTGCGCTTCGATCTTCTTGGATGTGTCACCGGCGTCCCAGCTCGCCACCGTGTCCGAGATCAGCGAGGTGATCTCGCCTCGGTACGTGGACACGACATACGCGGCCGCGTCCTCGATCCAGCCTTCCAGCTTCCCCTGCAACCGGCCGTCCGTCGCGAGTCTGCTGCCCAGTGACAGCAGCGAGGCCCGCGCCCGCAGGCGCAGTTCGCTGCGGTCGTCCTCGGCGGCGGACATGATCATGGCGCGTACGGAGGACCAGGCAGAGGCGATGATGTCCTGGACCTCCGGGCGCGACAGCAGCTCGCCCTTGAGCCGCTCGACCCGGGCCCTGGTCTCGGAGTCCGACTGGAGGTCCGTGGCGAAGTCGCCCAGAAAGCGGTCGATGGCGCCGCGCGCCGGATGGCCGGGCATGTCGCGCATCTCCGTGACAAAGCGCAGCAGCTCCTTGTAGACGCGGTCACCGACCTTGCGGTCGACGAACCGTGGCGTCCAGCCCGGCGCCCCGCCCTGGACCGCGTCCACGACCGAGTCCCCGTGCTCCACCAGCCAGTCGTGCGCGCGTGAGCAGATCAGATCGACGGCCCGGTGGTGGGCGCCGTCCGAGACGATCTTGTCCAGGGTCTTGCCGATGCCCGGGGCGATCTCGACGGCGTTGGCGCGGCGGGTGATCGCCTCGCCGACGACCGCCTGGACGTCCGAGTCCCGCAGGACGGTCAGCGCGCCGCGCAGCGCCGTGGACAGTTCCGCGGTGACCCGGTCGGCGTGGGCGGGTTCGGCCAGCCAGGCGCCGAGCCGGCCGCCGATGCCGAGGCCCCGCAGCCGGGCCCTGACCACATCGGCGGAGAGGAAGTTCTCCCCGACGAAGGCGCCGAGTGAGGCGCCGAGCTGGTCCTTCTTGTTCGGGATGATCGCGGTGTGCGGGATGGGCAGCCCGAGCGGACGCCGGAAGAGCGCCGTCACCGCGAACCAGTCGGCCAGCGCGCCCACCATGCCGGCCTCGGCCGCCGCGGCGACATAGCCGGGCCAGCCGCTCACGCCGGAGTCCCTCGCCCAGGTGGCGAGCGCGTAGATCACGGCGACGAGCAGCAGCAGGCCGGTGGCGGTGGTCTTCATGCGGCGGACGCCGCGCCGCTTCTCCTCGTCGGCGGCGGTGTACGAGAACGAGGCCAGCGGCGAGCGCCCGCCGGACGCGCCGGAAGACCCCGGCTCCCCGGCGCCCGCGCCGGCCTCCGCCCCCATGCCGGACTTCGCCGTTTTCTCCGGATTCCTGCGTTCCATCCGCTCCACCCGTCCGCGTCCGCGTCGTGACTCAGATCCACCCGTGGCCCACTCGTACGCATTGTCTCTCCCAGGTGGACTCCCGAGGCGGATGCCGAGTTCCCCCGCGATGCCGGATGATGTGTTCTGTACGCGGGTGTGAGGGGACACGGGGGCTATGACCAGACGGCACGGATTCGCCCTGCTCGGGGCGCTTGTCGGGGTGGTGGCCCTGGTGTGTGCCGCCATCGTCAGCGGGCTCGGCCTGCTGGACACCGGCCCGGTCACGGAGCGGGCCGGCGGCTCGCCGGACTCCCGGGCCCGGGTGCCGGTGGGGACGGCCGCGCCCGCCTCGGCGGCCGGCTGGACCGGCACCTGGTCCGCCGCGCCCGGCGGGGCCGAACCAGGCGCTCCGACGGGCCATCCGGGGCGTTCCATCCGTAACGTCGTGCACACCAGCATCGGTGGGACGAGTGTCCGGGTCACTCTCTCCAATCTCTTCAGCCGTGTCCCGCTGCTGATCGGCCATGGGTCGGTCGGCGTCGGCGAGCCGGGTGGCGGGGCCGAGGCCGTCGCCGGGACGATGCGGGAGCTGGCCTTCGGCGGGCGGCCCGAGGTGACGGTGCCGCCCGGCGGGCAGATCGTCAGCGACCCGGTGGCGCTGAGCGTGCCGTACGACGGGGATCTGCTGGTCACGCTGTACACCCCGGTGTCCGGCGGCCCCGTCACCTACCACCCGCGCGCCTTCCAGACCTCGTACCTCGCCGCCGGCGACCGGGCGCTGGATCCCGGCGGGAGCGCGTACACCGAGCCGACCACCGCCTGGCGGTATGTCACCGCGGTCGATGTGCTCAATCGTGAGGCGCCCGGCGCGATCGTCGCCTTCGGCGATTCGATCACCGACGGCCAGGGTTCGCGCCCCGGGGCGAATCACCGCTGGCCCGACTGGCTCGCCGACCGGCTGCGCGACCGGCACACCGGTGTGCTCAACGCGGGCATCAGCGGCAACCGCGTCCTGGCCGACACCGCGCTCATCGGCAACGGCCCCAGCGGTATCTCCCGCTTCGGGCGTGATGTCCTCGACCGGGCCGGGGTCAGGGTCGTCATCATCGACCTCGGCATAAATGACATCCTGCGCGGCCGCGAGAGGGATCCGGAGAAGATCACGGCCGGACTCCGGGAGCTCACGCGCCAGGCGCACGCGCGCGGGCTGCGCGTCATCGGCTCGACGCTGGCGCCGTTCGGCGGGCACCGGGGCTACAACGCCGTCACCGAGTCGGTACGGGACCGGGTCAACGAGGAGATCCGGGCGGGCCGGATCTATGACGACGTCGTGGACTTCGACCGGGCGCTGCGCGATCCGTACGCTCCCGACCGGCTCAGGCCGGTGTACGACTCGGGCGACGCCCTGCATCCGAGCGACGAGGGCTACCGGGCGATGAGCCGGGCCATCGATCTCCAGGCCCTGGAGGGCAGGGCCGCCGCCCAGCTCTGACCGGGAGCGGCGGGTCCCGGCGGCTCCGGGGCGCCCGGCCCGGGGCGCCTTCCGTCAGTCCAGCTCCTCGCGGTGCGCCTTCTTCTCCAGGCGCGCCCGCTTGCGCTCCTCCTTGAGGCGGCGCTTGTCCGCCCCTCGGAGCTTGCGCTCCACCCCGACGCCGCCCATCAGCGCGAACCCGGTGACGATCACCCGGGGCGAGGCCGGACTGACCGGTCCTTCGGCCTCGCCGGTCTCGGCGAAGCCGCCCATCAGACCGAATCCCCTGACCTCGACGTCCATGTCGGGCGGTACGACGACCTGGACGCCGCCCATCACGGTGAAGCAGCGGATCACCACATCGCGGTCCTCGAACCGCGCCTCGCGCAGATCGATCTCGCCGCCCGCCTGGAGGACGACCGCCGTGAAGGCCCGGCCCACCGTCCAGGTCCCCTTGCGCCCGAAGCCGCCCCAGAAGGCGAAGGCGCCCCTGGACGTCGCCTGGCTCCGGCCCGTCCGGGCCGCGTAGTCGCTTCCGTCCGTCTCCGGGGCCCGCGCCACATCCGTGGTGGTGCCCGGCGCGGGCAGATCCCGTACCAGCGGCGCCAGTTCGCCATGGGTGCGCGCCTTGAGTGCGGCCTCCAGGCGCTCGTCGAACTCCTCCATGTCGAGGCGCCCCTCGGCCACTGCCTCGCGCAGCCGCTCCGCCACCCGTTCCCGCTCGGCGTCGGAGGCGCGTATCTCAGGCCGTTCACTCGTCATGGCAGCAGCCTAAGGGCTGTCCCCCACCCCTGGCGGGCACACGACAACAGCGGCCACGGCACCTCGCCGCGCCACCGGGACGCCTCCCGGGGCCCCGCGTGGCATCTCGCCCGGCCCGCGTGCCCGGGCCCTGCCGTTCGCGTCACACAGCGGACCGGTCGGCGTACATCTTGGCGATGACGGCCTCAATGTCCGGCTCCCGCACCGACAGGTCCACCAGTGGATAGCCGGCCGCTATCCGCGCCACCAGCGGAGCCGCCGAGTCCGCCGCCGGGAAGGCCAGCCACTGCCGTGGGCCCTCCACCTTCACCGACCGCGCACCGGGCAGCTCGATCGGCGGGAGTTCCCGCTCCAGGTCGACGATGAGCGTCCGCTCGCTCTCGCCCACCTCGTGCAGCCCGGCCAGCGCCCCGTCGTACAGCAGCCTGCCGTGGTCAATGACCATCACCCGCTTGCACAACTGCTCGATATCGGTCAGATCGTGGGTCGTCAGCAGCACCGTTGTGCCCCGCTCCGCGTTCAGATCCCGCAGGAACTCCCTGACCTTGCCCTTGGAGACCACATCGAGGCCGATGGTCGGCTCGTCCAGATACAGCACCTCGGGGTCGTGCAGCAGCGCCGCCGCGATATCGCCGCGCATCCGCTGGCCGAGCGAGAGCTGGCGTACGGGGACGTCCAGCAGTTCGCCCAGATCGAGGAGTTCGACGCAGCGCTCCAGATTCACCCGGAACCGCGCGTCCGGGATCCGGTACATCCGGTGCGTCAGCCGGTACGAGTCGATCAGCGGCAGATCCCACCAGAGGGTGGTGCGCTGCCCGAAGACCACGCCGATGCGCTGCGCCAGCCTCGTACGCTCCCGGGACGGGTCGATGCCCGCGACCCGCAGCCGGCCGCCGCTCGGGGTCAGAATGCCCGTCAGCATCTTGATGGTGGTCGACTTGCCGGCGCCGTTCGGCCCGATGTATCCGACCATCTCCCCGCGCGCCACCCGGAAGCTCATGCCGTCGACGGCCCGCACCTGATGCTTCTCGCGTCGCAGCAGACCCGCTCTGCGCCGCACGTCGAACACCTTCTCGATCCCGTCCAGTTCGATGAAGTCCGAACCGTCCGTACGTCCCGCGACATCCGTGCTCATGAACGCTCCACCTCCTCAGCTCCCCGTACTCCGGTACGACCGCAATCCGGCCCGCCACGCGACTCCGGCCAGCGCGCAGCACACCACCGCCACCACCGGGGGCAGGAACGCGACGGCGTCCGGCAGCCCGAGCGGGTCCTCGCGGCCCAGGACATAGAGCGCCGGCAGCCAGTTGACGAAGGCCAGCGGCACCACGAACGTCACCCCGCGCACCAGGTCCTTCGCGAAGACCGTCGGCGGGTACTGCAGCAGAGTCGTCCCGCCGTAGGTGAACGAGTTCTGCACCTCGGAGGCGTCCTGCGCCCAGAACTGGAACGCCGCGCCCGCCACGAACACCGCCGCGAAGATCGCCGCCCCGCTGATCACCATCATCGGCAGCATCAGCACCCGCACCGGTGTCCAGTCGAGGTCCACCGCCGACAGCGCGTAGACCAGCACGAGCAGCCCCTGGAGGATCCGGCCGAGCCGCCGCGGCGCGAACCGGTCCGCGGCCACCTGCGCCAGTACGGGCACGGGCCGCAGCAGCAATGTGTCCAGCGTGCCGTCGCGCACCCGGCGGCCCAGCCGGTCCATCGACCCGATCAGCAGATCGGCCAGACCGAAGGCGGTGCCGGACGTCCCGTACAGAAAGGCCACCTCGGCCAGCGAGTAGCCGCCCAGCGAGTCGACATGGGAGAACATCAGCAGGATCGCCACGAAGTCGAAGGCGGTCGCGGCGAAGTTCCCGAACGCCGTCATCGCGAAGGAGGCGCGGTACGCCATCGTGGACCGCGTCCACATCGCGACGATGAGGCCGTACGCCCGCAGACCGTCCCGGAGCGCCGCCCGCCGCGACACGCGCGGAATCCACCGGGCCGGGTGCTCCTCCAGCCGGCTCGGGGATGCCTTCCCCGCCGTGTCCTCAGCCACCCTGGACCACCACCCTGCGGGTCGCCACGGACTGGAGCAGCCGGCCGGTGGCCAGCAGGGCCAGGGCCCAGCCGGCCTGGAAGGCGAAGGCCCCGAGCAGGCCCCAGCCGGTGTGCCTGCCGAGGAGGACATCCGCCGGGACCTGGAGCAGCGACGACCAGGGCAGCACCCGCGCCACCTCGCCGAGCAGTCCCGGGAAGAGATTGAGGGGCAGCAGCAGCCCGGAGAAGAACATCCCCGCCAGCATCCCCATCTGCGCCGCTCCCGCGCCGTCCAGCAGCCAGAACGCGGACAGCGCGACAAGGAACCGGATCGCGAAGCTGACAATGACGCCGAACGTCACGGAGATCAGGAACGCCACCCAGACGAGTGGATTCGACGGCAGCGCCAGATCGAAGGCCAGCGCACCGAGCACCATCGGCACGATCCCGCGCCCCAGCAGATGGAAGGCCGCCCGGCCCAGGTCCCCGGCCATCCACCACAACTGGAGATCGGCGGGCCGGTAGAGGTCGACGGCGACAGCTCCGGTACGGATCCGCTCCATCAGCTCGTCCTCGAAACCGCCGCCCATCATGCCGCAGGTCATCAGCAGCGCCTGGCCCACCCACACATAGGTCACCGCCTGGGAGAGGTCATAACCGCCGAGCCGCGGCCGCTCGTCCCAGAGAGCCGTATAGGTGTACGCCACGATGAAGCCGAAAACGGTATTGGTGAACACGCCTGCGAATGTCGCAACGCGGTACGTGGCATAACGCCGGAACCCGCCCGCGGCCACCGCCAGATACAGCCGCACCCCAGCCTCCTCCCCGCGCACGGCACCAAAGCGCACGACCTTAGCCCAGCGGGGTCAATCGACGCGACCGGATATCCGACCGGCGGCACTCGCCCGAGCAGCGGACGACTCTCTTCCCTTCTGGCCGTGTTTCATGGGGCTGCGCAGCGTTTCTTGGGGCTGCGCGGTGAATCGCCTGATACGACACCGTTATGCCGGAGAGCGAAGGACCGGCCGCGGCCGAGGAGTCTCCAAACATATGAGCGACGAGCCACAGCAGGGCTGGGCCCCACGGGACCCCTCGGCCACCGGCCGCCCCGCACACAGCCCGCCGGGCGAGCGGGGCGATGAAGCGAACACGACCCAGACGACGCAGCAGACCGAGGAGTTCCAGAAGACGAAGACACCACACAAGGACGGCAAGGACCAGCAACCGGGAAAGTCCCCCGCGCGCACGGGCCGGCGCAGATTCCTCCCGACCTGGCGCACGGTGCTGGGCGCGTTCCTGTTCTGCGCGCTCGCACTCATCGGTGGATTCGTCGCCGGATACCTGGTGGTCGACATCCCGCGCGCCAACGCGGCGGCCACCGCCCAGTCCAATGTGTACCTCTACGAGGACGGCACCCAGATCGCCCGCGACGGCGAGATCAACCGGGAGAACATCCAGCTCGCCCAGGTGCCCAAGGGCGTACAGCGGGCCGTGCTCGCCGCCGAGGACCGCGGTTTCTACTACGAACCCGCCATCGACCCGCAGGGAATGATCCGCGGGGCCTGGAACACCGTTCTCGGCAAGGGCACCCAGGGCGGTTCCACCATCACCCAGCAGTACGTGAAGAATTACTACCTCGGCCAGGAACAGACCGTCATCCGCAAGGCCAAGGAATTCTTCATCGCGATCAAACTGAATCGCGAACAGAGCAAGGAACAGATCCTCCAGGGATATCTCAACACCAGTTACTTCGGCCGCAACGCGTACGGCATCCAGGCCGCCGCGCAGGCCTACTACGGAAAGGATGTCGGGGACATCAGCACGGCCGAGGGCGCCTATCTGGCCTCGCTGCTCAATGCCCCCAGCGAATTCGACATCGTCGTGCATCCCGAGAACAAGGAGGCCGCCCTCGCCCGCTGGAACTACGTGCTCGACGGCATGGTCAAGGAGGACTGGCTCAGCGAGACCGCCAGGGACGCGATCGACTTCCCGGAACCGGGTGGGCTCAGGCCCTCCAGTGTCGGTCTTTCGGGACAGCGCGGCTATGTCGTGCAGGCCGTCCAGGAGTACCTCACGAGCAACAACATCCTCGACGAGAACACGCTGGCCGGCGGCGGCTACCGGATCACCACCACGCTGGAGAGAAGGAAGCAGGACGCTCTCACCGACGCCGTCGAGGACCATGTCACCTCACGGCTCGACGAGAGCCGCGCGGCCGACCGGAACGTCCGCGTGGGCGGCGCCTCCGTCCATCCGGAATCCGGTCATGTCGTCGCCATGTACGGCGGCATCGACTACACGAAGCAGTACGTCAACAACGCCACCCGCCGCGACTACCAGGTCGGCTCCACGTTCAAACCGTTCGTCTTCGCCGCGGCCGTCGAGCACGAGTCCGCGACCCAGAGCGGTATGCCCATCACCCCGTACACCATCTATGACGGCGACAACGAGCGCATGGTCGAGGGCCCGGACGGGCCCACCGGCTACGCCCCGGCGAACGAGGACGACGTCAAGTACGGTCCCATCAGCGTCAGTACGGCCACGGACAGGTCCGTCAACGCCGTCTACGCCCAGATGGCGCAGGACGTCGGCCCGGCCACGGTCAGAAAGACCGCCGTCGCCCTCGGCCTGCCCAGGAACACTCCCGACCTGACCGCGACGCCCTCCATCGCACTCGGTCCGGCCACCGCGAGTGTCCTGGACATGTCGGAGGCGTACGCGACCCTGGCCAACCACGGCAAGCGCAGCATGTACACGCTGGTCACAAAGATCAGCAAGAACGGCGCCGTCGTCGACCTGCCCAGGCGGAAGTTCAAGCAGGCCATCAGCCGTGAGGCAGCCGACACCACCACCTCCATCCTGCAGAGCGTCGTCGAGGGCGGCACAGGCACCGCCGCCCAGTCCGTCGGCCGCCCCGCCGCGGGCAAGACCGGCACGGCGGAGGACGACAAGGCCGCCTGGTTCGCCGGTTACACGCCGGACCTGGCGACCGTGATCGCGATCATGGGCGCCGACCCGGTGACCGCACAGCAGAGGGCGCTGTACGGAGCCATGGGCCAGAACCGGATCAACGGCGGCGGGGCGCCGGCCGAGATCTGGGGCCAGTACACGGCGGACGCCCTCCAGGACTCCGCTCCGGAGGAGTTCGACCTGCAACTGCAGGACGGAGTGGAGGATGTGACACCACCTGAGGAGGAACTGGACACGCAGGACCAGGAAGCGGAGGAGCCCGGCACCGAGGGCCGGCCGCGCGGACACCGCCGGGGCGGGACGCATGACGCCTCGCAGGACCTGTCCCGCGAGAAGAAAGGCGGGACCACCACCGGCGGCCGGCCCCGCGAAGCACGAGAAGAGTCCCGGGGAGAGCCCGGTGGCGGTACGTCCACCGGCGGCGGCAGCGGCGGTACGGGCAAGACGGGCCGGGCCGAGAACGCCGTGGCCAACGACCCCGGCTTCCCGTTCCGGCCGGCGCTTCCCTCGGTGATCCGTCCGTGAGCTGACACCGGCGCCGGACCATGGCGAAGGGCCTGATCCCCCTGGGGACCAGGCCCTTCGTGCCGTGCGAGGGCGGTTACAGATAGAGGCCCGTGGAGTCCTCGGAGCCCTCGAACCGGTCGGCCGCGACCGCGTGCAGATCGCGCTCCCGCATCAGGACGTACGCCACTCCGCGCACCTCGACCTCGGCGCGGTCCTCGGGGTCGTACAGCACCCGGTCACCCGGTTTCACGGTCCGTACGTTCTGCCCCACGGCCGCCACTTCGGCCCAGGCCAGCCGACGGCCGACCGCCGCCGTGGCGGGGATGAGGATGCCGCCGGACGAGCGGCGCTCGCCCTCCGGGATGTCCGTCCTGACCAGCACACGGTCATGGAGCATCCGGATGGGCAACTTGTCGTGGGTGTTCTCGCTCACGCCCCAGAACCTACCTGTCCGTGGCCGCGCCGGGCGCCGCAGGGGTCACCGGCGGCGGGCGCCCCGCGTCATCCTCTGCGCCGCCGCACCGACACCGCGAGCAGTCCGACGACCCCGACCGCGAGCAGCGCCACCGGAACGACCCGTTCCAGTCGCGGGCCGCCGTCGACTCCGACGAACTGCGCCCGTACGCCCGACACCGTCCTGTTGACGGCGACGAACGCGCGCCCGGCCGTCTGATCCACGCTGGAGACCACCCGGGCCTTCGCGTCGCCGACGATCGTCTTCGGGTGCACCCGCACCCCGATCTCGTCGAGCGTCTCGGCAAGCTGCCCGCGCCTGCGGACGATGTCCGCCTCGATCTGCGCCGGGGTCCTGGAATCCGACACCGCGCTGCCTCCGTCGTCGTGTCCGGTGAGTCCTTCGTCAGTACTTCAGCAGTACTTCCTCGACAGTCTGTCAGCTTCGCCGTGCCCGCACCCGGCGGCACCCCCGATTACGCTCGGCCACGTACACCCGACCTCCACCGAGGAGAACCATGAGCGAGCGACTCACCCCCGGCGACACCGCCCCCGCCTTCACCCTGCCCGACGCGGACGGCAATGACGTATCGCTCGCGGACCACAAGGGACGCAAGGTCATCGTCTACTTCTACCCAGCGGCGCTTACCCCCGGCTGCACCAAGCAGGCCTGCGACTTCACGGACAACCTCGATCTGCTCGCCGGCGCCGGCTACGACGTCATCGGCGTCTCGCCGGACGCCCCGGAGAAGCTCGCGAAGTTCCGGGAGAAGGAGAGCCTCAAGGTCACGCTGGTCAGCGACCCCTCCAAGGCCGTGCTGGAGGCGTACGGCGCCTTCGGCGAGAAGAAGATGTACGGCAAGACCGTGACCGGCGTGATCCGCTCGACGTTTGTCGTCGACGAGGACGGCAAGGTCGAGCACGCGCTGTACAACGTGCGGGCCACCGGCCATGTGGCCAAGATCATCAAAGACCTGGGTGTCTGAGGCCCCCCGGAAGCCCCGGTCCGAGGCCGCCTGACCGGGGTCCCACCCGCGTGGGACCCCGGCTCACCACCACCGTGACCGAAGCCTCCCCGGGCCTGGCCGGGGCACGTCCCGGACCGATCACCCCGACTCCGGCAGGGAGGACGCGCACCATGGCCGGCCGGCAGCACAACAACGGGGCCGGGGACAACGGGGCCGGGGACGGCAGCCCGGCCGCCGGGCGCCCCCGCTTCCGTACCGACGGCCGTCGCGAGGATCCCGCGCCGCACCGGTCCGACATCACCGTCACCGTCACCGACGAGCGGGCGGTCCGGCGGGCCGTGAAGGCCGCCGCCCTGGGCAATGCCATGGAGTGGTTCGACTTCGGCATCTACAGCTATCTGGCCGTCACCATCGGCCATGTCTTCTTTCCCTCGGCGAACCCCACGGTCGAGCTGCTGGCCTCCTTCGCGACCTTCGCCGTCGCCTTTCTCGTGCGGCCGGTGGGCGGCGTGGTCTTCGGCCCGATGGGGGACAGGGTCGGCCGCAAGAAGGTCCTCGCCCTGACAATGATCATGATGGCCATCGGAACCTTCGCCATCGGCCTGATCCCCTCGTACGCCACGATCGGCTTCTGGGCACCGGTCCTGCTGATCTTCTTCCGGCTGGTCCAGGGCTTCTCCACCGGCGGCGAGTACGGCGGCGCGGCGACCTTTATCGCGGAGTACGCCCCCGACAGGCGCCGGGGCTTCTACGGCAGCTTTCTGGAGCTCGGCACGCTCGCCGGCTATGTCGGCGCGGCGGGCCTGGTCACCGCGCTGGGCGCCTGGCTGGGCCCCGGCACCATGGACGCGTGGGGCTGGCGGGTGCCGTTCCTGGTCGCCGGGCCGCTCGGTCTGGTCGGCCTTTATCTGCGGCTGCGGCTCGACGAGACACCGGCCTTCCGGCGGCTGGAGGACGCCCGTGCCTCCGGGCCGGCGGACCGGGCGGTGGCCGGCGCGGAGAACGGGCTCGGGACGATCTTCCGGCAGTACTGGCCGACGCTGATCCTGTGCGTCGCGCTGGTCGGCGCGTACAACATCACGGACTACATGCTGCTGTCGTACCTGCCCGCCTATCTCTCCGACGAGCTCGGTTACAGCGACACCCATGGTCTGCTGATCCTGCTGGGCGTGATGGTCTGTCTGATGCTCGTCATCAACCAGGTCGGCAGGCTCAGCGACCGGTTCGGCCGCAAACCGCTGCTGATGGCGGGCATGCTCGGCTTCCTCCTTCTCTCCCTGCCGGCGTTCCTGCTGATCGGACAGGGCAGCGTCCCGGCGATCGCGGCGGGCACGCTGATGCTGGGCCTGTCCCTGCTCCCCCTGCTCGGCACCATGTCGGCCGCCCTGCCCGCGCTCTTTCCGACCGGGGTCCGGTACGGCTCGCTCTCGGTGGGCTACAACCTCTCCGCCTCCCTCTTCGGCGGCACGACCCCGCTGGTGATCACCGCGCTCATCGGGATCACCGGCAGCGAGCTGATGCCCGCGTACTACGCCATGGCGGCGGCGCTGGTCGGGGTGGTCGCAGTGCTGCTGATGGCGGAAACGGCGGGAAAACCGCTGGCCGGTTCCCCGCCCTCGGTCAGCACGGAGGAGGAGGCGGCGGAACTGGCCCGGGGCGGGAGCGGTGCCCGGTGACGCGCCCATGGGCGCCGTCGGGCCACCGTCGTACGCCCGCTCCCCCGGGAGTCGGCGGCCCGATAGCATGGATGCTGACGAGCGGCCGTGGCGCAGCAGGTTGACGCGATCGGTTTAGGTCCGATTTGTCCTTTTGGACTAGGTGGGTTCGAGTCCCACCGGCCGCACTCACCGAAGGGCCGTCCCGAGTGGGGCGGCCCTTCCGTGTACGGCGCTCCGGCGTACGGCGGCCGGAATCAGCCCAGCAGTTCGCGGACCACCGGGACCAGCGCGCGGAACGCCTGCCCCCGGTGGCTGATCGCGTTCTTCTCCTCGGCCGACAGCTCCGCGCAGGTGCGCGTCTCGCCCTCCGGCTGCAGGATCGGGTCGTAACCGAAGCCTCCGGTGCCCGCGGGGGTAGGGCGCAGCGTGCCCAGGAGACGGCCCTCCACGACCCGCTCCGTGCCGTCCGGGAGGGCGAGCGCGGCCGCGCAGGCGAAGTGGGCGCCCCGGTGCGGCGCGGTGATGTCGGAGAGCTGCGCCAGCAGCAGTTCGAGATTGGCGGTGTCGTCGCCGTGCCTGCCGGACCAGCGGGCGGAGAAGATACCGGGGGCGCCGCCGAGGACGTCGACACAGAGGCCCGAGTCGTCGGCCACGGCGGGCAGGCCGGTCGCGTCGGCCAGCGCGTGGGCCTTGAGCAGGGCGTTCTCCGCGAAGGTGACGCCGGTTTCCTTGACGTCGGGAAGCTCGGGGTAGGCGTCGGCGCCGACGAGGTCGTGCCGCAGACCGGCGCCGGCGAGGATGGCCTTGAGTTCGGTGATTTTCCCGGCGTTGCGGGTGGCGAGGATCAGGCGGGTCATGCCCCCAGTATCGGCCCGGGGCGGATCGCGGGGATCCCGCCCGGGCCTTCACTCGGCCGGGCCCGTCCATCAGGGCGTGCAGACCTTGCCGATCTCCGACGCGGCGTCGCTGACGGGCGCGAGATCGGGGGTGGCGTCGCCGCCGTCGATGGACGTACGGACGCTGTCCAGGGCCTTGTCGAGATCGTCGACGGCCTTGCCGAGGTCGGCGTTGTCCGTCGTGTCCTGGAGCTTGTCGAGTTCGTTGCCGATGTCGCTGAGTGCCTGATCGACCTGGAGCGGGTTGTCGCCGGCGTTGGACACGGCCTGCTGGAGCTTGCCGACGCTGCTCGCGATGGTGTCGGCCGTCTGCACGCAGTCCAGCGCCTTGTCGAGGGCACCGCAGCCGGTGGCGAGCGGCACGGCCAGTGCGGCTGCGGCGAGCGCGAGAGTGAGGCGGCGGCGTACGGGCGCGGTCGGTACGAACGCGGGCATGGAGCGGTTCCTCCCGGGAGCTGCGGACGGGCCTGGAGCTGCGGACGGGCGCACGGTTCGGCCCGTGCGCCCGTGCCGTGAAAGACGCGCCGGGGGCGCGTCCTGGTTGCTTCTTTACCCGGCGAGCGTCTCGTTCAGCGCCGCCTGCTGGAGCGCGGCGAGATCGGCACAGCCGGCCGTGGCGAGGTCGAGGAGCGCGTTCAGTTCCTTGCGGTCGAAGGGCTCGGCCTCGGCGGTGCCCTGGACCTCGACAAAACGGCCGTCGCCGGTGCAGACGACGTTCATGTCGGTCTCGGCGCGCACGTCTTCCTCGTAGCAGAGGTCGAGGAGCGGGGTGCCGTCGACGATGCCGACGCTGACGGCGGCGACGGTCCCGGTGAGCGGACGGCGGCCGGCCCTGACGATCTTCTTGCCCTGGGCCCAGGCGACGGCGTCGGCGAGCGCGACATACGCGCCGGTGATGGCGGCGGTACGGGTGCCGCCGTCGGCCTGGAGGACATCGCAGTCCAGGACGACGGTGTTCTCACCGAGCGCCTTGTAGTCGATCACGGCGCGCAGCGAACGTCCGATGAGACGGCTGATCTCGTGCGTCCGGCCGCCGATCTTGCCGCGTACCGATTCCCGGTCGCCGCGGGTGTTGGTGGAGCGGGGCAGCATCGAGTATTCGGCGGTGACCCAGCCTTCGCCGCTACCCTTGCGCCAGCGGGGCACGCCCTCGGTGACGGAGGCGGTGCAGAAGACTTTGGTGTCACCGAAGGAGATGAGGACGGAGCCCTCGGCGTGCTTGCTCCATCCGCGTTCGATGGTGACGGGACGGAGCTGTTCGGGGGTGCGGCCGTCGATTCGAGACATGGCGTGAGCCTATCCGGACATGCGTGAGGGGCCCGCTCCGATGGTGGGATCAGGCCCCTCAGTGGTATACGCGGGATGTGTCAGACCGTCACATCATGTCTTCGATGTCGGCGGCGATGGGGTCGGCGTCGGTGCCGATGACGACCTGGATCGCGGTGCCCATCTTGACCACGCCGTGGGCTCCGGCGGCCTTGAGGGCGGCTTCGTCGACGAGGGAGGCGTCGACGACCTCGGTACGGAGGCGGGTGATGCAGCCCTCGACCTCTTCGATGTTGTCGAGCCCGCCGAGCCCGGCGACGATCTTCTCAGCCTTGGTGGCCATGTCTTTCTCCCTGACTCTCAAAAAGCTCTGCTGCGGCCCGACTGTGGTCCGTTTCGTCACGGTAACTCACGGTTGGGCCATCTTCACGGGCGAGTGATCGACACATGACGAATGATGGCGGTCACCGGCACAGCCATGCCCCCGGCCGGCTCCGGAAGCCTACCGCAACTGGTCTACACCAGTCCTGGCCGACTTCCGGGGCCGCCTGTTCCGGACCGGAGAGAGCCGGCTGTCCGGACGGGCGGGTCCGGAACAACGGCGGAACGGCAGAACGGGAGCACGCCGATGGGCGCCGACAGTGCGGCAGCGCGGCAGCCGGGGCCGGGGAGGCGGTGGTGGCGGGGGCTGTTTCCCGGTCTCCAGAAGGTCGGGCGGAGTCTCCAGCTCCCGGTGGCCGTCCTGCCCGCCGCGGGGCTGCTGGTCAGCCTCGGCAACCTCTTCTCCGCGTATCTGCACGGACCCTTCTGGGACAAAACGGCGAAGGTGTTCAGCCAGGGCGGCAACGCGGTCCTGGACGGCGCGTTCGGCCTGCCGCTGCTCTTCTGCATCGGGGTCGCGATCGGTTTCGCGAAGAAGGCGGACGGCTCCACCGCGCTCGCCGCGGTCGTCGGCTTTCTCGTCTATCACAATGTCCTGGCCGCCTTCCCCACCGCGGGCTCGGTGACCGGCGCGAGGCCCGAGGGCACACCCCAGAACCCGGGCGTGCTCGGCGGCATCCTGATCGGGCTGCTCACGGCGGTCGTCTGGCAGCGGTTCCACCGGACACGGCTGGTCGACTGGCTCGGCTTCTTCAACGGCCGGCGCCTGGTGCCGATCCTGATGGCCTTCATCTGTGTCGTCCTCGGCGTGCTCTTCGGCCTGCTGTGGGGGCCGGTGGGCGACGCGCTGACCGCGTTCGCCAAGCGGCTCATCGATCTGGGCGCCTGGGGAGCCGGCATTTTCGGCGTCGCCAACCGGCTGCTCATCCCGGTGGGCCTGCACCAGTTCCTGAACACGTTCTTCTGGTTCCAGGCCGGCGAGTACAGAAAGCCGGACGGCACCGTCGTCCAGGGCGATCTGACCCGGTTCTTCGCCGGTGACCCGACCGCGGGCCAGTTCATGTCCGGCTTCTTCCCCGTGATGATGTTCGGCCTGCCGGCGGCCGCGCTCGCCATCGCGCACTGCGCCCGTCCCGAGCACCGCAAGAGGGTCACCGGACTGATGCTCTCCGTCGCCCTCACCTCCTTTGTCACCGGCGTGACCGAGCCCCTGGAGTTCTCCTTCATGTTCGCGGCGCCGCTGCTGTACGGCGCGCACGCGCTGCTCACCGGCGCCTCGATGGCGATCACCTGGGCACTCGGGGTGCACGCGGGCTTCAGCTTCTCGGCGGGCCTGATCGACTACGTCGTCAACTGGCATCTCGACACCAGGCCCTGGCTGATCATTCCGATCGGCCTGTGCTTCGCCATCGTGTACTACCTGGTCTTCCGGCTCGCGATCACCGCGTTCGGCCTGCCGACCCCCGGGCGCGAGCCCGAGGAGCTCGAAGAAGAAGGCGAAGCGCAGAACACCAGGGCGTAGCAAGACCGTTGATGCCTTCGCCGTGCGCCGGACCGTCCCGGAGGGCCCCCATGGCGAATTCAAGGACGGGTTCTGCCGCCGTGGCGACTATGACCCAGACCACAGAATGACCAGGTTCCTTATGCCGACCACACCATGTTAGAACTGGTCTACACCAGTGGATGGTGTAGACCACGCGGCCGCGCGCCGTGTTTCTGAGGCGCTGCCGTCCCACCTTTCTCCCTGTCCCCTGGCGGCGCCTTGCCCAATGGAGGAAGTTGATGAGTACGGCCACCGCTCAGGCGTCGCCCGCGAAAAAGCGGGGCTCCGGCGTGTTCCAGGGCCTGCAGAAGGTCGGACGCAGCCTGCAGCTGCCGATCGCCGTGCTGCCGGCGGCGGGCATTCTGCTCCGGCTCGGTCAGCCCGACGTCTTCGGTGACGACGGCCTCGGCTGGCACAAGGTCGCCTCCGTCTTCGCCACGGCGGGCAGCGCGGTCTTCGACAATCTGCCGATGCTCTTCTGCATCGGTGTCGCGATCGGCTTCGCCAAGAGGTCCGACGGTACGACGGCGCTCGCCGCGCTGGTGGGCTTCCTGGTCTACAGCAACGTCCTGAAGGCCTTCCCGGTCACCGAGGCGGTCATCTCGAAGGGTGCGGACACCCCGGCGACCTACAACAACCCCGGTGTGCTCGGCGGCATCATCATGGGCCTGCTGTCCGCGGTGCTCTGGCAGCGCTACAGCCGTAAGAAGCTGGTCGACTGGCTCGGCTTCTTCAACGGCCGCCGGCTCGTTCCGATCATCATGGCCTTCGTCGGCGTGATCATGGGTGTCTTCTTCGGCCTGGTCTGGGAGCCGATCGGCAATGTGATCTCCGACTTCGGCGAGTGGATGACCGGCCTGGGCGCGGTCGGCGCCGGCATCTTCGGTCTGATCAACCGCGCGCTGATTCCGGTCGGCATGCACCAGTTCGTGAACTCGGTCGCCTGGTTCCAGATAGGTGACTTCAAGAACGCCGCCGGTGACGTCGTCCACGGTGACCTGACCCGCTTCTTCGCCGACGACCCGACCGCGGGACAGTTCATGTCGGGCTTCTTCCCGATCATGATGTTCGGCCTCCCGGCCGCCGCGCTCGCCATGGCGCACGCCGCACGCCCCGAGCGCCGCAAGGCCGTCCTGGGCATGATGGTGTCGCTGGCCCTGACCTCCTTCGTCACGGGCGTGACCGAGCCCATCGAGTTCTCGTTCATGTTCATCGCCCCGGTGCTGTACGCGATCCACGCGGTCCTCACCGCCATCTCGATGGCGGTCACCTGGGCGCTCGGTGTGCACGCCGGATTCACCTTCTCCGCGGGCTTCATCGACTACGCGCTGAACTGGAACCTGTCCACCAAGCCCTGGCTGATCATTCCGATCGGGCTGGTCTTCGCGGCGCTCTACTACGTGATCTTCCGCTTCGCCATCGTCAAGTTCAACCTCCCCACCCCGGGCCGTGAGCCCGAAGAAGAGGTCGAGGACCTGACCAAGGCGTAACCGCCGGTCACGACCGCCGTCCCGACGAAGCCCCCGCCTCCATGAGGCGGGGGCTTCCCGCGTCGCACGTCCCGGCAGCGGTCAGATCTCGTACACCCTGCCGGGGAAGGCCAGTTCGGCCGGGCCTCCGTACACCTCGCGGGCGTCGGCCAGGTTCCGTTCGCCGTCCGTCCAGGGCGGAATGTGGGTGAGGACGAGCCGGCGCACCCGGGCGCGGGCGGCGTGGGCGCCGGCCTCGCGGCCGTTGAGGTGGAGGCCGGGGATGTCCTCCTTGCCGTGGGTGAAGGCCGCCTCGCAGAGGAAGAGGTCGGTCTCCTCCGCCAGCTCGACCAGCGGATCGCAGACTCCGGTGTCGCCCGAGTAGGTCAGCGACCGGCCGCCGTGTTCGATCCGTATGCCGAAGGTCTCGACGGGGTGGGAGACCTTCTCCGTGTGGACGGAGAACGGGCCGATGTGGAACGAGCCCGGTTTGAGCGTGTGGAAGTCGAAGACCTCGCTCATGGACTTGTCCGTCGGGGTGTCTCCGTAGGCGGTGGTCAGGCGCTGCTCGGTGCCCTCGGGTCCGTAGACCGGGATGGTGCCGCAGCGGCCGCCGTCAAAACGGTAGTAGCGGGCGACGAAGTACCCGCACATGTCGATGCAGTGGTCCGCGTGGAGATGGCTGAGGAAGATGGCGTCGAGGTCGTAGAGACCACTGTGGCGCTGCAGCTCGCCAAGGGCGCCATTACCCATGTCGAGGAGCAGCCGGAAGCCGTCGGCCTCTACGAGGTAGCTGGAGCAGGCCGAGCCCACGGAGGGGAACGAACCCGAACAGCCGACGACGGTGAGCTTCATGGAGCGTGAACCTCCGTGGCGTGGAAGGGGGGCGACGGGGGTTGTGCGGTTTGTCGAGCCTAAAGCGCGAAACGGCCGGTCGCTCCTTCACCGCGTTGCGTTGTGTGCGAACTCACCTGCTCTGTCACCGGTTCGGATGGAGTGTGAGGCGGCCGTCGTACGTGTGTCGCGGCGGCTGGAACAGGGGCGCGCGGGGGGGGGCGCGCCGGGAGCGGCGGGCCGGTACCTTCGGGGGATGAACACGTCCTGGTGGCTCGCGCTGGCCGCGGTGGTGCTGCTCGCGCTGATCGCTTCTGTGGTGGACGGACGCGGCCGGAGCCCGCGCCGGCCCGGTGGACGCTCCCGGCCGCCCGGCGGCCCGGCGACCGGCCGGGTGACACCGAAGGGGAAGCCGCGGCCGGGCGAGATCTGGTGGGCGGCGGTGCCGTTCGAGGACGGCCCCGGGGCGAAGGACCGGCCGTGTCTGGTGCTGTCGGTGCGCGGCGGGACGGTACGGGTCGCGAAGATCACCACGAAGAACCACGGCGAGCGGCCGGGTGTGATCGCGCTGCCGCCGGGCGCGGTGGGGGACGCGCGGGGGCGGGAGAGCTTCCTGGAGACGGACGAACTGCGGGATGTACGGCTGAAGGAGTTCCGCCGCCGGGTCGGTACGGCGGACCCGGCCCTGTGGCAGCGGGTCCGTCACCTGTCCGGCTGAGGGCCCGCCGGACCGCTCGCCGGACCCACCCTGTCGGGCACATCCGCCCGGCCCGGGAACTGCCGTGCCCGGGAGGCCGTGCTCCCGGGCCGCGGGCTCTGCTGGTTCACGGGCTCACGGCTCTGCGGGCCGGGGCTCAGGCCCAGAGCTGGCCGTGCAGGGTCTCGATCGCCTCTTCGGTGGTGGCCGCCGTGTAGACGCCCGTCGAGAGGTACTTCCAGCCGCCGTCCGCGACAACGAAGACGATGTCGGCGCTCTCCCCGGCCTTGACCGCCTTCCTGCCCACGCCGATCGCCGCGTGCAGCGCGGCGCCCGTCGAGACGCCCGCGAAGATGCCCTCCTGCTGGAGGAGTTCGCGGGTGCGGGTGACCGCGTCGGCGGAGCCGACGGAGAAGCGGGTGGTCAGCACGGACTCGTCGTACAGCTCGGGCACGAAGCCCTCGTCGAGGTTGCGCAGGCCGTAGACCACGTCGTCGTAGCGCGGCTCGGCGGCGACGATCGTGATGCCGGGCTTCTGTTCGCGCAGGAAGCGGCCGACGCCCATCAGCGTGCCCGTGGTGCCGAGACCGGCGACGAAGTGGGTGACGGAAGGCAGGTCGGCGAGGATCTCGGGACCGGTGGTGGCGTAGTGGGCGCCCGCGTTGTCCGGATTGCCGTACTGGTAGAGCATCACCCAGGAGGGGTTCTCGGCCGCCAGTTCCTTGGCGACCCGTACGGCCGTGTTGGAGCCGCCCGCCGCGGGGGACGAGATGATCCGCGCGCCCCACATGGCGAGCAGGTCGCGGCGCTCCTGGGAGGTGTTCTCCGGCATGACGCAGACGATGTGATAGCCCTTGAGCTTGGCCGCCATGGCGAGCGAGATCCCGGTGTTGCCGCTGGTGGGCTCCAGGATCGTGCAGCCGGGCGTGAGCCGCCCGTCCTTCTCGGCCTGTTCGACCATGTGCAGGGCGGGGCGGTCCTTGACCGAGCCGGTCGGATTGCGGTCCTCCAGTTTGGCCCAGATCCGGACGTCGTCGGAGGGCGACAGGCGCGGGAGCCGGACCAGTGGCGTGTTGCCGACCGCCGCCAGCGGGGAGTCGTACCGCATCAGAACGAGGGGCTGTCGGGAGCGCCGCCGGCCACGGCCGGGAGGATGGTGACGCTGTCGCCGTCGGCCAGCTTGGTGGAGACGCCGTCGAGGAAGCGGACGTCCTCGTCGTTGAGGTAGACGTTCACAAACCGGCGGAGCTGGTCGCCGGCGGCCGGGTCGACAAGCCGCTCCCGGATGCCGGCGTGGCGCGTTTCGAGGTCGGCGAACAGCTCGGAGAGCGTGTCACCGGTGCCCTCGACCGCCTTGGCGCCGTCGGTGTAGGTGCGGAGGATGGTCGGGATGCGGACCTCGATGGCCATGGCGTGGGCTCCTGTCGGGAGAGGGCGTGGCGGGCGCGCGGCTCGGGCCCCCGCGCGAGGGGGTGGTACGCATGCGGAAGGCCCCGCTCGGGGCCGTCGTTCAGCCGGCGGCGCTGTCGGGACAGATGGCACTGGCGAGACGGCACAGGTCGACGTGCAGCCGCGCGACAAGCAGCGGGCTGCTCGGCGTCGTGTCGCTCACGTCATGGAAAACCATGCGGTCATCGTATCGATTCCCGGTCCCGGGCCCCGCATGTGATCTCGCACGACGGACGACCGGTGTTCATCAGGCGGACGGCGGCCGAGGACGATCGTGGCGGCGCCGGTCATGGGATACGTGCTGACCTCGGCCTTCACCCGGTAGACGGTCCGGAGCGGCTCGGCGGTGAACACTCCGGCGGGGATGTCCTGTGCGGCGGCGGCCCCGGCGAGGGACGCCGGCCGCCGGTTTCGCACCGGCACCCGGGCCCCGCCGCCTCGGTTCCGCGCCCGGGGGTCAGACGATCTCGACGTCCTCCTCGGTGACCTCGCCCTCGACGATCCGGTACGAGCGGAACTGGAAGGGGCCCGCCTCGTCGGTGTCGGCCGTGGAGACCAGCACATAGTGGGCGCCCGGCTCATTGGCGTAGCTGATGTCCGTACGGGACGGATACGCCTCGGTCGCGGTGTGCGAGTGGTAGATGATCACCGGCTCTTCGTCGCGGTCGTCCATGTCCCGGTAGAGCTTCAGCAGATCCGCCGAGTCGAACTCGTAGAAGGTGGGCGAGCGCGCGGCGTTCAGCATGGGAATGAAGCGCTCCGGCCGGCCGGTCCCGGCCGGTCCCGCGACGACGCCGCAGGCCTCGTCGGGATGGTCGGCTCGCGCGTGCGCGACGATCTGGTCGTGCAGGGCCTGGGTGATGGTGAGCATGGTGGAAATATAAACGGGCCGGGCGGGCGGCCCCCCGGACGGTGACCGGGGGGCGGCCCGCGGGCGCAGTCAGTCCCTGGCGGAGGCGTACTCCGGGGTGCCGCGCTCCGTGATCCGCGGGTCGCGCCTCTTCAGGTACTGCCAGCCGGCCGCCAGGCCCAGCGCCCAGACCGCCGCCACATACAGACAGACCCGCGCGTCCTTGTCGTAGGCGATCAGGCAGGTGACCAGGGCCAGGAACGCCACCGCGACCCAGCTGAACAGCGTGCCGCCCGGCGCGGGGAAGGACGAGGCCGGCAGCCGGCCCGCGTCCACCCCCCGGCGGTAGCGGATATGGCTGATGAGGATCATCATCCAGGTCCAGATACCGGCCGCGGTGGCCACCGAGGTCACATATCCGAACGCCTTCTCCGGGACGACGTAGTTGAGGACCACACCGATGCCCATCAGGACGACGGAAACGGTGATGCCGAGCGCCGGGGTCTTGCGGGAGTTGAGCTTGCCGAAGGCCCTGGGCGCCTCGCTGTTGGCGGCGAGGTCGCGCAGCATCCGGCCGGTGGAGTACATCCCGGAGTTGCAGGAGGAGAGCGCGGCGGTGAGGACGACGAAGTTGACGATGCCCGCGGCGAGCGGGATGCCCATCTTCTCGAAGGCGTGCACGAACGGGCTGTTACCGGCCGAGAACTCGGTCCACTTGACGACCGCGAGGATGACGGACAGCGCGCCGACATAGAAGACGATGATGCGCCAGGGCAGCGTGTTGATGGCCTTGGGCAGGGTCTTCTCCGGGTTCTCGGACTCGCCCGCGGTGACGCCGACCAGTTCGACGGCGAGGTAGGCGAACATCACGCCCTGGAGGGTCATCAGGCTGGAGCCGATGCCGTTGGGGAAGATGCCGCCGTGCGACCAGAGATTGGCGGGCGTCGCGGTGTCACCGGCGTCGGAGAAGCCGAGGGTGAGGACGCCGAGACCGATCACGATCATGCCGATGATCGCGGTGACCTTGATCATCGAGAACCAGAACTCGACCTCGCCGAAGATCTTCACCGAGATCAGGTTGACGCCGAAGAGCACCACCAGGAAGACCAGCGCGCTGACCCACTGCGGGATCTGGGGAAACCAGAAGTGGATGTAGATCGCGGCGGCGGTCAGCTCCGCCATGCCGGTGACGACCCACATCAGCCAGTACGTCCAGCCCGTGGCGTAGCCGAAGAACGGGCCGAGGAACTCCCGGGCGTACTCCGCGAAGGACCCCGAGACCGGCCGGTAGAGGAGCAGCTCGCCGAGCGCCCGCATGATGAAGAAGATCACGACGCCGGCGAGGGCGTACATGAGGATGATGCTGGGGCCGGCCTTGGCGATGTTCGCCCCGGCGCCCATGAAGAGACCGACGCCGATCGCGCCGCCGATGGCGATCATCTGGACCTGGCGGCTGCCGAGCCCGCGCTCGTAGCCCTCGCCGGCGCCTTCGGCCGCCGTCCCCTGTCCGGTCGAGGCACGTTCGGCGCCCTTGTCGCCGTACTCCTTGTCGACCTGCGCGGAGGTCATGGTGGTACGCCCTTTCTCCATGCCGGTCCCCGCCGTGCTCGGCGGTGGACCAGTTCCCGGTTCCCCCCGGATATGGATGAAGTGCTACCGGCGGTAGCCGGCCTCAGCGCCCCCGGGGACAGGGGTGGCGTCCCCGGGGGATCGTGAAGATCTATCACGGCGGCGGGGCCGGGACCCGGGCCGGGCTGTGGCACAGCCCACAGGTAGAAGCGGACAAATTTTCCCCGGAACCGCAAACGCCGCCGCGCCGGTGACGGGATCGTTACGCCGAATTGAGGCTCGTCTGAGCGTACGGGAGACCGCCCGGGACCGTCGGACGGCATCGGGACCCGGGGTGCGACGTCCGGGTGCTCAGGGCATCAGCGTCTCGACCAGCGTCTCCTGCAACGCCCCCAGCCAGAGGTATGCCATCACCATCGGCTTGCGCGGGTCGGAGTCCGGCAGCCGGTACAGCTCGCCGCCCTCGTCCTCGTCCGTCACCTCAAGACGCGTGCCGATGGTCAGCCGCAGATCGTTGAGGGCGCCGAGCCAGTGCAGGCAGTCGTCGGGGGTCAGTTTGAGCACCGCGCCGCCCTCGCCCGCCGAGGCGAGCGCGTCCAGGGTGCGGACGACGGCCAGGCCGTCCGCCCGCTTGCGGCCGCGCAGGTCGTTCTCCGTGAACCGCCTGAACTCCGAGGAGTACGCACGCAGTTCGTCGTCCTCGTCGCCGTACGCGTCGGGAAAGAGCCGGGCCAGCGCGGGGTCGGCGGGCGGCTCGGTGGGGCCCTCGGCGAAGAGCGCGGCGAGCGGATCCTCGCCCTGTGCCGGCTCGTCGCCCGGCCCGATCAGCTCCAGGAGCTGGACGGCCAGTGAGCGCAGGATCGAGATCTCGACCTCGTCGAGCGCGACGGCCGCTCCGCCGCCCGGGATCGCCTCGAAGTTCCCGGCCATCAGCCGCGGTCCTGCGAGAGGGTCGCCCACAGTCCGAATCCGTGCATCGCCTGCACGTCGCGCTCCATCTCCTCGCGGCTGCCGCTGGAGACGACGGCGCGGCCCTTGTGGTGAACGTCGAGCATCAGTTTGTGTGCCTTGTCCTTCGAGTAGCCGAAATAGGTCTGAAAGACGTACGCCACATAACTCATGAGGTTGACCGGGTCGTTGTGGACGATCGTCACCCAGGGCACATCGGGTTCAGGGACGGCGAAAGCCTCCTCGGCCGACTCGGGGCGTTCGATCTCAGTCGGGGCAACACTCACGGTTCGGGACGACCTTCTTCTCTGCCGGGGCGTACCGGTCTGCCGGGGGGTCTGCCGAGGCCCAGGGGCGCCAAGACTCCGGGCTTCAGGGCCTCACGGGGTCCATGCTGCCACCCGGGAGGGCCTGTCGCACAAACGGCCACTTAGAAATCGTCAGTGTGACGAGTAATGGGGGTAGCATCCCTCGTATGAACACTCCGGACCCTGCGCTGCCCGGCGACGACGGGCGCGCAACGCATCCGCGGCAGGACGGTGTCGGGCGACGGGTGGGCGTGCCGTCCACCGCGCTCTTCACCGACCAGTACGAGCTGACCATGCTCCAGGCGGCCCTCCGGGCGGGCACGGCCGAACGCCGCTCCGTCTTCGAGGTCTTCACCCGGCGGCTGCCGGAAGGACGCAGGTACGGCGTGGTGGCGGGCACCGGCCGGGTCCTGGACGCCGTGGAGAACTTCCACTTCGACTCCGAGGTACTGGCCTTTCTCCGGGAGCGCGGGATCGTCGACGCGGCGACCCTCGACTGGCTTGCCTCCTACCGCTTCAGCGGGGACATCTGGGGCTACCCGGAGGGCGAGGTGTACTTCCCGGGCTCGCCGATCCTGCGTGTCGAGGGCTCCTTCGCGGAGTGCGTGCTGCTGGAGACCGTGATCCTGTCGATCCTCAACCACGACTCCGCCATCGCCGCCGCGGCCTCCCGGATGGCGGCGGCCGCGGGCGGGCGCGGGCTGATAGAGATGGGGGCGCGCCGTACGCACGAGCTGTCGGCCGTCGCCGCCTCCCGCGCCGCGTACATCGGCGGCTTCGACACCACGTCCGACCTGGCGGCCGGGTTCCGCTACGGCATTCCGACGGTGGGGACGAGCGCGCACGCCTTCACCCTGGTGCACGACAGCGAGCGCGACGCCTTCCGGGCGCAGGTCGACTCGCTCGGCCGCGGGACGACGCTGCTGGTCGACACCTACGACGTGGCCGAGGCCGTACGGACCGCCGTGGACATCGCCGGCCCCGAGCTCGGAGCCGTCCGTATCGACTCCGGCGATCTGCTGCTGGTGGCGCACCGGGTGCGTCAGCAGCTCGACGAGCTGGGCGCGGTCCACACCAGGATCGTGGTGACCTCGGACCTGGACGAGTACGCGATCGCCTCGCTGGCGGCGGCGCCGGTGGACGCGTACGGCGTCGGTACGCAGCTTGTCACCGGCAGCGGGAACCCCACGTGCTCCATGGTCTACAAGATCGTGGCGCGGGCCCGGTCCACGGATCCGGGGGCTCCGCTGCAGCCGGTCGCGAAGAAGTCGCTGGGCGGGAAGACCTCGATCGGCGGCCGCAAGTGGGCGGCGCGGCGGCTGGACGCGGACGGCTTCGCCGAGGCCGAGGTGATCGGCACCGGTCCGGTGCCGCCTGAGCTGCTCGACCGGCAGCTCCTGACGCAGCTCGTGAAGGGCGGCGAGGTCGTCGCGCGCGAGCCGCTGGACGCCGTGCGCGACCGGCACATCGCGGCGCGCGCCGGGCTGCCGATGTCCGCGATACAGCTCTCCCGGGGCGAGCCCGTGATCCCGACCGAGTACGTCCAGGACATGTCCGAGAAGTAAGGGCTGTCCCGGTGAGGCGTCCGGCGAGGGGTACCCGTGCTGTGCCCCTCCCGCCGGGCGGCCGGAGTCTCTACGCTCGGGCCCGCCCCATGACGCCGCACCACCCCGTCATCGCCCGCCCGACCGAAGGACCACCGCATGCACCGCGCACTGATCGTCGTCGACGTCCAGAACGACTTCTGCGAGGGCGGCAGCCTCGCGGTGGCCGGAGGCGCGGACGTCGCGGCCGCGATCACCGAGCTGATCGGCCAGGCCCCGGCGGGCTACCGGCATGTGGTCGCCACCCGTGACCACCACATCGACCCGGGCGGCCACTTCGCTCCGCCCCCGGCCGTCCCGGACTATGTGCACACCTGGCCGCCGCACTGCGTCGCCGGTACGGAGGGCGTGGGCTTCCACCCCAATTTCGCTCCGGCCGTCGCCTCGGGAGCGGTGGAGGCCGTCTTCAGCAAGGGCGCGTACGCGGCGGCGTACAGCGGCTTCGAGGGCGTCGACGAGAACGGCGTCCCGCTCGGGGACTGGCTGCGGGAGCGCCAGGTCACCGACGTCGACGTGGTCGGCATCGCGACGGACGTCTGCGTCCGCAGGACGGCGCTCGACGCGGTCCGTCAGGGTCTCACCACCCAGGTGCTGCTCGACCTGACGGCCGGGGTGTCGGTGGAGACCACGAACCGCGCCCTGGAGGAGCTGCGCGGTGCGGGTGTCGTCCTGACCGGCAAGCCGGTCGTCTGACACGGCGAGCGCGTCCGCTCCGCTCACCTCGCCCCGGGCGGCCCCACCGGACGCCTCGCGGACCCTTCCAGTATCCCCGCCCTCACCTGTGGCCGCAGCAGCGCACGGATCGGCTGCCAGAGCTGGTCCCGGCATTCCGGCGTGGTGCGCCAGAGCAGCCCGTCCGGATGGTGGAGCACGGCGGTGATCTCGTCCGGGGTCGGAGGCTCCGCGTTGCCGCGGAGATACACCGCCCGCAGGCCCAGATTCCGCAGCCTGGTCAGCGCGCGGGCGCGGTTCACCGCGTGCACCAGGACACGTACCGTGCCGCCTTCCGAGGCCGGGCTCGGCAGGGTCAGTGCCACCACCACTCTGCCGTTCGGGAGCTTGCTGAAGCCTCCGCCTGCCATGTCCCTCATCTCCCCCGTGAGACGTCGTGTCAATAAGAGATCCGTAGGACGCACCTAAACACGATCGGCCGCCGCCCGCTAGAGGGCGACGGCCGATCGTGCTGTGAGCTGGGATTACTCGCGGTTACCTACCGGAGGGCCCCACGTGCACCGTCAGGGTCTGGCCGTCGAGCGGCTGACCGATGATGGTGATCTTGGTGTTGGTGTCAGGAACCTTGACACTCCCCTGCGGGTTGTCCTTGCTCCAGTACGTGCCCTTGCGGTCGTCGAAGGCGGGCGCGCCGAGCTGCGCCGGGACGCGGGTCGCCTTGTCGGCCTTGTGCAGCGTCAGGCCCTTCGTCGGCCACCAGGAGAACGTCGAGTCGTACGCCTGGATCCGGTTGCGCATGAGCGTGCCGTCCGACCACTTCAGGGCCTTGGCGTGCGCGTCCACCGGCAGGATCAGACCCTCGCCCGGGTGCACGCTGGTGTTGTTGTCCTTCTGCGAGGTGTCCCACAGCCAGACCAGCAGACCGGCCTGGTACGGGAAGTGCTCGACCTTGTCGTCGTTCGGCGCCGAGAAGCCGAAGTTGTACGGGCCGACCTCAAGGGTCTTGTCGTACGAGACGTACTGGCGGTTCTCGGCGATGTAGTACTGCGCGTACTCCTGGGTGAAGGACTCGCCGATGCGCGAGAAGCCCTTCGGGGTCCAGCCCGCGTCGTCGCCCTCGGCGTTGTCGGTGAACAGCGGCGCGCCGTCGGCGTTCACGCTGATCGCGTCCGCGGCGAAGCCCTTGCCGCCCGCGCCGCCGTCCGTCTGGTAGCGGAAGCGGAGGTCGACCTTCTTGCCCGCGTAGGCGTCCAGCGGGTAGGCGAGCTTCTTGTAGGCGCCCGAGGCACCGGTCAGCGCCGGCTTGTCGGCGGCGTCACGGGTGATCTCCGCGCCGTCGGCCGTACCTTCGAGGGGCGTCCAGTTGGCGCCGCCGTCCGTCGACACCTCGGCGTAGAGGTAGTCGTAGTCGGCCTCGATGTCCCACCAGCCCTGGAGCTCCAGCGCCGCCGTGGACTTGCCGGTCAGGTCGACCGAGCGGGTGAGGGTGTTCTTGAGGTCGTCACCCATGTCGCTCCACCACTGCTTGGAGCCCTCGGCGGGCTTCACGACGGTGGTGGTGCTGGTCTTCGCCGGCAGGTCGACGATGAGCGCCTGCGGGTTCTTGGTGTTGTAGGCGGAGACACCCAGCTTGTGCGTGGAGTTCTTCGCCGCCTTGCCCTTGGCGTAGTTCAGCCAGCCGAGCTGCAGCTTGTCCCAGGCGGACATGTCGCCCGGCAGGTCGCCGATCTCGTTCTTGCCGGTGCCGAGCCAGGAACCGGACGACATCAGGTCCCAGAACGCCGTGGAGTTCTCGCCGCCCGCGGTGTCGTAGTTGTCCGGCAGACCCAGGTCGTGGCCGTACTCGTGGGCGAAGACACCCAGGCCGCCGTTCTCCGGCTGCATGGTGTAGTCGCCGACCCAGATGCCGGAGTTGCCGATCTGCGTGCCGCCGGACTTGTTGTTGGCCGGTCCGGTGCTGCCCGCGTCGGTGCCGTACGCGTACCAGCGGTGCGCCCACAGGGCGTTCTCGCCCTCGACGCCGCCGCCGGCCGACTCGTCCTCGCCCGCGTGGACGATCTGGAAGTGGTCGATGTACCCGTCGGGCTCGTTGAAGTTGCCGTCGCCGTCGAAGTCGTAACGGTCCCACTGGTCGTAGAGCGCCAGGTCCGCCTTGATCTCGGCGTCCGTCTTGCCCTGCGCCTTCTGGTCCGCGGCCCAGGCGGTGACACCGTCGCGGACGGTGTCCCAGACGTTGGAGCAGTTGGAGCTGCCGCAGTAGTTCGAGCCGTAACGGGCCTCGTTGTACGGGACCTTGACCCAGTCCGAGACCTCGCCGTCGACCGAGTAGCGCCCGGAGGACGTCTTCTCGTAGTAGGTCTTCAGCGAGTTCTTCTCCTGGCCCTTCCGGTCCTTGCCCTCACCGAAGTACAGGTCCTGGAAGTGCTGCTGGTTGTAGTCGGCCTGCCAGGCGGTGGAGTTGTCCACCTTCCGGTCGGGCTCGGCTATCTCGTTGTGCTGCGGGCCGGGCTCGCCGCCGTACTTCAGAACGGGCGGCTGCGGTCCGGCGGCGCCGTCCGGGTCGTAGGTCGTGGTGTTGTCGACCTGGTCGCCGAACTCGACGAGGATGGTGAAGATCTTGTCGGTCTTCTCGCGGCCCAGCTCGACGTACTTCTTGTTGCCGAGCTTCACGACCTGCGAGGCGCCGCGCTTCTCCAGCTTGGCGTCACCGGAGATGACCTGCCGGAGCGCCGCGTCGCGCTGCTGCGCCTGCTGCTTGCTGAACGGGCCTTCCAGGTCGTGTTCGACCTGGCCCTTCTGGGGCGCCGGGTCACGGCGCTCGATGCCGGAGGGGCCGGATCCGGGGTTGTCCTCGGCCTGTGCCGTGGTGAAGGCGGAGGCAGTCGCGGCGGTCGCGGCCAGGGCCACGATCACCGCGGACATTCTTCTCGCCCGTCGATTGGTGCTCACTTGTGCTTTTCCTCCCCGGCGCACACGGTCCGCGGACCGCGAGATGGGGATCCGCGCGCGCATGCGCGTCATAAGTGACGACATTCGACCGGAGTTGAAGAAGAAAAGACAGCCCTTGACTTGCACCGGTCAACTGCACTATGCGCGGACCCAGCTCCGGCAGCCGGACGTGGAGAAATTCGGACAACGGGCGCACATTTTCAGCCGCTTGTTAACGTGAATGATGCAATGCGCCCCCCGTGCACCGGCACCGTGGGTCAGGAGTCGCTTACTGCCCGTCCCGCAGGGGCATCCACCCTCGTAGAGTCGCTTGCCAGTGAGACCTACGTGCGAGACACGCGAGACACCCCCAACGCCCATGCTCCGAGGGACGGATACCGCCATGCCGCGTCCGACTTCCGCACAGCTCGCCTACGGTTCAGCCACCGTCGTCTGCTCGACGCTCGCGATGCTGCTGCTCTCCCGCACCACCTCGGGCATCGGCGTCGCGGTGATCGGAATCGCGGCGCTGGCTCTGGGGCTGCTGGTCGCGCTGACCGTGCCGCGCCCCGGCAGGACGGGGGCGGCGCGCACGGCCCGCGCCGGCCGGCCCGCCGCGTCCGGTGAGGACACGGAGACCCGGGGACCCGCCGCGCGCACGCACGCCGGCGCCGAGGCCCGGATCGGCCAGCACTCATTGCGCCGCTGACACGACGACGGTCCTGGCGGACTTGTCGTGCAGGCCCTGCTTGTACGGCCGACTGACCAGGATCGACACAATGATGATGATCCACCAGAGGACGGTGCAGCAGACCAGCGCCGGCACCCAGAGCACCACCGCGCGCAGCAGCGAGGCGCCGGTGTCCGGGATCGCGCCGTTGTTCAGCATCGCGACCCGCAGCCTCATCCAGCGCTTGCCGACGGTCTGGCCGTACTTCCTCGTCATCAGGGTGTCGTAGCCGACATAGGCGACGACCGAGATGAGCGACCAGAGCCACTGCGTGCCCGTATTCACCTGATCGGTGAAATCGATCCATCCGCCGCCGCCGTTCGCCGACGAGTCCCAGCTTCCGGCGATCAGCGAGAGGATCGCCAACGGGACGAAGATGATCAGAGCGTCGGCCACCCGCGCGGTGAACCGCTTGCCGAAGGGCGCGAGCGGCGGCATCCCCGCGAAGGGGTCGGCGCCGCCATAGGCGTTCCCGCCGTACGCGTTCCCGCCGAAGGCGTTCCCGTTCCCCGGAGGGGGGCCGCCGCTGCCGCCGTACGGAGCGCCGTAGGGCGACCCCGGCGCGGAGCCGCCGGAGCCCTCGGGACCCGGGCCCCCGGACGGCGGCTGACGCGGCTTCTTGAGGAACGGGTCGTCCTCGGGCGGTTCGCCGGGCGGCGGCTGGTCGTTGCTCATGGGGGCAGTGCACCGCGCCGGGCCGGAAGCCGCAACGGCGCACCGGCCGTTCGGGGGAACGGCCCCGGTCGGCGGAGCGCCCTTGCGCCGTCCGGGGCGGGTCGCGTCCCGGCCCGGTCCTCAGCCGGCCCTCAGCCAGGCCCTCAGCCGGCGACGAAGGTACGGGCCGCCTTGTCGTGCCAGCACTGCCGCCACGGCCGGTCGATCAGGCACCACAGCACATTGAGGACACCCACGGCCAGCACGCCCAGCACGCTGTAGACCAGCCAGCGGCGCAGTGCGGCGCCGAAGGCCGGGGCCTCGTGCGACTCGATGTCCCGTACCTCCAGGCCGAGCAGTTTCTTGCCCAGCGTGCGGCCCCACTTGGCGGTCGGCAGCGCCTCGTAGAGCACCCCGAGGACCAGCAGCGCCCCGAGGACACCGGCGAGACAGCCCGCCGTCGTCCCGTCCAGCAGCCAGACGGTGACGGTCTCGCCCGTCTGCTTCGCCGCCTCGACCTTCTCGTCGATATGGGTACGGGCCCGGGAGACCAGGGGGACGGCGACGGCGCCGACGAGCGCGCCCAGCACGAGGCTGTCGACGAGCCGGGCCACGAGCCGCTTGCCGAGGCCGGCCGGCCGGGCCGCTGCCTGGGCCTGCGCGGCTTGCAGGAAGGGGTCGTTGACCGGCGGCTTCCAGGGCACGACGGGCGGCTCGGCCCCGGCGGACGGCAGCGGCCGCGCGAGCTGGTGCGCCTGCTGGGCCCAGGACGCGGCGCCACCGCCGGCGCCCGCGCTGACGGGGGTACGCGATCCGGCCTGGCCGGACGGCGGCGGGGACTGGGCGGGCACGGTGCCCGCGCCGGGGCCGCCCGGGGCCACGGCCCGGATCGCCATGGTGCCGTCGGCCCCGCCCGTCCGGCTCTCCTCGGCGTCCGCGTCCGCGTCGGCGTCCTTGGCGCGCCGGGCGGCACGCAGGGCGCGGATGGCCATGGTGCTGTCGACGGACGGCTGGGCGCCGTCGCGCGGGGCCGGCGGCCGGCCCGTACCGGCGGTGTCCCGGCCGGAGTCCGGACGGTCCGGGGCGGGCCTGACGCCGCGTCGCATGGCGCGGATCGCGACCGTGCCGTCGGTGAGCGGCCCGCCGTCGTCGGCGCCCGGTCCCAGCGCCCGTACCCCGGGCAGCGCGCCACCGGTCGGATCGGCCGGCGTGGGCGGGGGGATGTCCCGGGGCGCGCCGGTCGGCGGGGCCGCCGGGTCGGGAACACGGGGGTCCTGGCCGGCCGTGGCGCCCCAGGAGACGCGGCGGTCGCGGTCGCCGCCGAAGCCGGTCTGGCGCGAGACGTCGGCCTGCCACACGGACGCCGGTTCCTGCCGGGAGTCGCCGGGCGGCTCCTCGTCGAGGAAGACCGGCCCCGTCTCCTCGACGGCGGCCGGTGCCGGGGAGCCGGGTGCCCGTCCGCCGCCCGGGGACGCCTCGCCGTCCCCGGGCGCGGGCCGGCTCGTGCCGGGCACCCAGGAGGCGCCGTTCCAGTACCGGACATATCCAGGGATGGACGGGTCTGGATAGAACCCTTCCCGGGGTACGTTCCCGCCGTCGCCAGGAGGAGTAGCCACTGACCCCAACTCCGTTCACTCACCGCACGTTTGACCTGTCCGGCCGTCCAGTGCCGATGATTCCCCGGGCGCGCGGCCGAAGGAAGCGCGGCGGGGTCACGGTGCTGGACATGTCCACGGGCTATGCGTCGTACGTCCCGCAGCGACCGGGCGCGTACCTCCGCTTGTCCAAGGGAGACATTAACGAAGAACACAGGACCCGGAAGAAGGCAACCGACAGAATGACCGCATTGGAGCGGCTTGCCGAGGAAGCCGACGCGAAGCATAGGGCTGTGGGGGTGAGATTTGTTCGCCCGCGCATGCGAAGAGTCGGTCACCTGTGCCCATTGCCGCGCCGGGCCGCCGCTGTCTCTCTCTCCTCCGGGCCGCGTGTCGTGCGAGCCGCCGTCAAAAGTCGTTGCCGGAAGTCGCGTCATGAATGGAGGGCCGGGGCCTCTCGTCTGACAGGGCCCCGACCGCCGGGCCTCTCGCCAGGAAAGGAAGTGCCACTCATGCACACCGTGGTGGAACGCGAGCTGGAGCTGAAGCTGGTGCTGTCGCCCGAGCGCGGCATCCCCGTCCCGGCCCGGCTGACCTACCGCACGGACGACCCGTACGCCGTGCACATCACCTTCCACATCGGCTCGGCCAACGCGGTCGACTGGACCTTCGCCCGGGAGCTCTTGATCGAGGGGCTGTTCCGCCCCTGCGGCACCGGCGATGTCCGGATCTGGCCCACGAAGATCGACGGGCGTGGCGTCCTCTGTGTGACGCTCTCCTCGCCGGACGGCGACGCGCTGCTGGAGGCGCCCTGCGCCGCGGTGTTCGCCTGGGCGGAGCAGACGCTGCGGATCGTGCCGCCGGGTACGGAGGCCGGACGGCTCCGCATCGACGAGGGGCTGGCCGCGCTGCTGGCGCCCGCCCCGGTGGACGATCTCTGGCTGAGGGACCCCTGGCCCTCGGACGACTTCCCCGACGACGGTGAGGTGTAGGCGCTTTCCCGTGGCACGGACCGGCGGGCCCGCGCGGCTCGGTGCGGGTGGCGGGTGTCCGCCGAGCCCGCCGGGACCCGCTCGCCGCCGGTCCCGCGGACATATTTCGGGCGTGCCGCTCAGAAGACCTTGCCGGGGTTGAGCAGGCCGAGCGGGTCAAAGGTCTGTTTGATGTTTCGCTGCAACTCCATCCCCACCGGGCCCAGCTCGCGCGACAGCCAGTCCCGTTTCAGCACGCCGACGCCGTGTTCGCCGGTGATCGTGCCGCCCAGCTCCAGGCCGAGCGCCATGATCTCGTCGAAGGACTCGCGGGCCCGCCGGGATTCGTCGGGATCCGTCGCGTCGAAGCAGACGGTGGGGTGGGTGTTGCCGTCCCCGGCGTGGGCGCAGACGCCGATCGTCAGTCCGTACTTCTCGCCGACGCGCTCCACGCCTTCGAGCATGTCGCCGAGCCGGGAGCGCGGTACGCACACGTCGTCGACCATGGTGGTGCCCTTGACGGCCTCCAGCGCGGTGAGCGACAGCCGTCGCGCGTGGAGCAGCAGGTCGGACTCGGCCGCGTCGTCGGCGAGGACCACCCCGGTGGCGCCGGCCGCCTCGCACAGCAGGCCGACGGCGGCCAGATCGGCCGCCGGGTCCGGCGTGTCGAAGGCCGCCAGCAGCAGCGCCTCGGTCGTGTCGGGCAGGCCCATGTTCGCCATCGCGTTGACGGCGCGCACGGTCGTACGGTCCATGAGTTCGAGGAGCGACGGGGTGTGCCCGCGCTCCATGACGCGGCAGACGGCGTCGCAGGCGGCGGCCGCGGAGCCGAACTCCGCCGCCAGGACGAGCTGCTGGGGCGGCAGCGGCCTGAGCGCGAGGACCGCCTTGACGACGATGCCGAGCGTGCCCTCGGACCCCACGAAGAGACGGGTCAGGTCATAGCCGGCGACCCCCTTGGCGGTGCGGCGGCCGGTGGTGAGCAGACGGCCGTCGGCGAGGACGACGTCCAGGCCGAGGACGTACTCCGCGGTGACTCCGTACTTGACGCAGCACAGCCCGCCCGAGGCGGTGCCGATGTTTCCGCCGATGGTGCACATCTCCCAGCTCGACGGGTCCGGCGGGTAGCAGAGACCCCGCTCGCCGACGGCGCGGGAGAGGGTGGCGTTGATGACGCCAGGCTCCACCACGGCGATCCGGTCGACCGGGTTGATCTCCAGGATCCGGTCCATCTTCGTCAGGGACAGCACGATGCAGCCGTCCGAGGCGTTCGCGGCGCCCGAGAGGCCCGTACGGGCACCCTGCGGGACGACGGGGACCCGCAGCGCGGTCGCGGTCCGCATCACATGCTGGACCTGCTCGACCGAACGGGGCAGGACGACCACGGCGGGCGTGCCCGCCTCGCAGAAGCTCGCCATGTCGTTGGCGTAGGAGGCCGTCACGTCCGGATCGGTGATCAGGGCTTCGGCGGGGAGCCCCGTTCCCAGTTGTTCCAGGAGATCGTCCATGATCCCAGACTCGCACTCGGGGCCATCGGTGTGAACCCGTCTGCGAGCCAGGAACCAAGGCCGGGTGTGTTCTTACTATTGACGCACAGTAACCATTATGAACGCCATGAAGACAGAACAGGGCAGTCAGGTCAAGAAGGCGGCGCTGGCGGCCGGAGTGGGCGCTGTGCTGGTCGGGTGCGCTCTGATGTTCGTCCCGGACAAGGACCAGGGCCCGCCAGCGGGCCCGAAGGAGCGGGCGATGGCGGCGGTGGGCGCGGGCGCGCCCGCCTCGCTCGTGGATCTGACCGAACTCATCCGTGACCGGGAGAGCTGGTTGCGCAAGCATCCCAAGGACGAGGAGTCGTGGGCGGTCCTCGGCTCCGCGTATGTGCAGCGCGGGATCAGGGCCGCGGACTCGGCGTACTACCCCAAGGCCGACCAGGCGCTCCAGCAGTCGCTGGCGGTGCGGCCGGCCGACCGCGGAAACCTGGAGGCGCTGGTCGGGATGGCCACCCTCGCCAACGCGCGGCACGACTTCACCGCCGCCAAGGAGTGGGGCGAGACGGTGGTGCGGCAGAAGCCCGGGATGTGGACGGCGTACCCGGTGCTCATCGACGCCTACAACGGGCTCGGGGACTACGCGGCGGCCCGGAAGGCCCTGAACAAGCTGAACAGACTGCGGCCGGGGACGCCGGTGCTGGCGCGGACCGCCGCCGTCCACCACGGCCGCGGCTGGCGTGAGGACGCGGTGGTGAAGGCGACGGAGGCGTCCACGCGCGCCGGGTCGGCCGTGGAGCGGGCACAGGCGCTGCACACACTGGGCGAGCTGGCCTGGGAGCGGGGCGAACCGCAGGAGGCGCTGCGCCACTACGACTCCGCGCTGGTGGCGGCGCACGACCAGCCCACCTCGCTCGTCGGCCGGGCGCGGGCACTGGCCGCGCTGGGCCGGACGGACGAGGCGTACCAGGACTACCAGACGGCGCTGGAGAAGCTGCCGCTGCCCGAATACGCCCTGGAACTCGGTGAGCTGAGCGAGTCGATGGGCCTGGACGGAGACGCGAAGACGCAGTACACGACGCTGGCCGAGCGGGCCGAGCGGGCGCAGAGCGACGGGGTGAACCAGGAGCTGGTGCTCGCCCGGTTCGAGGCCGACCACGCCGATCCGGGGGCGGCGGTCCTGCGGATGAGGACGGAGTGGGACCGCGGCCACCGCAGCGTGGATGTCGCGGACGCGCTGGGCTGGGCGCTGTTCCGGGCGGGAGCGGGCCAGGAGGCGCTGCCGTACGCGAAGAAGGCGGCGGAGCAGAGCCCGGGAAGCGCGCTGTTCCTCTACCACCTCGGCGAGATCGAGCGCTCGCTGGAGATGTACGGTCCGGCCCGCCGCCATATCGGTGAGGCGCTGCGCGCCAATCCGTACTTCTCGCCGTTGATGGCGCCGAAGGCCCGGGAGGCGCTGGCCGCGCTGGGCGAGCCGTCCGGCGGCGGACCGAAGGACATGTACGGCGACGGCAGCACAGGAGACTCCGGGTCCGGGCCGGGCACCGGGACCGTACCGCCCGGGAAGCCCGTGCCGCAGCGCCCGCTGGCCCCGCCCAGGAAGACGGACCCCGTCCTGCCGGGCGCACCGGCCAAGCACGCCCGGGCGGCCGAGGCGCCGGGGGCCCTCGTCCGGGAATGAGCGGCGCTCCGGGCGGGCCGCGCGGCGACGGCCCGGCCCGGCCGGACGTGGTGCGGCCCCCACGGGTCAGTTTCCGTGGGGGCCGCGTGCGATCCGCGAGTCGGGCCCGCGCGTCAGAGATTGCCGCGCTTCTCCTGCTCACGCTCGATCGCCTCGAAGAGCGCCTTGAAATTGCCCTTGCCGAAGCCCATGGAACCGTGCCGTTCGATCATTTCGAAGAAGACCGTCGGTCGGTCCTGGACGGGCTTGGTGAAGATCTGCAGCAGATAGCCGTCCTCGTCCCGGTCGACCAGGATCTTCAGCTCGCGCAGCGTGTCAACGGGCACCCGGGTCTCACCGGCCCACTCGCCGAGGATGTCGTAGTACGAGTCGGGGGTGTCGAGGAACTGCACACCGGCGGCCCGCATCGCCCGCACGGAACCGACGATGTCGTTCGTGGCCAGCGCGATGTGCTGGACACCCGCACCGCCGTAGAACTCCAGATACTCGTCGATCTGCGACTTCTTCTTGGCGATCGCGGGCTCGTTGATCGGGAACTTCACCTTGAGGGTGCCGTCCGCGACGACCTTCGACATGAGCGCGGAGTACTCGGTGGCGATGTCGTCACCCACGAACTCCTTCATATTGGTGAAGCCCATGACGTTGTTGTAGAAGCCGACCCACTCGTTCATCCTGCCGAGTTCGACATTGCCCACGCAGTGGTCGATGGCCTGGAAGGTGCGCTTCGCGGCGGGCTCGACGATCGGCTGCGCGGCGCTGAAGCCCGGCAGGTAGGGGCCGTCGTAACCGGAGCGCTCGACCAGGGTGTGCCGGGTCTGGCCGTAGGTGGCGACGGCCGCGAGCACGACCGTGCCGTGCTCGTCCTTCATCTCGTAGGGCTCCTGGACGGAGCGGGCGCCGTGCTCGACGGCGTAGGCGTACGCGGCGCGCGCGTCCGGCACCTCGATCGCGAGGTCCACGACGCCGTCGCCGTGCTCGGCGACATGCTCGGTGAGGAAGCGGCCCCACGCGGAGGACTGCTTGATCACGGAGGTGAACACAAAGCGGGCGGCGCCGCTGGTGAGGACGTAACTGGCGGTCTCGCGGCTGCCGTTCTCCGGTCCGGAATAGGCGACGAGCTTCATGCCGAAGGCCGTGGAGTAGTAGTGCGCGGCCTGCTTGGCGTTGCCCACGGCGAAGACGACCGCGTCCATGCCCTTGACCGGGAAGGGATCGGCCTCACGGGCGGTCTCGGGAGCGGAGTCGATGTTCATCGAGATGTCAGCGTTCATCGAGGTGTCAGCCATGGGCTCAGCGTCTCGCCGTTCCACAAGGTGCGCAACAGTTCGCACTTTTGCTGGGCATCATGCCCAGCGGATGGGGAGAATGACAGGGCTATGTGCACAGGATGACCAGGGGGTCGCCCGGCGCTGGGCCAACCGGGCGTGCCGTACCGGACCGCGCCGTACGGCCGGCCCGTCGCGCCGGGCCCGCCGCGCGGGCTCATGAGGAGGGCGGTCCATGTCCATCGACGGACTCGACGGCAGGCTGATCGTGCTGCTGGCACGGGAGCCCAGGATCGGGGTGCTGGAGGCGTCGCGTCGGCTCGGCGTGGCGCGCGGGACGGTGCAGGCGCGGCTCGACCGGCTTCAATCGAATGGAGTCATCCGGGGATTCGGCCCCGCGGTCGATCCGGCCGCTCTCGGCTATCCGGTGACGGCCTTCGCCACGCTGGAGATCAAGCAGGGACAAGGCGTCGACGTACGGGCGCACTTGGCGACCGTGCCGGAAGTGCTGGAGCTGCACACCACCACGGGCCAGGGCGACATGCTCTGCCGGCTTGTGGCGCGTTCCAACGCCGATCTTCAGCGGGTCATCGACCGCGTTGTCGGTTTTGATGGCATTGTGCGGGCCTCCACGGCGATCGTCATGGAGAACCCCGTACCCCTGCGGATCATCCCGCTGGTGGAGCAGGCCGCGGCCGACTCCGACCGCGGTCCCGGCCGGGAGTCCGGCCGGGAGTGATCCACGCGGGACCGATCACGCGGTACGGAATCGAGGGGACGCGCGTGAGCTTCTGGGAGTATCTGGGCAGTCAGCGACGGCAGTTGCTCACGGACGCGTTCCAGCATGTCAGCGCCGTCTTCCAGTGCATGGTGCTCGCCACCGCGCTGGGCGTCCTCATCGGTGTCGTCACCTGCCGGAGCCCCTGGGCCGGGAATCTGGCGATCCTCTCCACCGCCTCCCTGCTGACCATCCCCTCGCTGGCCGCGATCGGTCTGCTGATCCCGCTGGTCGGCCTCGGGGTGGCGCCCACGGTGATCACGCTGACGCTCTACGGGCTGCTCCCCGTCGTGCGCAACTCCGTCGTCGGGCTGCGCGGTGTGGATCCGGCCCTGGTCGACGCGGCGAACGGCATCGGGATGTCGCGGGGGGCCCGGATGCTCCGGGTGGAACTGCCGCTCGCCTGGCCGCCGATCCTCACCGGCATCCGGGTCTCCACGCAGATGCTGATGGGCATCGCCGCGGTCGCCGCGTACGCCTCCGGGCCCGGGCTGGGCAATGAGATCTTCCGCGGCATCGCCTCGCTGGGCAGCGCCAACGCGTTCAACCAGGTGCTGGCGGGCACGCTCGGCGTCGTTGTCCTCGCCCTGCTCTTCGACGCCGCGTACCTCCTGCTCGGCCGGCTGACGATCCCGAGGGGGATCCGTGGCTGAGACACCCGGGGCGCACGGGAGCGACGCACCGGCCGGACGGGGTGAGCGGCCCGGCTCCCCCGCCGCCGCCTCCGGGGCGGGCATCCGGCTGGAGGGCCTCACCAAACGCTATCCGGGCCAGGCCCTGCCCGCCGTGGACCACGTCACCCTGGAGATCGGGCCCGGCGAGACGGTGATCCTGGTGGGCCCCTCGGGCTGCGGCAAGTCGACCACCCTCAAGATGATCAACCGGCTGATCGAGCCGACGTCCGGGCGGATCAGGATCGGCGACGAGGACGTCACCGGCATCGACCCGGTGCGGCTGCGCCGCAGGATCGGTTACGCCATCCAGTCCTCCGGCCTCTTCCCGCACATGACGGTCGCGGAGAACATCGCGCTCGTGCCCAGGATGACCGGCTGGTCCAGGGCCCGGGTGAAGGACCGGGTGGAGGAGATGCTCGACCTGGTGGGACTCGATCCGCGTGAGTTCCACGGCCGCTATCCGCGCGGGCTCTCCGGCGGGCAGCAGCAGCGGGTCGGGGTGGCCCGCGCACTCGCCGCCGACCCGCCGGTGCTGCTGATGGACGAACCGTTCGGCGCCGTCGACCCCATCACCCGCGACCATCTCCAGGACGAACTGATCAGACTCCAGCGCGAACTGCGCAAGACGATTGTCTTCGTCACCCATGACTTCGACGAGGCGATCAAACTCGGTGACCGGATCGCGGTGCTGCGCGAGCACTCGCACATCGCGCAGTTCGACACCCCGGAGGCGATCCTCACCAGCCCGGCCGACGACTTCGTCTCCGGCTTCGTCGGATCCGGAGCGGCCCTGAAGCGGCTCCATCTGACACGCGTTCGGGAGGCCGGGACGGCCGCCTTCCCGACCGTGACCGTCGAGGACCCCCTCCAGTCAATCCTCGACAGGCTCAGCGCGGAACGGCGCGACGAACTGCTGGTGCTGGACCGCGGGAACCGGCCGTACAAATGGCTGCGGCGCGGCGACCTGATGCGTGCCGGAGGCTCGGTGGCCAGGGCCGGCCGGCTGGTGCGGTCCACCGTCACCGAGGACGCGACGCTGCGGGACGCGCTGGAGGCGGTGCTCGTCGACAGCGCCGGGCGGGTCGCGGTGACGGGACGGCGCGGCGAGTATCTCGGGGTCGTCGACATGGAGACCCTGATGCGGTCCGTGCACGAGATGCTGGAGGCCGACCGGCTGGCCGCGCTGGAGCACCGGCACGGCCGGGCGGAAGCGGGCTCTCCGCGTACGGAGCGTACGCCGGGCGGCACCGGCGCATGAGCTCCCCGACCCGGCCGGACCGCCCGCCCGGCGCCCCCGGCTCGGGCGGCCGGGACGCCGGCCCGGCCACCCGGGAGGAGCCGCCGCCGTCGGCGCCCCGGCAGCGGCTGATCACCTGGCGGAAGCTGGTGACCGTACCGGCGGTGGTCGTTCTCGTCCTGCTGGCCGCCTATCTGTGGGTCAGCGGCATCCGGCTGGACTCGATCGCCAGGAACTCCCTCTCCGGCGGCAATGTGCCGCTGCGGCTGTGGCAGCACATCCAGCTCACAGCGATCTCCACCTTCTGGGTGCTGATCATCGCGATCCCGCTGGGTGTCGCGCTGACCAGACCCGGGCTGAGCCGGATCGCGCCACCGGTCACCGCGCTGGCCAACGCCGGCCAGGCGGCGCCCGCGATCGGGCTGCTGGCACTGCTGGTGATCTGGCTGGGCATCGGCCCGTCGACGGCGATCACCGGCATGGTGATCTACGCGGTGCTGCCGGTGCTCGCCAATACGGTGGCCGGTCTGCGGGCCATCGACCCCGAGCTGGTGGAGGCGTCGCGCGGGATCGGCATGTCGGCGGCCGGGACGCTCACCAAGGTCGAACTGCCGCTGGGTGTACCGCTGATCCTGGCGGGGGTGCGGACCGCGCTGGTGCTGAACGTCGGTACGGCGACGCTCGCGACCTTCGGCGGTGGCGGGGGCCTCGGTGACCTGATCACCTCGGGCATCCAGACCCAGCGGATGCCGGTCCTGGTCGTCGGCTCGGTGCTGACGGTGGCGCTGGCGCTGCTGGTCGACTGGCTGGCCTCCCTGGCCGAACTGGTGCTCACCCCGCGCGGACTGGAGGAGGGCTGATGCGGGACAGGCGCACGAGGCGTCACGCGCCAGGACCGGCGGCGAGCCCCGTGGCGGTGATCACCATGGTGCTGATCACCGTGGCGGGCCTCGGCGGGTGCGGTCTGAAGAGCGGCTCCCCGATGGCGGACGACGTGGTGCCGGGCCGGCTGGGCATCGGACGGCCGCTGAAGGGCGCCTCGCTGACGGTCACTTCGAAGAACTTCAGCGAGAACATCATCCTCGGCGAGATGATCGGCCTGATCTTCAAGGCGGCGGGCGCGGAGGTGCTGGACCGGACGAATCTGCCCGGCTCGATCAACGCGCGTGAGGCGATCGTCAAGGGCGACGCCGACGCGATGTACGAGTACACCGGTACCGCCTGGATCACCTATCTGGGCAAGGTGAAACCGGTCGCCGATCCGGAAGCACAGTGGCGGGCGGTGCGGGACGCGGATGTGGCCAACGGCGTCACCTGGCTGCCGAGATCGACGCTGAACAACACCTACTCACTCGCGATCAGCCGGGCCGACAACAGGAAGTACCGGCTCAGAACGCTCTCCGACGTGGCCGCGCTGACAAGGCGGGACCCGTCCGCGGTGACGCTCTGCGTCGACAACGAGTTCGCCTCCCGCGACGACGGGCTGACCGGCATGGCGAAGGCGTACGGCATGAGGCTGCGGGCCGGCAACATCAAGAAGGTGGACGCCGGGATCGTCTACACGCAGGTCTCGAAGGGCGGCGCCTGCCTGCTGGGCGACGTGTACACGACCGACGGCCGGATCAGGGCGCTGCGGCTGGACACCCTCGTCGACGACCGGCATTTCTTCCCCACCTACGACGCGGCGCCAGAGCTGCATTCGGCGACGTACGCGAAGTACCCGGTCATCGCCAGGCTGCTGGATCCGCTCTCGAAGCGGCTGAACACGCCGGTGGCGCGGGAACTGAACGCGCAGGTGGATGTGGCGGGGCGGGAACCGCACGAGGTGGCGAAGAAATGGCTCCTCAAGGAGGGGTTCATCAAGGAGGGTTAGGGCGTGTTGTGAAAGTCCCGCCTGGCCTGCGACGCCTGGCACGCACGCTCGCCGCGTTGTCGGAGTCGTCCCAGTACGTCCAGTACGAGGACGACCCTCCGCCTTGCGATCGCACGCACCAGACGCCGCGAGCCCCGCCCCAGGGGGCGGACGGCGCTACTTTCACAACACGCCCCAGCCATCACCGCGCGGGGCGCCCAGTCGCAAAGATCCCGATGCAAATAAAGGGTTGCAATGCTTTCTTTGCAACCTTACGGTGGTGACATGCCCGACTCCCCCGAAGCGCCCGGCCCACTCGACGGCGCCGATACGCCCAGCACCTCCCGGCCCCCCGAGCACGAGCTGTTCGCGCTCGGCCCGCGCTCGCTGCGCGGGCTCGCTCATCCGCTGCGGATGCGACTGCTCAACTCCCTGCGGCACCACGGCCCGGCCACCGCCTCCCAGCTCGCCGACCGGCTGAACGAGTCCAGCGGAGCCACCAGTTACCACCTGCGCCAGCTCGCCACGTACGGCTTCATCGAGGACGACCCGGAGCGCGGCAAGGGACGGGAGCGCTGGTGGAAGTCCGTTCATCAGGGCCTGACCTTCGACGACTCCCTGATCCTTGACCCGGACCCGGAGGTCCGCGGCGCCGTGGACATGTACCTGCACGAGGTGGCGAATCTCCACACCCAGGAGCTGAGCACCTGGCTCGGCACCCGGCACGAATGGTCCGAGAGATGGGCCAGGAACTCGGACCTGAGCAACTACACGCTGCGGCTGACGCCCGAGCTGGCGGCGGAGCTGGACCGGAAGATGCACGAACTGATCAGCGGCTACCGCGACCGGGCCCCGGCCGAGGACGCGGCAGAGGCCGAGGAGGCCGCCCAGGTCCGCCTCCATCTGCATATGTTCCCGCGCTCGACCGACTGAAGGGACCCACCTCGTCATGCATCCCGACGTACATCTCCGGCTCCACGCGATACGCGCCGCAGGGCTGCGCCGGGAGGCCGCCGGTCACCCGGCCCCGGGCGCCGGCCACTCCTCACGCGCCGGGCTCCGCGCCAGGATCCGGACCCGACTGGGCTGGACCCTGGTCGAGTTGGGCCTGCGCCTCGTCCACCGTAGGGCGGTGTCCCGGGCCCGGCCCGCATGACCGCCACCGGCGGCGGGATCAGCAGCTCGGGACCCGGCCCCGGTGCTCCAGCGCCCGGAGCGCCGACACCGCGCCCTTCAGCGTCGTGACGGGCACCAGCCGGAGGCCCTTCGGCAGCTCGGCCCTGGCGTCCGCGCACTCCGCCTCGGGGACCAGGAAGACGGTGGCCCCGTCGCGGGCCGCCGCCTGAGTCTTGAGGGCGACTCCGCCGACCGCGCCGACCTTGCCCTCGCCGGTGATGGTGCCCGTACCGGCGATGGTGCGGCCGCCGGTCAGATCGCCGCCCGCGCCGTCGCCGTCGAGCTTGTCGACAATGCCCAGGGCGAAGAGCAGACCCGCGCTCGGGCCGCCGACATCGGCGAGATGGAGGCGGACCTCGACCGTCTTCGGGTCCCTGCGCAGAAAGCCGAGGGCCGCCCGCGTCGCGGAGTCCTGCGACTCGACCATGTCCCTGGCGTTGTGCTTCTCGATCTCCCGGTCGGACTGTCCCGACGGATAGACCGCCTCGCGCGGCAGCACGGCCCGGTCGGTGCGGAACCAGCCGTCGACCACATCGCCGAAGTCGACATCGGCGGACGGCCCCGTCGCCTCGATCGTGGTCAGCCGAAGCTCGCCCTCGGTCTTCCGGACGGGCACCCCGCTGATGGTGATGACCTCGCGGCCCTGATCCGTCCCCAGGACGTTCGCCGTCAGCCCGGGCTGCGCCACGGCGTACGGCAGCGGTGCCACACCGACGAGGAGGAACAGCACGATGATCGGGAGCGCGCAGATCACGAGGGCGCCGGGGCGCGAGAGACGAGAGAACACCGTGCCAATGTATCGGCCGCCGGGAAGGGCCGGTCCGGCGCTCCTTCCGAGCTCTCGCGCGGGCCGGTACGGGCCGCCCCGTACCGTCCGTCAGCGCAGCGCGTCGGCCACCTCACGGGCGGCGTCCACAACGCGCGGGCCCACCCGCTCCGGCACGGAGTCCGTCAGCATCACCACGCCCACACTGCCCTCGACCCCGGTCACTCCGACCAGCGCGGCGGCCGCGCCACTGGCGCCCGCCTCCAGTTCGCCGTGGGTGAGGGTGCACCGGGGCTCGGTCAGGCCGCTGTGGCGGGCGGCGAGGATGGCCTTTCCCGCGGCGCCCCGGTCGAGCGGATGGCGGAATCCGGCCCGGTAGGCGACGTGGTAGTCGGTCCAGGTCGGCTCGACGACCGCCACGGCCAGCGCCTCCGCCCCGTCGACGAGCGTGAGATGCGCGGTGGCACCTATGTCCTCGGCGAGCGAACGCAGGGCGGGCAGGGCGGCTTCCCGTACCAGCGGATGCACCTGGCGGCCCAGCCGCAGCACACCGAGGCCGACCCGGGCGCGTCCCCCCAGGTCCCGGCGGACCAGCGCGTGCTGTTCGAGCGTGGCCAGCAGCCGGTAGACGACAGTCCTGTTGACTCCAAGTCTGTTGGACAACTCGGTGACGGTCAGGCCGTGATCCGTGTCGGCGAGCAGTTTGAGGACACGCAGTCCCCGGTCGAGCGTCTGGGAGGTCTCCGCGGTCACGACGCCCTCTCCTTCGGAGTGAGTGACGGCGGCGTTCTCGTCACGACTGCGACACCGGTCCCATCGGCTGCACAGAAAGAGAGGCCGCCGGCAGGCCATGGCACACCGGCTGCGCTCCGCTGCGGCGCTGCGACGGAGCGTGTACTTTGCCGGGACATTAGCGAGCGGCTCCGCTCAGCGGAAGCCCTCGTCCAGAATCCGGTCACACAAAGGAAGTTGGTCCCTTTTCGGGATGGTCGCCCGGGAGAACAGTGACTTCGGGTGAACAGTGGCGCTATGTCGGGTGACGCCGACGATGGGCGCCCTGGCCGCCGCCGGCACTCCGGCGACGGCCACGGAGGGGGAACGGGCCGGTGACCGGATCAGAGACCGGATCAGGAGGCGGAGCCCGGCCGCGCGCGAACGACCGCAGGCCGGCCCGGCCTCACTTCATCCGGGTGGCCCACTCCTGGACCTTCGCGATCCGCTCCCTGATCTGCCCCGCCGTCGCCTCGGCGCTCGGCGGTCCGCCGCACACCCGGCGCAGCTCCGTATGGATCACGCCGTGCGGCTTGCCGCTCTGGTGCACATACGCGCCGACCATCGTGTTGAGCTGCTTGCGCAGCTCCAGCAGCTCCTTGTGGGAGACCACCGGCCGCCGGTCGGCCGGCAGTTCCAGCAGGTCGGCCTCGGCATCCGGCTTCTTGCGGCTGTGCGCGATCTGCCGGGCCTGCCGCTTCTGGAGCAGCATCTGCACCTGGTCGGGCTCCAGCAGCCCGGGGATGCCGAGGTAGTCCTGCTCCTCCTCACTGCCCGGGTGCGCCTGCATGCCGAATTCGGCACCGTCGTACAGCACCCGGTCGAAGACGGCGTCGGACTCCAGGGCCTCGAAGGGCAGCATGTCCTGCTCCCCGGTGTCCTCGTCCTGCTCCCGCTCGGCCTCCGCCATCTCCTTCTCGGACTCGGCGTAGGGATCCTCGTCGCCCTTCTTCTTCGGCTTGTCGAGGACATGATCGCGCTCCACCTCCATCTCACCGGCGAAACCGAGGAGGTTCGGGATGGTCGGGAGGAAGACGGACGCGGTCTCGCCGCGCCGCCGGGAGCGCACGAAGCGGCCGACGGCCTGTGCGAAGAACAGCGGGGTGGAGATGGTGGTGGCGTACACGCCGACCGCGAGGCGCGGTACGTCGACGCCTTCCGACACCATCCGGACCGCGACCATCCAGCGGTCGGTGCTCGCGCTGAACTCGTCGATCCGCTTCGACGCACCGGTGTCGTCGGACAGAACGACGGTCGCCCTGGTGCCGGTGATCTCCCGAATGAGCTTGGCGTAGGCGCGCGCCGAGTCCTGATCGCTCGCGATCACCAGCCCTCCGGCGTCCGGAATGCCCTTGCGCACCTCGCTGAGCCGCCGGTCGGCGGCGCTCAGGACATTCGGCATCCAGTCGCCGCGCGGGTCGAGCGCGGTGCGCCAGGCCTGCGAGATCGCGTCCTTGGTCATGGGCTCGCCGAGCCGGGCCGCGACCTCGTCACCGGCCTTGGTGCGCCAGCGCATATTGCCGCTGTAGCTCAGGAAGATGACGGGCCGGACGACACCGTCGCCGAGAGCGCTGCCGTATCCGTACGTGTAATCGGCGGCCGAGCGGCGGATACCGTCGTTGCCTTCCTCGTACGCCACGAAGGGGATGGGGTTGGTGTCGGACCTGAAGGGCGTCCCGGTCAGCGCGAGGCGCCGGGTGGCGGGCTCGAACGCCTCCAGGCACGCCTCGCCCCAGGACTTGGAGTCGCCCGCGTGGTGGATCTCGTCGAGGATGACGAGGGTCTTGCGCTGCTCGCAGCGGTTGCGGTGCAGCATCGGGCGCACACCGACACCGGCGTAGGTGACGGCGACGCCGTCGTATTCCTTGCTCAGCGGTCCGGCGCTGTAGTCCGGGTCGAGCTTGATCCCTATCCGCTCGGCCGCCTCGGACCACTGCTTCTTGAGATGCTCGGTCGGCGCGACGACGGTCACCTGCTGGACCACATGGTGGTGCAGCAGCCAGGACGCGAGGGTCAGCGCGAAAGTCGTCTTGCCGGCGCCGGGGGTGGCGACGGCGAGGAAGTCACGGGGCTGCTCCTGGAGATATCTGCCGAGGGCACCCTCCTGCCAGGCACGCAGCTTATTGGCGGTGCCCCAGGGGGCGCGGCCGGGGAAGGCGGGTGAGAGGTGGTGGGAGGAGGCGGTAGTAGTCACGGTCTCCGGTTCGGACGCTCGGTCGTGGGACACGGTCGTGGGGTACGTACGACAACCGGGCCACCCTACCGGGGGCGGGACACGATCCTCGTCGGAACAGCGGCCGGACCGCCGGTGCGACCGGAGTCACATGGCCGGGCGGGCTATGCCTCGTGCGTCCGCACCCGGGTCGCCACCCACACTCCCGCCAGCGCCACCGCGGCCATCGGCAGGAACACCGCCGCGAAGGCCGCGGGGTGCGAGCCCGTGGCGCCCTCGACGCCATGACCGCCCACCGAGCCGCCGCCCAGCGCCGCGAAGGCCGCGCCGCCCGCCGCCAGCAGCAGCACGTTCGAGAGGCCGTCGGAGATCTGGAGCGCGGCGGAGTTCGCACCGGCCTCCTCCGGCGCCGAGAGTTTGAGCAGCAGCACGCTGGTCGAGGCGATCACCGCGCCCATCCCGAGACAGCCGACACCCCAGGCGACACCGATGATCCAGACCGGCACGGACTCGATCAGCACGCTCGGCGCGGTCGCGATGGCCGCGACGACCAGCACCATCCCGCCCGCCATCAGCCGCTCGCGGTGCGGCTCCATGCGCGGTCGCGACTGTATGTACGAACCGAGCGCCCAGGTGGCTCCGCCGACCGCGAGCGAGAGCCCGGCCAGCGTCGGCGACAGCCCGCGCTGGGTGACCAGCATCAGCGGAACGAAGCTCTCCGCCGCGATGAAGGCACCGGCGGCCACACCGCGCAGCAGCACCACGGACGGCAGTCCACGGGCCGCCCGCCAGGTGCCGCCGGGCAGCAGACCGAGGACGGCCGGTACGAGGAGCGCCGCGCCGGCCGCGGCCGGCAGGAGCGAGAACCAGCGCAGATCCTGGCCCGCGTACTGAAGGAGTCCGGCACCCAGCGAGATCCCGAGGGCCAGCCGGATCCTGCGCCGGTCGAAGGCCGCGACGGGCGCCGAGGGGTCGGCGGGTCCCGAGGCCATCCGCCGTATCGCGGGCAGGGCGAGCGCCAGCGGGACCACCACGAGGACCGGGATGCCGATGAAGACCCAGCGCCAGCCGAGATGTTCGGTGACGGTGCCGGAGGCGAGCGGTCCGACGACGGAGGGGATCACCCAGCTCGCGGCGAACGCGGCCATGATCGCGGGGCGCAGCTTCTCCGGATAGGCGCGGCTGACGACGACGTACAGCGCGACGATGACCAGTCCGCCGCCCAGTCCCTGGACGGCGCGGCCGATGATGAACACCCACATCGTGCCGGCCGTGCCGGCGACCAGCAGCCCGGCCGCGAAGGCGCTGATACCGGCGGCGAGCGGCGCGAGCGGTCCGCTGCGGTCGGCCCACTGGCCGGAGAGCACCATCGCGAAGAGGCTGGTGGTGAAGTAGGCGGAGAAGGCGAAGGCGTACAGCGGGATGCCGTGCAGCTCGCGGGCGGCCACCGGCATCGCGGTGCCGACGGCGGTCGCCTCGAAGGCGATGAGCAGGACGACGGAGACGATGCCGATGCTGAGGGCGCGGTGGACCGGTCCCAGCACACCGGCGCCACGGGCCGGGCCGGCGCCTTGGCCCTCGCCACCGTCCCTGCCCGGATCATGGCCACCGCCCGGGCCCGGAGCGCCGTCCGCCACGGGGGCACCGCCCTGGCCGAGCACCGGGGCCGCCGCGGCGGCCCCGGACAGGGCGGACAGCGGTGTCACGGCGGACAGGTCGGCGGGGGCGACATCGGCGTCGCCTGGCTCCAGGGCGGTCATGGCCACAGAGTAAGGGCCGTAGCGACCTTTGGGCCCTGTCGTACGACCGAACCGGACTCGTCCCTTGGTCGTACGCCGCCCCCGCGGCGCCGGGCCCGGCGGGGCGCCACCACCTGCCAGGCCGGGGCCGGCCGGGCGCCGTGCCATGAACCGCCGCACCATGAACGGAGTGTGGCAGTCGCGTTGCGTGACGTCCCTGAGCCTTGAGCCCCGTCCGGCGCCCGCCTACCGTCATCAACAGTGAGAGGCACGGCCGTGTGCCCGAGTGGTTGAGGGACTCGCCTGCAAAGCGAGTTACGCCGGTTCGATTCCGGTCACGGCCTCAAATGACCTGACCAGGCAAAAGAAAAGGGCGGCACCCATACGGGGTGCCGCCCTTTTCAGTGGTCCGTCTCAGTTCCCGTCTCAGTTGGCCGGTACCAGGGCCCCGGCCGCACCGTCGTCGTCATCGTCCGGCCGGCGCGTCTCAGGCTTCCAGATCAGACCATCGACCTGCCGCGCGATGTCGGTCCGTACAGCGTCCACCATGTGCTGATACCGGGCGGCCATGGCCGTGGTCGACCACCCCATGAGACCCATGACGGCGCGCTCGGGGACACCGAGGATGAGCAGGACCGTGGCGGCCGTATGGCGCGCGTCGTGCAACCGACCGTCCCGTACGTTCGCCTCCGTCAAGAGAACCTTCCACTCGCTCCAGTCCCGACGATGGGACGGACTACGCCCGTGCTCGTCCGGGAACACCAGGCCGTTCTCCTCCCATCGCTTCCCGGCCGCGCCGCGCTCGGCTTCTTGCGCCCTCAGGTGGGCCCGGAGTAGGTCAACGAGCTGTTCGGGAAGTCCGACCGCCCGACGGCCGGCGCGCGACTTGGTGACGGACAACTCCGGGTTGATCCGGCGTTTCTGCGGGCAGTACCCGGCGGCCTTGCGTCCGCAGGGCTCGGGGCACCCGTGGGCGTACTGCGGACGGTGGCGACTACGGCGGACCACAAGAAACCCGCCGTCAAGGTCCACGTCCACCCACTGCAACGCCAGCACTTCCCCTTGGCGCAGACCGAGGGCGAGAGCGACGGCCCACCGCGCGGAGTTGCGGCGTTGGTCAGCGGCCTTCAACAGCCGCTGAACCTCTTGGACGGTGTAGGGCTCCACCTCGTAGTCCCCGGTCTTCGGCGCCTTGGCCAACTGAACCGGGTTCTTGCCGAGATGACCGCGCCGCACGGCCTCGTTCAGCGCGGTACGGAAAGTTCGATGCACCTGGTGAGCAGTCGCAGGCTTGCTGCCGTTGGCCTGCATCTTGGCGTAGAACACTTCGATGTGCTCGGGCTTGAGCCTGTCGAGACGGTGGGACCCCAAGCCGGGAATGAGGTGCTTCCGGACGGCCACGCTGTACCCGACCATCGTGTTGTCGTTAACCGCGAGGGGTGCGACGTTCTCGATCCAGTGCGTCAGCCACGCCTTGACCGTCCATGCCTTGCCGGGCTTCCGCACGGTCTTGGCGTCACGCTGTTTCTCCAACTCGCTTACGGCTGCTGTTACCTCGGCGCGCGTCTTGCGCTCGACATGACGGCGGTCCGGCGAGCCGTCGTCGCGGACGCCTACGGTGACACGGCCGTGCCATTTGCCGTCCTTACCGAAGTAGATCGAGCTTCGGCCGTTGGGCTGGCGAGTGCGCTTCTTCTTGTCCTCTGCCACTGGCAGGCTCCTGTTTCTTGGGTGTCGGGATGGGGACCGGGGCGGCGAACTGTCCTGTCCGGGAGTGCTGCCGCCCCGGGCGTGGTCAAGCGGTTCGTTTGGCCGCGCGTCGGCGGGCGAGGTATGCGGCGGGTGCGTCTGCGGGGATGCGACGGAGTCGGCCGATGTCGATGGACTCCAGTTCGCCGGCGCGGATAAGTGCGAAGCATGTGGTGCGGCCGATGCGGAGTCGTCGGGCCGCCTCCTCGACCGTGAGCAGTACGAGGGTGTTGTCGAATGCGTTGGCAGGGGCCGTGTCCATGCGAGATCTCCCAGGGGGCGAGGAGCGGACTTTCGGGGGCCTTGCGGGGGTGGCGGATGGCGCGTCTGTCCGAGGTGCGGATTTCTGCGTCATTGCGTCATCCGCGTCATTCAGGCTTCTGACCTGGGGTTTTAAGTGACGCAGGGGGCGAGTCCTGCGTCATGGGTGCGTCATGGGCTGCGTCATCCGTGACGCAGCCCATGACGCAGATGACGCAGGATGACGCAGGTGCGGCCGTCTGCGTCATGGCTGTAGCCGCAGCTCTGGGGCCGTTTTCCGGCTCGCATGACGCAGATGACGCAGCGTCTTCCCTCTTAGGAAAGAGAGAGGGGGTGTCTGCTGTAGTGGCGGTGCCGCTCAGAACGTGAAGAAGGAGCCGCTGCGCGGCGCGACCTTGGCACGGCGCACGGCGCCGAACAGCAAGAAGAGCACGCACCGGGGCTGGGCGATGGTGCTCTTCTTGCTTGTCCGCGTGAGCGTGGGGGCGGGGTCAGTACATCCGCTGTTGCTCGTGTGGGGACGCCGGGGCGGGGCGGGTCATTTCCAGGTATCGGCCCTCGCTGGTGCGGCCCGTGTCGATGAGGACGCCCCGGGCAGCGAGAGTGGGTTGTAGGCGCTTGAGACGGTCGGAGAGCACCTTGCCCGTGGTCGGCCAACCCTTGGGCAGCGGGCGGCAGTCGTCGCCGCTGTACAGGCGGCTGAGACAGTTGAGCCACTCCGTGGACGTCATCCGCTGCGCCGTGCCCGGCTCGATGGTCTCGGCGTGACGGAGGACGGTCTGTGCCAACAGGTCGCCCTCGATCACGTCGTCGTTCAAATCGTCCAGCCTGGCCCGGTACGCGGCCAGAGCCCCGAGCCCGGTGGCCGCATCGAGCTGCGCGCACAGATGGGCGAAGTCGGCCATCCGCAGGTCGGTGGGGGTCTCCGCCTGTGCCGCGCGGACCCTGACCGTGAGGTCCAGCAAGGACCCGAGCACGACGGGCAGCACTTCCGCGTACTCCGCCCACAGTTCGGCCTCGGTCCGCCTCACCTTGGGGCGTTCCAGGCGGAGCGGTAGGAGGCGTTCGGCGAGGTCGGGACGGATGACGCCGACGTCAATGCCGGTCAGGAGCAGCGGGCGGCGGTAGCCGACGCGGAAGACGTCTCCGTCGGTGAACAGGGCGCGCTTGACACTCTCGGCCCCGGTGACGATGCAGCACATGGCGTCGGACAGGTCCGGCGTCATGTGCGAGAGGTTGTCCAGGGCGGTGACCCATCCGGCCGCCACCGCCGCGATCAGGTTCTCCTCATCCTTCGGGGCCCTGCGCAGGTCACCGCTCATGCCCTCGATGATCCGCACGAGCATCCGGCCGCCCGTGGACTTCCCGGCACCCTGGGGGCCGGTGAGGAACGGGGCGGGGACGGGCACGGACGGACCGAGACAACCGATCAGCCACGCAATGGCCAGGCACTCGGTTTCCGCGCCGGCGAAGTTGCACAGCCGCATCAGCAGATCGATGCCCTTGCCGTTCGTGTCCTTGACGGGCAGGGGGAGTTCCCCGGTGAGCTGGGTGCGCCGCCAGCACACCTCCTGCGGGTTGGGAGTGACGATGTCCCAGCCGGTGGGGTGGATGCGGACGGACTGCCCGTCGTCGCGGCCCAGGTCCAACCAGGTCGCCCCGTCGAATCCGGGGGCGACGCGGATGTGCACGGGCTGCACGTCCTCGGACAGCGCGAGCGCCTCGATCAGGTCCAACGCCTCTTTCAGCGCGGTCCCGTTGAACACGCCTCGCCCGTCGCGGAAGAGACCGACCATGAGTTCCTGCCGGTGACTGCCGGTCGTGCCCTGGGAGCGAATCGGGCGGGCGACGGGCTGGCCGTTCTTCTGCGCGTACACGGTCCCGTCCGGCGTACGGAAGTACCGGAAGTGGGACTGCGCATAGTCGGTGATGATCTCGCGGGCCGGGTTCTTCTCGTCGTCAGCCATGGTCACAGTCCCAACCTGGTGAGGGCGTTGGTCCACGCGTCCGTGCAGTGCCGGGGCGATTCGCCCTTGGCCTGCGCGGCGGCGAACAGCCGGGCGACGTGCGTGTCGGTGAGGCAGCCGCACTGCCCGTGCGTGGCCAGCACCGCGAGGAACGTCCGGTACACGGTGGCGTGCACCGCCTCCCGGGTGCCGGTGATCTGCCGCTCCGCCATCGCAATGCCACGATCCAGGAACACGGGCGTGCGGTGTCGGCACTCCCCGTTCCGGCCCCCCAAGGGCGCTGAGACGGCCTGTGGCGCCCTGCGGGCCGGAGGAGGGTCCGTTAGTGCCAGGGCGCGCACAGAGTCCGGGAGAGCGGCCATGGCGCCGATGCCCCATCCGAGCCAACGGGCGTATGCCATAAGGGACTTGATGTCGACCCCGGGCCGAACGGCGTTGGCGGAGGGCATGGCGCCCCGGTAGATCCAGTGCTCCCCCCGGGTCGTTGCCACGGCCCGGGTCGCGGGCAGTGTCGCGCGGGCCCACGCGACGGCCGCCGCGTTGTCGAGGTCGACAACGGTCAGCCCGGCACCTCCGGGGTGGTAGGCGACCGCCGCCGCCTGCCGCCATGCGGCGTCCCACTGGGGCGAGTTGAGGACGTGCGGCTCGGTAGTGGCGGCGGCCCACGCGTGGCAGACGCCGGGGCACATGCAGGGGCCCGGGGTCTTCATGTTGGGCCGACCGCCACACGCGTTCTTCGCGCACGCCGAACAGTTGCCGAACGGGACCTTGCCCGCCCGAAGGGGCAGGACAGGGACCGCGTGGGTGGCGAGCATCCAGGCCAGGCTCAGGAGGGGGGCACCGGCGTTCACGCGGCCACCTCGATCCGGGCGGCGGCAAGGTGGGCGAGCGCCGCACGGCCGATGTGTTCAGCGTAGGCGGGCGGGATGCACTCGCGGATGCCGTCCCGGTTCATCCACGGCACGCCCATAACACGGCGGGCCAGGTCGACGCCGGAGAAGTTGCCAACGAACTGGCCGTAGTGGCCGGGCGGGACGGGGCGGCCCATCTTCGCCTGCGGCACGATGTGTTCGAGGTGATCCGGCTGTGCGAGGGTGAAGCCTCCGCCGGTCTCGAAGAACCGGTGCCGGTAGGTCGCCAGACGGAACATGGGCCCGCACAGCATCACCGGAGCGTTCAGCTTGGGCGCGGCCCCGCCGACGTTCTCCATGACCCACGGACGCCCGGTCGTTTCGAGGGCCGTGCGGGTGGGGTGGATGAGATCGGGGTGGATGTTCCCCTGAATGCGCTGGCAGGCGGTGTCGTGCTGGCAGGGCGGGGACGCGTGGATGAAGTCGAACTCGCTCCCGTGGGCGAGGACGAACGCGATCGCGTCAGCCTGGACGAGCCGGAACGGGTAGCGGGGCTGCGGGTCCTTGTCGACGCCGGTCACGTCGAACCCAGCATCGGCGTACCCTTTCGCGGCACCACCCTGGCACGAGAACAGATCCAGCAAACGCGGCCGGGGCAGAACTCGCCCCGTTCGAGTGGCCCAGGGCAAGGGGCCCTCGCCGAAAGTACGCGGTTGGGTCATGCTGTAGGTCTCCTGTTCTGCAACGTCGGGATACGGAGACCGTGGGCGGCGGGCTGTCCTTGTCCGGGAGTGCCGCCGCCCACGGGCAGAGCTAGAAGGGCGGTTCGTCGCTGTAGCCGCCGGTCCCCCACGGGTCACGGCCGCTGTGCCGGCGGCGCAGCCACCGGGGCCGGCGCGGGAGCGGCAGCAGAACCATGTGCCACTCCGTCCAGCAGGGGCAGGTCTCCCACTCGGTGCCCTCGTACTCGCCGGTCTCGGGGTGGCCGTAGTCGTGGGGGATACCGCCAACGCCATCGCAGTCACGGCAGTCCGGACGGGGCGTGTCGGTCAGGGCCAGCGCGCGGCGCGGCCAGTCGATGACCTTGATACGCAGTCGGATCACGGGTGTTGGACTCCCTTGTCAGCCGTAGAACTTGTTCCGCTTGATGACGGCCTTGCGGATGTTGACCGTGGTCCCGCCGCCGTGGCCGCGCGCGCCGAAGACCTGCACGGCGATCCAGCCGCCGAAGATGACGGCGGCGAGGATGACGAGTTGGGTGATCAGGGCGGTGAGCGCGGTGATGAAGGCGGTGAGCATGAGCAGTCCGCCGCACACGGCGAGGAACCCGACGCCCCCGAGCGCGATGTTCACCGCCGCCCGCGAGACGGCAGGCTTGGCGGCAAGCGGTTCGGGCTTGGCGGGCTCGATGGCGTAGCCGGTGACGACGCGGCCGTCGGGGAGGACGATGCTCGCCACGGTCGGGACGGTGTCCGGCTGTACGGGCATGAGCGGGGCGGTGCGGGCGGGGACGATCGGGGTGGGGGTGTGGACTTCGACGGCGGACGTCTCGTGTCCGGTCGGACGGCCGTACGCGGTGGGTTCGTTCACGGTGCTGGTCTCCCTTGGGGTCAGCGGCCGACGCCGGGCACGGCGTGGGTGAAGTCGGTGACGAGCTGGTTGACGGTGTCGGCCGCGTCCGTGTGGGCGAGGTAGAAGCCGAAGAGCGCGACAACCACGGCCGCACCGGCGCCCACGGCCTTGAAGCGCAGCAGCAGCACGACGCCGACGGCGAGCAGCACAACGAGCGAGATGGTGATTTCCACGGGGCCTCCGGGTGGGGTCAGCGGGTGCCGGCGCGGTAGGTGCGCGCGGCGCGGTTGTAGATCCAGCGGCCGACGCGTATGCGCTTGCCGGTGGCGTCGCAGCGGCGGCAGTCACGGCCGCGCTTGGTCTTGCCCTTGCGGTCGGTCTTGAAGTCGTGGCCCATGCCGTCGCACTTGCGGCAGTCCCCGAAGGGACTCAGCCAGCACTTGACGACGTAACCGAGGGTGACTGTCAGCAGGAAGGTGACAGCGAGCGCGGCAAGGCTCATCAGGGGGCCTCTCAGGGGGTGGGAGGGGGTTTCCGCAGGTCGGCCGCTATGCGCTAGCGACCTGATCAGGGGCGGTTTGGGTCGCTAGCAGGGTTGCTACCGGTAGCGACGTCCGCCGCTACCGGTAGCAGGTTGCGCGACCTATCCGGCGTCCCGCTTCTGGTTGCGCTGCGTGATCGCAGTGGCGATGTCGTCGCGCTTGATGCCGCGCTTGTTGACCTGCTCGCCGTCGATGCGCCGACTGATCTGCATCGTGCCGATGCCGTGCGGCTTGAGCGCGGCGGTGAGTGCTTCCGCCTTGGGCTTGGGCTCCAACTCCGCCCACGGGCCGTAGACGTCCGGGCGCAGGTCGGCGAGCCGGTCCACGATCGTCTCCGACCACACCTTGGCCTCGCCCTTGCCGAGCACGGCCGCGACGTCGTCAAGGATCGTCGCGGACGTCTCCGCCGCCGGAACCTCGCCGACCGCGTCGCCCGACAGGGTCCCCTCCGCCTCGCGCAACGCGGCGGCCCTGGTCAAAACACGTTCCGCGTCGCGGCCGTCGGCGAGGTAGGTGCGCACGATGCCGGAGTCGTCCGACATGCCCTTGAGCAGACCGACGCCCTTGTGGGACTTCAGCAGCTTGGACGCGTCCAGCCCCTCCGAGTACGACCCCGCACCAAGGATCGTGTCCGACACCTGGTAGGCGCCGACCCGCAGGGCGAACCGGGCCTGATGCTGGTCACGCAGCTCTGACGGGCACGCCTTGTCGTCCGGCTTCTGCGTCGCCGTCATCACGGACACGCCGACGGCGGGGGCGACCCGGGCGAGGTAGACCATCAGGGACAGGATCTCTTTGCCGTGCTCGGGGTGGGTCAGGTACTCCTGCACCTCGTCCACCACGAACAGCGTGAGGGGCATGTTCAGCTTCTTGTCCCGGCTGATCTCCGGGGTGAGCTTGCCCTCGGGGCAGACGTGCAGGGGCAGTTCCGAGAGCCGGTGGTACCGGTCCTCCACATCCGCCTTCAACTCCCGCAGGGAGGCGAGCAGATGGCCCACCGGGTCGATCCCGTTCTTGGGGACGATGCCGAACCCGATGCGGTGCGCGACCAGCGCGAACTTGCGCCAGTCCGGCGACGCCTTGCCGTCGAACAGGTACAGGCGCACGTACGGGTCCAGCGCGGCGGCGAGCGCGATCGTACGGGCAGAGAACGTCTTGCCCTGACGCGGCACGGCGCCTACCAGCAGGGACAGCCACAGCATGGTGGCCATGACCGGGTTGCCGCGCTCATCCACGCCCCACGGGAACGGCTTCCAGAAGTCGACCCGCGTGGCCCCCAGCAAGGGCGACTTGCCCGACGGCACGGCGAGCGGGTCACGGTCGGCGATCCAGTACGACACCCGCCGTCCGCTCGTCTCGTCCTTGTCGAGAAAGAGTTGAGTGGGGGCGATGTCCATACCGGAGGCGAGACGGGCGTGAGCCTTCATCGCGTCCTCGAACGTCTTGCCATACGGGAGATCCACGACCACACGCCAGCCGTCCCCGTCCCGGCCGATCGGCCGCGGAAAGGCAATCGTCTGATCCTTGGTGGTCAGCCCGGACGCCTCGTGTGCGCGGATGACGATGTCCGACGACAGCTTCCGCTTGCGGAACGTCACCTTGGCCAGGTCGATGAGCGGCCGGTCCGCCGGCGCCCCCACCACACCGAGGGTGGTGGCTAGCGACGCCATGGCCAGCATGAGCAGCCACGACGGCGCCATGACGTACAGGGTCAGCGCGGCGGCCAGGCCGACGAAACCGGCGACCGTCGCGACGATCCCCCGCATCCGGACGCGGTCGTTGCGCTGCCGGGACAGCTTCAAGTACTCCGCCGCGTCCTCGTTGGCCACGGAGGCGAGCCGCAGGCCCTTGCCTTCCGCGTCGAACACCCACCGGCCGATCGCGGTCGACCACCGCCACGCGCCACGCGGCGAGTACATGCAGATCTTCGGCGTGTAGACCAGCGGGAGGCGGACCGCGTGGTAGCCGACCACGGCCGAGTAGTGCCGGACGGCCCACTTGCGGACCGCCGTGCGCTGGTCAGGGAGCTTCACCCAGTCCGGCAGCACCGGCAGACGGGCCTTGTCCTTGGCCTCCATCCATTCGGCGACCGAGGGCGGGTAGACCTCGCGCGGCGGGTCGACCGGCGCCCCCTCGCTCAGCCCTTCGGCCTCCGGGTCGTCGGTGTCGGGGAGTTCGGCCTCCCACTCCCCCGGCTTCACCACACCCTCACCCGGGGCGGTCGGGTCAGGGTCGGTCTTCTTCTTCAGCGGGAACGGCACGATGTCGGCCGTCGGCTGTTCGGTGCCCTCCGGGTCCCCGGTGGGCGTGAACGTGGTGGTCTCGGTCACGATGTACGTACTCCTTCGGGAGTCGAAGGGTCCGGCCGGCTTGCTGTGGAAGGTCGGGCGGCCGGACCCGGTGCAGAGATGATGAGGGCTCTACTGGGCGGTAACGGGTACAGTCCGTACCCCTTCGCGGAGGGGTACGGTTTGTACCCCTCGCAGGTCAGGCGGCGCGCCGTTCTTCGGGATAGGCGCAGGTCACGCAGGTTCCGAGCGTGGGCGGGATGACGTATCCGGCGTCCCGGTGGCACTCGGGGCAGGTACGGCGGGCGCGCATCATCGCGGCGTGGGCCCGCCACCGGCCCGGCGTCATCGGCCGGACCGGTTGGGCGAGGTCGACGCGGTACAAGTAGGCGACCAGCGGCGGGCGGCCCCGCCGGCGGGGGCGTTCGAGCTGCGCGGCGACGTCCTGCCCTCCGGGGCGCAGGTCGCGGGCCCGTAGTTGGCGGCGGGTGGCGTAGCCGTCCGGGGCGAGGTGCCACCGGAAGACCGGCAGCGTGCTCATGCCGCGCCGCGCCGTCCGGGACGACGGCCGGCCACCGACCCGAGCAGCCGCCCGAGACGGGCCCGGCGAGGACCGGACCGGCCGGACCGCTTGGCCGCGTACATGGCCTCATCAGCGCGGCGCAGCAGGACGGACAGGTCCTCACCGGGGTGGTCGGCGGCACGTACCCACCCCAGCGACACCGTGGTGTGCACCTCCGAGGTGCTGTCGACCGGCCGGGCGAGAACGCGGGTCAGGGTGTGCAGCCGATCGGGCATCGTGCCGTCGCGGTCGATCACGACGGCGGCGAATTCGTCCCCGCCGAGCCGTCCCACAACCCCGCCGGGGGTGGTTCCGTGGGCGAGGCGGGCGGCGACGGTGGCGAGCAGCACGTCACCGGCGGCGTGGCCGTGGGTGTCGTTGATCTGCTTGAAGTGGTCGACGTCCGCCAGCACGACCACAGCGCGCGGGTCGCGCAGCAGGCGGCGGGCCCGCCGGGTGAACGCGTCCCGCGTCCACAACCCGGTGAGCGGGTCGCGGCGGGCGGTGGTCAACCGGCTGTGCAGCCATCGGGCGTGGACCGCCCATCCGAGGGCGGGCAGCGCCGGTAAGAGCGCGGCGAGGGTATTCACGGTGCCACCGCCGTGGTGGCGCGTTCGGCGAGCAGGGCGTCACGCAGCTTGCGGGCGTTGGCGGGCGAGGTACGCAGGGCCCGGCGGATGCCCTCCCCCGTCACCTCGCCGTCCGTGAGGCCGGCCGTCGCCTTGCGCGCTTCCGCCATGAGCTGTTCGGGAGTACGGCGGGTGCGCGTCGACTTGGCGGCGACCGGGACGCGGCCCGTCGCCCTGCGCGGCGCGGTCGACGCGGCGGGGACCGGACGGGAGGGTGCCGGGGCGATCGGGACCGGCTTCACCATCGAAATGGCGGCAGGCATCGGCTTCATGCCGACGCCCGACTTTCCGAGATCGACCGGCGCCGGATCGGGCACCACAAGCCGCGTCAGCAGGACCGTGGGAGTGCTCGATACACGCAGGTCAGAGGTAGACCGTTCTCGACTACTTCCAGTCGATTCCTCCGCATTTGCGTCGTCGTCGGGAATCGGGGCGAGGACGGGGGTCGCGCCGCCGAACATCGAGGCGAGCGCGGCATCCGCGCCATCCGTGATCCGGTCCCGCTGGACATCGAGCAGCCTCGATCCGAGGGCGGCGTCCCCGGCCCCGACCTTGCGGGCCAGACGCCACGACGCCCGATCCGAACGCTTCCGCACCCGGTCGACCGGGTGGTGAGCGGCGCGCGCCCGGTGGTAGGCGAGGGCCTGCACGATGTCGGCGGTGTGCCGCTCGTTCTCCGCGTCACGGCCGTCGGTGTGGACGACGATCCGGCGGGCGAGGAAGGCCATGCCCTCCGCCGAGACGGACATGCCCATCGGGGTCAGCGCGTAGACGACCGTACGTCCCGGGTCCGGCGCGGCCATGGCGCCCATGACGGCGGCGGCCGTCGGCAGGGCCCACAGTCCCGCCCGTACGACGCGCGGCGAGGACTGGCCCAACATGGTCAGTCCCAGCAGGACCAGGGCGAGAACGGCTGTGGCGCCCTCACCGGCACCGAGCGCACCGAGCGCGGTCCCCGTGCCGTAGGCGTGACCGATGTTGCTGTACGTGCCGATCCCGCCGACCACGCCCGTAGCGAGCATCGGCACGAACGCGGCCGTCAGGACACCGACCTGAACCCTCGTCAGAGGCTTGCGGGTCTCGTTCATGCCGCTTCCCCCGTCCCCGCCCGGTGGGCGCGCACGGAGCGCAGGAACGGAATGGTGTGGGTGAGCGCGTCCGCGTACAGGGCGTCCCAACCGGCGACCTCGTCACCGGCCTCCGCCTCCGCACGCAGGTCGGCGAGGATGTCACGGGCCGCGTCCTCACGGGCGGCACGCTCGCCGTCCGTCTCGAACTCCAACGGCCCCCGGAACAGGTCGACGTCGATACCGAGCGCCAGTTCCGCGAACTCGAAGTCGCCGTGCGCTTCCTGGCCGGCGACGTACATGCGCATACGCATGGTGGATCTCTCCTTGGATGCGTCGGGATAGGCGCGGGGCGGTCGGCTGTCCTGTCCGGGAGTGCGACCGCCCCGCGAAGAGCGGGGGTCAGACGGTGGCGATGATCAGCGCGGCAACCAGCAGCCACAGGTAGTGGAAGGACTGGTCAAGCGCGTAGGCGCCGGTACCGATGTGCGGGTTGTCGTCACGGCCGGCGCGCGGGGCACCGAGCCGGTAGAACTCGCCCTTGCCGGTCACCCGGGCCAGCCACGCGAGCGTGGTGCGCCGGTCGGCCCACCCGTGCGAGGCCGCGTCGACCGCGAGGCCGACGACGACACCGGACACCGACAGGTGCAGTCCCAGCAGCGCGGCGGCCGGGATGAGCACGGCCAGCTTGGTGAGCGTCAGGGTGGCGACGTGCCGGGCGTCCGCGAGACGGCCGACCCAACCGGGACGGCCCTTGTGCGCGGACTGATGTGAGGTCTGAACCCAGTGGTCACCCACGCTGTGGGCGACATACAGGGCGATGAACACGGCGGCGAACGTGGCAGCGGGCATCGGCGGCGGACTCCTGTCCGGAAAAGGGGAAGGGGCGCGGTCCGGGGCGGGTGCTAGCTGATCTGCACGTGGCCGCTGGTCACCCGGCGGCGGACGTCCAGGTGACCGGCGCCGGTAACGCGGACGCTGCCGGAGGTGGCGTTCACGGACAGACGGCCCGTGGCCTGCGAGGTCGCGGCCATGCGGACGCTGCCCGAGGTGAGGTTCAGCCGGGCGTTGTGGCCGCTGTAGGCGCCGACGTTGACGCTGCCGGACGTGAGGTTGATGTCCAGCGGACCGCTCACCTCGCCGACGATGACGCTGCCACTGGTGACGGTGGCTTCCAGGTCACCGACCCGCTCAGCGGTCAGCGTCCCGGACGTTCCGTCGTACTCCAACCGGGCCAGCGAGCCCGTGACGACCGTGATCGCGCTGTTCGTGCTGATGGCGGCCACCGACAGCTTGGGCAGGTATACGACGGCGCTGATCGGCGTCACCGCGTCCCCGGCCGGGCCGGTGGCGGTGACCTCGTGGCCGTTGACGAAGACCTTGCCGCCACCGCGGCCGGTGATGTGGACGTTGCCGTTGACGATCTGCACGCCGTTGCCACCGGAGAACGTCATGGTGTTGCCACCCATGCGGATAGTCGTGTTGCCACCGGCGCCGCCGGCGACGTCCGGGACGCGAACCCTGAGGTTCTGTCCGGTGAGGCTGATGGTGGTGTCGCGGATCGCGTCGGCCGACGGGCCGGAAGCGGCGTCCGTCGTCAGCACCATGCGCGCCTGCTTCAGCGCGGGGTCGACAACGACGCGGATACTGCCGGCGTTCATCGTCAGGTCCAGGGCGATCGGACCGACGATGTCCACGGGAATGATGCGCTCGGTCATGCAAGTACTCCTGACTGCGTCGGGATGAAACTTCGGCGCGGCGGGCTGTCCTGTCCGGGAGTGCCGCCGCGTCCGAAGATGAGGGCCGGCGCCGCACGTCGCGGCGGGCCACGTGACCCCGGGCGGATGTCGATTCCGCGCCCTCGCGGCTGGATACCGGGGTCGACGGACCTCACCCGGCCGTCACGGGGACGGGGTCGAGCCCCGTCAATCTCAAAGCACCCTGTTGAGTTCTCAAGGAACGAGCGCTTCCTTCGGGCTCACTCCCGCTCTTGGCGGGACCCTCGGGGCGCTTGTTCGGTACACCCGGCTGCGAGAGCGGGCATAAATGAGAGACCACAGACGCTCATGATGAGGTCCTGTCCTCAACTCCTCCTTAGGAGTTCCATGACTATGACGGTTCCACCCGGGAGTCGTCAACACCTCATGAGGACTTATGCTGAGCAAGCCCGATCAACCAGGGACGGTGAGCACTACATGGCCAAGCGGTACGAGCGGATCGCTGACGCACTTCGATCCGAGATTCGCGCAGGTCAGCGAGTTCCAGGGGAGCGCCTGCCCTCCGAGACTGCGCTTGCGACGCAGCACAAGGTGAGCCTGCCAACGATCCGGCAGGCGCTCGGCGTGTTGCAGGTAGAGGGGCTTGTCGAGAAGCGTCACGGGCGCGGCAACTTCGTTCGCAAGCCCCGGAAGCGCGTGGAGCGGACCAACGAGCGTCACCAGTGGGAGAAGGACCGCGCGCGGGGCTCCGTAGAGGTTCGGCAGACGACCGGCGCAACCGAACACGACACCGGGCTGACGATCAATGACCTGGTGTTTCATGCCGAGTACGGCAAGGTGGACGCCACCGAGGAACTAGCCGAGATCTTCGGTGTGCCTACCGGGACTCCGCTGCTGGAGCGGCTCTACCGAACCAGGTACCGCGAGGAAGACTCGCCCTTCAACCTCGTACGGTCTTACCTCGTCCACGACGTGGTCGCGCGCAATCCGGAACTCCTCGACGCCAGCAAAGAGCCGTGGCCCGGCGGTACGCAGAACCAGTTGCACACGATCGGCATCGAACTTGAACGGATCACCGAACGATTCACTGCGCGACCTCCCACCGTGGAAGAGACCGAAGCTCTTGGCCTGACGGCCGGCGTCTCGGTGCTCATCCTCTGGAAGACCTCGATCGACGTCACCGGGCGGGTGGTAGAGGTATCCCACGTGACTCTGCCCGGCGACCGTACAGAGTTGGTGTTCACCACTCCCCTGAACAGGTGGCAGTCATGACCGGTCTCATCACCGTCGTCACCGCAGTGCACGAGCCAAGCGCCCACTTCCTGCCCGCGGCCTACTCGTCTCTGCGTGAACAGAAGCTCCCGGACGGTTGGGAGTGGCAGTGGCTCATCCAAGAAGACGGGGAATCCGCAGGGGTCTCCCCGCACGTCCCTGACGACCGCCGGATCAGCTTTGAACAGGGCCGCTCCGGTCGTGCCGCCATGGCCCGCACCATGGCTCTCGCCCGCGCTGAAGGCCAGTACGTGAAGGTGCTTGACGCGGACGACAAGCTCACCCCGGGAGCGCTCGCGCGGGACCTTGCTGCGCTGACGGACAACCCCGACGTCGGTTGGGCAACGTCCCGTGTGCTTGATCTTCTGCCGGATGGTTCGACGCTCGGTTTCGACCAAGACCCCCCGCAGGGCGTCTTGGAGCGAGGCACCGTTCTGACGCACTGGAAGGCACACGACTTCCGTGCTCCGGTCCACCCCGCCACGCTGTTCGTCCGGCGGGATCTTCTCCTAGCCCTAGGCGGCTGGATGGCATTGCCGGCCTCCGAGGACACTGGACTGTTGCTCGCACTCGACGCAGTAAGTCGGGGATGGTTCACGGCGGAGACCGGCCTTCTCTACCGGAAGTGGCCCGGCCAGGTGACGGGTCAGGCCGCCCATACCCACAAAGGTGAGCGCGAAGCTCGCATGGCGGTTGTCGAGGCGAGAGCGAAAGCTCTTGCAGCGCTCAAAGGTTGGCGCTTCAAAGCGAACTGAATGCAGACAGTCAGGGACGCGCCGGGCCAGTCAAATTCCGGCACGTCCCTTTTGTATGTACCGAAACGGGTCTGCGGCTCAAACGCCCTCATCCCTCCTAGAGCCAGGAAGGATCAAATCCTTGGAGGAGTGCTGGTCGCCGTGAAACTTCCCATTGACGCCGAGATCATCACGCGCGGCCTCGTGGAAACCGTTGATGGCAGCAAAGGCAACCTTGTGCAGTTCCCGCCACTCCTCCAAGGTTCCCTGTGTTGCCCCGCGTGCGCGCCAGTCAATAGCAAGCGAAGCGGCGTTTAGTTTATGTGCCGCTTCGATCACCCCATCTTCAGCCAGCAACATCACGCGCTCGAAGGAACGAGCGCGACCGCCCTCAGCTTCAGCAAGCTCAAGCGTCAATTCATGTTCGCCGCGCTCGATTGCTCTCATGTTGTTGTGAACCTCATAGAGGAGCACTGCCGCATAAATACAAGTGCGGACCTTGTCGATGTATTCCGCGTAAGAATCAAGCTTCTTTTCATCCCAGCGCGTGAGTAGGGCATCACGCTTGCGCTGGCGCTCCATCAAGTGGTTGGTGACGTGCGTCGTGATCGCACCCAGAAGGACAGCGGCGATCGTGACAAGCTGACCGAGGATGTCCAACAGTCCCCCTACATAAGGCACTTCGACTAGCGACCGCCTGATCATAGAGGGCCCGGCACTGTTGGCGGGAGACCGCCCCTCGCGTTGGGCGAGGTCAGGGCAGAGTGTCAGCGTCCACCCGAGAAAACACCAGGTCGCTTTCCTCCACTACCGGCCCGCGCCACCTGACAGGGGCTAGGGGGGCTCGTCGGAGAGTTGCCGGATAGGCCGATGCGTCGTAGTCATTGGCGAGCCGGTATACGTGAAAACCGCGCCCCTTGAAGGCGTCGATCAACTCCGTAACGGAATATCCGAGTTCCGCCATTCGGCCGGGCGTTACCTCGACCGCAATTTCAGCATCTGGCCGCAACTGGTCGAGAATCGGAAGAAGACCTCTCACAGCAGCTCCTTCGGCGCCCTCGACATCAATCTTCATGACGCGAATTCGGGCCACTTCTTCGCTGGTGAGGATTTCCGCCAATGGGTGAGCATCGATTTCGAAGCTGGATTCTATGGGGCCGTCGTACGGCACAATGCTGTTTGCCCCCATGTTCTGAGAGCTGGCCAGCGCGAATCGCAAAGTTTCCGACTTATCGGAGACACCGCAGTTCACTGCGCGAATATTCCTGTACTCGTTCAAATGGACCTGAATTAGCAGCCGCCTGTGAAACTCTGGCGATGCCTCGATCGAGATAACCTTTCCACCGTCGCCGACCAGCCGCGACGCAAGCACGCTGAAATAGCCTATGTTGGCCCCAACGTCTACGAACACGTCACCCGGTCGCAAGCGAGCCCGGAGCCAATGCGAGAGGTGCGGCTCCCACACTCCGAACAGGTAGATGAAGCGCTGAATCAAGTCGACGGTATCGACGTCGAACCGGTCACCGAAGACAGTGCGTGCCACGGCACGCCGTGGCTGCTCCCGTAGGCCGGCGTTCAAGGACCGCGCAACCAAGGGGGCCTTGCCGAACGTCCCCGGCACGTAGCGAACGTACCAACGACCCAAGCTGAGAGAGAACCGCGTCAAAGATGGCGTCACACCGATCACCGTAGCCGGGGGTTGCGGATGGGAGACGGGAAGGCTGACCCACCTCCACTGTGGGGCCACATGCAGGCCAGGAATAACGATCACTACGTCTCAAGAGACGCCTACGCAGGTCAGCGGGGATGTGGTTGTGGCAGAGCCAGTGGTCTTGAAAGCCGTTGAGTCAACTTTCTTTCTACGCTTCAAGCCGCAGAGGGCCCAATCGGCGTATGTGAGCCCCCCGCGTCCCACAGAGCTGAAGGGCTACCCTAGTTTGCGGGCTACACCGTCGTACTTGTCCTGAATGTGATCCTCTTTGATCTTCCCATTTCGGGCTTGCCGTAAAAAGACCATTAGATCTTTTTCGTTCAATGGCAGGACAAATCTGTTCTGCATTGCGATGCGTTTAATGTGGCCGTAGTAAGCAGGCTTCATCTCACCTCGAAAAACTACGACAATAAATCCGCCGCTGAACTCATTGAGGTAGTAGCTCAACTGATGGAAGTCGTCTGCATGCAACTCCGCATAGTTCTTGCATTCCCAGATGACCTGGGTGGCCCCGTATCTGGTGCGCATAGCTTCCCAGAAACCATCACTTGCACGGTTGGAAGCAATCCAGTCCCGTACAACTCGGCCGTCGTGACTTCGCGATCTGGCTTCTACGTTCCCGAGGGAGCGAAAGAAGCAGAGGCGAATCACATCGCCGACTATCTCTTCAAAATCTTGCGCACCGGCGGTGCCTAGTTCAATCTGCTTGATATCCTCCATGAGCATCTCAACATGGGCGACATACTCGGTCCTGTCGATACCTCCCGGCAGATCTTCAATCTTCCCAATTTTTCCAAACTCGGCGTCATCAGGAATGCTTCTAACCAAGTTATCCTGGAGGTCCAATGCATCCCAGTAGCAACGATGGATGACGACGTCAGTAGCGTTACTTACGGGGGGAGGGCTGGTGTCGAGCGGCCCTAGAGCACGGAACTTAGGACTCTTCCCTGCAATACGAATCCCAACGAACCCAATATCATAAAGAAGACGGATGAACTTTTCGGGGGAAGCGTTGGCGTATAGCCATGAGCCGCACAGTTGCACAACTTCTGGATCTTTCATCAGATTTCTGATGAGATCCTCAATTGCGCCGAACGTAAAGGAGTTGCCGAGCCCATAAAATCGAGACAGCACGGTAGCAACCTGCGGGAAGTTCTCCGAGTACTCGTCGCCTAGGTCGCGGAATCGGTTAGTAGAGAATCGACGTCGCGCCTGCTGAACATCCTCAAGAAGAATTTTATCGTGGCCGGCTCCTTGCGCAGCTTCCACTGCGTTGCTGGTGTAGATCAGGAAGTCACGGGGGCGCCTTTGGCAATATTCAAGAACGTTGCTCCACGCCTCGTCCGGATATTCAAAGAATGCCTGCCAGGTCGCACCACGCAGCCCGAACTTTGCAGTAAGGTTTCGATTCAAACGCTTTTCAATAACCTCCAATAGTTGGCGTTCATTCCACTCCATGCCAACTACTGATGTTTCAAGTCTGGAGGACTCCGTATCGAGTCCACGTACGCGCTCATAAATGTTCTCACGAAGAAATATAATCGCGCGCGCCCAGGGGATTTGGGTGGAAATCTCCTGACATGCATGCATGAATGCAGTTAGGTAGATCAGCCCCTCGTCGCTTCCCTCCCAATAGTCATCGATGCTATCGATCAATACTGTGTGGGTGGCGAGCCCTTCGGCGGACAGTTGCTTCATCTCATCCGCAACCCGCTTCGCGATCTTATTCTCGGCCAGCCAACGCTCATCGTCGCCGTCAGCGAGGGCACCGCTAACTCGCGCAATAATTCTTAGGCAGCGAAGGTCGAAATCCATAGCCGCATATTCATCAAGCTCGCTCTGAATTTCGCCAGCTAGCCTGTCGCGACCAGGTCGATCCTGGAGCCACATCGAAAGAATCTCTATCTGCAAAGCTCTACGGAACGCAAAAACGAGAGACCTGAATGGTTTACCCTTGACGTTCGTCAAGAGGTCGATCTCTTGCAGAGTTGAAGAGGGACTGAAAATCTCCGGAACGATGACGCGTGTGGCACCACCGTTCATCGCGCAAAATTTCCTGACAGCCGTTTTCCCGGTACCTCGCCGCCCTACGAAGAAAACCTTCTCACTGTCCGGATCCAGGGCTGCTTCAAGCGCTGCCGTATGCACATAGATGCCAGGATCGCTCAGAGCCGCGTCATACTCGGCGAATGACTGTCCGATGTTGATGCGCCGAATGGCATCTTTCGGAAGGCGAAGCCCAACTGGCGACTGTGACGCTTCCAATGTGGCCGGGGTAGCGGCTGGTTCAGGCACGGCGGAAGGTTTGGACTCTCTGCCTCTTTTACGACGAACCACAGCAGCTCCCCAGGCCGACAACGATCGATTCGCACCATAGTGCCTGAGTTGCTGAGCGTGTGTTCACGAAACGGGCAAGAACCTAGCTTCTCGGCGTGACGGCGGGGGCTGGGAGTGGCGGTGTCTGCCCCGAAGCTATGACTCAGGGTGCGGACCAGGAGGCTGGCCCACCGCCACGCGCAAAGCTTCGTGGGCAGGCTGTGGGCCGAGACGGTAGACAGGAGCAGCCCTGTAGCCAGATCGGTGGCACTGCCTCACGAACTTCCCCACAGGAGGCAGTGCAGGGCGTAGCTCGTTTCACCGCCTACCTCGCCGGCCTATATCCCTCAGACACCGTCCAAGTCGACGCGCTAGCACCGTCTCAGTTTTCGTCTCGTTCGTGGCCGTACGTGGCCGTTCGAAACCGTACGTCGCGCCCCCTCAGGCCCAGCATCCGTACCGGACTGAACACCAGCGAACGAGCCCGGATGAGGCCGTGATCAGCACGGACGAACCTGCAAAGCGAGTTACGCCGGTTCGATTCCGGTCACGGCCTCCACCTGGTCCGGTCCGACCACGCAGAAGGGCGGCATCCCCTCGGGGGGGCCGCCCTTCGGGCCGTCCGTCTCGGCTCGGGGGCCGCTCTCCTGTGGCTGCGGTGACAGCTTGGGGTCCCCGGGGGCCCTGGGTCGTTGGGGTCCCGGGAGCGCGCTCGATCGGACCTCTGTGTCCGTCCCGTCGCCGGTGTCCGCTTCGGCCGCTCACTCCCGTAGCCATTCCTGGCCCTCGGCGCGTTCACGCATCCGGCCCGGAGGCGAAAAACACGAGTTGCGGGCCGCGTCCCACGGTTAAAATGCGTCGCATTCGACGAACGACCGATCGTGGGGAGCACATGAAAGAGGAACGCGACCTCTCGTGTGAAGTCTGGGCGTGCGCGGTGATTCCGTGGGCGGCGACGAGAGAGGGCGACAGGATCTTCTCTGCGGTTGTCGGTACACACTTCGGGGATTCGGTAATCCAGGCCGAGGTAACGTTTCTCACCTTGAACGACGGGCGCGCTTACACCGGGATAAATCCGCACAGCTACGAGGGTACCGTGGTGACCCATGAGGAACCGCGCCCCTCGTGGACCCACGAGGCGGACTTCATGGACCTTTCCGCAGGACCTCCCGAGTCGCGCGTATACATAAAAACGGTCCTGCCGGACTGGAGTGATCTCTACGTCCCGGATTCCCTTGGTGATCCTGTAGCCAATGAAGTACGTTTCGATGATCTCTATGACTGCATCCTGCACGCCGTCAACGAAGGTATGAGAACTGCCACGGTCGCCACGGAGCATGTCGCCGGTCCGATGTGCCATGCGGACCTTGTGGGCGACGGCCTCATCAGACTCAATCCGAGAATCTCCAATGAGCCGTTCTATGTCCGACTTCCCTCGGCCCCCACCCTCGGGTCAGTCTCCGCCGAGCAGGACGGACAGGAGATCTCAGAGGACATGGAATTCGACATGACACAGGGAGCCGCGAACGGCGCTCTTGCGAAGAGACGGCTGTTCTCCTGGATGGGACGCTCGACGCTCAGGGCCGCCCGGGGCGAGTGGGCGGAGGCGATTGTGGCGGATGAGGCCGCACTGGAGGGCTATTTCCATCACATCGCCACAGGGATTCTCGTGGATCACGGATGGAAGGAAAGCGACTTCACCCGTCATGGAATCGACCAAGCACCCGTGAGGAGCAAGGTGAACGTCATAATCCACCACCTCAAAGGGAATGGGCAGCAGCTCAGGGACCTGCACGACTTCGTATGGTCCGCACGCAATGCGGTCGTGCATCGCGGTGACCGCGCCACTCGAACCATGTGTTATGACGTGCACAATAAGGCAGCGGATGCGATGTCGTGGGTGCAGGAACGCCTGAGAGACAGAGGAGTAGCCCGCCGGCATCCACTGGCATCGTGGCTTGCGCTTTATGACGGCGCTCCCCTGCATGAAGACGTCAGGCAGTTGCTGCATTCTTTCGCCAACCGCCCGGCTGACGCCGATCTGAGTAAAGCGAACGATCTGTGGGACAGGGAGGTGCAAGACCGGACGACAAGCTCGATAGCTTGTTGGAAGCCGGGCGCTGACCTGCGCTTCGAAACCCTTTATGCCGGGGTATCCGGGTAAGAGCTGTCCCGTTCCGTACCGCCCGCCCAGGCCGGGGCCCGTAGCGGCGGCACCCGGCGAGGCGGTTTGATGAAGACATGCGGAAGAGCGACGACTACGCGAGAACGAGCGCCAGGCTGACGAAGTACGGATGCCTGGCGGGACTGGCCGCCGCTCTCCTCATTCCCTCAGCGATCCTGGGCGCCGTCCTCCTCTTCGGTCTCCCCACTCCCTGAAGACTGTCGCTACTCCCTGAAGACTGTCGCTGCTGGGTACGTCGCCTCGGCGATTCTCCGCGCCTGGTCGGGCCGAGGCGTGGGCTCGGGCCGAGCCCGGGGAACGGGTCAGAACCCTGGAGCGCGGTACAGGTCACGGATCAGAGCGATCTCGGCCCCGTGGCGCAGCAGTTCTATGTTGACCCTCGCATCACGCCCCGTTTCCCCGCCCGGGGCTACTTCGGCTGAAGCACCACCTTCGTGGGCAGCCCAGCGTTGTCCTCGCACTCCAGCTTTTTCGCCAGCGCCAGGGACGCCGCGTACAGAGCGGTGAGGTTGGCCTCCTGCTCGGCACGAGTCCCCTCCAGCTCACGGTCCGAATAGCTCAGACCCCCCAGAATGCGCGCCGCCTCCTTGTCCGAGCCGTCCAGCCGGGGGCTCGCACACTCGAAATAGAGCGACGAGTTCTTGGTCCCGGCCAGGGCTCGTTTTCCGAGTTCGTAGGGCCGCTGGGTCGCGGAGTGGCGATCACTCAACGCGTCTTCCGGCTTGTAGAGGCCGAAGCTGATGTCCATCTCCCCAGAACCGCTCTTCTCGCCCTTGACCGAGCAGAACTTCTGGCCGCGGTAGACGTCCTGGCCGTCCGCGTAGACGTCCTTGACCGCGGTGGCCACCCTGTCGAGCGCACCGGCGCCGGTCGCGAAGAAGGACGTGTCACCGATGGCCCTCTCCACGACGGCCGCCGTGTCGTCGCCCGAGAACACGGAATCACACACCTTCTCGGCACCGACGAAACGCGGCTCGTCGACGTCACCGCCTCCGCACGCCGAGACACCAAGGCCGAGGGTCAGCGCGACACTTACGGCCCGCGCGGTGTTCCGTATCCTCACAGATCTCACTCTCTCTCTTGTCTCAGCCGGTCTCGGGATCATTTCCCTGCTGGTTCTCCCGGTCATTGCCCTTCGCGTAACCGAGGTCGACGGACTCCTTCAGATCCCTGCCGAAGTCGCTGTTCATATCGATGCCGTATTGGTCACGGAAGTGCTTCATGGGCGACTCCGCGCTGTGCTCACCAGCCCTGAAGACGGTCGTCTTCTCCGCTCGGGTCAGTTCTTCGAGCTTCTCTTTGCTCTCGTCGATCGAATTGTCCGACCAGTCCCCGATGACCTGGCCGGCGATCTGCTCCAGCGCCCCGCTGCCCGTGTCCACGGCCAGGGGAACCAGAATGGCCGCCGCTCCGGCCGCGGCGGCTGTGGCCGGCAGGAACGCGACACCGGCGGCGATCGCGGAGGTCGTCCCGAATTCGACCCAGGCGGAACGCTGCTGCTGCGCCTTTTCGTAGTCCTCGTGCTTCTTCAGGCCCTCCGCCTCGACCTGGTCGGCACGCGACTGGTCGAGCATCCCCTGCACCTCCGCACCGATACCCACGGCCGCCCGCGCCGCACCCTGATCAATCTTTCCGTCCTGGCCGACCTGAGCCTCCAGCATGCTGGAGGTGTAAATCCGCTCGGCGGTGGTGACGGAGGCGTACGCGTCGGGGTGCTGGCCCAGGGCACTGAGGAAACGGCGAGCGTCGTCACGCCCCAACTCCGCGTGCCCGGAGGGATTCTTGTCCGGCGCGAAGATGCTTCCGGCGTCGTTCTCCTCCAACGCCCAGTTGATGTCGTCGATATAGCCGGCGCCCATGTTGCCCATGCTGTCCGCCAATGCCTCCTGGTGCTTGAGCAGACCGGCGTCCTGTCCGTATTTCTCCACGACGTCCACCATGATCCCGGCGCTCTTCTCGTCCCGGACGGCGTTGGGATCCGGGGCGTCCCAGGGATACCCGAGTGTCGCGGACTCCAGGGCATGGCCCAGTGCGTCCGGCATGTACGCCACGGACTTCGCCGCGTCGTCGGGGCTGTGCCCGTCGATGTCGGGGAACGACTCGTAGTCCTCGTTGGCGAAGTAGTCGAGGTAGCTTCCGATGACACCGCCGTCCTTGTCCTTGCCCAGGTCCGCGGTGGCACCCGTACGGACGGTGCCGTCCTCGTTGTACGCCGTGGGCTCCGCCGAGAAGAACTGCTTCGACGCTTCCGGACTGTGCCCGAGAGCTTCCAGCATGCTGACGACCGGGTCATAACCGGAACCGTTCACCCCCGAGGGGTTGAAGAGGTTCTTCTGCCAGCCGCCCATCGACTTCGAGTCGGCGAACATGTACGGGTCCTTCTGACGGAGCTGGACCACATGTTCGGCGATCGGGTTCAGGAATTTCGGGTCGTAATTCCCGTACCGCATGATGCCGCCGAGGAGCTGGTACCCGTACGGCGGGTTCATGTCGTTCCTGATCAGCGGAATCCGCTCGGTGCCGAGCTTCCGCATGTCATCGGACCACTTCTGGCCCCACCCGTCGTTGCCGCCGGCGGGACTGGTGGCGGTGGCCAGGTTGAGACCCAGGTTCTTCTGCAGCTCCTGGACGTCCTTGAGCCGTTCCTTGTCGAGCTTCGCATAGTCATAGGTGTCCGTGGCCAACTGGCCGAAGAACTCCAGGGACTTCTTGGGGCCCAGGCCGTCGTAGAACGTCCTGGAGAACTCACGTGACGCGTTGTTGTCCTTCAGCAGCTCATTGAGCTGCTGAAGCTCGGTGTGCGTAAGGTCACGGCCCTTGTTCGCCAGGTCGATGGCGCGGCGCGCCTCTTCGGCGTCGAGGCTGCTGTACGTGGGCGCGCTGAAGTTGTGCTGATCGCCGGTGATATTGGCCTTGAGCGCGTTGGACGTCGACACGTCGGCGTCGTCGCAGGTCTCCACGACGGCGTCGATCCGCCGCTGCATCGCATCGATCTTGGCGTTCTGCTGCCGGAGAAGGTCGCTGTAGTCCGGATCGTGCCGCGCGCCCTGGTCGTTCTGAAGGGGATACGAGGCTTCGACCTTCCCGTGCGCGGTGACGATGAGCCCCTGGGCCGGCGCTTCCGTCTCCGCTATTTTCCTGAGGTCGTCCTTCGCCTTCTTGAAGGCCGCGTATCCGTCCTCAAGGATCAGCTTGATCCCCTTGGCCGCCTTCGCCGCGTCGTCGAACTCCTTGGCGGTCTTGTCGACGAACGGCTTTGTCACATCGGCGTTCACCCCGCGCCAGTACTCGTCCCTGGCCTTCGCCGCCATCGTGGAATGAGCGTCCTCGGCAAGCTTCTCCAGCTTCGTGGTCATCGCCGACCAGTCGTCCGCCGCGGTCTTCAGCTTGTCCAGCGGAGCCAGATAGACATCATTGAAGCTCAGCACAGCCGTCCCCGCCGTTACTTGAAGTACTCGTTTATCCGGGATGCCGCGAGGGCGGCCTGAATTTTCTCCTCTTCCTTGGCGTGCGACGCCGCGCTGTAGTCAAGGTGGTTGGAGATGTTCGCGCACGCGTCGAGCAACGTCTGAAGCTGTGAATTCCAGGTGTCGTGGACCGTCCGCATCGCGGCTCCCGTCAGAAAGCCACTCGCCGTCAGCATGGTCGCGGCGTCGGACGTGCTGGCGCGGGCGTGGTTTCCGTCGGCCGTCAGCCTGTCGTAGAGCTCGTACGCCGCGCCGCCGATGCTCCCGAGTTTGTCCTGGTTGACGCTCAGGTCCACACTGCCCCCGCCGCCGGGATCACCCGGGACCTGGTTCAGCCGCATGCTCACATTGGCTGTGGCACTCGTCCGGGCTGTTGCCCATTCATCGTCGAACGACATGTTTCCCCCGTTGCGAAAGTCGAGATGCGGGAACCGGGCCGGTCCGGTTCCCTGCGCGCGGATTCGTCCCCGCGCGGCAGGCGTGAGGCACGTCACCGCGCCTCTCGCCTGCCGGACCCCTCGGGCCCGATCAGCCGGAGTGGCCGGGCCCCGGCGGCGGCCCGTAGGACTGATCCGGTCCCTGGCCGGACTGCGGCGGGCCATAGGGCTGCTGCGGATAGGACGGCTGCTGGTACGGCTGCTGCCCGTACGACTGCTGCCCGTGGGGCGCGAAGGCGGGGACCGGCGGCTGGTGCGCCTGTGCGGCGGCTCTGCGGCGCGAGCGGACGAGCGGAACCGCCACGGCGGCACCGACGAGAACGGCCGCGCCGACGCCGAGCGCGATCCAGAGACCGGGGCCGCTGCCGCCGTCGGGCGCGGCAGCGGCGGGCTGCTGCGCGTTCTTGCCGTCGTCCTCGACGCCCTGGGCGGGTTCGGAGGCTTCCGGCGCGGGCGACTTGGCCGCGCCCGACGCGAAGTCAGGCAGCGGATACTCATCGGCGGGCCCAGGATCACCAGGGGTCTTGAGGGCGATCCGAGGACGGACGAAGCCGTATCCGATGGAGTCGTTCCGCTGGGCACCGCTGGTGGGGCCGCCGGCCGTGTTGAGCATGACGCGCAGGACCTGGTTGTTGGTCCAGTCCGGATACTTGGCCCAGATCAGCGCGGCGGAGGCGGAGGCGAGGGCTGACGCGTCGCTGGTGCCGTGGCTCTTGCAGAGACCGGTCTCACCACTGCACGCGGAGATGATGTCGACGCCCGGCGCGGCCAGATCCACCTGTGGGCCGCGTTGTGACTCCTTGGTGCCACTGATGTTCCTGTCGACCGCCGCCACGCCGACGACGCCGCGCGTGGCCGCGGGATACATAACGGCGTTCCCGTTCTCCCCGTCATTGCCCACACCGGCGAAAATCAATTTGCCCTTGTCCAGGGCATAGGTCACCGCCTCCCGCAACGACGGGCCCTCGTACAGTCCCGCGACGGAAATGTTGAGGATCTTCGCTTCCGAATCGGCCGCGAAGCGAATCGCGGCGGCCATATTGGCGTCGCCTCGCTCACCGGCTCCGAAGTCAATCCGGACAGGAAGGATCTTGGCACCCGGAGCAAGTCCAAAAGCCCCGTCGCCACCATGGCTGTCACCCGTACCGGCGATCATCGCCGCGATGCCGGTGCCGTGCTCGCTGAGGTCCTCTCGCTCGTCGCCCGGCTTCACCGAAAGATCCTTGCCCTTGAGGACCTGCCCCTCAAGGTCCGGTACCGGCGCTACGCCCGAGTCGATGACCGCGACCGTGACACCCTCACCGGTGCTGGACTTCCACAGCTCGTCGGCTCTCAGCGTGTCGAGATGCCACTGCCGGGAGCGAACGGTCTCCGCATGGGCGGGTGTGGCCGCCACACCCGCCAACAGCAGCCCGAGGACGGCTGAACCGACCCGTTGGAACCGGCTCACCCGAATGCCCTTGCTACGCATGAACTTCCTTCTCACCGAATCCGTACGGGGCTCAGTCGATCACGGGCGGCACGATGCGGCGGCTGCCCTGCTGCCAGGTCTCTTCGTCCTCGGTCAGATAGTCCGGCCGTTCTCCGTTCTCGTCCTCACGACGGCGGCGCGCCGACTGACTGGACGGCGGCATCATGCCGCCACGCCCGGTCTGCCCGGAACCGGCGCCGCCTCGGACAAGTCCGGAACCGCCGGGCGTGAAGGGACGGGCACCGGAGGCTCCGGGCTGCTGGCCCCGGCCGCCCACCATCCCGCCGGTCTCGCCCGCGAGACGCCGGCCACCGGCCATACCGCCCTGAGCACCCGCGGAGCCGCCCATCGCACCCCCACCGGCCGCACCGCCCATCGGAGGACGGCCGTGGACGCCTTCCGCGCCCACGACCGTGCCGCGCGGAAGACCTCCGGCGGGACGTCCTGAGTTCTGCGGGATCGGCCGGCCGCCGACGATCCCGCTGTCTCGGGGCATCCGCCCGGCCGGGCCGCCACCGGCGAGCCCCTGTCCGGACGGCGACGGAGGCCGTACGAATCCCGCCGGGCGGGCTCCCCCGGCGACCGGCGCACCGGAGCCCCCGGAGGTCACGGGCGGAATCATCCCGACCGGAGGCAGGACCGTACCCTCGGGACGACCGGTCGGCGGAACACCGTTCGGCGTGGTGGCCGACGGCAGTTGGGTCGGCGGCAAGGTGGCCACACCGTCGATCTCCATCTGTACGGGCCGGTCCGGGCTGGGCGTCAACAATTGCGGCTGAGGCTGCGTCACCGCCGACGGGATGTGCCGGGTCTCCTTCGAAAGCTGGTGCCCGGACTCGGTGTAACCGTTTCCGGTTGCGCCGCCTCCGCCGTTGCCGCCGCTGGACCAGGATTCGGCCGAGGAGTCGTAGATCTTCCCCTGCGGCACGAAGCTCTCAGGCGGCGGCGGAAACGTCGGCGGATCCACCGCACCAATCACGAATGACGAGAACGAGTACGACTGCGCGAGCTTGTTCATCTGCTGCACGGCCTCGGCGTGGTCCTCATTGAGCTTGGACCTCGCGTCCCGGGCGATCGACATCGAGTCCGGGTCGTTGTGGTACTTCATCGCCGCTTCAAGGTTGTCCTGCGCGGCCGCGTCCATCTTCGGCAGGCTGGCCTTGACCTCGCGGAGAGTCTGCGCGGCGTTGCCCATCCAGGTACCGCCGAGCTCGCTGTATTCCGCCAGCTTCAGCGTGGCCTTCCAGGTCTGCTCACCCCATGTCTCAAGGGCCTTGCCCGCCTCGCCCTCCCAGGGCACCGACGTGATGTAGGTCTTGAGGTCCTCACCGATGTCATTGATCGTCTTGGCGGCATCGATCAGTTGATCGGCGTGGTCCTTGAGCGTGTCCGGATTCGCCGAGGCCAGCATCCCCAGCATTTCCTGATGAGTGTGCGACTCGAAGTCGGTCGTCCCGAACAGTGCGCCGAAGATGGGCAGCGAGAAGAATCCTCCGCCCGAACCCGTGTCCGTCATGTCTTCCCCGTTTCCCCGTGGTCCTGCGACTGCCTGTGTCAGGACGCGCCACGCGAGGCGTCACTCCCGCTGTCCGTGGGCGGCTCGTCCGTGGGAGTGGGCTCCCCGTACTTCTCGCGGTCTTCCGCGGCGCGGCGCTCCCAGTCCCGCTGCGCGTCATGACTGATGCGCTGCATACGCCGCTTGATGTCGTCGTCGATGTTCTCGTATCCCTTGCGGGAACCGTCGACGGCGATACCCAGCGCCTCGATCTGGCCTGCCAGCCCCTTGGAGAGGTTCCGCAGCTCCTGATGGACACGTACATGGGCCGAGTGAAGCACCGTGGCTTCGCTGAAATTCGTACCGAGATCCCCTTCGGGGACCGCGCCGTCGGCCAGCCGGGTGGGCGCCGCCGCCGAGTTGTCGAGCTTGGTCAGCAGCCCGTCCACCCTGTTTTTGAATTTGATCAGTTCTGACGCGTCGACATCCAGATCCTTGCCGCCGCTCCCCGAACTCGCGGCGGGCAGGACCGGATACACCGGTCGCCCCGTCCCGTCGTCCTCCGCCACAGCTTCCTCCCCGTTGCGCGCACTACTGCACAGATCACCATAGCCAGCACCGGTGACACCGCGCACCCCAAGCGTGCAGCCCCAACGAGGTTCCCGCCACTACGAATTGGGCGTGGCCACCGCGGCCTGGGGACGGATCGGGAGGCGGCTGACGGGGCGGCCCGTGGCCGAACGCACCGCTGAGGCCACCGCCGCCGGGGACACGACCACCGGGACCGCGCTCACCGGCTTGGCGCCGAAGGGCGCCACCACGTCGCGTTCCTCGACGAGTTTGACAATGCGGATGTCCGGTGCGTCCAGGGACGTCGGCAGGGCGTAGCCCGTCAGGTCGGGGCGACGGACCAGGCCGTGGCTGGTGCGGAGATTCTCCGTGAGCGCGGCGCCGATGCCCTGGGTGACCCCCGCTTCGATACGGGTGGCGAGCTGCGCCGGGTTGAGGACCCGGCCGACGTCCTGGGCCACGGCCATCTCGACGACCCGGACCGAGCCGAGTTCGATGTCCACGTCGACGACGGCGCGGATCGCGCAGAAGGCCAGGCCGACGAAGGCGTCGCCCTGTCCCGACGCGTCGAGGGGCTCGGTGGGGTGGGGCCGGCACTGGGCCGTCGCCCAGAGTTCCTTGCCGTCCATCGCCTCCGTGACGGTGGTGGAGAGCACACCGTCGTACGAGGTGATCTTGCCGTCGGTGATCTGGAGCAGTTCGGTGGACATCCCGAACTTGTGGGCCAGCGGCTGGAGCAACTGGGTACGGACCATCTTGGCCGCCCGCTCGACCGCGCCGCCCGAGACCCAGGTGTGGCGCCCGTGGGCGGCCGGGCCCGCCGGAGGCTGGTCGGTGTCGACCGAGGCGACATGGACCTCCTCTATGCCCAGCGTCTCCTGCACAATCTGGCGGGCGAGGGTGGCGAAACCCTGGCCGGTTTCCACCGCCGCGCAGATGACCGTGGCCACGCCGTCATGGACCTTGACGGTGGCGGTGGAGACCTCGTCCGCGCCCTCGGCACCGAGCATGTGGACCATGCCCACGGCGTAGCCGACCCCGCGCCGTACCGCGCCGGGCTCGCCCGCGCCCTCCGGTCCGCCGGGCAGCAGCCAGGCCGCCTCGGGGGTGTCCTTGGGCAGTGCGGGCAGTGGGAAGTCCCTTACGGACCGCAGCAGTTCGGCCACCGGCGCCGGGCAGGTCACCGTCTGGCTGGTCGGCAGGATGTCGCCGGTCGCGAGGACGTTGCGCAGGCGCAGCTCGGCGGGGTCGATGCCGAGTCTGGCGGCCAGCTTGTCCATCTGGCCCTCGTACGCCGCGCACACCTGCATCGCGCCCTCGCCCCGGACATGGCCGGAGGGCGGGTTGTTGGTGCGTACGGCCCAGCCCTCGACGAAGGCGTGCGGGACGACGTACGGGCCGCAGGCGAAGGCGACCGCCGCCGCGAGGGACTCGGCCGAGTCGTCCGCGTAGGCGCCCGCGTCCAGCAGGATCTGGGCCTCGACCTTGACGAGATGGCCCTCGGCGTCCGCGTGGTGGCGGTAGCGCAGCAGCGTCGGATGCCGGTGGGCGTGGCCGAGGAAGGACTCCTCGCGGGTCGCGGCCAGTTTGACCGGGCAGCCGGTGCGCAGGGCGAGCAGGCCGAGCGGGATCTGGAAGCCCGGGTCCTCCCGGTCGCCGGTGGCGCCGGGGACTCCGGTGACGACCACCTTGACCCGCTCCGGGTCCAGGCCGAAGCAGGCGGCGGCCAGATCGCGGTCGGTGTGGGGGTCGGTGGAGCCGGTGTAGATCTCGACGCCACCGTCGGGTCTGGGCACGGCGAGGCCGGCTTCGGCGCCGATGGGGGCCGGGTCCTGGCGGCCGATGCGGTACAGCCCTTCCACGATCACCTCCCCCGCGATCTCCGGGTCGCCGTAGCGCAGCGGGATGTGCCGGATCAGATTGCCGTCGGGGTGCAGCGGTTCCGCGGCGAAGGCCTTCTCGGGGTCCGTGACCGGGTCGAGGACCTCGTACTCGACGGCGATGGCCGCGGCGGCGAGCCGGGCCGTGTCGGGATGGTCGGCGGCGACGGCGGCGATCGCCTCGCCGTGATGGCGTACGACCTCGGAGGCGAAGACGGGACGGTCGGCGACACGGCGGCCGTAGGCGGTGTCACCCAGGACGTCCTCGTGCGTGACGACGGCCCGGACGCCCGGCATCGCGGCGGCGGCCGACGTGTCGATCGAGACGATCCGGGCGTGCGGGTGCGGGGACCGCAGGATCGCCGCCCACAGCAGGCCCTCGGCCCACAGGTCGGCGGCGTACGGGAAGGTGCCCTCTGTCTTGGCGCGCGCGTTCGCCGGGGGCAGGGAGGCGCCGAGGCCGTGCGCGGGCGGCTCCTGCTGGGGGCCGTCGAGCGCGGGAGTCCCGGTGGCCTCGTCGTTGCTCACGCCATGCCTCCGTCGGGCGAGTGCGGGGGCTGGGCGCTGCCGGCCCCTGGGGGTGCCTGGTGCGGGATTCGGGCTTCCTCGGACGCGGCGGCGGCTGCCTCCGCGCTGGCCTTCCGTTCGGCGACGACTTCGCTCACCGCGTCGAGTACGCCCCGGTAGCCGGAGCAGCGGCAGAGGTTGCCGCAGAGCGCCTGGCGGGTCTCCAGCTCGCTGGGGGCGTGATTGCCCTCCAGGAGGTCATGGACGGTCATGGCCATGCCGGGGATGCAGAATCCGCACTGCACCGCCCCGCACTTCGCCAGCGCGCGCTGGACGTCCGAGGGCTCACCGTCGGCGGCCAGGCCCTCGACCGTGCGGACCTCGGAACCGGCCGCCGTGGCCGCGGGCACCAGGCAGGAGGCGACGAGCCGCCCGTCGACCTGGACGTTGCAGGCGCCGCACTCGCCCTGTGAGCAGCCGTCCTTGGCTCCGGCGAGGCCGAGGCGCTCGCGCAGCACGTACAGCAGGGACTCGCCGATCCAGGCGTCAGTGACGGGGCGGTCTGCGCCGTTGACCCGCAGGACGTAGGAGCCGGAGGGGTGTTCCGCGCTGTCGCTGCTGCTGGTGAGCGGCGCGGGTTCCGGCTCCGGGTCCGGTTCGGGTCCGGGCTCCGGTACGGCGTCGCCCTCGGCGGCCGGTTCGTTCGCCTCGTCGGCCTCGTCGGCCTCGCCGGGCACTCCGGGTTCACCGGCCGGTCCGGGGGCCGTCGGCTCCGGGTCCCAGCCGCCGGAGGTGTCACCGGGGAGCGGGGCCCCGGCACTGCTCTGGGCGTCCTGGTCGTCCAGGGTGTCCTGGGTGTCCCGGCCGGTGGTGTCGTCCGGTGCCGGGGCCTCCTCCGGGACCGGCTCCGGCTCCGTGGCCCAGGGCGCGGGGGCGCCGCTGTTCCAGGTGGCCAGCATCGAGGTGCTGTACTCGCCCGATTCGTCCGGCAGGTCGCCCTGGGCGACCGGGATGGTCCACTGGCCGGTCAGCTCGGAGGAACCGCCGGCGCCGCCGTTCCCGTCGCCGAATCCCGCGTCTCCGGGCCCCGGCCCGGTCCCCGCGCCGGTCTCCCCGCTCTCGCCGTAATGCCACTGGCCCGACTGCCCGGGGTCGTAGCCGCCCTGGTCGTAGCCGGGTCCCGGCTGCCCGGGGCCCTGGTGGGCGGCCGGCCAGTGCGCACCGTCCGGTCCGGGGGGCCCCGCGGCCCAGCCGCCCGCCACCGGCGGATCGCCCGGCGCGGGGTCGGCCGGTGTCAGCGGCACGATCTGCGGCGGCACATAGCCGTGTCCCGGCGCTGCCAGCGGCGCGTCCGTGGCGTCCTCCGGCGGCAGTTGTACGAACGCGGTGGACTCGCCGTCGTACTCACCGCCCTGCGGGATCGGCTGCCATCCGCCCTGCCCCTGGGACGCCCCGGGTCCGGAACCTGGATTCTCGTCGGTCACGACAGCGCCCTCCCCAGTGCCCGTCGGGCCAGCGCGGCGACGGTGCGCCGCAGATGCAGTACGGCCGGCGCCAGCGGCGGGGCCTCGCCGCCGTCGGCCGGCGGCGCCGGGTCCGGGATACAGGCCGCGGCGACATACTCGCCGAAGGCGGCGAGCGCCTCCGCCGTGAGTCCGCGCGCGCCGTCCCAGTCGATCAGCGAGGCGATCCAGCGTTCGGCTTCCAGCGGGCGCAGCGGCATCGGCGCGATGGCGCCGACCGCGCAGCGCACGCCGCGCCGGGCCGGATCGAGCACGATGGCCACGGAGGCGGTGGCGCGGCCGGGGCCGGTCCGTCCCGTCGCCTTCACGAAGACCTGGGGCGCGTGCAGCAGGGGCACGCGTACGAAGCCGATCAGCTCGGCGGGCGCCAGCATCTCCCGCCCGGCCAGCAGGTGCGAGACCGGGATCTCCCGGCGGGCGCCCTCGGGGCCCGCGATGACCAGGTCCGCTTCGAGCGCGGCCAGCACGGGCAGGGTGTCGCCGGTCGGGGCCGCGGTGGCGATGTTGCCGCCGAGTGTGCCGGCGTTACGGATCTGTGGCGGCCCGGCCGCGCGCGCGGACGCGGCGAGCGCGGGGATGAGGGCCGCGAAGTCGGGCCTGCCCATGCGCGCATGGGTGAGCCCGGCGCCGAGGAGGGCGTGGCCGTCCTGGTAGTGCCAGCCGCGCAGCTCGCTGATCCGGCCGAGGCCGACGAGCCCGGCGGGCCGTAGCTGCCCCTTGTTGACGGCTGCCATCAGATCGGTTCCGCCCGCGACGGGGACGGCGGCGGGCATCGCGCTGAGCGCCGCCACGGCCTCGTCGAGCGAGGCCGGCAGCGTCACGGACTGCGCCGTCTGCGGTGCGTGCGTGGTCAACCCAGCTGCCCCTTTCCGGTGTCCCGGCTGTCCCGCCTGTGTTGCCGTACCGTACGTGCTCACAGCCCGGACGTGGCAACTCTGGCACATCTTCCGGGCCGGTCGGCGCGAGGGTCCACGAAGGACGGATCCGTCCCCGACCAGGAAGAAGGTCCGGTTTCACACCTCTTCACCGGCACAGGCGCAATGCCTCCCTTCGGCGGTCGTCGTACGACTTGTCCGGACGGGCCACCACGGTGCCAGGGACCCTGCCGGAGGGCCCGTACCTCCCGCCGGGCTCACACGTTCGGGGGCGTCCCCTCGATCGGGCGTCCGAGACCGGCGGAGGTTCCGTCGGGGCCCGGGCGGCGCTGCCACGGCAACGGGCCGCCCGGCGGCCGGTACGCCACGCCGAGGGCGTCAAGGCGCCGGTAGTGCCCAGCCATGCGCCGCTCGAAACCGGCGAAGTCGCGTTCGGCGGACGGCGGCAGGGCCGACCAGGCGACCTCGGCGAAGGCGGCCAGCCGGGGGAAGACCTGGTAGTCGACGCGGGAGCTGTCCTGCATCACCTCGGTCCACACATTGGCCTGGGTGCCCAGGACATGGGCCGCCTCCTCCTCGGTGAGCTGCGCGGGTACGGGTTCGAAACGGTAGACGTCCTCCAGGGTGCGGACATATCCGATGGGCATCGGCTCGTCCTCGCCCGCCGCCTGACGGTGGTCCAGGTACACGTGCTGCTCGGGGCACATGACGACGTCGTGGCCGGCCCTGGCGGCGGCGACACCGCCCGCGTATCCGCGCCATGACGAGACGGCGGCTCCCGGCGCGAGGCCCCCTTCGAGGATCTCGTCCCAGCCGATGAGGCGCCGGCCACGGGCGGTGAGCCAGGTGTCGAAGTGCCTGATGAACCAGGACTGGAGCCCGTCCTCGCCGGCCAGTCCGCGCTCCCTGATCAGGGCCTGCGCGGTCGGCGACTCCCGCCATTGGTCCTTGAGGCACTCGTCGCCGCCGACATGGATGAATGGGGAGGGGAAGAGCGCGAGGAGTTCCTCGAAGACGTCCTCGTAGAAGCGCAGGGTGTTGTCAGTGGGGGCGAGTACGTTCGGGTTGATGCCCCAGGTGTCCCAGACGGTGAGGGAGGACGTGTCGATGACATCGGTGTTGCCGAGTTCCGGATATGCCGCGATGGCCGCCTGCGAATGGCCGGGGACATCGATTTCGGGGACGACGGTGATATGCCGCTCGGCGGCGTACGCGACGATCTCGCGGATGTCGTCCTGGGTGTAGTAACCCCCGTGCGGCTTCTCGTCCCACAGTGCGGAGGCGCGGTGGCCCCATTTGGTGCGTGCGCGCCAGGATCCGACGTCGGTCAGCCTCGGGCGGCGCTTGATCTCGACGCGCCAGCCCTGGTCGTCGGTGAGATGGAAGTGGAAGACATTCAGTTTGTGGGCGGCGAGCAGGTCCAGATAGCGCAGGACACCGTCCTTGGGCATGAAATGGCGTGCCACGTCGAGCATCAGTCCCCGCCAGCCGAAGCGGGGCCGGTCCTGGAGCGTGCCCATGGGCAGGTGCCAGTCGCGGTCCTGGGAGAGCGGCGCGCGCCGGAAGGCTTCGGGGCCGAGGAGTTGACGCAGCGTCTGGGCGCCCCAGAAGACACCGGCCGGGCCGCCGCCCTCGATGGTCACGGCCGGCTCGCCGCCGGTCACGGCGAGCCGGTAGCCCTCCGCGCCCAGTTCCCTCCCGACGTCCGGGCCGACACTGAGCACGATCCGGTGCGGGCCGCTGTCGCCGTCGGCGAGGGGCAGGCCGGTGGCCGCGCCGACGGTGCCGCGCAGCCAGCGGGCCACGTGCTCGGTGCCGGGCCGCGCGTCGATACGGGTCCCGGCGTCGAGGGTGAAACGGGCGGCGGAATTCCACTCGGCGCTCTCGGCAGCCGGAATGAGATCCGTAAAGGTCATCGCCATCAGTCCTTCACCGCGCCGCCGAGTCCGGAGACCAGGCGCCGCTGTACGAGCACGAAGAAAACCAGCACAGGGACGGTCATCACGGTGGAGGCGGCCATGATTCCGCCCCAGTCGTTCTCGTCCGGTTTGAAGAAGACGAGCAGCGCCATGGGAAGGGTCGACTGGGAGGTGTCGCTGATGATGAAGGACTTCGCGAAGAGGAAGTCGTTCCAGGTCGAGATGAAGGAGAACACACTCGTCGCGACCAGCCCGGGAAAGACCAGGGGAAAGAGGATCTGCCACAGGAAGCGGGTGCGGCTCGCGCCGTCGATGTACGCGGCCTCCTCCAGCGCCTCCGGGACCGCCTTGACGAATCCCCGCAGCATCCAGACGGCGAAGGGCAGGGAGAACGCGAGATGTGGCAGGACGAGCGAGCCGAGCGTATTGAGCAGTCCCGCGTCGCGCATCAGGAAGAACAGCGGGATGGTCAGCGCCTCGACCGGCACCATCTGCGCGACCAGGAACATGATGAGCAGGGTCGTACGGAAGCGGAAACGGAAGCGGGTCACCGCCGTCGCCGCGAGAAAGGCGATGAGCGCGGAGGCGATCACGACCGTGCCGGCGACGAGCAGGCTGTTGAGGAAGTACCGCCCGAATTCCTGCTGTTCGAAGACCCGGCGGAAGGAGTCGAGTGACGGGGAGAGGGTCCAGGGACGCGGATCGGTGGACTGGATCTCGCCCGCCGGTTTGACCGCCGAGAGCACCATCCAGTACAGCGGGAAGGCGACGATCACGGCGATGACGAGGGCCGATGCCTCGGCGGCCAGCCGCCAGGGACGGCGAATACCGAGCAGGTTCACAGTTCTTCTCCCCGGCGTCGGAGCAGGCGCAGATAGACGAGTGTGACCGCCAGCAGAATCAGCAGCATGACCACGCCAATGGCAGAGCCCAGGCTGTACTGCGAGGACGCGAAGGCTTTCTGATAGGCGTACACATTGAGTACGAGATTCTGCCCGGCGATTCCGCCGCCGTTCGTCATCACATAGATCTGGGTGAAGACCTTGAAGTCCCAGATGATGGACTGAATGGTGACGACCACCAGGATCGGCCTGAGCATCGGGGCGGTGACGGACCGCCAGACGCGCCACTGCGAGGCGCCGTCGAGCGAGGCCGCTTCCAGCACCTCGGCCGGAATGGCCTTGATGCCCGCGTAGACGGTCACCATGACGAACGGGAAGGAGCACCAGACCACTTCGAACAGGACGAGTGCGAAGGCGCTGTACCGGCCGTACGTCCAGGAGAAGTCACCGAGCCCCAGCAGCCGGTTGACCGGCCCGTAGTCCGGGTCGAAGAGGAAGACCCAGACGGTGGAGCCGGTGATCGCCGGAGTGGCCCAGGCCCCGAGCGCGGCGAGCATCAGCGCGAGGCGCGGCACCGCCCGGATCCGCGTCAGCAGTACGGCGAGCGCGCAGCCCACCGCGAGCGTGGCGACGACGCACGCCGCCGCGAACAGCACGGTCGCGAGGAGCACCTGCCAGAACTGGCTGTCGCCGAAGAGCGTGGCGTAGTTGCCGAAGCCCTGGAAGGTGGTCGGCTGTCCGCCGCTGACCTGGGCCTGGGTGTACTCCAGGAAGGAGATCAGGCCGAGTTGGTAGATCGGGTAGACCAGCAGTCCGCCGAGGACGACCAGGGCGGGCACGAGATAGAGCCAGGGCGTCCAGCCGGCCTGTCCGGCCCGCCGGGGAGCGCGGCGGGAGGCGCGTCCCGGCCGCTCCGGGCCGCCGGCCGCCCCGGCACCGGCCGCCCGGTCGCCGCCGGGCCGGGCGGGAAGGGGGACGGGGCGGCCGGAGGCGGGCGCGGCGCCGTTCCGCCGGGCTCCGGTGTTGTTCGTCATGGCTCTCAGCCCGCGGACGTGAACGCGGCGTCCATCTTCTTCGCCGCGTCGTCCGACGCCGTGGCGACGTCCTTACGGCCGCTGACGATCTCCTGGAACATCGTCGGCAGGATCAGCGAGGAGTCGATCTGCGCCCAGCCGGGCGACGCCGGGACGAACTTGGCGCCCGCGCCCAGGGTCTTCACGAAGGGCTCGATGAACGGTTCCTTCTTCGCCGAGTCCGCCAGCACGTCCGTGTACGTGGGCAGGAAGCCCATCGCGTCGAACAGTTTGGCCTGGGTGTCCTTGCCGGTGAACGACTTCATCAGGTCCACGGCGAGGGTGCGGTGCGAACTGCTCTTGAGCACGCCGATGTTGTTGCCGCCCGCGAAGGCGGGCGCGATCGAGCCCGCCGCGACGCCCGGCAGCGGCACGACGGCGTACTTGCCCTTCACCGAGCCGGCCTCGACGGCCTGGTGGCTGAAGTCGCCGCCGATCGCCATCGCGGCCTTCCCGGAGGCGAACGCGGTGACCGTGGCGTTGCCGCCCATCGAGGCGCACTTGGCGGCGGGACAGTTGTCGTCGCCGAAGAGGGAGGTGTACGCCTCGATGCCCTTGCGGGCGGCCGGGCTGTTGACGGCGGCCCGGTAGGCGCCGCCGCTCTCCTCGGCCAGTTCACCGCCGTTCGCCCAGAGGAACGGCATGGCGCCATAGGTGTACGCGCCGCCGACCGCGAGCCCGTACAGGTCCGGCTTCGCCCGGTGGATCTTCTTGGCGGTGGAGATCAGCTCGGCCTGGGACTTGGGGGCCTTGAGACCCAGGTCCTCGAAGACATCGGTGCGGTAGTACAGCGCCCGTACGCCGACGAAGAGCGGCGCTCCGTAGACCTTGCCGTCCACGGTGACGGACTGCCTGGCCGTGGGATCGGTGTCCTTGGCCTCGTCCCAGGCGTTGAACTCCGCGGTGACATCGGCGAGTCCGCCGTCCTTGACGTATCCCGCGGTGTCCGTGTTGCCGTACTCGATCAGATCCGGCGCGCTCTTCGGGTCGTTGAACGCGGCCTTGATGCGCTGGGCGCGGGTCTCGACGGGGATGTACTCGATCTCGACCTTCGCGCCGTCGTGCTGCTCCCGGAAGGCGGCGACGGCGGCGTCGACGACCTGCTCCTTGGGCTTGTTGTTGACTTCCTGGAAGAGCCATACGCGCAATGTGCCGCTCTTCTCGTCCTTCGACGCGCTGTTGTCGGAGGTCTGCGGGGCGCAGGCGGTGGCGGTGAGGCCGGCGAGCACAAGTGCCGCGGCCGGAGCCGCAATTCGGGCTGAAAGCTTCATCCGGGATCCCTACAGGTCGGCGTTGCAACATACGCAACGGGCGTTCCGTGCTGCACAACTCGCAGGAGATTAAGCGTGTCCGGAACACGTCGACAAGTGGTCTCAACCACTCTGTGACCGCAGGAGCCCCCGAGAAGCACCCTGTGCAACGCGAACGGCCCCCGGGGCGCGCACACGCGCGCCCCGGGGGCCGTCGGCCACGGAGGACCAGCCGATTACTTCTCGCTCTTGTCCTTGCCGCCCTTGCCCTTGTCCTTGTCCCCGCCGGGGCCCATGGACTCGTAGATCTCCTTGCACATCGGGCAGACCGGATACTTCTTGGGGTCGCGCCCCGGTACCCAGACCTTCCCGCAGAGTGCCACCACGGGAGTGCCGTCGAGGGCACTCGCCATGATCTTGTCCTTCTGGACGTAGTGGGCGAAGCGCTCGTGGTCACCGTCGCCGTTCGACACCTGTGGTGTCGGCTCCACGAGGGTGCCCGTACCTGCCCCGCGCTCGGGCTCAAGAGTGCTCATAAGCGCCAAGGGTACCCACGCGCGCGCCCACACGGGGTCCCCGGGTCCATGCACTCCGGAGCCGTACGCTCACGCATCGCTCCGACACGCCGCGAACGGCCGGGGCGGGCCGGGCCGGAGGGACAGCCGGCAGGTCAGTTGAACGATCCGCCCCGCGATCGGCCGAACGGTCAGTTGAGCGACGGGTCGTCGGGATATGTGGCGATCATGGCCAGCTCGCCGCGCTGGCGCCGCAGCACCGACCGCCACAGGCTCTCCGGCCGCGGACACGACACGTCGCCGGGCTCCGACTCGACCACGTACCAGGCCCCCTCGCTCAGCTCGTCCTCCAGTTGCCCCGGGCCCCAGCCCGCGTAACCGGCGAAGATCCGCAGCGAGCCGAGCGCCCGCGCCAGCAGCTCGGGAGGCATCTCCAGATCGACGAGCCCTATCGCGCCGTGCACCCTGCGCCAGCCGAGCGGGCCGTCGCCGCCCGGGATGACGGCGAGGCCGAGCGCCGAGTCGAGCGAGACGGGACCACCCTGGAAGACCACACCGGGCTCACCCGCGAGCTCGCCCCATGACTCCAGGATGTCGCCGACACCCACCGGGGTCGGCCTGTTGAGGACCACACCGAGGGAACCCTCCTCGTCGTGATCGAGCAGGAGGACCACCGCGCGGTGGAAATTGGGGTCGGTGAGGGCTGGTGTGGCGACAAGCAGCCGCCCTGTGAGCGAGGACACCTCGGTCATGCGAGACATGATCTCGCATATTCGCTCGCCGCGGGGCGCACCCGGCACAGTGCCCGTGCGCGCAGCTCAGAGCGTACGGCGGCGGCGCCGGCGCGCGGTCGCCGGGAACCCCGGCCGGTGACCCTCCGCGAGCACCCGGGAACAGCCCGTGTCAGGCCGGTTTCCTTGGCCGCCGAAGGCTGCCCAGCCCTTATGGGACAGGGGTCCTCGCCCCTTACCCTTTTCCTTGGCCACCTTCCCGCCCACTCCGGAACGCGAGATTCATGACCGGCACAGACGATGTAATGCTTGTCCACGGTGGGACCCCGCTGGAAGGCGAGATCCGCGTCCGCGGCGCGAAGAACCTGGTGCCGAAGGCCATGGTCGCCGCGCTGCTCGGCAGTGGCCCCAGCCGGCTGCGCAATGTGCCGGACATCCGCGATGTGCGCGTCGTACGCGGGCTCCTCCAGCTTCACGGAGTGACCGTCCGCCCCGGCGACGAGCCGGGCGAGCTGATCCTCGACCCGACGCATGTCGAGAGTGCCAACGTCGCCGACATCGACGCCCACGCGGGCTCGTCGCGCATCCCGATCCTCTTCTGCGGACCGCTGCTGCACCGCCTCGGCCACGCCTTCATCCCTGGTCTGGGCGGCTGTGACATCGGCGGCCGGCCGATCGACTTCCACTTCGACGTGCTGCGCCAGTTCGGCGCGACGATCGAGAAGCGGGCCGACGGCCAGTATCTGGAGGCTCCGCAGCGGCTGCGCGGCACCAAGATCCGGCTGCCGTACCCGTCGGTCGGTTCGACGGAGCAGGTGCTGCTGACGGCCGTGCTGGCCGAGGGCGTCACCGAGCTGTCGAACGCCGCGGTGGAGCCGGAGATCGAGGACCTCATCTGCGTCCTGCAGAAGATGGGCGCGATCATCTCCATGGACACCGACCGGACGATCCGGATCACCGGTGTCGACCAGCTCGACGGCTATACGCACCGGGCGATCCCGGACCGGCTGGAGGCCGCCTCCTGGGCGTCGGCGGCGCTCGCGACCGAGGGCAACATCTATGTCCGCGGCGCGCAGCAGCGGTCGATGATGACCTTCCTCAACACCTACCGCAAGGTGGGCGGCGCCTTCGAGATCGACGACGAGGGCATCCGCTTCTGGCACCCGGGCGGCTCGCTCAACGCCATCGCGCTGGAGACGGACGTGCACCCCGGTTTCCAGACCGACTGGCAGCAGCCGCTGGTGGTGGCCCTGACGCAGGCCTCGGGCCTGTCCATCGTCCACGAGACGGTGTACGAGTCACGGCTCGGATTCACCTCCGCGCTGAACCAGATGGGCGCGCACATCCAGCTCTACCGGGAGTGCCTGGGCGGCTCGGACTGCCGCTTCGGCCAGCGGAACTTCCTGCACTCCGCGGTCGTGTCCGGCCCGACGAAGCTCCAGGGCGCGGATCTGGTCATCCCCGATCTGCGCGGCGGCTTCTCGTATCTGATCGCGGCGCTGGCGGCGCAGGGCACGTCCCGCGTCCATGGCATCGACCTGATCAACCGCGGCTATGAGAACTTCATGGACAAGCTCACCGAGCTGGGCGCGAAGGTCGAGCTGCCGGGCGGCGCGCTCGTCTGACAGCGCCGGCGCCGGGTCGTCCCGTAAGTCCGATGGCCCCGCTCTCCGGAGTGGGGCCATCAGCGTTCCGGGACGGCCCCCAGCCGCCCGGCCGGGCCCTGAGCACGCAGGGGCGGCCACCCTGTCCGGGTGGCCGCCCCTGCGCGTTGCCTATGGGTGTTACTTGCCCTTGGCGGCTTCCTTGAGCTTGGAGCCCGCGGAGACCTTCACGCTGTAACCGGCCGGGATCTGGATCGGGTCGCCGGTCTGCGGGTTACGAGCGGTCCGAGCGGCACGGTGGGTGCGCTCGAAGGTCAGGAAGCCGGGGATGGTGACCTTCTCGTCGCCCTTGGCGACGACCTCGCCTACCGTCTCGGCGAGAGCGGCCAGCACGGCGTCGGCGTCCTTGCGGGTCACCTCGGCACGGTCGGCCAGGGCGGCCACCAGCTCACTGCGGTTCATGTTGTTACTCCCGTGTTCTTCTTGCCTGTAAGGCGTGAGATCGAAGCCGATGCTGCCAGGGCCCTCGGACAGTCCCCGGACCCGGGTCTGCTGACAGACCCTCGCGCCCGAATACGCATCCTGCCCCCACCAGCGGCGGGAAAGCCAATCCGGCACTCTCCGGAGTCACACGAAAAGCGCCAGTGCCTCACCGTCGTGACGTTCCGTCGACCCTGTGAAGACTCCCTGGAGCCTCGGTGCCCCTGGAGTCGTTGAAGCCCGTGAACCCGCCGGAGGCCCTGAAAACCTCCCTGGAGCGGCGGGCTCATGGTCCGCCACCCTAGATGGGCCCGCGGGGCCCGGCGAATCGCGACGCGCCGGGCGTCAAGCGGACGTAACCGCTGTCACAGTCGCGCCCGCCGCCTTGGCGGCGTTGCGCACCGCGCCTGCCACCGCGCCGGCGACCTTGTCGTTGAAGACCGAAGGGACGATGTAGTTCGGGTTCAGCTCGTCCTCGGTGACCACGTCCGCGAGGGCTGTCGCCGCGGCCAGCATCATCTCAGTGTTGACCGTACGGGACTGGGCGTCCAGCAGACCGCGGAAAACGCCGGGAAAGACCAGCACATTATTGATCTGGTTGGGGAAGTCGGAGCGGCCGGTGGCCACGACCGCGGCGGTCTCCCGGGCGATCGCCGGGTCGACCTCGGGGTCCGGGTTCGCGAGCGCGAAGACGATCGCTCCGTCGGCCATCGCGGCGACGTCCCGGCCGTCCAGCACGTTCGGGGCCGAGACACCGATGAAGACGTCCGCGTCGACCACGGCCTCCTTCAGCGTGCCCGTGACACCCTCCGGGTTGGTGTTGTCGGCGATCCAGCGGAGCGGCGACTCGGAGGTGGCCTCCACCAGGTCCGCGCGGCCCGCGTGCACCACACCGTGGATGTCGGCGACGACGGCGTGCTTCACGCCCGCCGCGATCAGCAGCTTGAGGATGGCCGTACCGGCGGCGCCCGCGCCGGACATCACGATGCGCACGTCGCCGATGGCCTTGCCCACCACGCGCAGCGCGTTGGTCAGGGCCGCCAGCACCACGATCGCGGTGCCGTGCTGGTCGTCGTGGAAGACCGGGATGTCCAGGGCCTCACGCAGCCGCGCCTCGATCTCGAAGCAGCGGGGCGCGGAGATGTCCTCCAGGTTGATGCCCGCGAAGCCGGGCGCGATCGCCTTGACGATCTCGACGATGGCGTCGGTGTCCTGGGTGTCCAGGCAGAGCGGCCAGGCGTCGATCCCGGCGAACCGCTTGAACAGGGCCGCCTTGCCCTCCATCACCGGCAGCGCCGCCTTGGGGCCGATATTGCCGAGGCCCAGCACGGCGGAGCCGTCCGTCACGACCGCGACGGAGTTGCGCTTGATGGTCAGCCTGCGGGCGTCCTCGGGGTTCTCCGCGATGGCCATGCAGACCCTGGCCACACCCGGCGTGTAGATCATCGAGAGATCGTCACGGTTGCGGATGGGGTGCTTGGACTGCATCTCGATCTTGCCGCCGAGGTGCATCAGGAACGTACGGTCGGAGACCTTGCCGAGGGTGACGCCCTCGATCCCGCGCAACTGCTCGACGATCTCGTCCGCGTGCCCGGTGGAGGTCGCGGCGATCGTGACGTCGATCCGCAGCTTCTCGTGGCCGGAGGCGGTCACGTCGAGGCCGGTGACGGAGCCGCCGGAGGACTCGACGGCCGTGGTGAGCTGGGAGACCGCGGTCCCGCTCGCGGGCACCTCCAGTCTGACCGTCATCGAATACGAGACGCTCGGCGCCGTTGCCATGACCGTGTTCCTCTTCTTTCCCTAGCCTCATTGCCACGCCGCCCGGCACATGCCCCGGCGGCGCAATCCGATGGTCGCACCTACCGGTGGGTAGAAGGTAAGGGGCCCCGCCCCGGGAAAGTGTTTTCCGCCATGCGGGAGAGGCCGACGGCGGCCGGGGCCGGGCATACCGGCCATACGGACGGAGGCAGGTCCCCACCGGAACTCCGGTGGGGACCTGCCTCGCTGTACGAAAGCGGCACCGACCCGCCATGCTCGCCTCGCGGCAAGTGGTCGCTCGAAGCGACTAAGGTTGGGCCCGGGGGCTTGGATCGAGCCGGTGCCGACACCAGGCTAACAAACCACTCCGGCAAGCGATTCCCTCATGGCGAGTTGACCCGGAATCAATCCCGCAGCAGGTCCGGCACTCCTTCCGCGTCGGGCTCGTCCCGGGCCGTCGAGACCACCGTGAGCTGCTGCGTCGCCCGGGTGAGCGCCACGTACAGCACACGCAACCCGGCCGGGGACTCGTCGGCGATCTCCGCCGGGGAGACCACGACCGTCGCGTCGTACTCCAGGCCCTTGGCCTCCAGGCTGCCCAGCGCCACCACCCGTTCGCCCAGCCCGGCGAGCCAGCGCGCCGCCTGCTCACGGCGGTTCATGGCGACGACGACACCGACCGTGCCGTCGACGCGCTCCAGCAGGCGCCGTGCCTCCGCCCGGACGGCCCCGGCGAGATCACCGTCCCGTACGACGCCGAAGCGCGGCCTGACGCCGGTGGAGCGCACGGCGGCCGGGGACTCCATGCCGGGCATGGCCAGGGCCAGCACCTTCGCCGCCAGTTCGGCGATCTCCGCCGGGTTGCGGTAGTTCACGGTCAGCGTGAAACGGCGGCGGGGCCGGGCGCCGAGCGCCTCGTCGCGGGCCTCGGCCGCCTCGTCCGGGTCCGACCAGGACGACTGCGCCGCGTCCCCGACGACCGTCCAGGTGGCGTGCCGGCCGCGACGGCCGACCATCCGCCACTGCATGGGCGTCAGATCCTGCGCCTCGTCGACGATGACATGCGCGTACTCGGTGCGCTCCGCCGCCAGCCGTTCGGCCCGCTCGCGCTGTGACTCCTCGCGGCCCGGCATCAGCTCCTCCAGACCGGTGAGCTGGTCCAGCGGATCGAACTCCCGCCGCTTCCGCGGGCGCGGCGGCGACCCGAGCAGCGTCTCCAACTCGTCGAGGAGCGCCACGTCGTGCACCGAGAGCGGGCCTTTGCCCTCGGGGCCCAGCCGCCTGAGCGAGCGCGCCAGCCGCCGGGTCTCGCCCTGATTGAGGACACGGCGGGCCCAGCGGCCCAGGCGCCGTTCGTCGGCCATCGCGGCGAGCACGCCGCGCGGGGTCAGCTCGGGCCACCAGGCGTCCAGGAACGCCTGGAAGCTGTCCTCGGACGTGATGTCGTCGTCGAAGCCGCCACGCAGCTCAGCGGCCAGCTCGGCGTCGCCCTTCGACACGTACTCACCGGCCCGCGCGGCGGCGCCGGACTTCGACCAGAGCGCGTCCAGCAGCAGTCTGCGGGCCCTCGGGCGCAGCAGATTGACGGGCGCGGTGCCGCCGAGGACGGACTGCCTGATGCGGTCCAGCTCATCGGCCTCCAGCTCCAGCCTGCGGCCGAAGGCGACGACCCGGAGCCGGTCGGTCGGTACGGCCACCGCGGGCCCGCCGGGCTCATCGGGGTCGTCGAGGCCGTAGGAGTCGCCGGGCTGGTCGTCGCCGAAGGCGAGCTGCCCCGTCCGGGCGTCGGCGGCGCCGGGAGCGCCGCGCCGAGCCGGGGCCGCCGGGGAGAGTTCCAGCGCGCCCCTGGACGCCTTGCGCAGCACCTTCAGCATCCGCGCGGAGCCCTTGACGCGGGCCACGGCCGGTTCGTCGTACGCGGTGGCCTCCGCGCCGTCCACCAGCGAGCCCACGGCGCGGATCGCGACCTGCCCCTCCTCGCCCAGCGAGGGCAGCACGCCCTCGGTGTACGCGACGAGCAGCGGTGTCGGCGAGACGACCAGGATCCCGCCCGCGTACCGCCGCCGGTCCTGGTAGAGCAGATAGGCGGCCCGGTGCAGCGCGACCGCGGTCTTGCCCGTGCCCGGCCCGCCCGCGACCTCGGTGACGGAGGCGGCGGGCGCCCGGATCACCAGATCCTGTTCCGCCTGGATCGAAGAAACGATGTCCCTCATGGTGTGACTGCGGGCCTGGCCGAGCGCGGCCATCAGCGCGCCGTCACCGACGACGGCCAGCGCGGCGCCGTCCAGGGACGCGGTCAGCTCCGGGCGCATCAGGTCGTCCTCGACCCCGAGGACCCTGCGGCCCTTGGACCGGATGACCCGGCGGCGTACGACCCGGCCGGGGTCGACGGGCGTGGCGCGGTAGAACGGCGCGGCGGCGGGCGCGCGCCAGTCGATGACCAGCGGCGAGTAGTCGGAGTCCAGGACCCCGATCCGGCCGATGTGCAGCGTCTCCGCGATATCGGCCGTGCCGTCGGTCCTGATGGCGTCGTCGGCCGGTTCGACCGAGGTGTAGGCGCCGTCCGGGCCCTTCTTGCCGTCCTTGCCTGGCAGCAGATCGATCCGCCCGAAGAGGAAGTCCTCGAACTCGTTGTTCAGCCGGTTGAGGTGGATCCCGGCCCGGAAGACCTGGGCGTCCCGCTCCGCGAGGGCACCGGGCGTGCCGACCTGCCCCCGTTTGGCGGCGTCGTTCATCAGGAACTCCGCCTCGTGGATCTTCTCCTCGAGGCGGCGGTACACCTGGTCCAGATGTTCCTGTTCGACGCCGATCTCACGGGCGCGTACGGAGTCGGGCTCCGTGTCGCGTACGGGATCGACGGCGGGTCCAGCGGTTTCAACAGCGGCATCCTGCGCGGCCACCGAGGCCCCCTTCATGACGTGCGTCGGGCAGCCGTCAACCGTACGCGAAGGGGACGGGTATGTCAGGCGCGAACCTCGACCAGTCGCTCGCCGTCGAACGTACGCACCTCGAAGTGATCGATGTCCTTGCTCCCCATGGCCGTACCTCCGTGCACATAGAGCGGCTTCCTGGCGGACTCGTGGGCGCTGTCGGCGATGCCGTACCCCCAGGCCGGTACCGCCCAGGAGGTGACGACCTCCTCCTCGCCCGTCTTGGAGACGGCGATCAGGCTGCACTTGAGCGGGCCCTTGACGTTCTTCAGCTCCAGGACGGTGTGCGTGCCCCAGCCCTTCGGTTCCATCCCCACGGTCGCGGTGACCTTGGTGGTGGCGTCGGTGGCCCGGACCTTGTCCGTCATGTGGTTGAAGAAGGCGTCCTCGGCCGGGCTGGTGGGGTGCGGGTCGGCGGCCACCGACTGACGGCCCCCGCCGTCGTCGCCCGAGGTGGCGACGACGGTCGCCACCGGTCCGCCGACGATCAGCGCCGCGGCGGCCGCGACGAGATACATCCCCCGGCGCCTGCGCTTGGCGCGCTTGGCCGCGACCTCGTCCACCAGCCGGTCGAGGAGCTGCGGGCCGGGCTGTACGGAGACCGCGGGCGGCGGCGCCGGAGCGGCGAAGGGAAGGACATGGTCGAGCGGGCCCGGATCACCGGAGCCCCGGCCGCCCGGGCTGTCCGCCAGCAGGGCGAGCATCGGCTCCATCCCGGAGAATTCCTCCAGATGGAAGGCGCAGAGCCGGCAGCCGGCGAGATGCGCCTCGAAGGCGGTGGCTTCGGCATCGTCGAGAATGCCGAGGACATACGCGCCGACGGCGTCATGCACCGTACTTTCGTCGCCCAGTCCGTACTGCTCGTGCGTGGTCATGCCGAGACCCCCCTCTCCTCCAGCGCGAGCTTCATGGAACGCAGTGCGTAGAACACCCGTGAACGCACGGTGCCGCTGGGTATGCCGAGTTCCTCGGCCGCCTCATTGACCGTGCGTCCTTTGAAATACGTCTCTACGAGCGCTTCCCTGTGGGCAGGGGTCAAGTCATCGAGCGCATCTGAGAGCGTCATAAGCCACAACGCCTTGTCGATCTCGTCCTCCGCGGGCATGACCTCCAGCGGCGACGGGTCGACCTCCTGCGGCCGGGCCTGCCGGCTGCGGTGACCGTCGATGACGATACGCCGGGCGACCGTCACCAGCCAGGGTCGGACAGAGCCGGTCGCCTGGTTGAGCTGACCGGCGTTCTTCCAGGCACGGATGAGCGTCTCCTGCACCACGTCCTCGGCCCGCTGGCGGTCGCCCGCGACGAGACGCAGTACATAGGCGAGCAGCGGTCCGGCGTGTTCCCGGTAAAGGCCTCGCATCAGCTCTTCGTCAGGTGCGGAGAGATTGCCGCGCGGTCCCTCGCTCCGGTGTCGGGCCCGGTGAGGACGGTCATCGGCCACCGCCGCATCCTTGCGCACCTGAACCTCCCGGTCGAGACCTTCATGACTGCTTGTCCCCCATCACTACGGAAGACCGCCCACGGGCACTCAACGGGGCGGCGGAAAACTTTCAAGATCTTTTGCGGCGGGAGACGCCACGGGCGGATCCCGGGCGGGAGACGGCGTGCCAGGACCGGACCATACCGGGCGCGTCGCGGGGTGCCGCCCCCGGGGCCGGAGCCCCGCCGGTCCCGGGCGCCGGGCTCGGCCGGGGTCCTCCCGGTCCTGGCTCGGGCGGCCTGCCTCAGGCGCGGGCCAGGGCCGCGCGGCGGCGGTGTCTGGCGACCCGCTCGCGGTTGCCGCACACGTCGCTGGAGCACCAGCGGCGGCGCCGTCCCCGCGACGTGTCCAGATACACCCGGCGGCAGGTCTCTCCCTCGCACTGCCGCAGCCGGGCCCGCGCGGCCGGGTCGGTGAGCAGATCCACCGCGTCCCTGGCCACGGCCGCCAGCAGGGCGTCGCAGCCGGGCTCGGTGCTCAGCGCGCGTACGAGTGCGCCGCCCTCGCCGCGTACGGCCCTGATCCCCGGCGGCGCCCCGGCGGCCAGCTCGTTGACCCGCGCCAGCGCGGCGGACGCGTCCCGGCCGTCGATCTCGGCGCGTACGAGCTGCCCGACGCCCTCGCGCAGTTCGGCGAACGAGCGCACCCAGCGGGCGTCGATCCCGGCGAGCGCGGTCCCTTCCGGCACGAGTCCCGCTCCGACCAGCCACCGGCCGAGGGGCGCGGCGCCGTCGAGTGGTTCCGCACCTCTGCCGGCCCGCTCTCCCGTGGCCATCAGATCCAGGCAGACGCGCCCGGAGTCGAACCGCCGGTCGTACGAGCCCCTGCCCGCCGCCATGTGCCTGTCACCGCCTCGGGTCCACCGTGGGTGCCGTCCTCCTCAGAGTGCCTGCCCACGGGCTGCCCGGGAACCCCCGGGACCGGTGCCCGCGCCCGGCGGACCGGCTCTGTCACCACGCCCGCGGGGCCGGCCGCGGTCGGCTTTCCCCGGATCCCGTAATGATCCACCGCACTGCCCCGGCGCGGCATGACGGCCCGTCAATAAGTCCGCTGCTATGCGGGATTCTTTCACCTGAATGCGAATGGCGATTTCGGCGAATCACTCGTATGCGCCGCATCGCGAAGCACCCGACAGCGTTATATGCAAACGACAGAAATTGACGATCCTCAGCCCCCCGGGAACTGCCCGATAAACCCCCGTCTACCACAGGAGTTGGCCTTTCGATGACACTTGACACCCCTGTCGTCACGCTACGGAGCACCATGTCGACCTGGATGGGGACCGCACTCACCGTGCTGCTCGCCGCCACCGTGGTCGCCGCGACGTCGACACGAGCGAATGCCATCGCCACACCTGTTCCTCTGGGTACGGCGGACAGTTTCGCGGTGCTGGCCGGTCAGTCCGTCACCAATACCGGTCCCTCCGTGATCACCGGAGATCTCGGTGTGAGTCCCGGAACCGCGATCACCGGATTCCCTCCGGGTCTGGTGAACGGCGTCCAGCATTCCGCGGACGCGGTGGCTCTCCAGGCGCAGACCGACCTCACCACGGCGTTCAACAACGCCGCGGGACAGGCCACCGACGCCGCCCTCCCGCCGGACGCGGGCGGGCTGACGCTCGTCCCGGGCGTCTACACCGCCGCGTCGACGCTGGGACTCACCGGCACCCTCACCCTGGACGCCGGGGGTGACCCCAACGCCGTCTGGGTGTTCCAGGTCGGTTCGGCTCTGACGACGGCCTCCGCCAGCCAGGTGCTCCTGGTCAACGGCGCCTCGCCGTGCAATGTGTTCTGGGAGGTCGGGAGTTCGGCCACGCTGGGCACCGCCTCCGTCTTCGTGGGCAACATCCTGGCGCTGACCTCGATCACCGTCACCACGGGGGCGAGCATCGACGGCCGGGCGCTGGCCCGCAATGGCTCGGTGACGCTGGACACCAACAGGATCACCCGCCCGACGTGTTCCTCCACCACCACCGGCACCACCACGGGCACCACCACCGGCACCACCACCGGAACGACCACGGGCACCACCACCGGAACCACCACGGGCACGACCACCGGAACCACCACCGGAACCACCACGGGCACGACCACCGGCACCACCACGGGTACCACCACCGGCACCACCACCGGCGTCACGACCGGTGCGACCACCACCGGGACCACCACCGGTGCGACCACCACCGGAACCACCACCGGCGTCACCACCGGTGCCACCACCACCGGGACCACGGCCGGTGTGACCACGGGCGGCACCACCAGCGGCGGCCTCCTGGGCGGTCTGCTCGGCGGTCTCACGACCGGCGGCACGGCCGGCAACCTCGCCGGCGGAGTCGTCGCGGGCACCACCGGCGCCACCACGTCCACCGGCGGCAGCGGCGGCCATCACAAGCCCGGCAAGCACCACCACCACAAGCCCGCCAAGCCGCACAAGCCCGGCTACGGCCACCACCAGGGCTACGGCTCGAAGCCCGGCTACGGCTCGAAGCCCGGCTACGGCGAGCACCAGGGGTACGGCAAGAAGCCCCACTACGGCCACAAGCCCGGCTACGGCAAGAAGCCCCACTACGGCCAGCGCCCCGGTTACGGCCGGACATACGGCTACGGCCAGGCCGAGGAATACCGCGGTCCGTCCCTCTCACACATCAGCTACAACAGCTGAACAGCGCACCGGAAAGAACCCCATGGACGGGAGAGCCCTCGCGGCTCGAAACGTCATAAGTGTCATTCCTGTTCGTGCCACGTATCCATGACGTCCCGGTGACGTTGTACGGGTGCCGTCCGGGCCGGCCCGAGTGCCTGAGGCATTCACCGGCGCCCAAGGACCGTCCCGTAATCCCAGGCGGGCTCGCGACGACCCCACCGGGGATTACGGGACAACTTTTACGAACGGGAACAAGCGGCGCGCGGCGGATCTCTCCGATTTCCGCCGCGCGCCGCCGACGAGGAAACCACACATGCGAATGCAAGAAGCCGAGTTGGGAAAGCAGGGCGGGGCTATGCCGGGTGGTGTCGAATCAGCGGAAGTGAAGGACAGGGAGCGGACGGGTGCTGGGCCGGCCGCACCGCGAACGTCCGGAGAGTCGCATGTGGCCCACGGGCCACCGCGGTTGGCCGGTCCGCTGAAGGCGGGACTGGGCGTCGCCGTCGTGTTGTGTCTGGCGGCCTCCCTGGTCCATGTGCTGCTGGTGTTCCTGCATGTGGCTCCGCCGAATTCCGTCTCCCGGCAGTTCCAACCACAGATCAGCGCCTGGGTCTTCCCGGTGTTCGAGCAGAATTGGCGACTGTTCGCCCCGGACCCGGAGTCGATCAACCGGCAGATCTCCGCGCGCACCGCGCACACGGATCCGGACGGCACCGTCCAGGTGAGCCCCTGGTTCGAGCTGAACGACGTGGACACCTCGGCGGTCAAGCACAATCCGTTCCCGAGCCACACGTCGCAGAACATGCTGCGCCGGGCCTGGACGACCTATCTCGAACTGCACGGCGGCGACGACCAGCCGCACTCGGACCGCGCCGCGATGATGCAGAAGTATCTGCGCAATATCGCCGCGGACCGGGTCTCCGCCCACCGGGGCGGCCCGTTCGAGTCCATCCAGCTCCGGGTGATCACTCTGCCCATCGCCACGGCCCCGACGGCGGGCGGCCCCGGACCGGCGGTCAGGACCACGCCGGCGCCGGTCGACACCCGCTTGCTCCCCTGGTGGAAGGTGACCCCCGATGGGAACTGAACAAGAAGCGCCCATGGCACCCGCGCCCGGGCGGCGCACCGGCCGGGAGGCCGACGCCAACCCCGTCAGGCGGCTCCTCGACCGGGCCGGCGCGCTCTCCGGCGTACTGACCGAACGACCGGTATCCCTCTACGCGGCCGCGGTGCTGCGCATCGGCTACGGCCTGCTGTATCTCGCCTTCCTGCTCCGCGAGTTCCCTCACCGCGACCAGATCTGGGGGCCGGGTTCCCCCTGGACGCCGGAGCTGGCCAAGGAACTGTTCGACCAGACGGGCTGGGTCAGCATCCTCACCCTGTCCGACAGCAGGGCCTACTTCGAGGTCTGTTACGCGGGGGCCCTCGTCATCGCCGCGCTGTTCACCCTGGGCTGGCGGACCAGGGCCGTGTCCGTGCTGTTCGCGGCCGTCGTGGCGTCGTTCCACGCCAGGTCGATCTTTATGACGGACGGCGGAGACAATCTCATCCTCCTCATGTCCGTCTATCTGATCCTCACGGCCTGCGGCCGGCGGTGGTCGCTCGACGCCCGCAGGGCCAGGATCCGCGCGTCCAGGGACCTGGCACCGAAGTGGCCCACGGGCCGGAACCACAACGGGCTCCCGCGGCAACTCCGGTACGCCCGGCGGACGCTGACCACCGTGCTGCACAACTGCGGCATGCTCGTCATCGCCGGTCAGATCTGCATCCTCTACGGATCCGCCGGCCTGTACAAGGTGCAGGGAGGCTCCTGGGGCAATGGGACCGCGCTTCACTTCGTACTGAACCTCGGCCTGTTCCGGCCCTGGCCCGAGCTGTCCGTGCTGGTGGACGAGCACACCGTGCTGCTCGCCGTCGTCGGCTACGCGACCGTGCTGTTGCAGGTCGCCTTCCCGTTCGTCCTGTTCGGCCGGCTCAAATATCCCGTCCTGGCGGCGCTGCTCGGTATGCACCTCGGCATCGCCGTGCTGATGGGACTGCCGCTCTTCTCGGGCGCGATGATCATCGCGGACGCCGCGTTCCTCCCGGACAGCTTCTTCCGCTCCCTGGGACGCCTTTGGCACCGCCTCACCCGGCGGACCGACGACGACAAGGAGACGGCCGGCGCGCCTCGCGGTGAAGCCGCGCTCGTACCACCGCAGTCCGGCCCCACCGGGGCGCGGCAGACAGCGCTGAAGCGGTCGGTCACCAAGCCGTGAACCGCACGACATGAAGCGCAGGCCAAGAAGCGGACGGCCCGCCCCCAGCCCGTCGATCACGGCGTGCTGCGGGCGGGCCGCCGCCGTCAGAGCCGGGGCGGCGGGCGTCTCCCGTGGTCAGACATCCCCGTATTTGGAGTCGGCCGCCGGATCCAGCGCCAGCCGGTAGCCGCGCTTCACCACCGTATGGATCAGTTTGGGGGCGCCCAGCGCGGTCCGCAGCCGTGCCATCGCCGTCTCCACCGCGTGCTCGTCGCGGCCCGCTCCCGGGAGCGCCCGCAGCAGCTCCGCCCGGGACACCACCCAGCCCGGCCTGCGGGCCAGCACCTTCAGCAGCGACATCCCGGCGGGCGGCACCGGCCGCAGATCGTCGTCCACCAGCACCGCGTGGCCCCGGATCTCCATCCGGTGGCCCGCGACCGGCAGCACCCGGGCGCGCCCCGGCAGTTCCGCGCAGAGCACCTGGACGAGCGGCCCGAGGCGGAAGCGCTCCGGCTGGACGGTGTCTATCCCCTGCGCCTGGAGCGGCAGCGCGGTGACGGGCCCGACGCAGGCCGCCAGCACATCGTGATGGAGAGCGGCGAGCAGGTCCGGGAGCTGTCCCCGGGTCTCCGCACGCGACAGCAGCGACGCCGCCGCCGGCGCGCTGGTGAAGGTCACCGCGTCCACGGCGCGCGCGAGGGTGGCGTCAATGAGCCGGTCGACCGGGGCAAGGTCCTCGGGAGGCATCCACCGGTACACCGGTACGACGACCACATCGGCGCCGCCGGCCCTCAGCGACTCCACAAACCCGGGCAGAGGTTCACCGTGGAGCTGGACCGCCACCCGGCGGCCCTCCACTCCCTCGCCGAGAAGCCGGTCGAGGACCTCCGCCATCGATTCGGAGCTCGGCGACCACGCCTCGACGAGCCCGGCGGCCCGTATCGCGCCCTTCACCTTGGGGCCGCGCGCCAGCAGCTCCACGCCGCGCAGACAGGAGAGCAGCTCCTCGCCGTGGCCCCAGCCGTCGGCGGCCTCCACCCAGCCGCGGAAACCTATCGCCGTCGTCGCCACGACCACATCGGGCACCACGTCGATCAGTTCCTTGGTGGCCGAGAGCAGTTCGGCGTCGTCCGCGAGCTGCACGATCCGCAGCGCGGGAGCGTGTACGACGGCGCCGCCCCGGCGCTGGAGCAGTGTGCCGAGCTCGTCGGCCCGCCGGGCGGCCGTGACCCCGATGGTGAACCCGGCGAGGGGTCCGTGCTGTCGTTCGTACATCGCTCCCTCGTCCCGCTCGCTGCCACGGATGGGGCCGGTTACGACGACCGAGCCTCCCAAGGGCGCGTGACAGGCCCGGTTCACCGGCGTTTCCCCGCCGTTACGTACGGCTCCCGGCCCAGGGCTCAGACCTCCGCGAAACCGAGCCTGGGCTCCGGCTGCGCCACCGCGGCGCCGGGCGCCTCCTTTCGAAGGTATACCGCCCAGGTCAGCGCGGCGCAGCCGGCGTAGAAGACCAGGAACGCGACAAACGCCGCGGTGCCGGTGCCCACGCTTCCGAAGGACTGCCGGAACGCGAGGTTGATCGCGAGCCCGCCCAGCGCCCCGACGGCTCCGATCAGCCCCATCGAGGCCCCGGAGAGCCTGCGGCCGTGGGCCGCCGCCGCCTCACCGGTCATTCCCCTCGCCACCGCCTGCGCGTGGAAGATGCCGGGGATCATCTTGTATGTCGACCCGTTGCCGAGCCCGGTCAGCAGGAACAGCGCGACAAATCCGGTGAGGAAGACGGCCAGCGACCCGGTCATGGAGGCGAGGATCACGACGGCGGTCGCGACGGCCATCGCGGCGAAGTTCCCCAGGGTGATGCGGGCGCCGCCGTACTGGTCGGCGAGCCGGCCGCCCACCGGCCGGATCAGCGAGCCGAGCAGCGGACCGATGAACGTCAGTGACGCGGCCTGCAAGGGGGTGCGCCCGAACTGCGTCTGGAGCACCAGCCCGAAGGCGAAGCTGTATCCGATGAAGGAACCGAAGGTGCCCGTGTACAGCACGGACATGATCCAGGTGTGCCGGTCGCGTACGGCCTCCCGCGCCGCCCCGGCGTCGTTTCGCACCGGCGCCAGATTGTCCATGAACAGCGCCGCGCACACGGCGGCGGCGACGATCAGCGGGATGTAGACGCCCAGCACGACCCGTGGATGCGCGGCGCCCGCCGTCCCGATCACCAGCAGCCCGACGAGCTGCACCACCGGCACTCCGATGTTCCCGCCGCCCGCGTTGAGTCCGAGCGCCCAGCCCTTGCGCCGCAGTGGGAAGAAGGAGTTGATGTTGGTCATCGAGGAGGCGAAGTTCCCGCCGCCGACCCCGGTGAGCGCGGAGACGACCACAAAGGTCGTGTAGGAGGTGCCCGGCTCCATCACGGCGTACGCGGCGCCCGTCGGCAGCAGCAGCGTCAGCGCGCTGAACACCGTCCAGTTCCGCCCGCCGAACCGCGCCACGGCGAAGGTGTACGGCACCCGCGCGATGGCGCCGACCAGGGTGGCCGTGCCGATCAGAAAGAACTTCCCGGCCGGATCGATGCCGTACTCGGGCCCCATGAACAGGACCATGACCGACCACAGGGACCAGATGGAGAATCCGATGTGCTCGGAGAAGACGGACCAGAGCAGATTGCGCCGCGCGATCCGCTCTCCCGTCCGCTCCCAGAACACCTCGTCCTCCGGATCCCACTGCTCGATCCAGCGGCCCCCCTTGTGTGCTGCGGCGGTGGTGGTCGGGGCAGTCATCGCGCCTCCACGGACGGGAATCGAATGGTGCTGCCCGACCGTAGGGACGCCGCGTTTCACCGCCGTGCCCCAAGGTGACCGCGACGCAACCTTGCTCTCACCCGTGGCGGCGAGCGGTTGTGAGCCGCCGCGCGACCGGCGTTCAGGGCGTGTGCGGAAGGAACGCTCGTCCGTCCGCCAGGACACCGGCGCACCACCACAGGCTGGCTGGCTGGAGCGACGCGTCGAACGCGGACCCGGCGGCCGGATCGTGACGCGCACCTTGCTGTACGACTCCCCCGGCGCCGAGCCCGACCCTGCTCCCGAGCCCGCGTCCCCGACACCTCGGGAACCGGTCGCGGAGGCTCCGGCCGCGGCCACCGGTGTGCTGGCCAGGCCGCACACCCGCCGTCCCGTCGCCTCAGCGGCGGTGCGTGCCTCCGGCCGGTGCCGGCCGACGCGCACCGGCATCCGCACCGGCACTGGCACCGGCGGGCCTGGAGCCGTTCGGCCACAGGCGCGGCCGGCGTCTGGCCGCCACATCCTCGACCCAGCCCATGCCGAGGATCATCAGCGCGATCAGCGGCCAGACGAGGACCAGCGTCAGAGCCGGGTACGCCGCGTCCAGTTCGGAGGAGAAGGCGTCGATGCCCGGGATGCTCCAGAGCTGGTCGATGAGCGGGACCGTCGCCATGATCAGCAGGTTGTGCCAGAGATAGATCGTCACGGCACGGTTGTTGGCGAGGGTGATCACCGAGTCGAACTGGGCGAGCCTGCCCGGGAGTTCCCGCCAGGACGGCGAGTACTGGAGCAGGATCGCGACGAAGCCCAGCGACCAGGTCGCCTCGGCGAGCGGGATCTCGTCGAAGTTCCAGCCCTCCGGGCCGAGATGGCCGGAGGCCCACCACAGGCCGAAGGCCATCGTGAAGGCGGCCAGCGAGACGGTGATGTAGCGCGGGATCTTCTGGAAGAGCCCGTCGTTGTGCGCGAAGCCCAGCACCCAGCAGGCGCCGTAGACCGCGAAGTCGGTGAGCGCGAGCCCGGTCTCGCCGGGGATCTCCACCACACCCGTGCCGATGACGGCGGTCAGCGCGACGGGAAGGAGCAGCGTCACCCACGGCGCCCTGCGGAACGCCCAGAGCAGCAGCGGCGAGGCGAGCACGAACCAGAGATAGGCACGGATGTACCAGAGCGGGCCCGCCGCCTGGTCCGCCCAGGACTGGTCGAGCAGACCGCCCGCGTCACCGCTCTCGAAGGGATACGGCGGCGCGCCCACCGGGAAGAGGTAGTTGGCCAGCTTGATCAGCCCCCAGAGCCCCTCCTCCCTGACCGGCTTCCAGCCCATCACGAACATCAGCGGCACGATGATCAGCGCGAACGCCCACATCGGGGGCAGCAGCCGCCTCAGCCGGCCGCGGATCACACTCCACGGCGTCCGTTTCGAGAGCGAGCGCGCCATCAGCGAGCCCGCCAGCGCGAACATCACGCCCATGGAAGGGAAGAGAATCGTCAGCCAGGCCCAGCCGAAGACATGGAAGACGACAACGCGGACCAGCGCGACGGCACGCAGCAGATCGAGATAGCGGTCACGGCCGGGCCGCGCGGGTGTCTTGGCCTCGGGACCCGCCGTGGCCTCGGTACCGGAGGGAGCGCCGCCCGGCACCACTGCTCCGGGCGCCGCCCCGTGTCCGGCGCGGGAGGTGTCCCCGGCGTCAAGGGAATGAGTGCTCATGCCACGGGCCTCCGGTCGTTGCTCCGCCCGCGCTGCGCCGGGATCGAGCCGGGCGCCTCGACCACACCGGTACGCCGCAGCTTCTGCCACCGCAGCCGGCCGCCGGTGAGCGCGGTGATCCAGGACTGGAGCAGCACCACGTACATGAGCTGCCGGTACAGGATCTGCTGGAGCGGCAGTGAGATCAGATGTGTCATGCGCTCGCGGTCGAGCCGGAAGGCGTACGCGGCGCAGACCGCCTGGATGAGCAGGACGCCGAGCCAGGCAACGACGGTCTTCTGGGTGGGGCCGAAGACCAGGCCGTACAGCAGGAACACGTCGATCAGCGGGGCCAGCAGCGGGAACAGCACCATGAAGAGCGAGACCAGCGGCAGCCCGACGCGGCCGAAGCGGCCGGAGGCGCCTCCCTCGATGACCGCGCGGCGGTGCTTCCAGATCGCCTGCATCGTGCCGTAGGACCAGCGGTAGCGCTGGGACCAGAGCTGCTGCACGGACTCCGGCGCCTCGGTCCAGGCCCGGGCGCGCTCGGCGTAGACCACACGCCAGCCGTCGCGGTGCAGGGCCATGGTGATGTCGGTGTCCTCGGCGAGGGTGTCCTCGCTCATGCCGCCGACCCGCTCCAGCGCCTGGCGCCGGAAGGCGCCGACCGCGCCGGGGATGGTGGGCATGCAGCCCAGCACGTCGTACATACGGCGGTCGAGGTTGAAGCCCATCACATACTCGATGTGCTGCCAGGCCCCGATGAGGGTCTCGCGGTTGCCGACCTTGGCGTTGCCCGCGACGGCGCCGACGCGCGGATCACCGAAGGGCTGGACGAGTTCGCGCACGGTGGACGGCTCGAAGACGGTGTCGCCGTCCATCATCACGACGAGGTCGTGACGGGCGTGCGCGATGCCGTTGTTGAGGGCGGCGGGCTTGCCGGAGTTCTGCTGGCGTACGACATGGACGTTCGGCAGCCACAGTTCCTCGACGATGTCCGCGGTCCCGTCGGTCGAGCCGTCGTCGATGACGATGACCTCGATGGGATGGTCGCCCGCCATCAGCGAGCGCACCGTGTTGGCTATGCACTCGCGTTCGTTGTAGGCGGGCACCAGCACGGTCACCGGTTCGGTGACGGGCGGACCCCAGTGGAAGCCTCGGCGGCGCACCGTGCGCGCGTGCGCGAAGGAAAGCAGCAGCATCAGGCCGAAGCGTACGAAGACCAGGACGCCGATCACGGAGAGCCCGACGACCAGGACGGCGGTGACATTGTCCGAGAGGGCGACGGCGGCGACCCATGCCTTGCCCTTCCAGAGGTTCGCCCCGGTGACCGGGGTGTGGGCGCTGGGCGCGCCGAGCGCCTCGGTGAGATTGGCGAACTCGTACCCCTTGCCCTGCATCGCCGGCAGGAACTGGTCCAGGGCCTCGACGGTCTGCGAGCGGTCGCCGCCGGAGTCGTGCATGAGCACGATCGCGCCCTTGGGCTCCCTCGGCGAGGCGTTGCGGCTGATCACCTCGGGGCCGGGGCGCTTCCAGTCCTCGCTGTCGGTGGTGTCGAGCACCGTGATGTAGCCGAGGCTGCCGATGTACTGGGCCACCGGCCAGGACTTGTTGTCCATGGCGTCGGCGAACGACGAGTACGGCGGCCGGAAGAGCGACGTCCGGATGCCCGCCGCGCCCGCGAGCGCGAGCTGGTTCTGCGACAGCTCCCAGTCGATCCGGGACCTGGACTGGTACGAGAGGTCGGGGTGGTTGAAGGTGTGCAGGCCGACCTCGTGGCCCTCGTCGACCATCCGCTTCACCAGGGCCGGATAGCGGGAGGCCATGGTGCCCGTGACAAAGAAGACGCCGTGGGCGTCGTACTCCTTGAGCTTGTCGAGGACCTTGGGGGTCCACACCGGGTCGGGCCCGTCGTCGAAGGTCAGGACGAGCTTGTGGTCCGGGACGTTCAGCGACCTGGCGGCGGCCGTGCCCCGCGCGTCGATGACCGGGCCGCCCTCCAGGATCCGGTCGGGCACCTGATCGGTGGCGGCCGGCGGACGGACGCGGTGGTCCGCGAGGATCTCGCTGTGCACATAGCCGCGCAGCATCAGCATGGCGAGCAGCGCGACCAGGATGAGTGAGGGCAGCAGATAGCGCATGGGCAGTCTGCGCCGTCTGACGCGCTCGCTCTTTCGGCCGCGGGCGCGTCGGGCGGAGGAAGTCATCTAGTGTGCGCCTTCCGCGGCAAGCTGCTGGCCGCCTTGGTGTGCGGCGGGGTCACCGCTGGGGCTCTCCTCGACGGGCGGGGGGCTCGACTGGGCCGGCGGTTCCGACGGCGGCTCGCCACCGGATCCGCCCGTGGTCGCCGGGTCGTCGCCCGGATCGTCGACGGGATCCGACGGGGTCCCCGGATCGGGTTCGGTGCCGCCGGCCCCGCCCGTCGAGGTCTTGGGCGGCTGCGCCGAATTCGAGGCGCCGGGGTCGGGCTTGCCCGGCGCGTCCGTGGTGGCTCCGGCCGAGGGCGTCGAAGCGGTCGCGCCGTCGGAGTCCGTGGGAGTGGGTCCGGCCGCCGGTGCGCCGGGCGTCGTCCCGGCGGACGCGCCGGGCGTCGCGCTGGGCTGGACCTGCACGGTGTCGGCGCCCGGCTTCTGCTTGTCCGCGAACGGTATCTGGAGCCAGGGCGCGCTGGAGTTGCCGCCCATCAGGGCGGCCACGACGGTCGCCGCGTAACAGGCGCAGGCGAGGGCCACGACCCAGCCGGCCCGGCGGAACTTCTTGCTCCGGCGGCCGCTGGCGTCGACGAACACCGGTCCTTCGGCGCCCTCCGGTCCGCCTTCCCGCGCACGACCTGACAGATCTGACTCCCGCGCGGAACGGGGCCCGGCGGGGAGTTCAGAAAGCTGACGACCCAGGCCGTCAAGCTCGATGGTTATATCGCTCGGCTCATGCATACGCCCGTTCTGGGCGTCTTCTCGCCAATTGTCCACTGCGGTACGCACATCCCCCACTGACCGACTTGGGCGCACACAAGGCTGGCCGGATTTTCGTCGGCCGGGCCCCCACCCGAACCGAGCACCCCCCCTACCACACCGCACCCGGACCACGAATGTAGCGCACGCCGGTGTCGGCCGAGTTCTTCTTCCGAGGATGCTGTGCATCAAACCGGTGACAGTGATATGACCCCGGGACCGGGTGAACGGCCGGGCCCGCCCGCCTCCTTGGCGAGTGCGGCCGCCGCGGTGCGCAGGGCTTCGACACCCGGATGCTTCAGCCCCTTGCGCCACACCAGCGACAGTGGTGACAGCGGTACGGGGTCGACCAGTGGACGCGAAACCGCGCCCGGCATCACCGGGAAATCCACCACGGCGAGCACGGGATTGCGCTGCTTCCCCATCACCCGCCGGAACTCCTCGGCTCCCACCGCCATGGGCGCGGGCGGTGCGATCTCGACGGGACGTCCGGCGAAGAGCCGCCGCGCCAGTTCCGTCCATTCCAGGGTCCCGGGGTTGCCCGCCCCCGCGTACACGCTCTCGCCCGCCAGGTCGTCCAGCGTCACCTCGGCGCGGGAGGCCAGCGGGTGGTCGTACGGAAGCAGTACGGCCAGCGGCTCGTGGCACACCAGTTGCCGGGAGAGCCCGGAGCGCAGACCCGGGTCGAGGCCCTCGAAGTAGCCGAACGAGGCGTCGAGCCGCCCGGCGAGGATCTCGGCGGCGGCGCCCGTCAGGCCGCTCAGGAAGCGGGCCATCAGCTCGCAGGCCGGGGCGAGTTCACGGGCCCGGGCCAGCACCCGGCCGGACACCATGCCCTCGGTGTTGAGGTCGACGAGCAGGGGCCGGGTCGCGTCGGCGCGGGCGGCCAGCAGCTCGTCCTGGGCCGCCAGGATCCGCCGCGCGTACGGCAGCAGCCGCTCGCCGTCGGCCGTCAGCGTGACCCGCCGGGTGGTCCGTACGAAGAGGTCGGCCCCCAGCTCCCGCTCCAGCCGCCGGATGTCCCTGCTGAGGGCCTGCTGGGCGACATGGAGCCGGGCTGCGGCCCGGGTGAAATGCAGCTCTTCGGCCGTCGCGACGAAGGAGCGCAGCAGCCGGGGATCGATGTCTCGGGGCACGCCGCATTCAACAACACAGGCGCGTGAATGGCCATGGAACAGGTGTTGGACCGGAGGCCGGGCCGGCCGCGACGGTAGAGCCATGCCGCATTCGCCCGACACCCCGCTGCTGACCGTCACCGGCCACACCCTGGTCCTGGCGGCGCGTCGGCATCCCCTGCCCGAGGCCCCCGACACGCGCGCTTCCGGGGCCGGACATCTCCTCGCCCGGCTCCCGAGGCGGTGGACCGGCCCGCGGCCCGTGATCATGATCGCCGGGGCCGCCCGGCGGCTCGGCCGCCGCGCCGTCCGTGGCGCCGGGCACGGCTGAGGCCCCGCTGCCGGTAGGGCGGCGGGGCCTCAGCCTCACATGGGAATTGTGGAGATGGCGGGAATCGAACCCGCGTCCAACGGTGCGGAATCAGGGCTTCTCCGAGCGCAGTCCGCTGCGATTTTCTCGGCCCCGGAGATCACACGGACAAGTCTCCGACGGGCTCAGTCACTGTTTGGTTTCCCTCTGCGCCCCGTGACCGGGTTCAGAGGTTTAGTTCCCTAGTTGATGCCAGGATCCGGGTCGGGAACAGCCCCGGGCTGACACTCCGCAGAGTCTTCGCTAGCTGCTAATTAGGCAGCGAGGGCGAAGGCGGAGGAATCGCGCTTAGAAGTGGCGATTATTGTTTGCGACATATGGTTTACGAGATCATTGCCGCTTCCTCGGCTCGCTTCCCCTGCTTCGACATCCGCTGTCGAAACCGATCATCCCCATGTTGATTTTTCAAGCTGCTCTTTCGAGCGTGCACCCGCTGTGGGGTGCCTTGCCATCCTACGTGACCAACGCGGGACGATGCCAGCCTATTCCGCCGGGCGGGCGGCCGGGTCAGGCCCGCTGCCGCCGCTTCGCCGCCGAGATCGCCCGGTCCGTCTCGCGCCGGTCCTGCTTCTCCCGCAGCGTCTGCCGCTTGTCGAACTCCTTCTTGCCCTTGGCCAGCGCGATCTCGACCTTGGCCCGGCCGTCCTTGAAGTACAGGGCCAGGGGCACGATCGTGTGCCCCGTCTCGCCGGACTTGGACTCCAGCTTGTCGATCTCGACCCGGTGCATCAGCAGCTTGCGCTTGCGCCGGGCGGAGTGGTTGGTCCAGGTCCCCTGGGTGTACTCGGGCACATGCACGTTGTGCAGCCACGCCTCGTGCCCGTCGATCTGGACGAAGCCGTCCACCAGCGAGGCCCGTCCCTGGCGCAGGGACTTCACCTCGGTGCCGGTCAGTACGAGACCGCACTCATAGGTGTCGAGAATGTGGTAATCGTGCCGCGCCTTCTTGTTCTGCGCGATCAGTTTGCGCCCTGTTTCCTTAGCCATAGTCCCGCCATTTTCGCACCCCGGCGCAACTTCTTTACCGTGCGCCTCCGAGTCCGCTCAGCACTGTCTCCGCCCGCTGCTGCGCCCGCTCACTGACCAGCAGATCCGGAGTGACGCCCCGGCCGTCCACACCGTGGCCGGCCGGTGTGCGGTAGTGGCCGACGGTCAGCTCCGCGACGGAGCCGTCGGGCAGCCGGCTCGGCATCTGGACCGAGCCCTTGCCGAAGGTGCGCGCGCCGACCGTGATGGACCGGCCGCGGTCCTGAAGCGCGCCCGTGACCAGCTCGGCGGCGCTCATCGTGCCGGCGTCGACCAGCACGACCACCGGCCGGCCGGTGTCACCGCCGGGATCCGCGTACAGGGCGCGCTGCTCGCCCCGTATGTCGTACGTGGCGACCAGGCCGCCGTCGAGGAACGCGGAGGCGGCCGTCACCGCCTCGGTGACCAGCCCGCCGCCGTTGCCGCGCAGATCGAGCAGGACACCGGCGCCGGCCGGGGCGTCCAGGACCGCGTCCCTGACCCGCTTGCCAGTCCCCTTCGTGAAGGCGTCGACCTTGATCCGCAGGGTGCCGCCCCTGATCGTGTCGACGGTGACGGACTCGGTGGCGAGCCGGGCACGACGCAGGCCGCGCGTCCACCTGCGCCCGTCCCGCTCCAGCCCCAGGACAACGGTCGATCCGACGACGCCGGCCCCCTCGCTCGCGGTGCCGCCGCGCAGCAGCGCCATGACCTCGGTGACGGGCAGTCCCGCGACGCTGTCGGCGTCGATGTCCCGGATGGTGTCACCGGGCCGGACACCGGCCCGCTGCGCGGGGCCGCCGGGCTGCACCCGGGTCACCTCCATCTGCCCGCCGGCGCCGCGCCGGGCCCACAGCCCGACACCGGTGTACTCGCCGTCCAGGGCCTGCTCGAACTCCTCGAACTCGCTCTTGTCGTAGACCGCGCCCCAGCGGTCGCCGCTGCGGCTGACGACCTCCTCGGCCGCCTCCGTACCGGACTTGCCGTCGGCCACGGCCTCGGCGGCGGCTCTGGCGAGATCGTCGCTGTCGACCGTCGAGGCGACGGAACGCACCGGCACCCGGGCCGAGTCGTCGCCGGTGCCCGGCAGTGAGTCCGTCGCCGAGGCCGTGGCGAGCACGCTCACGAAGACCAATGTCAGGACCGCCCCGCGGCGCGGGCCGCGGGGCGTGTGGTGTGACCCGGAGCCCGACATGGCGTTGAGTCTAGGACAACCCCCGGCGACGGAACGGTGCTTGGCCATACGCCGCCAGGGGTGCTTGTCACACCCTGAGGTACTTGCGCAGCGCGATGAAAGCGGCCACGGCGGGCATCAGCAGACCAATGGCGATCACCAGCGGCAGCTTGGCGATCACCGCGTCCCAGCCGATGAAGTTGACCAGTTCCATCTTCTCGGACAGCGCGAGACCGTGGTCGATCAGGAAGTAGCGGCCGAAGATCAGCATCGCCGAGGCGACCACACCGCCGATCAGCCCGGCGAACGCGGCCTCCATGATGAACGGCATCTGGATGTAGAAGCTGGAGGCGCCGACGAGCCGCATGATCCCGGTCTCCCGGCGCCGGCTGAACGCCGACACACGGACGGTGTTCACGATCAGCATCAGCGCGATGACCAGCATCAGCGCCATCACACCGAGCGCGGCGACATTCATGCCGTTCATCAGGTCGAAGAGGTTCTGCAGGATGTTCCGCTGGTCCTGGACGGACTGGACCCCGTCGCGGCCGGCGAAAGCGGTGGCCACGACCTGGTACTTCTCCGGGTCCTTCAGCTTGACGCGGAACGACTCCTGCATCTGGTCCGGCGTGATCGCGGGCGCGATGGGGGTGTCGCCGTACTGCTCCCGGTAGTGCTTGAACGCCTCGTCGGCCGTCTCGTGGTGGACGGTCTCGACGCTGTCCATCTTCTTCAGATCGGCCTCGATCTGCTTCTCCTGCTCGCTGGTGACCGCACCCTTGGCGCACTTGGGCGTGGTCGCCGCGTCGTTCTTGTTGCAGAGGAAGATGGAGACATTGACCTTGTCGTACCAGTAGTCCTTCATCGTGCTGACCTGCTCGCGCATGAGCAGCGCACCGCCGAACAGGGCGAGCGAGAGGGCCACGGAGACGATGACGGCGAAGGTCATCGTGAGATTACGGCGGAGACCGACGCCGATCTCCGACAGGACGAACTGGGCGCGCATGGCGTCCTTTCAGCTTTCGATGCTCAGTGCTGGTAGCCGTAGACGCCGCGTGCCTGGTCGCGCACCAGACGGCCCTTTTCGAGCTCGATCACGCGCTTGCGCATCTGGTCGACGATGTTCTGGTCGTGGGTCGCCATCACGACGGTGGTGCCGGTGCGGTTGATGCGGTCCAGCAGCTTCATGATGCCCACGGAGGTCTGCGGGTCGAGGTTGCCGGTCGGCTCGTCCGCGATCAGCAGCATGGGGCGGTTGACGAAGGCCCGTGCGATCGCGACGCGCTGCTGCTCACCACCGGACAGCTCACCGGGCATCCGGTCCTCCTTGCCGCCGAGGCCGACAAGATCGAGGACCTGCGGGACGGACTTGCGGATCTCGCCGCGGGACTTGCCGATGACCTCCTGCGCGAAGGCCACGTTCTCCGCGACGGTCTTGTTCGGCAGCAGCCGGAAGTCCTGGAAGACGGTGCCGAGCTGGCGCCGCATCTGCGGCACCTTCCAGTTGGACAGGCGCGCGAGGTCCTTGCCGAGGACATGCACCATGCCGTGGCTGGTGCGTTCCTCGCGGAGGAGCAGCCTCAGGAAGGTCGACTTTCCGGAACCGGACGAGCCGACCAGGAAGACGAACTCCCCCTTCTCGATTTCCAGGGAAACGTCACGCAGTGCGGGACGGTTCTGTTTCGGGTAGGTCTTGGAGACATTGTCGAATCGGATCACGGGATGCACCACGGTCGGCCGGGAGTAGGTCTGCGTGACCTTACGCGAACCGGGTCCGCGCGCGCAGTTCGCGTCCCGGGTTGTGCCCGGGCTTGGGCGAATTATCACGGATGCGAGGTGGCCGCCACTCGTGCCGGGCCGTACGGAACGCCGTCGGGCGCGCCGAAACGCCCGGGAACTGGCACAGTGGAGGGGGGAACGGTCGTGTTCCCCCGAGCGTTGAGCGGAGAGACACTGGTTGCGGCTCCGCCGCGCGGTGAGGAGGAAAGCGCATGACCTACGACCGATTGGTGTGCGCCAACTGCGCGGGGCCCGTCAGCGAGGGCAGGTGCCGTGTGTGCCGTGCCAACCGGGAGCGCCTGCAGCAGCAGGGCCCCCTGGGAGGTCTGAGCCCGATGGCTCTGCTGACGCTGCTGATAGTGCTGGTGGCGGCGGTGGCGCTGGTGGCGGCCCACCAGACCGCGTAATACCCGGCATACCCGGCGATCTCGTCCGTACGCCGAAGGGCCCGGACGCTCGTGGAGCGTCCGGGCCCTTCTGTACATGACGCAGGCGGCGTCATCACCGCCCGTTGTCATGGCGTACGTGTCATGCGCCTCGGTCAGGCGACGGTACGGCCACCGCCGACGAGACGCGGCAGCATCCGGAAGCCGATGCCACCGGCGATCATGGTCGCGGCACCGATCAGCAGGAACGTGGTCTCGGCGGCGCCGGTCTCCGCCAGCTCCTCCTTGGCCTCACCCTGCTGCACCGGCTGGGAGCCGGCGCTGTCGGTGTCGGTGTTGTCGGCGCACTCGGCTCCGTCGAGGTCGACGGTGCAGGTACCGGTGCCGCCGTCGCTGCCGGAGGTGCCCGTGGAGGCGCCCTCCGAGGTGCCCTCGGACGTACCTTCCGAGGTACCTGCGGACGTACCGGCGGAGGTGCCGGCCGAGGTGCCCGTGGACGTACCGGCGGAGGTACCCGTGGAGGTGCCCGCCGAGGTGCCCGTGGACGTACCGGCCGAGGTACCGGTGGAGGTGCCCGCCGAGGTGCCCGTGGACGTACCCGCCGAGGTACCCGTGGAGGTCCCCGCCGAGGTACCCGTGGAGGTCCCCGCCGAGGTACCCGTGGAGGTGCCCTCGGACGTACCCGTGGAGGTGCCCTCCGACGTACCGGTGGACGTGCCCTCCGACGTACCGGTGGACGTGCCCTCCGAGGTGCCCTCGGACGTACCCGTGGAGGTCCCCTCGGACGTACCCACCGAGGTGCCCTCGGTGGTGCCGACGGTCGTGTTGCCGCCGACGGCACCGTCGGTGGTGCCGCCGTCGGTGGTGCCCTGCGTGCCACCCTCGCTGGTGCCCCCGTCGACGGCGCCGACGTTCGCGCCGACACCGAGCCCGGCGTCGAGGGAGACCCCGACACCGACGGCCTGAGCGGCGCCCGCGACGGTCAGCGAAGCACCCGCGGCGATCACCGCGCCGGCCGCTACGCGCGCTACGCGGATCCGCGTCTTTTTGGTCATTTGCCTGCTACCCCCAGTAGCTCATTCGTCATTGGTGCAGCGTCCGGAGCAGCGGCCGTCGGGGGTCCGTGCGCTCCGCCCCCGGTCACACGCGCCCCAGAAATACGCATGCCACGCGTCAGCTTTCCCAGTTTTCATATACGCGTCAAGAAGGTTGCGCGCACGATGACCGGAATGAAGCCAGTTGTCCGGCGTGTGGCGTTGCAACTGTGACATAAACGCGAACTGCCGCCCCGGGGGCGGCAGTTGGCTGACTGGCTTGTGGGCTTGTCGACAAAGGCGCGCGCTTACTTCTCCTGCTGCTTGCGCCAGCGAATCCCGGCTTCCAGAAAACCGTCGATCTCGCCGTCAAGAACGCCCTGCGGATTACCCACTTCAAAGTCCGTCCGCAGGTCCTTGACCATCTGGTAAGGGTGCAGGACGTACGAACGCATCTGGTTTCCCCAGGAGTTGCCGCCGTCGCCCTTGAGGGCGTCCATCCTGGCCTGCTCCTCCTGGCGGCGGCGTTCCAGCAGCTTCGCCTGGAGGACGTTCATGGCGCTCGCCTTGTTCTGGATCTGCGAGCGTTCGTTCTGGCAGGAGACGACGATGCCGGTCGGGATGTGGGTGATCCGGACCGCGGAGTCCGTGGTGTTGACGCCCTGGCCGCCGGGGCCCGACGCGCGGTAGACGTCCACGCGCAGTTCGGACTCGTCGATCTCGACATGGTCGCTGGACTCGACGACCGGAAGCACCTCGACGCCCGCGAAGGAGGTCTGCCGACGGCCCTGGTTGTCGAAGGGCGAGATACGGACCAGGCGGTGGGTGCCCTGCTCCACGGAGAGCGTGCCGTAGGCGTACGGCGTCTTGACGACGAAGGTCGTCGACTTGATGCCGGCCTCCTCCGCGTACGACGTCTCGTAGACCTCGGTCCCGTAGCCGTGCCGCTCGGCCCAGCGCAGATACATGCGCTGGAGCTGCTCGGCGAAGTCGGCCGCGTCGACGCCGCCCGCCTCGGCGCGGATGTTGACGAGCGCCTCGCGCTCGTCGTACTCGCCGGAGAGGAGCGTGCGGACCTCCATCTCGTCCAGCGCCTTGCGCACCGACTCCAGCTCGGACTCGGCCTCGGCGCGCGCGTCCGCGTCGTCCTCGGCGTCGGCCAGCTCGAAGAGGACTTCCAGATCGTCGATGCGCCCGCGCAGCGCCTCGGTCTTGCGGACCTCGGCCTGGAGGTGCGAAAGCTTGCTGGTGATCTTCTGCGCCGCCTCCGGGTCGTCCCAGAGGGACGGGACCGCGGCCTGCTCCTCAAGCACGGCGATCTCGGCCCTCAGCCTGTCGAGGTCCAGGACGGCCTCGATCGACCCCATGGTCGAGGAGAGGGACTTCAGCTCTTCGGATACATCGACGACTGCCACGGGACCAGCCTAACGGCTGAGCGCGGGAACCCGTCCCCCGCTGCCCGGGCCGTGACGGCCGCCACCGGGACCCGGCGCGTTTCCCGGAGCCGCGTCATGGCGTCCGGGACCGCGCTACGGCATCGGTGACGTCGTCCGCTTGGAGTCCTGCGGGGCTCCGTCCTCGCCGTCCCCGCTCGTGGCCAGCCAGCCGCCGACCCCCACAGCCACGAGCAGCAGGAGCGTCACCGCCCCCAGGGTGATACGCCGCTTGCGGACGGCCTCCGCCTTGTGGCGGGCCGAGCCGGGCCGGCGCTGGCCCGGTGAGCGGGGCGCGCGTGCGGTGCCCCGGGCGCCGCCCGCCAGCTCGTCCGGGCCGGGGACGCGCATGCTCGTATGGGTGTCCCGGTTGGAGTCGGGAGCGGCGCCGGGCACCAGCGGTACCGCGCCGCGGCGGCGTGGCCGCTCGGCCTCGTCCGGCCGCGGTTCCTCGTACGTCTGCTCGGTGGGCTCCGTGTCGGGCTCGTCCACGTCCAGCGGCGGCATGCCCGCGAGCAGCGGAAGCTGCTCGCGCAGCCGGGCCGCCAGCTCGGAGGCGCGCAGCCGGGAGGCCGGGGCCTTCGCCAGGCACTGGACGAGAAGCTGCCACAGCTCCTCGGGGATGCCGGGCAGCGGGACGACGGTCTCGGTGACATGGCGCCGCAGCACGGCCCCGGGATGACCGCCGCCGAACGGCGTGAAGCCGGCCAGCAGCTCGTACAACACGGTGGCCAGCGCGTAGATGTCGACGGCGGCGCGCGGCGGCAGGCCCTCGACGATCTCGGGCGCCAGATAGTCCGGGGTGCCGATGATTTTGGTCGCCTTGGTGCGCCGCGGGGTGTCGATCAGCTTGGCGACGCCGAAGTCGGTGAGCAGCGCGGGATGCGCGCCGCCGGGCCCGAGCGGGCCCTCCATGTCGAGCAGGATGTTCTCCGGCTTGACGTCGCGGTGGACGATCCCGGCGGCGTGCGCCGCCGCGAGAGCGTCGGCGACGTCCGCGGTGATCGCGACCGCCGCCTCCGGGGCGAGTCTGCGCTCGCGGTCGAGCCGGGTGCGCAGATCCGTACCGCGCACCAGGTCCATGACGAGCGCCAGATCGTTGCCGTCCACGACGAGATCGCGGACGGCGACCACCCGGGGGTGGTCGAGACCGAGCAGGGCGGTGCGCTCCTGGACGAAGCGTCCGACAAGCTCCTGGTCGGACGCGAGGTCCTCACGCAAGAGCTTGATGGCGACCGGGCCCTCGGGCCCCTCGCCGAGCCACACCGTGCCCGCGCTGCCCCGTCCCAGGATCTGATGGGCGGTGTACCGGCTGCCGATATTCCGTGCCAAGACTGCTCCCTCAGCGGCTGGCGTTGCCCATCAAAGTACGCGGGAATCGGGATGCTCCGCGCCACCATCGGCGCGGGCACCACTCCCCCGGGCGAGATGGCGGAGGAAAAAACAGAGGAAAAAACCGAGAACCCGAGAAACCGAGAACCCGAGAACCCGACGAACCCGAGAACCCAAGGAACCCTACGAAACCGACGAAAAGCGAAGGAAGAACGGCCGGCGGAGCGCGGCACGGCCGGGACCGGCCGCGCGAGCACCCCCGGCGGGCCGGCGGGTCCGGGGGATCTCTCCCCCGGTCCGTCAGCCGGTGCCGGATCCCGAGCCCGAGCCGGAGTCCGACCCGGTCAGCTGTGAGATCCAGTCCGTGACCTTCGAGATCGCGTCGCCTATCGCGGACCAGTAGCTCTGGCCCTGGGCGATCCAGTCCTGGAGCGGGGTCAGCTCCCAGACGAGCCAGCCCGCGACAAAGAGCAGCACGACCGTGAACAGACAGCCCTTGAGGCAGCCGAGGCCCGGGATGCGCATCGGGTTGGCGCTGCGCTGCCTGGGCTGACGCGGCTCACGGGGCGCCGGCGGCTCGGGCGCCGGGCGCGGGGGCGCGTACCGCTGCTGCTGCGGCGGGGGCGCGTACCGCTGCTCGGGCGGCGGTACGTATTGCTGCTGTTGCTGTTGCTGTTGCTGTTGCTGTTGCTGCTGGGGCGGCGGGGCGTAGCGCTGCTGGGACCGCTGAGGTGCGGGCGGCTGCTGCTGAGGAGCGCCGGGCCGCTGTGGGCGGCGGCGCAGCGGGTCCTGGCTCGGGTCCAGGTACTGCACCTGGGTCTGCTCGTTGCGGTCGCGCGCGGCCTGCAACTGGCCCTGCCACGGGTGCGGGCCCTCGGGCTCCGGCGGGCCGTCGGGGCGCGGCTGTACGGGCGGCATGACCGCGGTCGGGTCGGCGGCGCCCGCGCCGGGGCCGCCGTACGCGGCGGGACCGGTGGAGGGCAGGACGCTGGTGGCCGCGTTGGGGTCGTAGGAGGCGGCGTTGGTCGGCAGGACCTGGGTCGGGTCGGCGGCGCCCGGGGTGTCGGGCACCGGCGCGGGATCCGGGTCGGGCGCGAGCAGCGCGCCCACGCCCAGCGCGGCGTCGACCTGCGCGGGCGAGGAGTGCACGCCGACACCGGCCGCGACGGTCCGCAGGGCGCTGGCGAGGTTCTGGGCGCTGGGCCGCTGGTCCGGGTCCTTGCGCAGGCAGCGCTCGATGACCGTCCACAGCGGCTCGGGCACGGTGGTGGGGCGGCGGGGCTCCTCGCTGAGATGGCGGTGGAGCACCTCCAGGGCCGTCGCGCCGGCGAACGGCGGGCGTCCCGTGACCAGCTCGTACAGCAGGATGCCCGCGCCGTAGATGTCCACGGCGGAGGTCTGCGGACGGCCGTCGGCGGACTCCGGCGCGACATAGGCGGGGGTGCCGACGAATTCATGCGTACGGGTCAGGCCGGGAGAGTCGGCCAGGCGCGCTATGCCGAAGTCCGTGAGCATCGGGTGCAGCCGCTCGCCGTCGTTCCTCAGCAGGACGTTGGCGGGCTTGAGGTCCCGGTGCACGACGCCGTCGGCGTGGCTGGCGGCGAGCGCGTCCGCGATCTGGGCCGTCAGCAGGGCCGCCGCGACCGGACTGAACGGACCGTTCTCGCGCAGATAGCGGTGCAGGTCGGGACCGTCGACGAGATCCATGACGAGCGCCAGGAGATCACCCTCGACGACCAGGTCGCGGGTGCGGACGATATTGGGGTGCGTGAGGCGGAGCAGGACGGAGCGCTCCCGCAGGAAACGCATCACCACGTCCGCGTCGTTCGCCAACTCCTCCTTGAGGACCTTGATCGCGACGGTCTCGCCGGGCTGGCCGGGCACGGCCGCCTCGGCTCCCGCGGTCTCGCGCTGGCGGGCTCGCCAGACGGTGCCCGTGGCGCCGCGTCCGATCGGCTCCTCGAGCAGGTATTTGCTGCCTACCGGCCGCACGTCATGCGCTCCCTGCTGGTCGTCGTCTCCTGAAGGTCCCGGGCCCGCCGGGTGATGTCCCGGCCCGCCGGGTTTCCGACCAACTGTAGACCGGCCGCGGACCGGCCGAACGGATCGCCGGGCGGTCGTCCTCCCCCCGCACCGCGGCGCGGTTCCGGGAAAAGTGATTCGGAAGAAGGACGTCCGCATGCCGCCCGCGGTTGTCCGACGGCGGCTCCGGCGACCGCGCCGACGGCCCCAAGTCACCTGGAAGTAGTACCCAATCGGGCATTTTTGGGCCCACAGCCGACCATTCAAGATCACTTCTCCCTGGCCCCCGGGCGTGTTGTCCGTGGCAGGTGCGAGGATGCCCCCAGCACGCGAGGTGTGGAGTGGGGAACCGCACCGCCCGTGCCGACCTGTACCGGACGACGCGTCCGTGTGTGGTGGGGGGAGTCACAGGGCAGTTCCCCTGCCGGGCACCCCGCGCATGAAGGGACCGCTGACGGCGATGCAGATCCGGCTGACCGTCCTCGCGCCGCGCAGCGGCCATGCCGCCGGGCGCGTGTGCGACGTGCTCGTCACCGCTCCGCCCGGGACGGCGCTGGCCGCCGTCGCGTCGGGCCTCGCCACCGCCGTGTCCGGCACCGACTCCTCGGGCTCGGTCGTCCTGTACGCCGGCCGGGAGCGGCTCGACGCGCAGCGCTGCCACCTGGGCGAGCCGCCGCTGATCGACGGAGCGGTGCTCTCCCTCCAGGTCCCGGGCGAGGACGACGCTCCGGCCGAGGACGCCCCGGCGCGGCTCCAGGTCGTCGCGGGTCCCGACGCGGGCGGTGTCCATCTGCTGCACGGCGGACAGATCAGGATCGGCCGCTCGGCCGACGCGGATGTGCCCCTGGACGACCCGGACGTCTCGCGCCTCCACTGCGCGGTGACGATGGCCGAGGACGGCCGGATCTCGGTCGTGGACCTCGGCTCGACGAACGGCACGGTGCTGGAGGGCGTCCCGGTGGGCGACCGGCCGGTCCCGCTGCTCCCCGGCGCGCTGCTGCGGCTCGGCGAGTCCGCGCTCCGGCTCACCGTGGGCGACCCGGCCCCGGCGCTGCCGACGGCCCCGGACGGCGAGGGCCATCTGCGGATCGGCCGGCCCGGCGCGGCGCCGCTCCCGTATCCGGCCGAGACCGGCGCCCAGCACCGGGAGGCGGCGGATCCCGGGACGGGCGCGGGCGGCCGGGGACACGGCCCCGCGGGACCGCGGTTCGCGCGCGAGCCCGCTCCGACGCACGGCGGTTCGGCCTCCGGCGCCCGCACCGCCGGGGACGCGGAGAGCCGGACGGCCTCCGCCTACGGCCCCCGGACGCCGGGGCTCCAGTACGGCAGCAGCACCCCGGGCAGTCCGCCGCGGGTGCCGGATCCGCGCGCCGCCGACACGCACTACGGCTTCCGCGCGTCCGCGCCGGGTTCCCCGGACCCGGGCGACGGGTCGCACAGCAGGGCCACCGCGCCCGGCCCGGCGGACGGGGCCCAGCCGCACACGGCCGGACCGGGCGACGACGGCGCCCGGCACCATGGCGGGCCCGCCGGCCCGTACCGGCAGGAGACGGCCGCCCGCGAGGGCGAGCCGCTGGACGCGGCGGCCCGGCGCCGCGGCATAGGAGCCTGGGCGCGGCGCCTCGCCGGAGGCCGTGGCGAGGACCTCCCGGAGGCCGCCGCCGGCGCCCGGGGACTCGTCGGGACGGGGCGCGCCTCCCACCCGGAGACCTGGCCCGATCCGGCCGAGGTGCTGCTGACCGCGCTCGGTCCCGGCCCCCGGCTGTGGGAGCGCGACACTCACCACGCGGAGACGCTCGTCGTCCGGCTGGGCACGGCGGACCGGCCCGCCTCCGACGAGGCGGGACCGCTGCCGTGCGCGCCGGTCACCGTCGCGCTGCGGGAGGCGGGTTCGCTGGGGCTGGCCGGTCCCAGGGAGCGGCTGACCGGCCTGGCGCGGTCGGTCGTCGCCCAGCTCGCCGCGCTGCACTCGCCCGCCGATCTGGAGATCGTGCTGATCAGCTCGGACCGGAAGAGAAGCCTGGAGCAGCGCAGGCAGGACTGGGGCTGGCTCGGCTGGCTGCCCCAGGTGCGGCCGGCCCATGGCCAGGACTGCCGGCTGCTGCTGGCCTACGACCGGGAGCAGGCCGCCGCCAGGACCGCCGAGCTGACCCGCCGGCTGGACGACGGGCCGCTGGGCCCCGGCTGGGCCTCGGCCGGGGCCGGGCTGATCGCGGAGGCCGCCGCGCACCACCCGGGGCCGTACACCGTGGTGATCGTCGACGGCGACCCCGGTACGGCCGCGCTGCGTGAGACGACCGCGCGGCTGGCCGCCGCCGGCGGCGCCGCCGGTATCCATCTGCTCTGTCTCGCCGAGACCCCGGCCGCCTCCGCGCTGTCCCCGGTCGCGGCGACGTACGAGGCGGCGTGCGCGGCGTCGCTGCCGTTCCGCGAGTGCGGCGCGGTCGCGCTGCTGAGCGGCGATGTCGCCACCGCGCTGCGGCTGCTGCGGACGGCGGTGGGACAGCCGTCCGGGCATGGCACGGTCGCCGTCGTGGACGCGGTCTCGGCCGCCTGGGCGGAGCGTTTCGGGCGGGCGCTGGCGCCGCTGCGCACGGCGGCCGGGAGCAGTCCGGGGCGGCCGGTGACCGCGTTGCCGCAATCGTCCAGGCTGCTGGACGAGTTGGGGCTGGCCCGCGCCACTCCGGCGTCCCTGATGGCCCGTTGGGCGTCCGCGGCCGAGCGCACCGGACACTGCACGGCGGTCCTCGGCGCCGGGCCGCGTGGCCCGATGAGCGTCGATCTGACGGAAGAGGGGCCGCATCTGCTGATCGAGGGCCCCGCGGGCAGCGGCCGTACGGAGCTGCTCCGGTCCGTCGCGGCCTCGCTGGCCGCCGCGGTCCCGCCCGACACGCTGGGACTGCTGCTGGTGGACGGCGCAGGCGGCGAGCGCGGGGAGGGGCTGTCCGCGTGTACGGAGCTGCCGCATGTCACCGAGCATTTGATCGCCTCGGACCCGGTCAGGATGCGGGAGTTCGCGCAGGCGCTGGGCGCGGAGCTGAAGCGGCGGGCGGAGTTCCTGGGGCGGCTGGACTTCACCGAGTGGCACAGCCGGCAGGAGGTGTCGGAGCGGATGATCGGCCAGCGCACGGCGAGCGCCGCGGAGCAACGGGCGGGCCGGCGCGGCGAGTCGCGCGCCGAACAGCTCCGCAACGACCAGTCGCGCGGCGAGGGGCTCGGCGGCGACCAGCCGGGCGGCCGGCGGGCCGGGCAGTTCGGCGAGGCGGAGACGCCCGCCGGCGGGGCGCTCCGGCTGCGTACCACCGCGGCCCGTACCGGGGCCGCGGCGCTGCCCCGTCTCGTTGTGCTCGTGGACGACTTCGACGCCCTGGTGGCGCCCGCACTCGGCAGCCCGGGGCGGCCCGCGGCAGGTTCCGTCGTACGGGCGCTGGAGGCGGTGGCCCGGGAGGGCGAGCGCCTGGGTGTGCATCTCGTGGCGACCTCGGCCCGTCCCGACCGCACGGTCGACACGGAGCTGGCGCAGGCCGCGCGGCTGCGGGTGGTGCTGGACGCGCCGCCCCTCGCTCCGGCCCCGGACGATCCGGCCCCCGGCCGGGGGCGGCTGGGCCATCCGGACGGCCGGGTCACGCCGTTCCAGGGCGGCCGGGTGACGGGCCGTATCCCCCGTACGGCGACCCTGCGGCCCACGGTGGTGCCGCTGGAGTGGGAGCGGATGGGCGATCCGCCCGCCCGCCGTCCGGTCCGGGAGCTCGGCAACGGCCCGACGGACCTGGCGCTGCTCGCCAGCGCGCTGGAGCGGGCCGCGCGTTCGGTCGACGCCGTACCGGTCGCACCGCTGACTCCGGCTCACCCCTGAAGGTCCCGCACGTCCGTCGCGCCACGTCACGAGCCCATCACGATCCGCGAGTTGACACCTGGCGCGGTATTGCGGCCTTTGGTCACGCGGCGTAGGACTGTGCGCACGGGACGACAGCGACGCCGCCACGTCACGGCGGCGACGCCGTTCCGCATGCGTAGATCCGTACGCACACGGGAGAGACGGGGCAGTGATGCGCACAACTCGCACAACTCGCACCAACCATGGGGCTCTTGACATCCGCCGGACGGTGCTGGGCACGCGCCGGGCGGCCGTGGCGATCGTCGCCGCGGGTGCCGTGGCACTCACCGGCTGCGGCGGTGACACGGACGACGGCAAGGGCTCGGACGCCCCGGCGAGCGAGGAGCCCGCGGCCAGTGTCCAACTGCCCGGGCTGAACGGCGAGAAGATCGAGGTCGCGGCCGTCTGGACCGGTCCCGAGCAGGAGAACTTCACCAAGGTCCTCACGGAGTTCGAGAAGCGCACCGGAGCGACGGTCACCTTCGTCCCCGCGCAGGACCCGATCGTCAACTTCCTCGGGACGAAGATCGCCGGTGGCAGCCCGCCCGATGTGGCGATGCTGCCGCAGGTCGGCGCGATCCAGCAGGCCGTGGCGAAGAAGTGGGCCAAGCCCGCCGGAGCCGAGGCCAAGGCCCAGCTCGCGAAGAACTACAGCAAGGGCTGGCAGGACCTCGGAGCGGTGGACGGCACGCAGTACGGCGTGTATTTCAAGGCCGCCAACAAGTCGCTGGTCTGGTACAACAACGCCGCTTTCGAGAACGCCGGCGCCACCGTCCCGAAGACCTGGAAGGAATTCCTGACGACGGCCGAGACGATCTCCGCCTCGGGCGTCCCCCCGGTCTCGGTCGGCGGCGCGGACGGCTGGACCCTCACCGACTGGTTCGAGAACATCTACCTCTCCCAGGCGGGCCCCGAGAAGTACGACCAGCTCGCCCAGCACAAGATCAAGTGGACCGACGGCTCGGTGCGGGACGCGCTGACCACCCTCGGCCAGCTCTTCGGCAAGCCGTCGCTGATCTCCGGCGGCGCGGACGGCGCGCTCCAGACGGAGTTCCCGGCGTCCGTCACCCAGACCTTCACCGGTGGTGACCAGCCCGCGGGCGCGATGGTCTTCGAAGGCGACTTCGTCGGCGTCAATATCGCGCAGACCGACGCCGAGATCGGTACGGACGCCAAGGTCTTCCCGTTCCCCGCGGTCGGCAGCGACTCGCCGGTGGTGACGGGCGGTGACGCCGCCGTGGCGCTGAAGGACACCCCGGGCGCGCAGGCGCTGCTGACCTTCCTGGCGTCCGCCGACGCGGCGAAGATCTGGGCGGAGGCGGGCGGCTTCGTCTCGCCGAACAAGTCCCTCGACCTCGCCGCCTATCCGAACGACGTCCAGCGGGACATCGCCGAGGCGCTGATCGCCGCGGGCGACGACTTCCGCTTCGACATGTCGGACCAGATGCCGCAGTCGTTCGGCGGCACGCCCGGCCAGGGCGAGTGGAAGGCGCTCCAGGACTTCCTGAAGAACCCGAAGGACGTCGCGGGGGCCCAGCAGAAGCTGGAGTCGGCCGCGGCCAAGGCGTACCAGAGCTGACGCGATGACGTCGGCGGCCACGGGAGGCACCGCGCCGGTGCCTCCCGTCAGGGACAAGCGCAAGAGCGTGACAGGCACACGTAAACTCGTCGCGGCCGGCTTTCTGCTGCCCGCGCTGGTGCTGCTGGGCGCGCTCGTGGTCTACCCGATCGGGTTCTCGGTCTACCGGTCCTTCTTCGACAGGTCCGGCGACGGCTTCGCCGGGTTCGACAACTACGTGGAGATATTCACCGACGACACCATCCTCACCGCGGTCGAGAACAACGCGATCTGGGTGGTGGTGGCGCCCACCGTCGCCACGGCGCTCGGCCTGATCTTCGCGGTGCTCACCGAACGGGTGCGCTGGGGCACGGCGTTCAAGCTGATCGTCTTTATGCCGATGGCGATCTCGATGCTCGCCTCGGGCATCATCTTCCGGCTGGTGTACGAACAGGATCCGGAGCGCGGTGTCGCCAACGCGGTCTGGGTGGGTGTGCACGACACGTTCAACGAGTCGGCCGGCTTCCCCAACGCGCACCCGCTGCCGGTGCATCCGCTCAGGGCCGCGGGCGGCGGCGCCTTCGTCACCAAGGAGCCGGTGCGCGCGGGCACGGAGGTCCAGTTGCCGCTGGTGGGTGTCGCGCCCGCCAAGATGCCCTCGGACGCGCGGCCGGCCAGGGCCCCGCAGACCGAGGACGGCCGGGTCACCGGCACGGCCTGGCTGGACTTCACCCGGGGCGGCGGCGGCCGGCCCAATGTCATCGACGCCAGGGAGCTCGGCCTCAAGGGCCTCACGGTGGAGGCGGTCAGGGGCGGCAAGGTCGTCGCCACCGCGACGGCGGGCGCCGACGGTACGTTCAGCCTGCCGGGGGCGGCCGACGGCGCCCAGCTCAGGCTGGGCGCGGCCAACTTCAGAGAGCCGTACAACGGTGTCGACTGGCTCGGCCCCTCGCTGGTCACGTCGGCCATCATCGGCAGCTATCTGTGGATGTGGGCCGGGTTCGCGATGGTGCTGATCGCGGCCGGTCTGGCGAGTGTGCCGCGGGAGCTGATGGAGGCCGCCCGGGTGGACGGCGCCAACGAGTGGCAGGTGTTCCGCCGGATCACGGTGCCACTGCTGGCCCCCGTCCTCGCGGTCGTGATGGTCACGCTGATGATCAATGTGCTGAAGATCTTCGACCTGGTCTTCATCATCGCGCCCGGTTCCTCGCAGGACGACGCGAATGTGCTGGCGCTCCAGCTCTACCGCTCGTCGTTCGGCACCGACGCGGACCTCGGTGTCGGCAGCGCCATCGCCGTCCTGCTGCTTCTGCTGGTGATCCCGGTGATGCTCTTCAACGTCCGCCGCATGCGAAGGGAGACCCGCCGATGACCACGAACGACGGTGCGGTCAGGGCGAAACAGTCCCTCGCGGGCCGGATCGCGGCCGGCGCGGGCGGCGGCGCGGCGCGGGGCTTCCTGATCCTGGTCGGCCTGTTCTGGCTGATGCCGACGATCGGGCTGCTGCTCTCCTCGCTGCGCTCCTCCCAGGACATCAACGCGAGCGGCTGGTGGCAGGTCTTCACCGCGCCCGCCCAGCTCACCACCGAGAACTACGCCCACCTCCTCGACAACGACACCATCACCACCTCGCTGCTCTCCACCGTGCTGATCACCGTCCCCGCGACGGTCCTGGTCGTGGTGATCGGCTCGCTGGCCGGATATGCCTTCGCCTGGATGGACTTCCCCGGCCGCGACTGGTGGTTCCTGGTGGTCGTGGGGCTGCTGGTGGTCCCGGTGCAGGTCGCGCTGGTCCCCGTGTCGAAGCTGTTCGGCGCCGTCGGCATCTTCGAGACGACCTTCGGCGTGGTCATCTTCCATGTCGCGTTCGGTCTGCCGTTCGCGATCTTCCTGTTGCGGAACTTCTTCGCGGAGATCCCGAGGGAGCTGCTGGAGGCGGCCAGGCTCGACGGGGCCGGCGAGATCCGGCTGTTCACGCGGGTCGTGATGCCGCTCGGCGGTCCCGCGATCGCCTCGCTCGGCATCTTCCAGTTCCTCTGGGTCTGGAACGACATGCTGGTCGCGCTGATCTTCGCGGACTCCGAGAGCCCGCCGATCACCGTGGCGCTCCAGCAGCAGGTACGGCAGTTCGGCAACAACATCGATGTGCTGGCGCCGGGCGCGTTCGTGTCGATGGTGATCCCGCTGGCGGTGTTCTTCGCCTTCCAGCGCCAGTTCGTCACGGGTGTGATGGCGGGCGCGGTCAAGTAGTCCGGCGGCGGGGGGACCGGTCGCGGCGCGGCCGGTCCCCCCGTCCCGCGCGGGCCGGCCCGGCGCGGCCCCCGCAAAAGCGCCGCGGATCCCCCGTACGCCACGTCCGGCGTAACCAGGTCACTCCACCGGCCGTTCCCGGGGCATGCCCCGGTTCAGCGTCATCGTCACCGCGTACAACGTCCAGGCGTATCTGACGGACTGCCTGCGGTCGGTACTGACCCAGACCTACGACGATCTCGAACTCATCGTGGTGGACGACTGTTCGCCCGACGGCTGCGGCGCCGTCGCCGACGAATTCGCCGGCCACGAGCAGCGGGTCACCGCCGTCCATCTCGGCGAGAACTCCGGGCTCGGCCCGGCCCGCAACGCCGGACTCGCCCGTGCCACCGGCGACTATGTGGTCTTCCTCGACGGCGACGGCACCTTTGTGCCGGGCGCGCTCCAGGCCCTCGCGGACCGGCTCAAGGAGACGGGCGGCCCGGATGTGCTGGTCTACGACTTCGACCGTACGTACTGGTCGGGTGAGACCGTGCGGAACACCTTCGCCGCACCTCTCTCCGAGGAGGGACCCGCCTCCTTCCGGCTCACCGACCGGCCGAACCTGCTGACGTACCTGATCACGGCCTCGAACAAGGCGTACCGCCGGGAGTTCGTCGAGCGTCAGGGCCTCACCTTCCCGTCCGGGCAGCACACGGACACCGCCTGGACCTATCCGGTGCTGATGACCGCCGAGTCCATCACCACCCTGGACCGGGTCTGTACGCACCACCAGCAGCGGCGGCCCGGTCTCTCGCCCACCGACCGCGGGCACATGGATCTCTTCGACCAGTACGACCGGGTCTTCGCCTTCGTCGACGAGCGGCCCGCGCTGGACCGCTGGCGCCCGGTGCTGCACCGGCGCATGCTCGACCACCTCGCGGCCCTTGTCGCTACGGACGGCCCGGTGTCGCGCTCCAGCCGCGCCGAGTTCTTCCGCCGGGCCCGCGCGCACCACCGCCGCTACCGCGCGCCGGGCGCCGCCGGCCGGCCCGGGAGCCCGCGCAGGCACCGGCTGCTGCGGCTCGGCGCGCACCGTACGCACCACGTCCTGCGGACGTCCCGGCTGCTGCGCCGGCGCTCCGGCCGGGTCGCCGCCGCGCTGCTGCGGGCCGTGCGCTCCGGGGTGCTCCGGGTCCACTACGCCGTCCAGCGGCGCCTTCCGGTCCGCGCCGACCACGCGGTCTTCGCGGTCTTCGGGCACCGCGGCTACAGCGGCGACCCGGCCGCCATCGAGCGGAAGGCGCGCGAGCTCGCTCCGCGGCTGCGCACCGCCTGGGTCAGCCACGCCGCCCATCAGCACAGCGTCCCGATCGGCACCCGGCGGCTGCGTCCGGGCACCTTCGCCTACTGGACGGCGATCGCCCGCGCCAAGTACCTCGTCAGCAACGCCGACTTCGACCGGCGGCTGGTCAAGCGGCGCAAGCAGATCCTGCTCCAGACGCACTACGGGACGCCGCTCCGGTCGCCGGACGCCGAACTGCCCGACCGCGCCTCGGCGGCGGGCGGTACGGACGCCGGCCTGCTGCTCGCCGACGCCGACCGGTGGGACTACTCCCTGTCGGCCAACCGCCACTCCACCCTCGTCCAGGAGAAGGCGTACCCCTCGGCCGGTACGACCCTGGAGTACGGCCATCCGCGCAATGACATCTACCAGCGGGCCACGGCCGGCGACGTGGCGCGGCTGCGGCGCTCGCTGGGCATCCCGGAGGGCTTCACCGCCGTCCTGTACGCCCCGGCGAACCGTGACTACCGCCACTCGCCGCACCAGCCACTCGACCTGGAGCGGGTGGTCCAGTCACTGGGCCCCCGCTTCGTCCTGCTGAGCCGGGCCCGCCACGCCCACGGGACGCACGCGCCGTACCCGCCCCATCCGCGCGTCCTCGACGTGTCCGGCCATCCCTCCACCGAGACGCTCTGTCTGGCCTCGGACGGCCTGATCACGGACTTCTCGTCGCTGATGTTCGACTACGCCAATCTGGACCGGCCGATCGTCGTCCACTGCGACGATCAGGAGGCGGACGAGGCGGCCCGGGGCGCCTACCTCGATCTGCGGGACTGTCCGCCGGGCCCGGTCACGCACACCCAGGAGGAACTGATCGACACCTTCGCGCTGGGCCACTGGCGCGGTGCGCGCTCCACCCGGCTGCGGGCCGCGTTCCGGGCGCGCTTCTGTCCGTACGACGACGGGCGGGCGGCGGAGCGCGTCGTACGCCATGTGTTCCTCGGCGAGGAGGGCGGTGTGCCGCTGCCGCTCCCGCAGGAGGAACGCAGCCCGGCGCCGCCGGCGCCCTGAGCGCCGCCGGCGCCTGGCCGCCGCGACGGCCGTGGCCGGACGGTCAGCGACCCAACGCGGCGACCGCCGAGGCGGCCAGCTCGTCCAGATAGCCCTGGGGCAGGGAGCCGCGCACGACAACCAGCCGCCAGTAGAGCGGTCCGATGATCAGATCCAGGGCCCGGTCGGGGTCCGTGCCCTCGGGCAGCTCGCCCCGCCCGACCGCCTCGCGGACGATCACCGCCGCGATGCCCCGCTGTCCGTCCAGCAGGGCCGCCTTGATCGCTTCGGAGATCTCCGGATTGCGGGCCGACTCCACCAGCAGATCCGGGATGACCTGCGAGGCCACCGGGTGGCGCAGGGCGTGCGAGGCCACTTCGAGCAGGGCGCGGACATCGCCGTACAGCGAGCCGGTCGCGGGAGCGGGCAGGCCCTGCTCGGCGAAGGCGGAGAGCAGGTCGAGGACGAGCGCCAGCTTGGACTTCCAGCGCCGGTAGACGGCGGTCTTGCCGACCCCGGCCCGGCGCGCGATGCCCTCGATGGACATCCGCGCGAAGCCGACCGCGGCCAGCTCCTCGAAGACGGCGGCGCGAATGGCGTCGGTCACGTCCTCCCGGAGCACTGCGGCTCCCGCGGGAACGCGGCGTGAGGTGCGCGGGTCCGTGGTCATGGGCAGTCAGCATAGCGTCACGGCGGCGTCACAACGAAACGGTTGCGTTGCGACGTGGAAGCGTCCTACTCTCGTCGTTGCGACGATACGGACCCGTTCCATCGTCGGTGCTGTCCCAGCGCACCCTCCGAAGGGGACACCTCCGTGAGCCAGACCATCACCCCGGCCGCTCGGCCGGCGCCGCCCGCACCCTCCCCCGGTACGCCGGGCCCGGACGGGGAGACCGACCTGGGCGCGCTCGCCGCCCGGCACGGGCTGACCGTGAGCGGAGCCCGCCCGGGGCTGCTCGAATACGTCCGCCGGCTCTGGTCACGACGGCACTTCATCACCGCCTTCGCGACCGCCCGGCTGACCGCCCAGTACAGCCAGGCGAAGCTCGGCCAGATCTGGCAGATCATGACCCCGCTGCTCAACGCGACGGTGTACTACTTCATCTTCGGCGTCCTGCTGCGCACCAAGGACGGCGTCCCCGACTTCGTCCCGTTCCTGGTGACGGGCGTCTTCATCTGGACCTTCACCTCCAGCTCGGTCACCGCGGGCACCCGCGCGATCTCCGGCAACATCGGTCTCGTACGCGCCCTGCACTTCCCGCGCGCCGCGCTGCCGATCGCGCTCGCCCTCCAGCAGCTCCAGCAACTGCTCTTCTCCATGGGCGCGCTGGCCGTGATCCTGGTCGCCTTCGGCCAGTACCCCGGCGTGAGCTGGCTGCTGGCGGTACCGGCCCTGGCGCTCCAGGCGCTGTTCAGCACCGGGCTGTCGATGGCCGTGGCGAGGCTGGCCGCCAAGACGCCGGACATCGCGCAGCTCACCCCGTTCATCCTGCGTACCTGGATGTATGTGTCCGGCGTGATGTGGAGCGTCGACAAGGTGGTCTCCGGCGACCGGCTGCCGCATGTCGTGGCAGTGGCCCTGGAGTACAACCCGGCGGCCGTCTACATCGACCTGATGCGTTTCGCGCTCATCGACAGTTTCACCGCCGACCGGCTCCCGCCGCATGTCTGGGCGGTCGCGCTCGGCTGGGCGGTGCTCGTCGGAGCCGGCGGATTCCTGTTCTTCTGGAAGGCCGAGGAGGAGTACGGACGTGGCTGAGCCGACCCCCACCGTCGTCGCCGACGGTGTCCACATCACCTACACGGTCCACGGCACACGCGGCGGCAGAGGCAGCGCCACCTCCGCGCTGAGCAGGATCGTCTCGCGGCGCGCGGCGCCCGGAGTACGCGAGGTGCACGCCGTGCGGGGCGTCAGCTTCGCCGCGTACAAGGGCGAGGCGATCGGGCTCATCGGCTCCAACGGTTCGGGCAAGTCGACGCTGCTCAAGGCCGTCGCGGGGCTGCTGCCTCCCAGCCGGGGCAAGATCTTCACCCGGGGACAGCCCTCGCTCCTCGGGGTCAACGCCGCGCTGATGAGCGATCTGACCGGCGAGCGCAATGTCATCCTCGGCGGACTCGCGATGGGCATGTCGCGCGAGCAGGTCCGCGCCAGGTACGACGACATCGTGGAATTCTCCGGGATCAACGAGAAGGGCGACTTCATCTCGCTGCCGATGCGGACGTACTCCTCGGGCATGGGCGCCCGGCTGAGGTTCTCGATCGCCGCCGCCAAGAGCCATGACGTGCTGCTGATCGACGAGGCGCTCTCCACCGGCGACGCGACGTTCCAGCGCCGCAGCCGGGAACGCATCGCGGAGCTGCGCGAGGAGGCCGGCACGGTCTTCCTCGTCAGCCACAGCAACAAGACCATCACGGAGACCTGCGACCGCGCGCTCTGGCTGGAGTCGGGGACGCTGCGGATGGACGGTCCGGCGGCGGAGGTCGTCGCGGCCTACGACGCGTTCACCCACAAGAAGAAGTAGGGCGCCCGCCGAGCGGCCCGGAACAGCGGCCCGGAACAGATGGTCAGCACGCGAAGGGGCGCCCGGCGGTGAGCCGGGCGCCCCTTCAAACCGCCGTCAGCTGTGCGTACGCAGCAGCGTCCGCATGGTCCGCATCGCGACCGACAGATTCGCCAGGTCGAAGGAGTCCGACCCCTGGATCTCCTCCAGCGTGGAGCGCGACCGGCTGAGAATCGCGCCGTTCTTCTGCTCCCACGCCTCAAAGCGCTCCTCGGGCGTCGAGCTGCCGTTGCCGACGGCCAGGACGTCCGCGGTCAGGCCGGCGTGCGCCGCGTACAGATCCTCGCGGATGGAGGCGCGGGCCATGGACTGCCAGCGGTCGGCCCGCGGCAGCTCCAGGATCCGGTCCATGAGCTGGGTGATCCGCAGCCGGTCGCCGAGGTCGTAGTACACCTCGGCGACGGACAGCGGGTCCTGGCCCGTACGGTCCGCGGTCGCCACGATGTCCAGCGTCGGGAAGGCGGACGAGAAGCCGGCGACACGCAGGGCGAGTTCCTCCGGGACGCCCGCCTCCGTCAGCTCGTCCAGGATCCGCCGGTACCAGGACAGCTCGGAGCCGCGCAGCATGGTGGGAAGCTGCGCCCAGACCCGCTCCACACCGGCCGCGAAGAACTCGATGGTCCCGGCGATCTCCAGCGGCTGCGGCCTGTTGCCCAGCAGCCAGCGGGTACCGCGCTCGACCAGCCGGCGCGAGTGCAGCCGGATCCGGGTCTGGACGGCCGCGTCGACCTTGTTGTCCAGCGCCTCGACGGCGTCCCAGACAGCGCTGAGGCCGAAGATCTCACGGGCCGCGGTCTGCGCCCGCACGATCTCCTCGACCGAGGCACCGGTCTCCTCCCGCAGCCGGTGCAGGAAGGTCGAACCACCGGTGTTCACGGTGTCGTTGACCAGCACCGTCGTAATGATCTCGCGGCGCAGCGCATGCGCCTCGATCTGCTCCGCGAACTGCTCCCGCAGCGCTTCGGGGAAGTACGCGTGCAGCAGCTTGCGCAGATACGGGTCGTCCGGCAGAGCGGTGTGGATCAGCTCGTCCGCCACCGTGATCTTGGTGTAGGCGAGCAGCACCGCGACCTCGGGCTGGGAGAGGCCCTTGCCGGCGCTGAGCAGTTCGCGGATCTGCCGGTCGGTCGGCAGGAACTCCAGCGCCCGGTCGAGATCCCCGTCCCGCACCAGACGGCGCATGAACCGCTGGTGGGCGTGGAGCAGTGAGGGCGACTGCGCCCCGGCGTTGGCGAGCGCGGTGTTCTGCGCGTAGTTGTTGCGCAGCACCAGCGCGCCGACCTCGTCGGTCATCGCGGCGAGCAGCTTGTTGCGCTGCTTGACGGTCATGTCGCCGTTCGAGACCAGGCTGTTGAGCAGGACCTTGATGTTCACCTCGTGGTCGGAGGTGTCCACGCCCGCGCTGTTGTCGATGGCGTCGGTGTTGACCTTGCCGCCCTCGCCGCCGGCGCCGCGCCGGGCGAACTCGATCCGGCCGAGCTGGGTCAGACCCAGGTTTCCGCCCTCGCCGACGACCTTGGCCCGCAGGTCCTCGCCATTGACGCGGATCGCGTCGTTGGCCTTGTCGCCGACGTCCCCGTTCGACTCGGTGGACGCCTTGACGTAGGTGCCGATACCGCCGTTCCACAGCAGGTCCACCGGGGCGGCGAGGATCGCCTTCATCAGTTCGGCGGGCGTCAGCTTGGTGACACCGGGCGCGATCCCGAGGGCCTCGCGGACATGCGTGTTGACCGGGATGGACTTGGCGGTACGAGGATGGATCCCGCCGCCCGCCGACAGCAGCCGCTTGTCGTAGTCGGCCCAGGAGGAGCGCGGCAGTTCGAACAGGCGGCGGCGCTCGGCGTACGAGGTGGCCGCGTCCGGGTGCGGGTCGAGGAAGATGTGCCGGTGGTCGAAGGCCGCGACCAGCCGGATGTGCTCGGAGAGCAGCATGCCGTTGCCGAAGACGTCACCGGACATGTCGCCGACACCGACGACCGTGAAGTCCTCGGCCTGGGTGTCGTGGCCCAGTTCGCGGAAGTGCCGCTTGACGGACTCCCACGCGCCCCGGGCCGTGATGCCCATGCCCTTGTGGTCGTAGCCCGCGCTGCCGCCGGAGGCGAAGGCGTCGCCCAGCCAGAAGTTGTAGGCGACCGCGACCTCGTTGGCGATGTCGGAGAAGCTCGCGGTGCCCTTGTCGGCGGCGACGACCAGATAGGTGTCGTCCTCGTCGTGGCGCACCACGTCGGCGGGCGGGACGACCTCGCCGCCCACCAGGTTGTCCGTGATGTCGAGCAGCGCCGAGATGAAGATCTTGTACGAGGCGATGCCCTCGGCGAGCCAGGCGTCCCGGTCCGCGGCCGGGTCGGGGAGCTGCTTGGCGACGAACCCGCCCTTGGCGCCGACCGGCACGATCACGGTGTTCTTCACCATTTGCGCCTTGACCAGGCCGAGGATCTCCGTACGGAAGTCCTCACGCCGGTCGGACCAGCGCAGCCCGCCGCGTGCGACCTTGCCGAAGCGCAGGTGCACCCCCTCGACGCGGGGCGAGTAGACCCAGATCTCGTAGGCCGGCCGGGGCGCGGGCAGGTCCGGGATGGCCTGCGGGTCGAACTTCATCGACACATAGCTGTGCGGCCTGATGCCGGCCGTCGGGCCGTTGGCCACCCCGGCGCTCTGGAAGAAGTTCGTCCGGAGGGTGGCCTTGATGAGGGTGAGGAAGGACCGGAGGATCCGGTCCTCGTCGAGGCTCGCGACCTGGTCGAGGGCGCCGTCCAGCTCCTCCAGCAGACCGTCCGTCAGCTCGGTGCCGGCGCTCTGGCGCTCCGGTGACATCCGGGCCTCGAAGAGGGAGACCAGCAGCCGGGTCGTATGGACATTTGTACGGAGGGTGGCCTCCATATAGTCCTGGCTGAAGGTCGAACCCGACTGGCGCAGGTACTTGGCGTACGCGCGCAGCACCATCGCCTGCCGCCAGTTCAGACCGGCCCGCAGGACAAGGGAGTTGAAGCCGTCGTTCTCCGCGGCGCCGGTCCAGACGGCGGCGAAGGCGTCCTGGAAGCGCTCTCTGGCGTCGTCGGCGAGGTAGTCGCCGTCCGTGCCGGCGAGCGGCATGCGCAGACCGAAGTCGTAGATCCAGGCGTGCGTGCGGTCGGCGCAGCGCAGTTCGTACGGGCGCTCGTCGACGACCTCGACACCGAGCCGCTGGAGCACGGGGAGCACGGCGGAGAGGGAGACCTGCTCGCCGGAGCGGTAGATCTTGAAGCGCCGCTCACCGGGGCCCGCGCCGACCGGCTCGTACAGGGAGAGCGAGAAATCCTTCCCCGCGGTGCTGAGCGCCTCCAGATGGACCAGGTCCGCGACGGCCGCGCGCGGGCTGTGGTCGGCCTTGTAGCCCTCGGGGAAGGCGTTGCCGTAGTGGCGCAGCAGTCCGGCGGCACGCTCCTCGCCGCACTCGGCGTTCAGCGCCTCACCGAACGCGTCGGCCCAGGAGCGGGCGGCCTCGACGAGCCGGCCCTCGATCCGGTCCACGTCCTCGTCGGTGAGCTCGGCCAGCTCGGTACCGGAGGGGACCCGCACGACGAAGTGGATGCGGGAGAGAATCGATTCTGTGTTCCAGGCGGTGAAGTCGACGCTCAACCCGCCGAGTTCTTCCCTGAGGATGTCGATCAGCCGTAGCCGGACACCGGTGGTGTAGCGGTCGCGCGGCAGATAGACGAGCGCGGAGTAGTAGCGGCCGTACTCGTCCTGGCGGAGGTAGAGCCGCAGCCGCCGGCGCTCCTGGAGGTACAGCACGCTGGTGGCGATCGAGCGGAGCTGGTCGACGGGCGTCTGGAACAGCTCGTCACGCGGATAGGTCTCCAGGATCTGCAGCAGATCCCGGCCGTCGTGGCTGTTGGGCGAGAAACCCGCGCCGTTCAGGACCTCGGCGACCTTGCGGCGGATCACCGGGACCCGGCGTACGGACTCGGTGTAGGCGGCGGAGGAGAAGAGCCCCAGGAAGCGCCGCTCGCCGACGACATTGCCCTTGTCGTCGAACTTCTTCACACCGACGTAGTCGAGATAGCTGGGCCGGTGGACGGTGGAGCGGCTGTTGGCCTTGGTGAGGACGAGCAGCTTGTGCTCACGGGCCTTGGCGCGGGCGTCGGCGGTCAGCCGGCTGAAGGAGGGACTGACCGGATGGTCGTCGTCCTCGCTGTGCTTCGGGTCGGAGCGCAGGACGCCCAGACCGGTGCCGGGCACGGCGCACAGCGAGTCGCTGTCCGTGAGCTGATACTCGCGGTAGCCGAGAAACGTGAAGTGGTCGGCGGCCAGCCAGCGCAGCAGCTCACGCGCCTCTTCGCGCTCCTGGGTGGTCAGGTCGTCGGCGGTCGGCTCGCTGGGCAGTTCCTCGGCGATGCGCAGCGCGCGGTCGCGCATCTTGTCCCAGTCCTCCACCGTCTCGCGGACGTCGGACAGGACACGCCGCAGGTCGGAGGTGATCTGCTGGAGATCCTCGCGGTCGGTCTCGCGGTCGATCTCGACATGGATCCAGGACTCGGTGAGCGCGTCGTGCGGGCGGTCCGGCACGCCGGCGGCCGCTTCGGGGAGCACCTCGATCAGCTTGCCGGTGAGATCCCGCCGCACGACGACCTGCGGATGGATCACCGCGTGGATGCCGCGGCCCTGGCGGGACAGCTCATTGGTGACGGAGTCGACCAGGAACGGCATGTCGTCGGTGACGACCTCGACCACGGAGTGGCTGGACGTCCAGCCGTTCTCCTCCACGGTCGGGGTGTGGACGCGTACGTTGGCCGTCCCCTGGGGACGGGTCGCGGCCAGCCGGTAGTGCGAGAGCGACGCGCCGACGACATCGACCGGATCGCGGTCGGCCAGGTCCTCGGCAGCCGTGTGGAGGTAGTAGCGCTGGAGGTACGCCAGAAGAGTGTCCCGGTCCGGACGCTCCTCGCGTCCGGTCCCGGCCGAGGCCTCGTCCTTGCGGGGACTGGCCCCGAGCCCCCCGGTTCCTCCCGCCGGGCTGTTCTCAGCGACCCGGGCCGCCTGTTCGAGCAGCTCGGCCTTGGCTTCGTCCAGCTTGGTCTGCATGTCCTCTGGCTCCTGTCGCGCGCCGTTGCGTGACGTAGGTGAAGGAAGCGGTACAACGCCACGACGCGAGGTTTCCGGTCGGGATCGACGTTATGCCGCGATGAGAGATGTCCGGGGCGTTATCGGCCAATTTTGACGTTCCGACCGGACAATGAGGATCATCGGGCGCCCGGGCGCTGTGGCGCTCCGGGCGCAGGCCGGGGGCTTCGCTGCCCCCACGGCATATCGCGCTGATCACCGCCCAAGGCTATCGCCCTCCACCGGGGAGCCGTCATGAGCCGTATGTGTACAAAAGCGGGGGGCCAAGTTTGACACTCTGGACAGCGACAGAGAGCCGTTTTCGACACTCATGGCTGAGGCGGTCTCGCCGGGGCACGCCGACCGGGACGACACTGGTCGACAAGTGGACAGATCGATACGTCTTTCTTTCCCGGGAGCAGTCATGGCAGCCAAGGTCCTGATCGTCACCGGCGACGCCGCCGAATCCCTCGAAGTCCTTTACCCCTACCAGCGCCTGCGCGAGGAGGGGTACGAGGTCGACATCGCCGCCCCCACCCGCAAGAAACTCCGGTTCGTGGTCCATGACTTCGAGCCCGGCTTCGACACATACACCGAGAAGCCCGGTTATACGTGCCCCGCCGATCTGGCCTTCTCCGAGGTCGACCCGAACCAGTATGTCGCGGTGGTCATCCCCGGTGGACGCGCTCCCGAGTATCTGCGGGGCGACCCGGAACTCCGCAAAATCATCAAGTCCTTCTTCGACGGGGACAAACCGGTCGCCCAGATCTGTCACGGCCCTTTGCTCACGGCCGCGATCGGCGAGCTCGCCGGACGCCGGGTCACCGCCTATCCGGCCCTGGAGCTCGACATGCAGTCGGCGGGCGCCACCTTCCACGACGCGGAGGTCGTGGTGGACGGCACCCTCGTGTCCTCGCGCGCCTGGCCGGACCACCCGGCCTGGATGCGCGCCTTCCTGACGGTGCTGCGGGCGAAGGCGCCGGTGATCTGAGCGAGCGGGCCGGCGCCGGCCCGCCGCGCCGGTCAGGGCGTCAGGCTCTGCGCCAGCCGGACCGCCTCCGCGAGGGTGTCCACCACCGGGACGCCCACCGTCTCCAGACTGGCCCGGCTGTGCGAGCCACCGGTGTACAGCACGGCGCGCGCCCCGACATGGGCCGCCGCCACCGCGTCGTCCACCGCGTCCCCGATCACCACCGTGTGCTCGGCCGATATCGCGCCGACCGAGGCCAGCGCGGTCAGATGGCGCTCCATGTGCAGCGCCTTGCTGCCGCCGGACGGCCCCGTGCGCCCGTCGACCCGGATGAAGTGGCTCTCGATTCCGTACCCGCGCACGACCGGCACCAGCTCCTCGTGCCCGTACATGCTCAGCAGCGACTGGCTGCGGCCCGCGAGCTGCCACTGCGCCAGCAGCTCCTTCACGCCCTCCGTCAGCCCGCACGCCACACGCCGCTCCGTGTAGTGCCGGTGGAAGGACTCGTCCATGACGGCCCACTCCGTCTCGCTCGGCAGGCGGCCCATCAGCCGCTCGTAGAAGACCGGGACCGGCACGCAGTACAGCTCGCGGTACCGCTCCAGCGTGACCGGCTCAAGGCCGATCTCGGCGAAGGCCGCGTTCGTCGCCCCGATGACGGCCTCGATGTCGTCGAGGATGGTGCCGTTCCAGTCCCAGACCAGATGCATGTTCTGCTTCCCCATGAGAAAACACGGTACCGGCCGGGTCCGACAGCGGCGCTCCCCGGCTGCTCAGCGCGTCCTCAGCGCGTTCTCAGCGCGCCCTCGGCCCGCCCTCAGCCCAGGCCGACGAGGTGCGGGATCTCCTGGACGCCGTACCAGAGCAGTTCGTGGTCCTCGGCGCCGTCCACCGTGAACTGCGCGTCGTCGTCGCCGTGGTCCGCCGCCCCGAGCGCCGCCGCGGCGGCCGAGACGTCCGCGTCGGCGTCGTCCGAATCGACGTGCACCGCCGCCGCCTTCGCCAGCGCGACCGCCGAGGCGATCCGCACCTCGCCCAGCGCGCCCGCGTCCAGCCCCCGGTCCGGGTCCGACACCGCTTCCCGGTCGGGCACGTCGACCGCCACGACCACCCGGCGGCGGGCCGCGCCCGGATCCGCCGCGAGCAGCCGGAGCGAGGCCGCCGCGGCCCGGCTGAGGGCCGCGTACTCCAGTTCCTCGATGTCGTCGGAGACGTACCACTCGCGCAGCCCGGGGGTCACCGCGTACGCGGTCAGCGGGCCCGGCCCCAGCTCGCCCGCCTTGTGCGCCTCGGCGAGACCGGAAAGGGTCAGGGGGACGTAGACGCGCATGTGCCGGCCGCTTTCGTAGGGGGAAGAGGGCCCAAGGATACGTGCGGCAGTCCCTCTTCGGAGTGACCCTCACACGGCCCCCGGGCGTCCACCGAACACCGCGCACCGCCCCGCCACCGGGCCGGACACGGCCCCTGGACCACTCGGATAGGTGATTCGGCGGGCTCTCACCCCGCCGGTGGACCCGCTTGCGGCGCTCCCCCGGAGCCCCGTAGAAGAACCCCAGACAAAAGTTACCGCCCGGTATCCGAACCGGGCGGGCAGAACGGGGGCGATCTGCGTGAACACCACAGAGATGACCACCACGGCCGGAACCTTCACGGCCGGAACCATCACGGCCGGAACACCGTCGTCCGGAATCACGGCGTCCGGCCGCACCACGTCCGACACCGGCGCCGCGGACCGCTCGGCGGCCCGCGTCGTCGCCGGTCCCCGGACGTCAGCGCCACGGCCCCCGGGCCGGCGCGACCAGCGCCGGCCTGGCGCCGCCCGGCCGCCGCGGCGGCCCTACATCCCGCCGCACGAACTCTTCGCGGAGCGCCTGCTCGCCGTCCTCAGCGGCGACCGCCCGGTGCACTGGATGCTCGGCCAGACCATCGGCGAGGCGTACGAGCAGCTCGTCCGGCTCGCACCGGGCACCCCGCTCAGGACGACCCGGGGCGTCCGGCCCGTCGTCCGCACCTGCCGCGCGTTCCAGCCACGTCCCGGGGCCGTCGAGGCATCCGCCAGCATCGCCGCGGGCGACCAGGTACGCGCCATGGCCTTCCGCCTGGAGCAGGGCGCCGATCTGCGCTGGCGCTGCGCCGCGGTCGAGCTGGGCGGCGAACGGACCCCGGCCGGCGACTGACCGGGACACGCTGAACCGGGACACGGAAACGGGCCGGGGCGCACACAACGCGTGTGCGCGCTGCCCTTGAGGATCGCGCCGAAGACTCCGCCGGCGCCGACGACCAGCAGGATGTTGC
>NZ_JBEYIF010000008.1:0-102226 GCF_040635655.1 Streptomyces sp. NPDC006923
GCGAAAGGGCAGCCACTTCCTTGCCTTCCTCGGCCTCGCCGCAGCCCTCACCTGCTACAAAAGACTCGCGAAGCTCGCCACGTGAGACATCCTCTAAGCCGGCAAGATACCCCAAAAGACTTCGCACTCCGCATCGCCGTGATGACGCACGCGAGGCCTTGCGGCCAGGCCCCGGAACGGCGCGGGCCGCCTGTAAAGGGGACAGCCGGGTAGGCGGCATAATGATCCGCATGATGGAGATACCCGGGTACGACGGTCGCCCTCTTGTCCACCAGCCGGAGCTGCTGGAGGAACCTCTTTTCTGGCTTGGCCACCTGTACTCGTGCGCTCACGACGAGGACGCGGAAGAACTGCTCTTCGGTGCGGACTACGAGGCGGCCGAGGTGTTCCACCGGGATCTGCTGGAGAGGGCGAAGTGGCCCGTCTTCACTGTCCCGCTGACCGCCGGACACCTCCTCCGCGTCGTCTACCGCGCGTGGAAGGACGACCCCGGTGTCGACTATCTCCTGCAACACTCCATCTGGGAGCGAGCTCTGTTGCTGGCCAAGGACGACGGGCACTTCATGGGTCCCGCCCTGTCCTGGCCCGAGTTGTTCTCTGCCGCCGACAACGGGCTGCCCGGAGGCAGCACAGCCGATTCACACCGCCGACTCCTGCTACTGTTGCCCGCGCTCGGAGACGACAGCATCCCAACCAACGCGACACACCGCCTGGTGGCAGCTCTCAGTGAAGTTACTGCCGTTGAGACCCCCGAAGAACTCGCTGTCGCTCTCGTTGAAGGCCAAGGCGCGGGAGGGGTCTCCCGCTGGAGCAGCAAGAACGGTGTTCGCGTGGACGACGGCGCGTACTCGTACCGGAACCCGTCCAATGGCTTCGCCCTAACGCCGGAAGACCTGGCGCTCGTGTCGGCTGCCTTCATGTCCTGAGCCAGGTACCTAACAGTGCCTGGTCAGGTCGGTGTTGGTGTGGGTATGTCGCGGTGACAGGTGGGGCAGGCACCGGCCCATGTCGCGAGGATGATCTGCGGCTCCGTCGTTGCCGCTCACGGCCCCGGCCGACCGGCGATCAGAATGTTGTCTCCTCGGTGACTGCCGCCGGTTCAGCTCCTACGGCGCCGTCACTTTGGGCCGGTGTCCTTCGCCGACGTCCGTGTCCGGGGCAGGACGAGATGGGTCAGGGCCAGTCCGATTAGGCTCAGGACCCCACCCGCCAGGCCGGTCCGCCGACCACCACTCCGAGGGCGTACGCAGTCACCGCTTGTCCGGCGGCTCCCACGGAGACCTCAAGATCGTTTCCGACCTGAGGCGGCAGCCCGGCGACCAGATACGTCATTGTCAGCTCTCGAACCGCTCCCCCTGCTCGCCGGGGCAGCTGAGAAGCGCGTTCAGACGACCTTGGTCGCTCCCGCATCGACGAGCCAGTTTGCGCCGATCACACTCGGCATGGTCGGAGAGGCCAGCAGCAGCACCGTCCGAGCGATCTCGGAGGGGTCGATCAGAGTCTCAGTGAGCATCCCGTTGTGTTTCGGCAGACTTGCCACTAGTGTGCCATGATCGACGCCCGCCTTGTCCGCCACCTGAGCGATGTATCCGTCCTTGCCCGTCACCAGGTTCGTGCGCGTCGCTGACGGTGAGATCGCATTGACGCGCACTCCGGAGGGCGCCACGCGCTCTGCGAGCTGTCGGGTGAAAGCGTTCAGAGCCGCCTTGGCGACGCTGTAGGGCATCGGCTCCGCACCCGGCCGACGGGCGCTGTCGGAACTGATGTTGACCACGGCGCCTCGGGCTTCGACGAGTGAGGGCAGGGCAGCGCGGATGGTGCGAACCGCCGCGTGAAGATTGAGATCGAAACCTGCCGCCCACGTGCCGTCCCCGCCGTCGAGCGGATCGCCGAACGCCTCGTCCGGCACGACGCCACCCCCGGCATTGTTGACAAGGACATCGAGCCTGGAATCACCGGCCAGGACGGCCTCGACCATGCGCTGCGGGCCGTCCACCGTGGAGAGGTCGGCGGATACGAAAGCGGCTCCCGTGGCCTTGAGCTCGGGGGTGACGCTCCGCGCCGTCGCGGTCACGATTGCACCCTCCTCCTGAAACGCCCGAACGATTGCGAGGCCAATTCCCTTACTGGCCCCAGTGACCAGCACACGCTTGCCGACGAGCTGAAGATCCATCACGTACTCCCTGGTGAGAAGGTTCTGACGCCATAAGTGAAACACCATCGCCTCACTTGGTCAATAAGTGAGACGCATGTGCCTCACTTACCGATGTGGAGGGTAGGGTGACCCCGTGGACGAGAAAGGAGGAGGCGGCATGGGCCCCTCCCGCCGGATACGCGCTGACGCCGAACGCAACATGGCCCGCATCCTGGACGCAGCCGAGGCGGTGCTGGCGCTGGATCCCCACGCATCCCTGGAGCGGATCGCCGACGCCGCCGGACTCGGCCGGGCCACCGTTCACCGCCGTTTCGCTTCCCGCACCGCACTGCTGGACGCCCTGGCGGAGCGGCTCACTCAGCGCTACCTGCTCGGACTGGCGGAAGCGCGGGTGGAGACCGCGCCGCCCCTCATCGCGCTGCACCGTCTGACGCAGACCGTCTTCGCACTGAAACTCAGCCATCGCTTCGCCATCCAGCTCACCGCAGCCCTCACACCGGCCGTCCTCGACGGCCTCGACCTGCTCTTCGCCCGCCTGCGAGGCACAGGGGCCATCACCGCCACGGACGCCGCCTGGTGCCGGCGCGTCTATCTGGCCCTTCTCCACGAGGTCCACGACCTGCCCGCGGACTCTCCGACCCTGATCTCATCGACCACCTCGGACGACACCGAGGCGAAGGTCAACCTCCTCGTCCGAACGACACTCGGCGCGCTGGGCGGCTCCTCCGAGACCCGGGTACACCAAGCCCCCGACCCCATGGCCGAGGCACTCAACAGTGATCCGCTCCTCCCGCATGCCCTCGAAGACTCCGGTTGCGGCTGACCGACGGCTGCGCCGGCCCCGGCCCGGACCGCTTCTCTCGACCCGGAGCGGGCGCCGGTATGACGTGGTGCGTCATCCTGCGGATGAACGCGGACCGGGGGCCGCACCGTGTACGCCGCGCCGGCGACGAGCAGGACGGAGCCCGCTCCACGCGAGCCCAGCACAATCCCAACAAGAGGCTTTAGAGTCGGGCCCATGATCGTATGGCTCAACGGCACCCACGGCGTCGGCAAGACGACAACCAGTGCACTTGTGCAGCAATTGATTCCGGATTCACGGGTGTTCGATGCCGAGAAGGTCGGCGAGACACTCATGGACATCACGCCGGGGCTGCCCTGGACGGGCAACTTCCAGGATTGGCCGCCGTGGCGGCCGCTCGTCGTCGAGACCGCCCGCCGCGTCCTCGACTACACCGGCGGCACTCTGGTGATGCCCATGACTGTCCTGGTCGAGCAATACTGGCGCGAGATCAGCTCGGGCCTTGCTCAACATGCCATTCCCGTACAGCACTTCGTTCTCCACACTGACCAGGACACCCTCCGTGGACGCATCGAGGGGGACACTGTTATGGGTCCCTCCCCATTCCGTCTCACCTACCTTGAGCCCTATGCCGAGGCGGCCCGCACGTGGCTGCACGACGACGCCGAGGTCGTCGACACCACGCACCTCACGCCCGCCGAGGCAGCTCTCCGGATCGCGGAGGCCGTCAAGGGCTGAGGCCGTGATCACAGAGGCCCGTATCCGTGTACGCCACGCGACCGTCCGTGCCCTGCCGACACAGCCGGCCCCGGCCCGGTCAACTGAACCGCTGCAAAGCTCACCCGGAAATCAACACCCGGACGGCACGACCGAGGACCACACGCCGAGCCACTGCTCGGCGCCGTACTCCTCGAACCGCTCCACCTCGGTGAACCCCAGCTTCACCGCGAGGCGCATCGAGCGGTCGTTGGCGGTCTGGGTGCGGAGCACCACCGGCTCGCTGGGAAGTGCCTCGGCGGCGTACCCGTATCCCCACGCCTCCGGCAGAAGCATGTAGCCGAGCTCGACCTCCCCGGCCTCCGGACGGACGTGCCCCGGACGCCCCGCGTCGCGCCGATCGAGCGTGATCATGCCGATCATCGCTCCGTCGAGATCGATCACGAAGAGGCCAGGGCGCCGCCCGGGCACCTCAGGCACCGCGCGCTCGATCTCCTCACGCGGGCGAGGGCAGCCGATGTAGGCGCCCACCTCTGGCGAGGCGAACAGGTCAATGAACGCCGCACGGTCCCGGGCCCCGGGCTCACGGAGCACGAGCCGCTCCGTCCTGATCCGGGCAGGCGGCCAGGCGACAGCTCCGAGCTCGGTCATGGCGGGCAACCTATCGCACACCCGCCGGGCAGCAGTCTCATACGACCGACAGCGGCAGGGGCTTCCGACCCGTCGGCCGATCCGGATGTCCGACCCCGGTCCAGGGCCCCCGGCCCAGGGCACTGTCAGCGCCATGGATACATTCCTAAAGATATTAGGCAAATGCATAATGGTAGTCATCGAATGGAAGGAAGATGATGGTGAGAGCAGGGCTGACCCCGGAACGCCTGACCCGGGCGGGCGCGGAGCTGGCCGACGAGGTCGGCTTCGACCAGGTAACCGTCTCGGCGCTCGCCCGGAGGTTCGACGTCAAGGTCGCGAGTCTGTACTCGCACCTGAAGAACTCCCAGGACCTCAAGACCAGGATCGCCCTGTTCGCCTTGGGGGAACTCGCCGACCGGGCCGCCGACGCGCTGGCCGGCCGCGCCGGCAAGGACGCCCTGGCAGCCTTCGCGAACGCCTACCGCGACTACGCCCGGGAGCATCCGGGCCGCTACGCCGCCGCCCGTCTCAGACTCGATCCCGAGACGGCGGCCGCCAGCGCCGGGGTACGGCACGCACACATGACTCGGGCGATCCTGCGCGGCTACGACCTGGCGGAGCCGGACCAGACACACGCGGTCCGGATGCTCGGCAGCGTCTTCCACGGTTACGCCAGCCTGGAGATGGCCGGAGGCTTCGAGCACACCGCCGTCGACCCGCAGGAATCCTGGGCCTGGATCCTGGACTCCCTCGACACTCTGCTGCGCAACCGGACCGCGCATTGACCGGCCGGAGGGCCACACCGCCGCACGCGGCCCGCCGCGTGGCGCACCGGCGCACCCGAACCACGCACACCTTGATCTGAAGACTGGAACAATGACCACTGAGCACACCTGGATCACCACACCTGTCACCGCTGACTTCCTGCGCGGTCACCTCGAGGTGGAACCGACGGAGCACGGCCTGTTGCCGCACCGGCTGCCCGCTCGGGCTCGTCTGCAGATCCCCGACGACCAACTGGCCACGGCCGAGGCGCAGCCCTCCGGTGTGCGCCTGGCGTTTCGTACCCGGGCCACGGCCATCGAACTGGACACACTGCCCACCAAGCGGGTGTACCAAGGTTTCCCGCCCCCGGCGGACGGCGTGTACGACCTGCTGGTCGACGGCCGTCTCGCAGCCCAGGCCACGGTGGCCGGCGGTAACGTCCGCACGATCGTCGACATGGTCACCCAGGCCGCCGAACTGTCCGAGGGGCCTGCCGGCACCGCCCGGTTCACCGATCTGCCGTCAGGTGACAAGGACGTCGAGATCTGGCTTCCGCACACGGAGATCACCGAGCTGATCGCCCTGCGCACCGACGCGCCCGTCGAGCCGGCGCCGGACAGCGGACGCAGGGTGTGGCTGCACCACGGCAGTTCCATCAGCCACGGCTCGAACGCCGCCCACCCGACCGCCATCTGGCCCGCCCTGGCCGCGGCCCGGGGCGGTGTGGAGCTGGTCAACCTCGGGTTCAGCGGGAGCGCCCTGCTCGACCCGTTCACCGCCCGTGCGATGCGGGACACCCCCGCCGACCTGATCAGCCTCAAGATCGGCATCAATGTCGTCAACGCCGATGTGATGCGCCTGCGCGCCTTCGCACCCGCGGTCCACGGCTTCCTCGACACCATCCGCGAGGGGCACCCGGCCACGCCGCTGCTGGTCGTGTCCTCCATCCTGTGCCCGGTCCAGGAGGACACTCCCGGCCCTCTCGCGCCCGACGTCGACGGCGGGACCTTGCGGTTCAGGGCCACGGGCGATCCAGCCGAACGCGCCGCCGGACGCCTGACGCTCAACGTCATCCGCGACGAACTCGCCCGGGTCGTCAGCCGGCGGGCGGCCGACGACCCCAACCTGCACTACCTCGACGGCCGTAACCTCTACGGCACAACGGACTACGCGGAGATCCCGCTGCCCGACGAGGTGCACCCCGATCCCGCCGGACACCGTCGCATCGGCGAGAATTTCGCACGGCTCGTATTCGGCGACGGCGGCCCCTTCGCTGCCCGGCCTGGCAGGGGGCCAAAGGGCTGAGCTTGCCCGGGCCAGATCCCGGTGTCTCGGTTGGGGGGTCAGGCGGACGGCAGAGCGCCGAGCAGAATTCCCGCCGTCAGGACGGAAAAGGCCGTGAGTGTGACCGCGCCGGTGGCGAGCACGGTCGCACCCTTGCGCTGCCGAACGAGCTGGTACGTGATGAGGCCCGGCACAATGAAACCCAGCGTCTGGTTCGCGTACACCAGCGGGAATTCGAGCGACAGGACCATCATCACAGCGCCCTGGAGCAGGACGCCGAGCATCACGACCGCCGAGAACAGACGTTTTCCGTAGAGGATCACAACGCGCTGCACGAGCAGTGTGGTCCCATACGTCAGGACAGTCACACCGACGGCCAGAACAACACGCTGAAGGTCTTCGACAAGAGTCAGCGCCAGCCAGCCCGGCGTGATCATGCCACCCGGAGAAAGATTGGTCGTGAGGTAGCAGACCAGGGAAAACATCAGGCCCACACCGATGCCGACAGCGGCGATCTCCGGGGTGAGGACTGCGGGGATCAACGCAACTCCCCCGGCTGCTGTGGCGCCGTCGAATCGGAGGGGTCCGGGGGGTTCGAGGGATGCGAGTGGTTCGAGTGGTTCGGCATGTGCGGCATGTGCGGCATGTGCGGATACCCGGGCTGGTGCGGCCGTGGGCGGCGGGACGAGGGGCGCTCCACTGGGTCGGTGGCACCGGGCGCACCGGGAACGGGACCACCGGCGCCGGCGCCCGGCCCCTCTCGCTGCTCCCCGTGCACCGTCCCGTCCGACGGCAACTCGGCCAGATGCTCCAGCAGCGACTCGCCCTGACCATGGATATTGCCGATCGCCACCAGCGAGGTGTCCGGTCCGAGCATGCCGAGCAGATCCCGGGTGAGCTCGCCGGGATCGCGTTTTTCGCCGCCCAGGTCCACCGCCCGCGACCGCCATTCGGCCGGGATCGCGTCGATCGCGCTCTTCGCCGGGTGCCCGATCACAAAGACCTTCTCCGGCCGGAGTTCGGGGATGATCCCGCCCATCTGGCCATTGCGCTCGACCCGGTCGGGACGGCAATTGATGACCACATGGAGCGGACGGCTGACGGCGCCCAGACCAAGGAGCCGGTCGATGTTCATCAGCGTCGACTCGGGGTCGTTCGCCGCGAAGACATTCGCGAACCGCAGCCGCTTCCCGTCGTGCGTGAGATAGCGCTCCACGGAAAGGACACCCGGGTCCGGCGGCGCGTCGTACATACCCCGGAGCGCCGTCCCGCGCTCCACACCCAGCAACTCGGCCACTTTCAGCGCGATGGCCACGTTCTCCTTGAACGTGAACCAGCTGAAGCCGCGCAGCTCCTCGTCGGAGACCGTCTCCGGGTCCGCGTAGATCAGCCGGCAGTTCCGGGCATCGGCCTCCTCCTGAAGGATCGCGAACCGGTCCTTCTCCGCGGTGACACACACGCCGTCCTCCGGCATGGCACGGGACAGCGAACGCGCCACGTCGTCCAGAGTCGGACCCATCTCGGCGAGATGATCCCCCCGTACGTTGCACAGCACCCCGATTGTGGACCGGATCAGCTTCGACTGGTTGATCTCCTGGAGCGCCGGCGTGACAGCCATGCACTCGACCACCAGGGCGTCGGGGCTGTACGCCACGGCACGCCGCACAATGCCGATCTCCTCCACCACATTGGCCACACCGAACTTACGGTGGATCGGCTCCTCGGTCGCATCCGGATGGATGAACCGAGCCGCCGTACCCGTGGTCTTGGCCACCGTGACCAGCTTGCCGCCGCGCAACGCGCCCGCGCACAACCGGGTGATGGAGGACTTACCACGGATCCCGTTGACCAGTACCCGGACAGGGATGCGGTTCAGGTTGGCGAAGTGCCGCGCCTGTTCGACGACCCCCGCGACCAGCAGGACCGCGCTGCACGCGAGCAGCACGAAATAGAGGAAGAGCACGGTCGGTCAGATCCTTTCGGCGGGGACTGACGCGCCGTCGCGCCTGCGCCGCCCCGGAACCTGCCGACGCGACAGTTCCGGGGAGCGGCAGCACCGAGGCGCGCGACAGACCCGGCCCCGTTGTGTGGCACCACCCGCATTGAAGGCGCGGTGCACCTGTTCCGTGACGGTGTCGGTACGGCCGCGCTCGCTCACCCACTGTTGCGACACGACGAGAACGTCCCCGGCGGGGTTGAAGCGGCAGCAACATCGGGGCGGGACCGGACGTGCAGGAGGATATCGCCGCCGCCCGCGAGGTACGGGTGCCGACACGCCACCCGTACCCACGCCCCTGCCGACGGCGGACAGGGCGGCCGCGCGGGCCGCGAGTGCCACGCGACCGGCGACCGGGGCGCTCCCCTCCGATCAGCCGGCAGGAAGTCACGGTCCCGTGGCCCGGTGGAAACCACCGGAGCCGGATTCCATGGTGGTGGAGACCGCACCGGGCTTACGGGACCGGATATGCCCCGCCGGTCGCGGCTTTCGCACAACGGCGGGCCAGCTCCGCGAAGGCGTCCCTGAGCTCGGCCGGGCCGACGACCTCGATGTCGGCGTCGAACCTGCCGATGGTGGCGGCCAGGCCCGGCCACGACCACGAGCCCAGCACGAGCCGGCAGCGGTCCGCGCCGACTGCCTCGACGACTCCGTCACAGATGTAGCGGGACACCGCGGCGGCGGGCAGACCGAGGATCACCTCGCCGCGGCAGGGCCAGTCACCGGAGCCGTCGGCCCCCCGGAACCCGCCGGCCACCTCGCCTCCGGGCAGTTCGCGCCGGGTGAAGCGGGGCCCCGTGGGGGTGCGCGGGGTGATCCGGTCCGCGCGGAAAAGTGCGCCAGTCCTCGCGGTCGAGGTCCCAGGCGACGAGGTACCAGCGTCCTCCCCAGGTGACGAGATGGTGAGGCTGCACCCGGCGCACAGCGGGTTCGGGGCTGTCGTCAGCGGCTCCGCGTGGGGACACTGAGGCGTAGTCGAAGCGCAGCACCTCGCGGGCGTGGACAGCGGCACTGAGCGTCATGAGCACACCGTCCGCAACCGGGAGGGCGCGCCCCGTACGGAACGCGCGGAGGAAGCAGGCAACCCACAGCCTGGCCCGCGCGCCAACTGAAGAGCCGGCCCGGCAGGGGGACGCTCGCGATGGCCACACGCGCCCTTCGCCGGTCCCGTCCGTTCTGGCGTGAGGCGCCCGACAGTCAGTCGGACACGATGTGGAGGATCGCCGTCCCCTCCGCGCCTGTCGCCGCCTGAATCACCACGGCACGGGGCTGGGGACTCGGCCGGGCGGCGTCCCCCAGACCGCCGCAGGAGTTGCTGCTGCCGTTGCTGCGGAGGACTGTGATGCACCCCTGCCCCGGGCCGGTCGCCCCGCCCTCGGAGCGGCCGTTGCCCGACTTCACCGTGTATTCGACCTTGTTCGGGCCGACCTCGGTCACGGACAGGGTCGCCGGACCGGCCGGGCCCTTGAAACGGAACGTCACCGGCTCCGATACGGCGATCTCGCAGGTGCCGTCCGCACAGGCGCCGACGTTACGTCCGTCCGCCGCCGACACCGACGGCTTGGCCGACGGCGGCGCGGCGGACGGCTTCCGCGCGGAGGGCGGCGGCTTCTGCGCGGAGGGCGGCGGCTTCTGCGCGGAGGGCCCGGCGGACGGGGACTTCGAGATCTGCCGAGTCGGTGGGGCCGCCTCGCCGGCCTCGTCCGGGCTGCCGCAGCCGGCCACCGTCAGGCTCGCCAGCGCGGCAAGCGCGATGCCCGTCCCCCACCGGTCCGAACGCCCGGCCCGGGGCCTGCGTGCCAGTGCCGTCGCGGCCATGATGTCCCCCTGTTGTCCATTCCTGCATGGGTTGTTCGGCAGCCACTCTTCCTCCTTGCCACCGTCGCCGCTCGCTACGCCGGCGGGAAGAGAAGAAAGAGCATACGAGGACGAGGGGCGGTGCCGGGACGCGCGAGCCCGGCACGGGGCACACAAGTCGCCTCAACCGACGGCGGCGCCGAACCATGTGGGCAGCCGGCTGAGCAGATCCTGCTGATCCTCGCCGACCCAGGCCACATGGCCGTCCGGCCGCAGCAGCACGGCGGGCACGTCCAGTTCCTCGCTGACATCAACGACATCGACGACATGGTCGACCCGGTCTGCCCAGCCCGCCACCGAGAGCCGGCCGGTCTGGTCGAGCAGCAGCCCCCGGCCGCCGTGCGTCAACTCGTAGAGGCGCCCGCGCTTCAGTCCCACGTCCCGCAGCCGCCGGCCGAGCAACCCGTGGCCCTCGCCGAAGTCGTAGCGGACGTCCACCGCGGTGATGATCCCGGTCACGTACCGGTTCACCTCCTCGAAGTCCATCAGCTTCGAGAACAGCTCCCGCAGCGCGACCGCACCCGGGTCCGTCCCCAGCAGCGTGATCTGCGCACGGGTGTTGTCCAGCACGTCGGCGGCCACCGGGTGCCGTTCGGCGTGGTAGCTGTCCAACAGCCCGTCCGGGGCCCAGCCGTTGATCTCGGCGGCGAGCTTCCAGCCGAGGTTGAACGCGTCCTGCACACCGAGGTTGAGCCCCTGCCCGCCGGTCGGCGGGTGGATGTGCGCCGCGTCGCCGGCCAGCAGCACCCGGCCGACCCGGTAGCGCTCGGCCTGCCGGGTGGCATCGCCGAACCGGGACAGCCAGCGCGGCGAGTGCACGCCGAAGTCGCTGCCCGCGACAGCCCGTAGCCGCTCCCTGAACTCCTCAAGGGTCGGCGCGGTCGCACGGTCCTCGGTCACCCCTTCGGCGGGCACGATGACGCGGTACACCCCGTCTCCGATGGAGACGGCGCCGAACCGCAGCTGGGTCTTGCGGACTTCGGCGACGAGGGCGGCGATCGTCGCCGGATCCTCGGTCACCTCCATCTCGCCCAGCAGCGTCTCGACCGTGGCCGGCTCGCCGGGGAAACCGACACCGAGCCGCTTGCGCACCGCGCTGCGGGCGCCGTCACACCCGACGAGGTAGCGCGAGCGCAGGAGCGTGCCGTCGGCCAGTTCAACGCTCACCCCGTTCTCGTCCTGGCTCAGCCCGACCAGTTCGCAGCCGCGCCGGATCTCGGTGCCGAGTTCGAGGGCGCGCTCATGGAGCAGCCGCTCGGTGACCGGCTGCGGCGTGGCGAGGCCGTACGGGTGAGCCGTGTCCAGCCGGTCCGGCCATCCCTTGTGGACACCGCCGAAGAAACCACCGGCCTGGAACTTCTTACTGACCGCGAGGAACCGGTCCAGCATTCCGCGCTGGTCCATCATCTCGACGCTGCGCGTGTGCAGCCCCTGCCCCCGGGACTGCCTGGTCGGTTCGGTCAACTTCTCCAGCACGACCACATGCACTCCGGCCAGCCGCAACTCGCAGGCCAGCATCAAGCCGGTCGGTCCGCCGCCGACCACGATCACATCAATCATCAGAACGCCCGTCTCACAAAAATGGATTTCGGCAAGCCGCCCCGCGCGGCGCACACGCGCACCACCGCGCCGAGCCCCCGCGACCGCGCCGCGAGTCCCTCCCGCGGTGCGACGTTCGTGCGCGTGCCCGACACAACACACGCTCGTCGCGAATCTGGTGTTTCCGCAGGTTCTGGGCCTGGGCCGACCATTCTGCGGCACGATACGGGCCTTGCCGCAAGCCCCCCGGTGCGCTATACGTTGAAGAGGGCAAGGAGCGAATGCTCTCCTTGCCCTTTGCCGTGCGCTGGAGCCGGACAGGCTCGTGCCGAAGCGGACACCGGGCCGGCCGGCGCGGCAGGCGTCCTTGAGCAACCGTGGGGAAGCAGCGACCGCTGCTTCCCCACGGCCTGAGGTGTCGTCAGGCAGGCGTCTCGGCGGTGACGGTCAGGACCGCGCGGCCGAGGATGTGGCCGGCGATGGTGAAGCCCAGGAAGGCCGGGGTGGCCTCGGCCGGGACGCCGATGGACTCCACGTCGAGCGCGTGCACCACGATGACGTAGCGGTGCGGGCCATGTCCGGCCGGCGGGGCGGCGCCGATGAAGCGGGCCGAGCGCGCGTCGTTGGGCAGTTGGAAGGCGCCCTCGGGCAGACCGGAACCGTTGTCGTCACCCGCGCCCTCCGGAAGCTCGGTGACGGTGGCCGGGATGTCGGCAACCGCCCAGTGCCAGAAGCCGGAGCCGGTCGGGGCGTCCGGGTCGTACACCGTCACCGCGTAACTCTTGGTGCCCTCGGGAGCGCCGCTCCACGACAACTGCGGGGAGACGTCCTTGCCGCCCGGGACGCCGAAGAGGCCGGAGAACTGCTCGGCGGGCCAGGGGGCGCCGTCGGCGACGGTGGTACTCGTGACGGTGAAGGTCGCCGCCTCGGGGAGGCGGGCGAAGTGGTCGTTGGCGGTCATGCCGCTGTTCCTTTCGGGGTGCTACGGGGGGTTCTACGGAGGTACTGGCGGTCGCGGTCGACGTGGTGGGTGCCCATGGTGGATGCGGTCCCGGCGGGCATGCTGCTGGTGACAGCGGACCTCGGTGACAGCGGACCTCGGTGACGGGGTGAACGCGGAAGGGACCGCGTCGCCCCTCGTGATCGACCATAACACTAATAATCGATTATCCATGAGATCGTCTATGCTGAGCGCATGACTCAGACGGCTGACACCCCGGCCCCCTCGGGGAAGCAGATGCTCTCGGAGCGGGTCCATGCCCGCCTGCGGGACGCGATCATGCGGGGGGTGTACGCCCCCGAGCAGGCCCTGAAACCGCAGGAACTGGCCAAGGAGTACAAGGTCAGCCTGGCGGTGGTGCGCGAGGCCCTGGTCCGGGTGGTCGGTGAGGGGCTCGCCGACCGGCTGCCCAACAGGGGCTTCGCGGTGCCGGCCCTCTCCGACCGGCGCTGGCAGGAGATCACCGAGGCCCGCAGGACGATCGAGCCGGTCGTCCTGCGCATGGCCGTCGAGCGTGGCGACATCGAATGGGAGGCCCGGGTACGCGCCGCCCATCACCGGCTGTCGCGGACACCGGTGCGTGCCGCCGAGGAGGGCGAGTCCTACAGCAGCGTCTGGGCCGAGGCCCACCGCGTCTTCCACCGCACCCTCCTGGAGGGCTGCGGCAACCCGGTCCTGCTGGACACCTTCGACCGGCTGTGGACGGCGAGCGAACTGGCGCGCAGATGGTCCGGACATCGCACACCGGCTCGTGACCACGTCGGCGAGCACAAGCGGCTCGAAGCGGCGGCGCTGGCCCGCGACGCCGACGCGGCTGCCCAACTCCTCGATCGGCACCTGACCCGCACCGCCGCCGCCCTCTCCCCAGACGACGACTGCTCACATCCCCAGGGGAAGAGCCGCGACGCGTCTCGCTGACCACTCTGGCCATGTCGCCCGAGCAGCCGGCGGACGCGTTGCGAAAGTGACACCGACCGCCCGGGGCCGGACGGGACTTCCGCAACGCGTCCTGGTAGGCGAGGCCGGGGGCTACTCCTCCAGGCGAATGGCGAGAGCCGGGCAGACGGCGGCGGCATGACGGACGTCGTCCGCGTCGCCTGCGGGGGGTGCGGCGTCAAGGAGGACGGCGACGCCGTCCTCGTCACGCTGGTCGAATACCTCGGGCGCGGCCACAACACACTGGCCGGAGGCGACACACCTGTCCTGGTCGAGGCTGACTTTCATGATGCTCCTTCAGAAGGCGGACAAGGGAGGAAAGCAGAGGTGGAAGACGGGAAGTGGGACGTCCGCACGCCGTGCGGAACACCGCGGAGGCGGGACACTTCACCAGGTGACGGGAAGCTCATAGACACCGTAGACAGACCCGTCGTGTTTGAAGGGGATGTCCTCCAGCGCGGCCGCGAGCCGCAGAGTGGGGACGCGCCGGTAGAGAGTGGCATAGACGACCTGGAGTTCCATCCGGGCCAGCGGCTGTCCCAGGCACTGGTGGACACCGAAGCCGAAGGCCACATGATGGCGGGCGTCACGGTGGAGGTCGAGGCGGTCCGGGTCGGGGAAGGCGTCCGGGTCGCGGTTGCCGATGTCGTTGGGGATGACCAGCCCCTCACCGGCCCGGATGACCTGTCCCGCGACCTCGATGTCCTCCAGCGCCACCCGGCGCCGTCCGCTGTGCGTGATGTGCAGATAGCGCAGCAGTTCCTCGACCGCCCCGGCGACGAGCTTCGGGTCCTCCGTCTCACGCAGCGCGGCCAGTTCCTCCGGGTGCTGGAACAGGGCCAGGGTGCCGAGCGCGATCATGTTCGCCGTCGTCTCGTGGCCCGCGATCAGCAGCAGCACCCCGATCCGGGCCGCTTCCACCTGGGACAACTCCCCCGCGGTCACGCGCTCGGCCAGCCGGGAGAGGAGATCGTCCGCGGGCCGGGCCCGCTTCTGGGCCACCAGAGCGTCCAGGTAGTCCAGCAGACGCCCGTGGGCGGCGCCGCGCTCCTCCGTTGTGGCATCGCGATTGATGATCTTCTTGCTGTTGTCCTGGAAGAACTCGTGATCGGCGTAGGGGACACCGAGAAGCTCACAGATGACCAGTGAGGGCACCGGGAGGGCGAACTCCTCGACCAGGTCGACAGGACCGGAGCCGGCGAGCATGCCGTCGATGAGATCGTCCACGATGCGCTGCACCCTCGGCCGCAGCGCCTCGACTCGTTTGATCGTGAACGGCGCGGTGACCATCCGGCGCAGCCGCGCGTGTTCCGGATCGTCCATCAGAATGAAACCGATGCTGTTGCTTCTGCTCGCGGCCGGGCTCGGATATCCCGGACGGGTGATGTCGGCGCTGACACGGGGGTCGGCCATCAGCGCCCGCTGGTCGGCGTACCGGGTCACCAGCCACGGTGTACTGCCGTCCCACAGCCGGACCCTGGTGAGCGGCCCCGCCTTCTGCTGTTCCCGCAGGGCGGGCGGCGGATCGAACGGGCACCCGGCCGCGCGGGGCATCGGGAACTCCGGAATCCCGCTCGTCCGCCCTCCGGCCGAGGACATGGTCTCCGTCATGGCGTCCTTTCCTGTGCGTGACAGTGCGACCCGCCTCGCGGCCGGCGGCACACCGGCGTTCACGGGAGGGTCGGAAGGAGAATGAGGGTTTACGGCGCCGGCGCGAGAGCGGCGTAGGCATCCACCAGGCGCTGCCGGTGCAGACGGGCCTGTCTGGGCATGTTCCAGCCGAGGACGCCGGTGACCGCGCCGCCGGCGCGATAGACCGCGACAAAGCGGCGGTCGGCCATGTCCCCCTCGACAACGCTCAGTTCGGCGTCGGCAGAGGGTGCCCCGTACACCTGGATCCTCGCGTCGAACTGATCCGTCCAGAAGGAGGGCACGGGCCGGTAGGGGCGGACATCGCCCAGGATCGCGCGGGCGACCGCGATGCCCTGCTCAGTGGCGTTGGTCCGGTTCTCCCAGCGTACGTGTGTGCCGAGCCCGTCGTGGTGCCAGCGGGTCACATCCCCGGCCGCATAGATGCCGTCGGCCGCCCGGCAGCGTGAGTCGCACACCAGGCCGTCGTCCAGGGCCAGACCACTGTCCGCGAGCCACTCCGTATTGGCACTCGCACCGATCGCGACAACAACCACATCGGCCGGCAGGGTCTCACCGGTGTCCAGCCGTACCCCCGTGACACGGCCGTCCGCCGCCGTCAGACCACCCACACCGGTCCCCGGCAGCAACCGCACGCCGCGCTCGGTGTGCAGACGGGCCAGACACACCGCGGCATCGGGGCCGAGCTGAGCGGCCATGAGGGCCGGCTGAGGACCCACCAGAGTGACATCCGCCCCCATGCCGCGAGCGGTCGCGGCGATCTCGCCGCCGAGCACACCGTCACCGACAACAACAAGCCGTGCCCCGGCCCGCAATTCCCCGCGCAGGGCCAGCGCGTCGTCAAGAGACCGCAGTACATGAGCGCCTGACAGGCCCGTCTGCTCCGGAAACACCCGGGGACTCAGACCGGTGGCGATCACCATGGCATCCGCTCGCAGAACCCGTCCTGCGGCGGTCCGGACCGCCCTCGCCCCGGCATCGAGTGCGACAGCGGGATCGGCGAGAACGATCTCGGCGCCCAGCGCCGCCAGCGTTCCCGGGTCACGCAGCCTGACACGGTCGGCGTCCCAGCGCCCCGAAAGCACCTGCTTGGACAGGGGCGGCCGGTCATAGGGCAGATGCGCCTCGGCGCCGAGGAGTGTCACATCACCCGGGTAACCGCCGCGGCGTAACGCCTCGACCGTCGCGAGCCCCGCCGCGGAGGCGCCCACCACCAGAACACTGGCCGGAGCGGTCATGAGACATCCAGCGCGATGGCCGCGGCGGGACAGACCTGGGCGGCTTCGCGCACCGCCGCCTGCGACGACTCGTCCGGCTCCGCCTGCAACAGCACCACGATGCCGTCGTCTTCGCGCTGATCGAAGATGCCGGGCGCGATCAGGACACACTGCCCGGCACCGCAGCACTTGTCCTCGTCCACAGTCACTTTCATGGGGGGGTTCTCCTCGGTCACGGGGCGTGGGGCCCGCCCGCGGGCGGGGCTCCGGACAGTCGGCGGGTGCTACCGGGCAGGCGTCACGGGCGCCAGCCACAGGCCGGTTATCGCGTCGATGAGCCCGGCCGCGTACGCCTGCCAGCTACTGCGGGCGGTGTGGGCGCCCACGGCCAGCGCGCGTTCACGTTCGGCGAGCATGTGCACCATCAGGTTGCGGGCCATGTCACCGCGTTCGATCCGCACGGGCAGCGGAAGATCGGCCAGGCAGCGGTTGAGGCCGTCGAGGGTCCGGTGGATCGAGGGGCCGAACGTCTCATCGATCACCAGCTCCCGCAGCACCGGATCGGTCATCAACTGGGCACCGAACCGCGCGTACCAGGTGGGACGTCCCAACGCCGCCAGATACTCGGTACTCGGACACACCAGACACCCGACCCAGTCCCGCACGCCGACGAAGCCGTCCGCCTCTGCCAGCATGCGCTCGCGCAGGGCGTCGATCGGCTCACTGTGCTTGCGGACGATCGCGCGCAGCAGATCCGTCTTCGTACCGAAGTGGTAGCCGACGGCGGCGTTGTTGCCCTGCCCCGCCGCCTCGCTGATCTGCCGGTTGGACACCGCGAACACACCGTGCTCGGCGAACAACCGTTCCGCCACGGTGAGTATCAGCTCTCTGGTCTCGCCCGCCCGCTCTGTCCGGGCCGTTCTGCCCATCACGTCACCACCTCACCGGAACAGTACGCAGACCGCCGACGATCAGACCCTCGACCGGGCGCAACTCCGTCACGGGCACAGCGAGTTCCAGGGACGGCAGGCGACGCAGCAGGACATCGAGTACGGTCACCAGCTCGGTGCGGGCCAGTGACTGCCCCAGGCAGGAGTGGGGACCGGCGCCGAAGGCCAGGTGCGGGTTGGGGCTGCGGTCGAGGACCATCGCCGAGGCCCCGGTGAAGGCATCCTCGTCCCGGTTGGCTGCCGCCATGCTGCACACCACTGTGGTGCCCCGGGGCAGGACGGTGCCGGCGACCTCGATGTCCTCATTCACATAACGAGGCATTCCGAAGCCGGGGTTGGCGTCGAAGCGCAGCGCCTCCTCCACCGCCGTCCGTACCAGCGAGCGGTCGGCGACCAGGCGCTGCCACCGCTCGCGGTCGGCGAGCAGCATGGCCATCATCTTGCCGATCATGTTCGCGGTCGTCTCGTGCCCGGCGACAAGCAGCGCCTGCCCGGTGAAAACCAGTTGGGCGTCGGTAAGACCTTCGCCGTCGGCGTCGGTCGCGGTGATCAGTGCGCTGAGCAGGCCGTCGTCCGGATCGGCACGCTTGGCGTCCAGGTGCTCGCTCATATACGCGTAGAACTCGGCCTTCGCGGTGTCGATCTCGTCCTGGCCGTAGCGGGTGAGGTTCAGCAGCAGGTCGGACCAGCGGGCGAACCGGTCCCGGTCCCGGTCCGGGACACCGAGCAGGTCACAGATCACCCAGACCGGCAGCGGGAACCCGACGCCGGCCTTGAGGTCCGCCGGATGGCCGCGCTCGACCATCGCGTCGACCAGTTGGTGGGTCATCGCCTCGATCCCCGGGCGCAGCGCGTTCATCCGCTTGGCCGTGAACCACTTGGTCAGCATCCGCCGCCACCGCGCCTGCCCGGCGCCGCTGAGGGACTGCGCCATCGAGTCGTTGAACACCCCACCGGACTCATTGTCCGAGATCCTGGCCGCGTCGTCCGCGCCCAGCGAGCGTGTGCAGCGCGGATCGGACAGGACCCGCTTCACATCGTCGTAGCGGGTCAGCAGCAGCGCCGCGTCACCGCTGGGCAGCGTCACCCCCGCCACCGGACACCGCTCGCGCAGCTCCGCCCACCGTGCCGGCGGCTCCAGGGCTCCCTCCGGTGGCAAGGGATACCTCAGCGCACCGCCGTGCTCGCCCAGGCTCATCACAGTCCCCTTCCGGCGTCCGACGTGTGTGATCAGCTAAAGCGGCCGACCAACGTAAGTCAAGCGGTTGACTTAAAACACGCCACGGGTGGAGTTCACGCTGCTGGCGGACACGCGCCGTGGTCGCGGCGGGCCCTGGTCCACCGTCGTCGGAGCCGGAGACGGCCCGCGCGGTCATCCGCCCGCGCCCGGAGGGTCGGTCGGCTGAAGCCCCAGAAACACACGGCCGTTGGCTTCAAGCGTCCCGGCGTCGATCCCGTTGTCCAGAACGAAGCGCACGGGATCCGGCTGTGCCATGTCGAACGGATAGTCGCTTCCGCACAGGATCCGGTCCCGCGAGGCGCGGACTCTGAGAAGCCCCAGCACTTCAGGATCATGAGTGACGGTGTCGAAATACAGCCGGGCGAACATCTCGGCGGGCGGACGGCCGCTCTCCCCGCGTACGTCCGCGCGCACCCGCCAGCCGTGTTCCCACCGCCCCAGCAGCGACGGCGCGCAGCCACCGCCGTGAACGAAGCAGACACGCAGGTCCGGCAGTTCCTCCATGGTGCCGCCCAGAAGCACCGAGGCCACGGCGGTCGCGGTTTCCACCGGGTTACCGAGCAGGTTGGCCAGATAGTGGCTCCCCCACTCCGGCTGCGGCAACTGCATCGGGTGTACGAGAACGGCGAGCCCCAGCTCCGCGGCGACAGCGAGCACTTCGCGCAGGACGCCCTCGTCGTAGGACCGCCCCCGCACCACGGGCGGAACAGCGACACCGGCGACACCGTCCATGGCCACCAGCCGCGTCATCTCACGCCGGGCGGCGGCCACGTCGTCCAGGCGCACCAGTCCGAGTCCTACGAGGGCCCCGTCCGAGGCGGAGACGGCCCGCGCGAGCTGCTCGTTGTAGGACGCGATGTAGTCGTCGGCCCGGGACGGTGCGTGGACGGGGAACGCGAAGGGCGGTGGGGAGATGACGCGGGTGCCGAGACCGGCTTTCACGGTATCGGCGACGACCCTTTCGACATCGGTGATCGCTTCAGTGGGGAAGGACAGCGGAATGTCACCGAGGAACAGCTCTCCGCCGCGGTCGTTCATGCCTCCGAGCGGTGATCCCGGCGGCAGGCCGAGCAGTCCCCGAGGCAGCCAGTGCGCGTGAACGTCGATGACTCCCGCGCGGATCCCACCCGTTACAGCCATCTTCTTCTCCTCGACCGCCGCCGGGACGTGTCCACGACACCGGTTCCGTGAACGCGCCCGACCGCACTGCTGGTCATCCTTTACCGGTCGCCCTGGCGCCCATGGGTAACAAGCCGGGCGGGTCGTTCGAGTGGCCCATCGTTTCGTTCGAGCCGCTTCTCCTTCTCGCGTGCTCGCCGATGAACGGGACGAGCCGCTGCCCTCGCAAGAGCGGCTCCTCGGTGCCGGAGAGCCGGCGGAGGCCGGGGCCCGTCGCCGTCCCGGTAGAGTCCTCGCATGGCTGAGACGTGGGCTCCGAGCGACCCCGGGGTCATGCGCTTGCCCTCGGGTGTTCTGGTGCGTGGCCGGGGGCTTCGTCACCCCCTGCCGACCGGCTCCGTGCCGTCCTTCGGGGTGTACCTCCTGGGGAAACGGCCTCCGCCGACCGCATGGGAGGCGACGTGGCTGCGCTGGCCGGATTTCCGGCTCCCCTCGGACCGCGAAGAGGCCCGCCGTGTCGTGCGGGAGGCCCTCTCCCGCGCCGCGGAGCAACGGGTCGAGATCGCGTGCGGCGGTGGTCTGGGGCGGACCGGGACGGCGCTGGCATGCATGGCCGTCATGGGCGGCGTCCCGGCCGGGAAGGCCGTCGCGTACGTACGCGAGCACTACCGCCCGCGAGCGGTGGAGACCCCCTGGCAGCGACGCTGGGTGCGGCGCTTCGACAACGGTTAGCGACACGGTTTGCGACACGGGCCGGCGACATCGGCCGGCGCGGCTGCCGCGTGATCGCGAGTACGGAATCACCCCGCACAGGAGGAAATATGCCGGAGGTACAGGTCCTGCCGGGACTGCCGGTGAACGAGGATCTCTTCGACGCCGCCGTCCGGGGACTGGCCGACTTCGCACCGGACGACGCGATCACTTGGGAGGACTTCACATCCGAGGACCGGTGGCTCCTGGTGCCCCGCCCCGACGGCCTCGCCTACAAGGCCGAGCTGCTGGTGCGGCGCGAGGAGTCCCGTACGGTCAAGGTGAACCTGTGGCTCGGTCCCGACCGGCGCGGCGGCGAGCAGCCGCGACCCCACAACCATCCCTGGGAGTTCACCGCCCATGTGCTGCGCGGCGGCTACACGGAGGAGCGGTACGAGCTGGTCGACGGCGAGCTTGTCACCGAGACCCGGGTGCATGAGGCGGGCGGCACGAACCATGTGCCGCTCTCCACATTTCACGAGGTCACGCGAATCGCCGCGCCCGGCGGGACCCTGACGCTCATGGTGTGCGGCGCGGGCAGGAAGGGTGCCTGGGGATACATCGATCCGGAGACGGGCCGGACGGAGCCCCATCAGCCCGACCCGTCGTTCCGACAGCACCTCGCCGCACTCAATCCGCGGATGGGCCGACCACACTGAGGGGCCCGGTCCCCGAGGGGGACGACGTCAAGGTCACGGGGTGAAGAGCGTCCAGTTCTCCGCGTGACGGAACCCCATGGTCTGGTACAGGGGAACGCCAAGTGTGCTGGCGTGCAGGAAGGCCGTCCGTGCCCCTTCCTGATACGCGTCACGCACCACGGCCGCCGTCACCGCTCTGCCGTAACCGCGCCGGCGGTGCTGCGGTGACACCGCGATGTTGAACACACCCACCAGATCGTCCACCAGAACGCCGAAGGAAGTCGCCACGGGAACGCCTTCCACGTCGGCGACGTATGCCCGCATCGAGGCGTGATTCATCACGGAAGGAACCGCGAAAGCCGTGAAGACCTCTTCCGGACCCTCGAACCCGGTGGCCATCGCCTTCCGGTACAGATCCTCCTCGTCGCCCAGTACCCTCCGGATCTTCACTCCGTCGGCCTCGGGCTCCAGGAGATCGTCCGCGCCGAGCTCCTTCAGCATGAAGGGCAGCTCCTTCCGCTGCTGGAGTCCCCGCTCGGCCGCCGTGGCAACGATCCGCTCGTCGATCTGCTCGCCGCGTACCTGCACACTCCATGTGACGGATGCCAGCTTCGGAGAAGCGGCGAAGGCCGCTATCTCGTCGGCGTCAGCGTTACGCGCGGTGCTGATGACACCGTTCATAAAAGGCAAGGGGGCGCCGGTGACGAGCTCCGAGGTGCCACCGGCACCCGCTCGGTAGTGGCCGTCCGGCTGAGCTGCCGCGAACATGGCGAGAGCTGCCATCCATGCCCGGGCGGCGGCATCCACAGCGTCCAGCGGGCTGTCAGTGTTCGTCATATGCGCAGTTTACGCAGCTCAGAGCCGGGCAGCCGCACCGCCCCGGGGCCTGCTACCGCCGTGCCGGAGCCATCGCCTCTTGGCGCTCCGAGCCCGGCCGGTGCCCCGCTCGCACCCATCTCGCCGCCGGCCGCCAGGAGTTCGGCCGGGTCAGCAGTGCTCGTGGACATGGCCGTCCGCATCGACGGGACGCACCTCGCGGTCGCGCAGTGTGATCGACAACTCCTCGCCCCAGGAGCGGCAGGCGGCGGTGAAGTCCTGCTCCTCGTACTCGATGTCGAAGACCCTGCCGTCATAGGCGGAGGCGAAGTCGGGACACTCCTGATAGCGGGCGCACTCCTCCACCACGGCGAAGTCGAACCCGATGAGACGGCGCTGACCGAGCAGTTCGGTGGTGTTCTTCTGGGCGACGGCCAGGCCCCGCTGGTGGGCGCGGCGAGCCAGAAGCCCGGCGAAGGCCGCCGCGTCGTCCGCGGTGAGCAGGCCGTCGGAGCGTTCATAGGAATCGAGGTTGTCGGGTTCCACGGCGTCGAAACCGGCGTCCGCGCACCGGTCGATCCAGGGGCCGACGATACCGAGGAGTGCCTCACGCTTGTCGTCGGTGGAGATGTCGAGGAGGGGTTCCTCCCATTCCCCGTCGATGACCGGCTGCCCGTCGGCGCCCCGCAGAAGGAGACCAGGATGTCTGTGGTGCCACCAGTCCACCGCGTCTCCGGGCTGCGCCTGAAAGGCGTTGACGTAGCAGACGTTGTACAGGCCCGTGGCCGGTTTCGCCGCACGGTCGCGGGAGACCGCCCGTACTCCGGCCGGGGGCGCGTAGGCACCGCCGAGCTGGTAGTCGAAGACGGCGTCGGCACGCGGCGGGCGGACGTCGGCTGTGCCCGTGCCGGCCGTCGACCGGCCCTGTCCCGCGCTGGACGGGTGCTCCTTCGGGAGCCCGGACGTACCGGAGGAACACCCGGCGAGCAGGACCAGGAGAAGAGCGCATGTGCCGGCGGGCCGGCGGAGCGGAGAAAACACGGAACCAGCTTTCGACGGGACAGCCCTGAGGTAAGAGTGGCAGCTTTCACGGCTGGGCAGCGCCCTCGGCGGCCGGTGAGTACGAGCCCGTCACCCGCACCGGGGGCCGGGGAAGGCCGCCGCCTCCGGACCGGTCACGTTATCGGGGGGCCAGCGTTATCGGGGGGCCAGCACACCGAACTCATGGCCGTCGGGGTCGGCCATCACCACCCGGCCTGCCTCGCCCCGGCCGGTGCCGAGTCGGGTCGCCCCGAGGGAAACGAGACGGTCGACCTCCGCCTGCTGATCAGCGCCGCCGGGTGGCGCGAGGTCGAAACGCAGCCGGTCCCTCCCTGTCTTCGGCATCAGCGGCGGACCGCCCCACGTGATCTTCGGCCCGCCGCGCGGCGAGCGGATCGCGGTCTCCTGATCCTGGTCCCAGACCAAGGGCCAGCCGAGCGCTCGGCTCCAGAAGTACCCGACGTCCTGCGAACCGTCGCACGCGAGCGCACCGATGAATCCGCAGTCCGCAAGGAAGTTGTTGCCCGGCTCGATGACGCAGAACTCATTGCCCTCGGGATCGGCGAGCACCACGTGGCCCTCCTCGGGGCGTTGGCCGACGTCGATGTGCCGGGCGCCGAGTCCGAGCGCCCGCGCCACCGTCTGCTGCTGGTCGTCGAGGGACGTGCTCGTCAGATCGAAGTGCATCTGGTTCTGGCCCGACTTCCGTTCCCGGGTCGGAGGAAATCGGATCCGGAACCCGGTGTCGTCGCTCGGCAGGAGTGTGATGCCGTCGTGGGAGTCGTCGGCCGCCTCCCGGCCCAGGAGGCCGGCCCAGAAGCGCGCGAGACGGATGGGGTCATTCGCGTCGAAGCAGAGCGCGTGGAGGTGGGACGTCATCCCTCGGCATCCGATCTGCCGGCTCGCTGCCCCGTCCGCCGATCGCACAGGACAGTTCACCGGCAAGGTGGCTTTCATCCAGGTCGTGACCGGAGCCTGCCCAGACGGCACCCGCCGGTCAACTGATTAACGCCCCCGTGGTCCACGGCAGTTCGTCACAACAGGCCCCTCGTCCAGCACGTCACGGGCCGGTGAGGAGAGCGTCGCGGGTACGAGGGCCGCCACGAGGAGGCGGCCGTAGCGGATCCCTCGGCCCTTCTTCGTACCGAGGAAGCGGCGCACCTGCTGATGCCGGGGCGGCCCTGCGGTCGCGCGCTCGTCCGCCGGCGGCTGCGCCGGGGGTGTTCGCGCGCTCGGCGCGGCGGCGGGCGCCGCGTCCTCCGCCTGTCACCCCGGCAGCAGCCCGCGGGCACTCGTCCACATCCGGGTGATGACATCGGCGGCCGGCTCCTCGGTGGCCAGCGCAGCGCTCTGTCCCGCCCAGTAGTTGCTGCGGTCGAGCCCGTCGGTGGTGCCCCGCCGCCACTGGCTGACGAGTCTCAACTGGTCAGGGAAGCACGCGGGGCTCGGGGCGCCGGGCTCCTCCCACGCCATCACATAGGCGGTGCGCACGGCCCGGGCCAGGCGGCCCGAGTAGGCACGTGTGGTCACGGTGTCCTCCGGGCCCAGATCCTCCAGCGTGGCCGCCCACTCCTTGCTGGTCCCGGTCTCGGGGCAGCGCAGCAGTACGGTGCCGACCTGGACCGCGCTGGCGCCCAGGGTGAGCGCGGCGGCCACGCCACGTCCGTCCGCGATGCCTCCGGCCGCCACGATCGGCACGCGCAGCCGGTCGGCGAGTCGGGGCAGCAGGGCGAACAGACCGACGTCGGCGCGTTCGGCGTCCTGCCGGAAGCTGCCGCGATGCCCGCCGGCCTCCATGCCCTGGGCCACGACCACGTCCGCACCGGCGTCCTCGGCGGCGAATGCCTCGTCCAGTGTTGTGGCGCAGGCGAACCAGGCGATGCCCCGCTCGTGCAGTCGGCGGACATACTCGGGCTCGAACAGACCCATGATCGAGGAGACGGCCGTCGGACGGGCGGCGAGCATCGCCTCACACTGTTCCCGGAACACCGGCGGGTCAGGCCCGCCCGGCTCGCCCGGGGTGCCGAAGCCGCCGAGGAACTCCCGCGCGCCGTCCATCTGACGTTGCCGTTCCGCTGGGTCGGGGCCGGCCGTCTCAGGAATCCAGACGTTCAATTGGAACGCACCGGACGAGCCGGCCCGGAATTCCTCCGTCCATTCGGCGATGCGCCGGGGACTGTCCTGGAGCACGCCCCGGGCTCCCATACCGCCGGCTCCCGCCACGGCCACGGCCAGTTCCGGAGGGCTGGATCCGGCCATCGGCGCCTGGAGGACCGGCAGGCCGAGTCCGAATCTGTCGCAGAACGCCCGTGCCCGCTGCCGCGCTTCGGTCATACCGGACGCTCCTCGTTCACCGTCGGTGTCTCGTGTGCCGGTCTGGCGGCCCGTCAGTGCCCGGCCGCCGCGGGGGCCGGGCGCCTCAGCCGAAGTCCCGCTCGATCTGCGGATAGAGCGCGGCGGGATCCCGGCAGAGCTTGGACTTCACCATGCGGGCGAAGTCGTCGGCGATGACTTCCTCCCGGTCCTCCTCCAGCCCGACCAGCACGGCCCGCGCGACGTCGGCGGGCGCGATCTTCTCCAGTTCGACGCCTGCGGCCAGGTCCGTGTCCGCGAAGTTCAGGTGGACCCCGGTCACCAGAGTGCTCTGTCCGCGCAGGCTCGACCGCAGGGCGTTGCTCAGGGCCCACTCCGCCGCCTTGGACGCCGAGTAGGTGGGGATGCCCGGCAACGCCACCCAGGAGGCGACGGACAGGATGTTCACCAGGGCGCCGCCGCCGTTGCGCCGCAGTACCGGAGCGAACGCCTGGGCCACCCGGAGGGAGCCGAGGTAGTTGACCTCGATCTCCTGGCGGGCGTCGTCGATGGATGCCCGCAGGACGTCCTGCGGCCTCGCGATCCCGGCGTTGTTGATCAGGATGGTCACCTCGGGGCAGTTCTTGGCCGCCGCTGTCACACTCGCGTCGCTGGTGGTGTCGAGTTCGACGGGGATCACGCCCTCGTCGCTGACCGCCGTCTTGTCCCGAGCCGCTCCGTAGACGTTCGCCCCCGCCGCGGCGAGCACTCGGGCGAACTCCCGCCCGAGGCCGCGATTGGCTCCGGTCACGAGCGCTGTCGCGCCTTTGACCTCCATGGTGTGCTTTCCTCTCGCAAGTGGCAGCCGCGTCCACGTGGACAGTGGTGGACAGCGGCGGTGCCCGGATCACAGGGCCGCCACGCCACTTCGTCCCGGCGGGCCTGGCGAGCCGCACTCGTCTTCGTCCCTACCTCCGGTATACGCCGGGTCGGCCGGACGGGCGAACCCTGACGCGGTGTCCGGACGGGCTCCGGGCCGTGGTGCGGCAGTCGTCACGCTCACCGGCGCACGGGCAATGACCCTCAGTGTCGGCACCCGCGCGTGTGACGCCTCCGGGCGTGGGGTTACCTTTCCGAGGGCGCCGGACGATCACGGAATCACCTGGTCGAGGGCAGCCACGCGGTAGGCCGATGCGGAGGTGCGCCATGTTGGAGGTGCTGGGGCTCGATCACTGGGCGGAGGTCGCCTATTTCGCCCTGGTCGACGATTCACCGCTGAGCGTCGGCGACCTGGAGAGCCGGACCGGCATCGAACATGACGCGCTCAGGGGCGCGTTGGTCCGCCTGGAGGACCGTGGCCTGATCTCGCGGATGGCGGGGCGGCCCGTACGGTACGCCGCGCTGCCGCCGGAGAACGCGGTCGAGGTACTGCTGCTGGCGAGGGAGCGGGACATCCAGCGGGTCCGGGCGCTGGCCCAGCGGCTCGCCGACCGGCACCGGAAGGCCCGGACCGGACGCGACTCCACCCCGCTGATCGAGGTGATAACGGGCCCGGACGGCGTGGCCAGGTGCGGGCAACAGGTCTTCCGCAGGGCGGAACGGGAGATCCGAGGCATCGACGCACCGCCGTACGCGCAGACGATCGACGGCAGCATGGTCAACTCCAGTACGAACATCGAGGGCCGGCGGGTGCGCAGCCGCTTCATCCATGCCCGGGACGCTTTCAGCAGGCCGGACGCGACGCTGCGCATCGAACGGGATGTCGCGGCCGGGGAGGAGGTGCGCTTCCTGCCGGAGGCGCCCATGAAGATGGTCCTCGCCGACGACCAGGCGGGGCTGATCCCGCTGCTCGCCACACCGCGGGTACTGGACTCCTGCATCCTGGTCCATCCGTCGGCGCTGCTCGACGCGCTGTCCGCGCTCTTCGAGACGCTGTGGCAGCACGCGCAGCCGTTCATACCGGGAGGGCCCGCCGACGACGAGGGCGGCGAGTTCGTCAGTGAGGAGGAGCGCCGGATCGTCTCGCTGCTGGCCACGGGACTGCCCGACGAGGCGATCGCCAGACAGCTCGGCGTGGGCCACCGTACGGTGCAGCGCAGGGTCCAGGCGTTGCTGGTCAGGCTGGGTGCCAGCAGCCGGTTCCAGGCCGGTGTGCTGGCCGCCAGCCGGGGCTGGTGGCTGCCCGGAGGGCCGGAGTAGAAGCCGTGCGGGGGCGGCCGCCGCGGCGGCCGCCCCCTTGGTGCGGGTGCGGTGTTACTGGTGCAGCAGGCTGAAGTCGCTGGTGACGACCCCGTCCTTGACGATTCTCACGGTTCTCGTCGTCGGCTTGTAGCCCGTGGCGGCGACGATCACCGTCAGCGGGTTGTCCTTGGCCGGCAGCCAGAGCTGATAGCCGCCGTCCGTGCCGGTGCTGAGCGTGAAGTCGCCGTTCTTCGTGTCGATCTGCACGGTCGCGCCGGCGAGAGGTGTGATGTCGCCGTCCGTGCTCGTGCCGGTGACGGTGCCGGTGAGCAGGCCCCAGCCGGCGGGTGCGGTCACCGTCATGGTGACCGGTACGGTCACCGCTCCGTAGGGTGTGTCGGTGTCGATGACCAGGGCGGCCCGGTGGTCACCGGCGTCGGCCGGTCCCATCGCGCTCGCGTCCAGTGTCACCGTGACGGTGGCCGACGCGCCCGCCTTGACCGTGACCGACTTGGTGGACTCGGTGAGCCACGGCACATCCGCGTGCGGCTGGTCGTAGCCCGCCAGTTTCTGGGCCGCGGTCTGGGTCGCGCCGGCGGCGTTGCGGCCGCCGATCACATACCAGCCGGGTGCGGACACCGCGTTGATCAGCGGGTTCGCCAGGTTCGGCAGCGCCGACCAGGCGTCCGCCGCCGGGTCGTAGGCGTATGCCTCGTTGGTCAGTGCCTGGGCGCTGATCACGCTGCCGCCGGAGATGAGCAGTCTGCCGTTGGCGGCGGTGCCCGTGGCGCCCCAGAAGTCGATCGGGGCGTCCGCGATCTTCTTCCAGTCACCGGTCTTCGCGTCGAGCGCGTAGCCCGCGGCGGTGTCGGCGGGCGGCTGGCCGTTCGGCTGGTACGCGCCGCCGGCGCAGTAGAGCACGCCGTCGGTGGTGGCGCAGGACTCGTAGGAGACCGGCTTCGGGTACGGCTTGCCGGCGGACCAGCGGTCGGCCGCCGGGTCGTAGATCTGCACGTCCTCGGTACCGCAGTTGAGCTGGTCGCAGCCGCCGATCACATACAGCTTGTCTCCCAGGACGGCCGAGCCGGCCGAACCGTACGCGAGGGGCGCGTCGGCGATCTGGGACCAGGTGTCGGTCGCCGGGTCGTAGACGTCGCCGCCCGGGATCGGTGTGCCGGCGGCGTCCTTGCCGCCGGTGACATAGAGCTTGCCCCGGATGAAGCCGTACGCCGGGGCGAACCGGCCGGTGACCGCGTCGGCCAGCTCCTTCCAGCCGCCGGTCGCGGGGTCGTAGGAGAAGAATCCCTTGTTCCACTGGCCGCTGGGGCTCTGGCCGAGGCCCGCGTAGAGCACACCGTCGTTGACGGCGGCGAGACCGCCGTACGCTCCGCCGGGCAGGTCCGCGACGGCCCCCCATGCCTGGCCGGTCTCCGGGCCGGTGGCCTTCGCCGCCCCGGTGGACCCGCGCGTGGCGGTGTTGGGCGTCAGCTCGCTCCTGACCCGGTGTCTGGCGGCTCCGGCGGCCTTGCTGACGGGGCCGCCGAGCCCCTTCTCGCCCAGGGAGACGGTGGCCGCCGAGCCGCCGGTGTTCTTCACCGTCACCTTGACGGTCGCCTCGTCGCCCCACTTCACCGAGCGGCCCACCGCGGTCTCGTTCAGCCGCAGTTGGGCCGGGTGCAGCGCGATGTCGGCCGCGGTGACCGTGTCCGCGGTGACCTTGACCTTGGTGGTGACCTCCGGGTAACCGAATCCGGCCAGTCCGGCCGTGAACTGCTGCTGCTTGCCGGTGCGGCTGGAGAAGGCCCAGTACAGGCCGTCGCCGACCGCCGGGTCGCCCGGCGAGGCGACACTGTGACCGGAGTCCGACGGGACGGCGACGCTCCGCACCGTGGCACCGAGCACCCCGGCACCGGTGTTGGAGTCGGTGATCTGCCCGACGAGCAGGCCGCCGGGGATGGTCTCCAGGGCGCGGGTGCCCACTGCCACGTTGTCGAGCTGCCAGGTGCCGGTCAGGCCGCCGACGAAGTGGAAGCGGACGCGTACGCCGGACTTGCCCGCGTACGCGGTGAGCGGGACCGCCTCGTGCGACGGGCCGTTGACCACATCGGTGTGACGCCAGACGTTCGTCCAGTTCCGTCCGTCGTCGGTGCTGACATCGACGTCCGCGGTGAGGTCGTCGAGCCGGTAGAGCGGCGGGAGGGCGGTGTCGAAGTCGAGTTCGGGCCTGGTCTCCCTGGAGAAGTCGTAGCTCGGGCTGATCAGTTCGGTGTCCGCGGGGGCCCAGCCGAGGGCGTAGTCGTCGACGATGGCGAACCGGCCGTCTCCACCGGTCTGGTTGCCCCGGTTCAGCGGGTCGTCGAACTGCCAGCCGCCGGCCTCGGTGTTGTTCTTCACCGTCCAGCCGCCCGGCTTGGAGCTGCTGTCGAAGCTCTGCAGGCCGCCGCCGTGGTAGGTGATCGCGTAGCCGGGCGGGAGCGCCCCGGTGCCGGTCAGCGGAAGACCGATGTCGGCGGTCTTCGAGGAACCGGCGACCGCCACGGTCGCGTTGCCCGGCTCATAGCCGGGGTAGAGCGCTGCGGCGTGCAGCTTGTAGGTGTGGTCCATCGGCACCTTGACGGCATAGTGGCCGGTCTTCGGGTCGGTGAAGACACTGCCGGGCACGCCGTCGACGGTGATCTTGGCGTATACGCCCCAGCCGTGGCCGCCGCCGTCCTTGACGGTGCCGGAGATGGTCTGGGTGGCCACCTCGGCGAGCGGGATGTCCTTGGTCAGGGTGTCTCCGTCGGCCAGGTCCACCGTGCCGAGGCTCTGGTCGCCGTACCCGAACGCGCTGACGGACAGCGGATAGGAGCCGACCGGAACCGCCAGGTGGTAGCGGCCGTCCGCATCGGTGGTCGCACGGTACTGGCCGAGGGTGACCGTGGCGCCCGGGACGGGCTTGCCCGTCGACGAGTTGGTCACCGTACCGCCGAGCGTGCCGTGCGGGCCGGGCCTGAAGGCCGCCACTCCCTGGGGTGTGCCCAGGCCGGTGGGGCCGTCGTAGCCGGGTCCTGCTATGCACTCGTAGCTCGGTGTGCACTCCGGTGTGGAACCGAAGCCGCAGAGCGAGCTGTCCGGGCAGCTCGCGTCGTCGCCCTCGGTCACGTCGTTGAGCGCGCCCGGGCTGAGGTACGGGTACGAGGCGGGGTAGGTGTCGGCGACCGGGGAACCGGCCAGCGCGTACACACCGGCGATGATCGGTGCGGAGGCGCTGGTGCCTCCGTAGACGTTCCAGCCGCCGTCGGAGAAGCTGTTGTAGACGGCGACCCCGGTGGCCGGGTCGGCGACCGCGCTGACGTCCGCGACCGAGCGGCCGGCGCAGCCGGAGTCGGTCTGGAACGAGGGCTTGGGCTCGACCTCGGAGCATCCGGAGCCGGGTGCGCCCCAGTACTTCTCGCCGGACGCATGGGTGATGACGCTGTTCCAGACCTTCTCGGACCAGCCACGCCCGCTGTTGTCGCGAGTGAGTGAGGTGCCGCCGACGGAGGTGACGTACGGCGACGAAGCCGGATAGCTGACGCCGTATCCGCTGTCCGCCGAGCTGGCCACGATGGCCGTTCCGGGGTGGTTGAAGTACGCCTCGTCGTAGGCCCGGTTGCTGTAGTCCTCGCTGTACGCCCCGTACGAGTTGGACACGTATTTCGCACCCAGCTCGACCGCCGTGTTCACGGCGGTGCCCAGGTCGTCGGAGGTGGGTCCGTCGGCCTCGACCAGCAGGATGTGGGCCTTCGGTGCGACGGCCGAGACCATGTCGACGTCGAGCGAGATCTCACCGGCCCAGTCGCCGTTCGACTGCGGGTAGTCCGCTCCGCCGCGCTGGTCGACCTTGCGGAAGCAGCCGTTCTCGGTGGTGCAGGCGGGGAGGCCGTACTGCGCCCGGTAGATCGCCAGGTCGGCCTCGGCGTTGGGGTTGTCGTAGGCGTCCACGATCGCGACCGTGGCGCCGGCGCCTCCGTCGGCGGGCAGGCCGTAGGCGGACAGCAGGTCGGCGGGGGCGTATCCCTCGGGCCCCGCGGCGGCGGCCCTGGCCGTGGTGCGCGGCTGGACGCCGAGCTTCTTCGCCACGTCGGTACGGCGCACCGCGAAGCAGGTGAACTCGCCCGGCTTCGGTTTTCCGCACACCGGCTCCGCGGCGGCCGTGGTGCCGCCGCCGGCCGGCGCCGCGGCGGCCTGCTGCGGCACCTGCAGTGCCAGCACACAGAGCAGCGCGGCGCTGACCGCGGCGATCAGCCGGTTCACGCCGGTCCGTCCGGGTCGTGCGTATCGGGCGACGCGGCTCGTACGAGCACCGCCCGGTACGGGTCTCGCCGTATGGCCCGGTCTCGCCGGGGATGGTCTTTGGGCACGCAAGAAGGACTCCACTTGATGACGCAGTGGGCCGACGCGGGACGTCACGGTCGGCGGCGATACGCGGATGGCCTCGCTGGGAAGAAAGATCCACCTGCCCGGAGCGGCCGGTCAATGCGGTGAGCTGGCGGTTTGACGCCGTGACGGGTTAACGCCAGGAGGCCGCGCCCGGGCCTGCCCGGGTACGGGACACGGCTCTCTCCGGTACCGCTCCTACCGCCGCGGTCACCGCGGCCCGGGAATCGCCTGCCCGATCCAGATGCTGGTGATCGCGCTGATGTACCGCGCCCCGCAGCGGTCCGACGGCACGACGAGCTGGCTTCCTTCGGCATCCAGCGGACGGCCGTCCATGCGCGTGGCCAGCAGGACGGGCGTGTTGGTGAAGTCGGCGTCCAACTCCGCCCAGGACAGCACCGTATGGTGCCCGTCCCCGCCGGTCACGGCCAGCAGATAGCGGGAACGGTCCTTGCGCCGCCGGGGGTCGAAGGCCGGACCGGCGCCGATGACGACCTCACGCAGCAGTGGCCCTTCGAAAAGGTGGCCCTGGGGGCCCTTGGAGGCGCAGTCGAAGGAGACCTCGGTCCGGTGCTGCTCCCAGCCCTCCCTGAGGTCCCCGACGGACAGCGTCGCCGGCCGGAGCAGCTCTCCCCGCAGAGTGAACCGCCTTGTGTGGGTGGAGAGTCGGCTCATCGGCTGCTCCCTGGGAACGGTCCGCCGTGACGGGTGCCCCCAGGTGATGCCCTGCAGCGGAGATCGAGAACCGCGAACGCCAGCCGCAATCGCTTTTCTCCTGGCATCTGTGCCCGATCCAGGGGTCTAATGCCCGCAGATGCCGCCGAGTTGGTGGGGCGTTTCAGTCGCTGACGCTGCTCTTCTTCGTGTAGAGGAGGTCCTGGTAGTCGGGGTGCCGGGCGATCCAGCCGGTGTAGAAGGGGCAGACGGCGAGCACCGCGAGGCCCTGTGCGCGTGCCGCGTCCAGGGAGGTCCTGACCAGCGAGCCGCCCACTCCCCTGCCCTCGAACGCCGGCTCCACCTCGGTGTGCACGAAGGCGACCAGCTCGTGGGTGCGGATGTACTGCGCCACACCGGCCAGGGTGCCGTCGATGTACGCCTCGTACCGGCCGGCCTCCGGGTTGTCGGAGACCGTCACCGCGCCGGTCGTGCTCGAATCGCTCATGATCTCGCCTCAATGCTCTGGGGTGGCGGAGGAGAGTTTCTCCACCACGGTCGGCCTATAGGATGATCGTAAAGTGCGGAGAGCGCGATGGTGGACCGGCCGTCGTCGCGGCCCGCCCCGTGCCGGTTCCGCGCCCGTCCGCGGTGGTTCCGCTCGTCCGTTCGGCGAGTGCGGTGGCCACCGGGCCTTTCAGCCACGAACATGAACACGGACCGGCGGAGGAGGCACAGTGAAGATCGCGGTACTCGGCGCGACCGGGGGCCAGGGCGGCGCCGTCGTCAGGGCTCTCCTCGACGCGGGCCACGCGGTCCGGGCGGTGGTACGCGACCCCGGTGAGGCCAGGGCCCGCGCACTGGAGTCGGCGGGCGTCGAGGTGGTCACCGGCGAACTGTCCGACGCGGCGTCCCTGACCCGGGCCTTCCAGGACACCTCGGCGGCGTTCGCCGTCACCACGCCTTTCGGAGCGGGGCTGGAGGCGGAGAAGGCACAGGGGCTGGCGATCGTGGAAGCGGCGGCGCGGTCCGCGCTGCCGCATCTCGTCATGGCCTCCGTGGCCAGCGCGGACCAGAACACCGGGATCCCGCACTTCGAGACCAAGGCCCGCACCGAGGAGGCCCTCGCCGCCTCCGGGGTGCCGGCCACCGTGGTCGCGCCGACGTATTTCTTCGACAACGCCCTGGGGGCGCGCCAGGAGATCGCCCGGGGCGAGATGACCTTGGCGCTGCCCGCCGGGACCCCGCTCCAGCAGGTCGCCCGGCGGGATCTGGGCCGGGTCGTCGCGGCCGTCGTCGCGGACCCGGACCGGTGGATCGGACGCCGGGTGGAGGTGGCGGGCGACGACCCCACGCCCACGCAGATGGCGCGCGCCATCGGGGCGGCGGCGGGCGGGCCCGTGGTCTTCCGGCAGATCCCGCTGGAGGCCGTCAGACGGGCCAACCCCGACATGGGCGCCATGTACACGTTTCTCACGGAGTCCGGTTACAGCGTCGACCTGGAGGCGCTGCGCGCGGACTTCCCCGACATCCCCTGGGTCTCGTTCCCCGACTGGGCCGGGGATCAGAGCTGGCCGGTGCCGGGCGATGGCTGAGCGCCTTCGGTTCCGGCGCTCCGGCCCCGGGTGCCGCGGCCCGGTGGCCGGACGGACCACGGCGTCAGACGCTCCGGCAGGCCACGGCCCGGAAGTCCGCCATCGATGTCGTCCGGTAGATGTCGCCGTCGCTGTCGCGTTCCCCGGTGTAGTAGCGGACCTGGCCGGGGGCGAGGGCGGCCAGGTGTCCGACGGTGAAGTCGACGGAGGCCGCGGACCACGAGTTGTCGTTCGTGCCCCCGAAGAGCGTATAGACCCGGTGCGGGGCGAGAGCGCCGGAGGATGACCGTTCGACGGTCCAGCCGTCGCCGCCTTCGTCCAGCGGCCAGGTGGTGAAACCGGTGGCGGGATCGGTCCGCGCCCATCTGCCGACGGTCTTCGAGGGGGCGTCCGGCTTGTCTCCGTCGGTGTACAGCTCCGCGACGTCCATGTGGTCGTGGCAGACCACCATCACGCCGAGCGGCCGCCCGTCCTCGGTCACGGAGATACCGGTCACCCCCGCGGTGGGCACCGTGCAGCCCTGCACCGTCACCGCCGCCGCGCAGACGGCGGTCGCCAGGGCGAGGCGGCGAACCGTTGTCCTCATCCGCTTCCCCCTTCACGTCACCGCCTTACGGGACCCGGCGTTTCCCCGGCCCTCGGCCCGGACCCCGGCGGCGCGTGACCGCGAACGCCTCCGCACAACATCCGTCCGGACGGCGGGAGTCCGCTCCCCCGGCCATGGCGGCCCCTGATGTTCCACACGCCGCGGGGGCCGTGCCGGTTGCACCGCCCGGCCGCCGTTCTCCTGGCGTGCGGGTCGCATCCCGTCACGTCCGGGACAGCGATTCCCCCGCGACGCCACCCGCCTGACCGGATGTGTGCCGCCCGCGTGGCGGTGGACCCGCCCCGCGCCGGAAACACGGGCGTCCTGCCGCCGGTGCGCCCGTCCGGCCGGCGGCAGGACATGCCGGAGAGCCGTCCGGAGGCGCGGAACACCTCCGGACGGCTCTCCCGTCCGCCGCTCGGCCGCTCGCCCGCGCGGGTCTCAGAACGCGGCGAGCCCCAGGTGCTCCCGGAGCGTGGTGCCCTCGTACTCCGTGCGGTAGACGCCGCGTTCCTGGAGGATCGGCACGACGCGGTCCGCGAAGTCGTCCAGGCCGCCCGGCGTCAGGTGCGGCACCAGGATGAATCCGTCGCTCGCGTCGGACTGCACGAAGTCGTTGAGGGCGGTGGCGACCGTCTCCGGGGTGCCGATGAACGACTGCCGGCTGCTCACCTCGATGATCAGCTCGCGGATCGACAGCTTCTTCGCCTCGGCGAGTTCGCGGTACTGGCGTGCGACGGCCAGGGGATCGCGGTTCATCCGGACACTGGCGCGGCCCCTGGCGACCGTGTGCTCGCCGGGGTCGGGATCGATCTCCGGCAGTGGTCCGTCCGGGTCGTAGGCGCTCAGGTCACGGTTCCACACCTGCTCCAGGAGCTTGATCGCGGTCTGGCCGCTGACCTGCTGACGGCGGATCACATGGGCTTTCTCCTGGGCGTCGGACTCGGTGTCGCCCAGTACGAAGGTGACCCCGGGCAGGACCTTGAGTTCGTCGGGGGACCGTCCGTAGCGCGCCAGCCGGCCCTTGACGTCGGCGTAGAACTCCTTGCCCGCCTCCAGTGTGCCGTGTCGGGTGAAGATCGCGTCGGCGTCGGCCGCGGCGAACTCGCGGCCCTCGTCAGAGTCTCCGGCCTGGAAGATCACCGGGCGGCCCTGGGGGCTGCGGGGGACATTGAACTGGCCGGTGATGTCGAACTGCTGGGTGTGGTAATCGAAGTGCCCGGCCCCCGGGTCGGACAGGAACGTGCCGGACTCCTTGTCGGCGACGATCTCGTCACCGCGCCACGAGCCGAAGAGTGTCTTCGCCGCGGCCAGGAACTCCTTGGCCCGTTCGTAGCGGGCGTCCTGCGGGAGGAATCCGCCTCGGCGGAAGTTCTCGCCGGTGAACGCGTCCCACGAGGTGACCACATTCCAGGCGGCACGGCCGCCGGAGAGATGGTCCAGGCTGGCGTACTGCCGGGCGACCTCATAGGGCTCGTTGAAGGTCGAGTTGATCGTGCCGGCCAGCCCGAGCCGGTCGGTCACGGCGGCGAGGGCGCTCAGGACGGTGAAGGTGTCCGGCCGTCCGACGACGTCCAGATCGTAGATGAGGCCGTTCTGCTCGCGGAGGCGGAGGCCCTCCGCGAGAAAGAGGAAGTCGAACTTGGCGCGCTCGGCGGTCCTGGCGAGATGGACGAAGGAACGGAAGTCGATCTGGCTGCCCGCGGCGGGGTCGTTCCAGACGGTGGTGTTGTTGACGCCGGGGAAATGCGCGGCCAGATGTATCTGCTTGACGGGCTTGCTCATGTCACGTCCTCGATGCTCGGTGATGGCGCCGGGTCACGCGGCCGCGTAGCGATTGGCCGGCCTGCTGAGTCCGAGCAGCCCGCGCAGGGTGCCGGCCCCGTACGCGCTGCGGAACGCCCCCCTCCGCTGAAGCTCGGGGACCAGGTCGCGGGTGATCGCGAGCAGGTCGTGCGGGAGGGACGCCGGGCGGAGCCGGAAGCCGGAGAGTCCGGCGGACCGCCAGTCGAGCAGCAGGTCCGCCAGTCCGGCCGGGGTGCCGGTGAAGACGAGCGCGTCCGAGGACGTGGCCTCACCCGCGAGGTCGTCGAACCACGCCTTGCGGGCGCGCGCGGCCTCCTCGGTGCTGTCGAGAAAGACGACCAGATCGCCGAAGACGTGCAGCGGTTCCCCGGCCCGCCCGGCGGCGGTCTGTTCGCGTCGTATCTCCTGTTCGATGGTCCGGGCCTGCTCGCTGTCGAACGGCGTCACATGGACGACGTCGGCGGACCGCGCACCGAGCCGGTACGGCACGGTGGCGTGCGCGAGAGCCGTGACCACGGGCTGCCCCTGCGGAGGACGCGGGGTGATGGAGGGACCCTTGACGCTGAACCACTTTCCGGCGAAGTCGATGTAATGCAGCCGGTCGCGGTCGACGAAACGGCCGGTGGCCGCGTCGCGGATCACCGCGTCGTCCTCCCAGCTGTCCCAGAGGCGGCGCACCGCCTCCACATAGTCGGCGGCCTCCTCGAAGAGATCCGCGAGCAGAGCGGCCACCGCGGGGTCGTCCCGGTCCTCGATGCGGAACTCCGGGAATTCCCTGCGGCCGAAGAGCGCGGCCTCGTACGCGCGGGCGGAGACCTGGATCCGCAGCCCGGCCCGGCCGGTGCTGACGTAGTCGAGGGTGGCTATCGCCTTGGAGAGGTGGAATGGCTCGGTGTGCGTCACCGTCGCCGCCGGCACCAGACCGACATGGCTGGTCAACGGTGCGACGCGGGCCGCGATCAGGACGGCGTCCAGCCGGCCGCGGACCCGGCCGGGGGTGTCGCCGGTGTCCGTCCGGTCGTAGCGGGCGGACTGGAGTCCGAGTGAGTCCTCGATGGTCACGAAGTCCACCAGGCCGCGCTCGGCCTCCTGGACCAGATCGACCCAGTAGCGCGGGGTGAAGAGTTCGTCGGCGCGCGCGTCGGGCGCGCGCCAGGCCGCGGGATGCCAGCCGGCGCCTTCGAGCGCTATGGCGAGATGCAGGGGAGATGTCTCGGGCACGGAGAAACACCACTTCCGGAGAGACGCGATGGCGGATATGCCGGGAAAGGGGCAGCGGGCCGCCCGGGCGGTCGCGGGGGCGGCGTGCTGTGGAGGAGAACGAGAGCGCTCGGACGACGAGGCCGGGTACACGGCAGGGCGACGGGCCCGAAATCACCGTCGGACCGCGGGCCCCCGGTCAGCAGGCCAACGGCTGGAGAGCGCGGGGACGGCCCGGAGTCAGGCGCGACAGATGGCGCCGGCGACGCGCAGCAGATCGATGTGCAGGCGCAGAAAGGCGGTGTGTGATGTGCGCGGTCCGATCGCCATCGCCGCCTCATCCCTCGTCGCTCTGTCCGCGCTCGTCCGCCGGGGTCCGGCGGACGTGGTCTGCGACCGGGGGCCCCACGACGAACGGGGACTTCCGGCCGGCGGGCCAGACCTCAGCGCCGGTGCTCGCACCCGGATCCAGCGTAACCGACCATCGCCGCGGCCATCAATGCGGCAGGACTGACGGTGCGCCGGCCCCGCCGTTGCCCAGGGGCGCGGGAGCGACCGGCCGCCCGCCGCGCGGGTCAGGCCGCGAGCTGATTGATCTCCCGGCTGTGCAGGATGTGCGGTCCGGCGCCTCGGAGCCCCACCACCGCGAGCATCGCGCGGCCGATGTGCTCGGTCGTGGTCACATGGCCCGGCGCCAGTCTGCGCAGCACCGGATAGAGCCAGGCGGTGAGGGCGTACATCAGCCGGTACAGCCGGGTCCTGGACGTCGCTCCGTGGCGGGGCCGGATGTAACCCGGCCGGAACATGTACGCGTGGAAATCCATGGCGAGCAGTTCATTTTCCGTGCGTCCCTTGACACGCGCCCAGGCCGATCGGCCCTGTCCGGTGCTGTCGGTACCCTCGCCCGAGACATAGACGAAGGTCAGGGCGGGGTTGCCCGGGGCGAGCGCACGCGCGGCGGCGAGTGTGCAGTCGTAGGTGATGCGGCGGTACTCCTCCTCGCTCCGGCCGGCCGAGGAAACGCCCAGACAGAAGAAGCAGGCGTCCAGGCCGGCGAATTCGTCCGCGAGGGAGGTGAAGTCGGTGAAGTCGTCGTGGACGATTTCACGGACCTTCGCGTGATGGCCTCCGCCGGGTGCGCGGCTCACCAGCAGGACGCTCTCGACCCGTTCGTCCCGCACACACTCACGCAGAACGCCTTGGCCGACCATGCCGGACGCCCCAAAGATGATGACCTTCACTTCAACCGCCTCTCGCTGTGCGCGACCGCCAGCATAACCACATGGTTAGAAAAAGTGCGCGGCACCTGCCGCGAGTCGGCTCCGGGCGGGAGATAAGGACTGGTTGGTCAAGAGATATCCTCGGTCCATGGTGAAGAAATCCGATGTGACGAAGGCGAGGCTGCTGGAGGCCGCGACCCAGGAGTTCGCGACGTACGGGATCGCCGGGGCGCGAGTGGACCGTATCGCCGTCTCCGCATCGGTCAACAAGAACCTGATCTACGTCTACTTCGGCAACAAGGAGCAGCTCTTCGACACGGTCTACGCGGCCGCCATCGAGGAGTTGCTGTCAGCGGCGCCGTTCGACGCGCGGGACCTGCCCGGTTACGCCGGCGCGCTCTTCGACTTCTATCGCGCGCATCCGCATCTGCTGCGGCTGGCACGCTGGTACGGCCTGGAGCGGCCCGGGGCGGACGCGCTGCCCGTCGCCCAGGAGTCGACCGTGGCCAAGCTCCGCGAACTGGCCGCCGCCCAGGCGGACGGGCTGGTCGACGCCGGTATGCCGGCGCACGCGCTGCTGACCCTGGTGCTGGTCCTCGCCGGCGCCTGGAGCGACGGCTCCCCCGAGGGCCGCACCCCCGACGAGGACGCCGCGCTGGTCAGCGTCCGCCGGCATTCCGTCGTCGTCTCGGTCGGTCGCCTCACCCGTCCCCCGGGGACGCGGAACGGCGCGGTGTGGGAGCCCGCGGAGATCTCTGACTGACCAGTCAGTCCGGCACGGGATCCGGACAGCCGGCCCGGGTCAGGGACCGCCCGGCGGGACCGCTCCGCGAACGCTTTCGCGCGTACTCGACAAGTACCGGGTGAGGCCGCAGTTCACGCGGCCACGGAGGGGAGGTCCAGTGGAAACGGACGACGAGCTTCTCACCCGCTCGGTGCGGGACACAGAGGCGTTCGAGCCGCTGGTGGCGCGGCATTCGACGGCGCTGCACGGCTATCTCGCACGCCGGGCGCCGCGGGCGGCGGACGATCTTCTGGCCGAGGTGTGGCTGCAGGCGTACACGGCACGCGGCACCTACGACTCCGGCCGGGGCGCCGCGCGGACCTGGCTCTTCGGCGTGGCCAGGAACGTACTCGCCGCGCACTGGCGCCGGCACTCGGACGACCGGCGCACGCCGCGCGCCGCCGAGGAGAGCGACGACCCCTGGCAGGCGGTCGACCGGCGGCTGGACGCCGCCGCGGTGGCGCCGCTGATCCGCCGCACACTGGCCGGACTCCCCCATGTGGAGCGGGAGTTGCTGCTGCTGGTGGCCTGGGAGCAGCTCACGCCCACAGAGGCCGCCGCCGTGGTCGGCATACCCCCGGGCACCGCCCGCTCCCGGCTCCACCGGGCCCGTACGCGACTGCGCTCGGCGCTCGGCACCCCGCAGACCCCTCCCCTGGCAGGAGACCTCGCATGACCGGCACTCAGTACGACAGGGAACTCCTCGACTTCGACGGCGCGGACCGGCTGCGGGCCGCGGGTGCGACCGCCCCGCCCGGCCCCGCCGTGGTCGGTGCCGCGCTGGCGGCCGTACGGGCCGCCGCCGCGCGGGAGGACGGCGTGGCGACCGTCGCCCACCGGCCGGTCCGCCGCACCCGGCGGCTCATCGTCTCCGCGGCGACGGTCGCGGCCGTCGCCGCCGGTGTGGCCGTCTATCCCACGCTGGGCTTCGGGGGCCGGGCCCCGACGACCGCGGACGCGGCGGGCTTTCTCCACGAGGTCGCGGACAGCGCCGCCGACAGGCCCGCTTCCGGGGCCCCTTACTGGAAGGTGACCGCCTCCTCGGTCCTGCCGGCGACCGGAAAGCGGACGGTGTCCCGGGTCTCGTGGCTGAGCAGGACCGGGATGGTCACGCGCATGGGTGAGGGCCCGGCCTTTGACTTTCCCGCGGGAAAGGGCAAGGACGCGCTGATGGCGTGGGACATCGTTGGCAAGGCGGTGACCTGGGACGATCTGGGGACGCTGCCCACCGATCCCAGGGCGCTCCAGGCGCGGCTGCTCGGCGGGGCCACCGGGCCCGCCGCCTGGGAGGCGCTCTTCAACGGTGTCGACGCGCTGCTGTCCCGGGCGCCGGCCGGCCCTCGGCTGCGCGCCGCGCTGTACGAGGTCCTCGCCGGCATTCCGGGGGTGCGCCTGGCGGGCGAGGTCAAGGACAGCACAGGACGTGACGGTACGGCGGTCGAGCTGGACAACGGCGACCGGAGCAGCCGTCTGATCATCTCCCCCGCGACCACCCAGCTCCTGGAGACCGAGGTGCTCGTCCGGGGCGGCAAGAAGGACGGCGACCTCGTCAGCCGCACCACCTACCTCTCGGCCGAACCCGCCTGGGACGCTCCCCGTGGCCGCAGCCCCCTGCCGGAGACCGGTGGCGGCTCCCCGGGCGTCCCCCGGCTCCCGGCGGGCATCGCCACCCCGAAGCCTCTCGCGCCACCGAAGCCCGCGGAGTGAGGCCCTGACCGGCGGCCCCGGCCCATGAGGTCGTAGACCGGCCTCACGGGCCGCGGCCGCCGCACCCGGCGTTCTCCCGGCGGTGGGCGCGGTGCTACTTCTGCGCGAAGGCGGCGTTCCAGCCGGTGAGTTCCGCCGGGCGGTTGGTGATGATGCCGTCGACCCCCATCGCCTCCAGCGCCTTCCAGCGAGCCGGGGTGTCGACCGTCCACACCATCAGCGCGACGCCGGCGGCGTGCAGAGCGGCGACAACACCGGGCCGCTCGCTCAGGGCTTCGTCCGACGGGTTGTACGAGGCGAGGTGCAGCTCTTTCGCCGTGGCCACCGGATCCGCGTCCAGGTCACTGCGGAGCAGTCCCAGAGGCAGTTCGGGTGCGAGCTCGTAGGTGTACTTCAGGGCGTTCACCTCGAAGCTCTGCACGAATACGCGACCGGTCATCTGGTGATCACGGATGGTCTTGACGATCGTCGCGACCTCGGCCCGGGTGTGCGCGCCCTTGATCTCCAGCAGCAGGTCCCCGCCCCGGGTGCGCAGATCGTCCAGTTGCGCCGCGAGGGTCGGGACACGCGTCCCGGCGTAGGAGGGCGCGAACCAGGAACCGGCGTCGAGTGCCTTGAGCTGGGCGGAGGTGAGGCTCCGGATGGCGCCGGTGCCGTCGGTCGTCCGGTCCACCGTGCTGTCGTGCATCACATGGGGGACGCCGTCCTTGCTCGGCTGGACGTCGTTCTCGATGTACTCCGCCCCTCCCCTGCGTGCCACCTCGTCGGAGACCAGGGTGTTCTCCGGTGCGGCGGACGCGGCGCCGCGGTGCCCGATGACGGTGAGCGGCGACCCCGCGGGCCGGATCCAGTTCCGCGCGGGGAGTTCGGTGACGAGCAGATCGTCGAAGGACACGGTCGCGCCGTTGACCAGAAGCGCCTCCACACCCGCGGCGGAGCGGGCGACACCGCTGGTGCGCAGGGCCTCCTTGCCGTCGAAGAACCAGCGCGCCATCGAACCGTGCACCTCCGCGGCGATCCGTACGTCCCGGCCGGTCCCGGCCGCCGTGGGCGCCGCGGCGGTGTCGGTGACATTCCAGGTGTTGGCCGTCGTCCGCTGCGCGAACTCCAGTCCGTTGGCGGCCGTGGTGCCGGTGCGCAGGGTGGCGATCGACCAGGGCACGGCCCCGGCCGCCGGAACGTCCAGCCCCATGGCTGCCCAACGGGCGGTGTCGGCGGCGGACTCGAAGCGGGCGGTCACCTCGATGCGGTAGTCGTCGAGGTGTTCACCGAAGGTGATACGGCTCTGCTGGGAGGAACTGGTTGACGCCCCGTACAGACGGCCGTTCCTCACCTGCCAACTCCCCTCCACCGCCCGGAAGCCCGCCGGCAGCGCGCTTCCGGAGAAGTCCGCGGAGAGGACGACCCGCTCAGCGGCGGCGGTGGCCGCGGCGTTCCCGGCGTCGGCCGGGGCGGTCGCGAACACGGAGCAGGAGACGATGACGGAGGTGGCGAGCAGCGCTGTACGCGCGCGAGACAGTGGTCGGCCCATGGCGGACAACGTATGAGCGGGGCGGCAACGCGCGTGAACGCGGAGGGGAACGCCAACGGACGGTCAGAAGACCGTTGGCTCCGTTCCGGCGGGCGGCACGGAGACGGAACCCCGGCCCGGCACGTCTCCCGCGGGGGTCAGAATCGGAGATACACGTTCTTGGTCTGGGTGTACTCCTGCAGTTCCTCGATGCCTTCCTCCCGGCCGATGCCCGAATTGGCCACGCCGCCGAACGGCGTGCCGGGGACATGGGCGGCGCTCCAGTTGATCCAGAGATAGCCGGTCCGCAGATCGCGTGCCGCCGCCATGGCGGTCCGCAGTTCCTTCGTCCAGACGCTGGCCGTCAGTCCGACGGGCAGGGCGTTCGCCTCCGCGATGGCCTCGTCGTAACTGTCGAACGGCGACGCGACGAGTACCGGGCCGAAGATCTCCTCCGTGAACAGCGGGCCGGTGGCGCCCGAGGGAGCGGAGAACAGCGTGGGCCGTACGTAGTATCCCGGCCCGTCCGGGATCTGGCCGCCCGCGACGAGTTCCAGCGCGGGATCGGACAGGCCCGCCGTGATGTAGCCGGTCACCTTGCGGTACTGGTTCTCGGAGGCCAGCGGTCCCATGTCGGTGTCCGGCCGTGTCGGGTCGCCGACCCGCATCCGGTCCAGGCGTCTGCCCACTTCCGTGACCACCTGGTCGTAGACGGAACGGTGGATCAGCAGCCGTGAGGTCGACCCGCAGGACTGCCCCTGCCAGGTGAAGTTCATCCCTCTCACCGCGCCTTCGACCGCGTCCTCCAGATCGGCGTCGGGGAAGACGATCAGCGGGTTCTTGCCGCCGAGTTCCAGGGTGACCGTCTTGACCGCGACGTCGGCGGCCTGGGCCTGAATCCTGCGGGCGACCGGCTCGGAGCCGGTCAGGGCGATGCGCGGCACGTCCGGGTGGGTCACCAGGCGCTCACCCACCACGCCGCCGAGACCGCTGACGATGTTCAGCACACCGGCGGGCACGACACCGGCGGCCAGCTCGCCGAGGCGCAGCGCCGACACGGAGGTCGCCTCGGCCGGTTTCAGGACCACCGTGTTGCCGGCGAGCAAGGGGGCGGCGATACGCGCGGCGGCGAACATCAGCGGGTGGTTGAAGGCCACGATCCGTCCGACCACACCGAACGGATCGCGCAGTGTGAAGTCGGCGGAGTTCCGCCCGGCCGTCGGAATGGTCTCTCCTCGCAGGTGCAGCGCGAGGCCGGCGAAGTACCGCAACTGCTGTACGGCGATGCGGAAGTCGTCGCGCATCACGGCGATCGGGCTGCCGTTGTCGACCGTGTCGATCCAGGCCAGTTCCTCGCCGTGGGTCTCGATCGCGTCGGCGAGATCCCTCAGTACCTGGGCCCGGTCGGTGACCGATGTGGCCGCCCAGTCCGGGGCCGCCCGGGACGCCGCGGCCACGGCGTCGTCCACGTCGGACGGGCCGCCCAGGGGGATGCGGGTGACGACCGTCTCGTCGGCCGGGTTCACCACGTCGAGTGTCCCGGCCGAGGCGGCGTCCTTCAGTTCTCCGCCGATCAGCATCCGCCAGTGCCGGTCGACGATCTCGCGGACGTCCGGGACGGCGCCCGGCCCCGATGGGCTGTCCTGGCGGACGGACTCGCTGATCGATGCGGCGTTCATGGGTCAAGTCCTCTCCGGCCGGCAGGTCCTCTCCGGTGTGTCCGGCGCCGAAGCCCCTGACCCGTACGGGCACGCTGGCGGGGGGGCCGGCTGAGGGCCGCCGTGTATCGGCGACGCCATGGACGGTTACGTCGGTGCCCGGACGGCACGAGGGACGCGGACCCGAGGACGGCGCCTGGGGGCGCGGCCGTCTTGCCTGATCCGGCCGCTTCTACCCCAGGCTATGCCACCGCGCCGCACAGCGGCGTTCCCGTGTGCCGTCCCGGCGACGCTCCGAAGGCGCCGCCGGGACGCACGGGCCGCTCTCAGTGCGCGATGGTGTCGATCAGCTCGCGGGCGCCCTGGCGCAGCAGCGCGAGGGCGACGGAGGCGCCGAGGTCGGCGGGGCTGAGCAGGCCGGCCCACTCGTGGGCGTTGAGTACGGTCTTGCCGTCCGGGGTGAAGACGCAGGCCCGCAGCGAGAGGTCACCGTTGCGCCGGGCCTTGGCGTAGCCGGCGATGGGTGAGTTGCAGTGGCCCTGGAGGACATGAAGGAACATCCGTTCCGCGGTCGTCTCGCGGTAGGTGTCCGGGTCTCCGAGCTCGCTGACGACATCGATGAGCGTGGTGTCGTCCTCGCGGCACTGCAGGGCGAGGACTCCCGCGCCGATCGGTGGGCACATCGTCTCGGGCGAGAGGATCTCGGTGATCACGTCGGCCCGGCCGATGCGCTCAAGACCGGCGACGGCCAGGAGGATGGCGTCGGCCTCACCCGCGGCGAGTTTCTCCAGCCGGCGGTTGGCGTTGCCGCGGAACGGCACGCATTCGAGGTGCGGGTGGGACGCGGCGAGCTGCGCGACGCGGCGTACCGAGGAGGTGCCGATCCTGCTCCCGGCCGGGAGTTCGTCGAGCGTGAGGCCCCCGGGGTGGACCAGGGCGTCACGGATGTCGTCACGCTTGAGGAACGCCGCGAACGTCGTGCCGGCGGGCAGCGGGCGGTCCGCGGGCACGTCCTTGACGCAGTGCACCGCGAGGTCCGCCTCGCCCGCCAGGAGCGCGGCGTCGACCTCCTTGGTGAAGGCCCCCTTGCCCTCGACCTGCGAGAGGTCGCCCATCCACTTGTCGCCGGTGGTCTTGACCGGGACGACCTCGGTCGCGGTGCCGGGGTGGAGCGCGGCCAGTTCGGCGCGGACGCGCTCCACCTGGGCCAGGGCCATGGGCGAGTCGCGGGAGACGATACGAATGAGTTCTGGGGCGGGCATGCGGTCCACGATAGCCCGTCGGATCAGCGCCCTGACGACCAGCCCTGAGGCCGTCCCGGCGGTACGACGAGCGCCGGGGAGGCCCGACCCCGCGTCCACGCCGCACAGGTGAAAGACCGAGCTCAGACCATGTCCTCCGGCCGCACCACGCGGTCGAAACGCTCGGCGTCGATATAGCCGCTGGCCAGAGCCGCCTCGCGCAGTGTGGTGCCCTCCCTGTCCGCCTTGTGCGCGATGGCGGAGGCCCGGTCGTAGCCGAGCACCGGAGAGAGCGCGGTGACAAGCATCAGGGAGCGGCCGACATAGTCGGCGATCCGGTCCCGGTCGAGCCCGGCTCCCTCGACGCAGTATTCGCGCAGCTTGACACAGGCGTCGCCGAGGATCCGTGCCGAGTGCAGGAAGTTGCCGATGATGATCGGGCGCATCGCGTTGAGCTCGAAATTTCCCTGGGAGCCGGCGAAGGCGATCGCCGAGTCCTCCGAGAGCACCTGGACGCACACCATCACCATGGCCTCACACTGCGTCGGGTTGACCTTGCCGGGCATGATCGAGCTGCCCGGCTCGTTCGCCGGGAGAGTCAGTTCACCGATCCCGCAGCGAGGTCCCGACGCGAGCCACCGGATGTCGTTGGCGATCTTCATCAGTGATACGGCCAGCCCGCGCAGCCCCGCCGAGGCGGCGACCATGGCGTCGAGACCGCCCTGTGCGGCGAACTTGTTGGGCGCCGTGCGGAACGGCTGTCCCGTCAGCTCCGCGATCTCCGCGGCCACGGCCGCGCCGAAGCCGTCCGGGGCGTTGATGCCCGTGCCGACGGCGGTGCCGCCCACGGCCAGTTCATGGAGTCCGGGCAGGGTGGCCCTGACCCGGTCGAGGGCGTCGCCGAGCTGCTGTGCGTATCCGGACCACTCCTGACCGACCGTCAGTGGTACGGCGTCCTCCAGGTGGGTGCGACCGATCTTGACGACGTCGTGCCAGGACCGGGCCTTGGTGTCGATCGCGGCGCGGAGCCGCTCCACGTGCGGCACAAGCCGGCCGCCGATCTCCCGCACCGCCGCGATGTGCATCGCCGTGGGGAAGGTGTCGTTGGAGGACTGGCCCATATTGACGTGGTCATTGGGGTGGACCGGGGTCTTGGAACCGAGTTCACCGCCGACCAGTTGGACGGCCCGGTTGCCGATCACCTCGTTGGTGTTCATGTTCGACTGTGTGCCGGAGCCGGTCTGCCACACGTAGAGGGGGAAGTGCTCGTCGAGTTCTCCCGAGATGACCTCGTCGGCGACGCGGGCGATCAGTCCCGCCTTCCAGCCGGGCAGCCGTCCCGCCCGGCCGTTCACGACCGCGGCGGCCTTCTTGACATAGCCGTACGCGTGGTAGACGGCGGACGGCATCCGGTCGTCGCCGATGGAGAAGTGGATGAGTGACCGCTGGGTCTGGGCTCCCCAATAGCGGTCGGCGGGCACCTCGATCGCGCCCATGGAGTCGGTCTCGCGGCGCCGCCCGGTCGCCGTCAGCCCGATGGGCACATCAAGGATCCGCGGCGGATGCTCCGTGCCGGCCGCGCCGTCCCCGGCGGCCGTCATGTCTCTCCGTCCGGATAGACCGGCTGCCACATCGCGTCCAGCACGGCCTGCACCGGGTCGTCGACCGGCTCCTCGGCCACCGAGTCGGCCATCGCGGCCCGGACCACCGCGACCGCCACCGCGGCCGAGGAGGCCCGCAGGTCGGCGACGGGCGGCAGCAGCGAGGCCCCCGGCTCGCTCACGTCGACCTGTCCCGCGACCGCTTCGGCCGCCGCCAGCAGCATGCCGTCGGTGACCTTGCGGGCCCGGGAGACGATGGTGCCCAGGCCCAGCCCCGGATAGAGCAGCGCGTTGTTGGCCTGGCCGATGATATGGGTCACGCCCCCGTACTCGACGGGGTCGACGGGGATGCCGGTGGTCACCAGCGCCTTGCCGTGCGACCAGGCGATCACATCGGCCGGCATCGCCTCGATGCGTGAGTCCGGATTGGACAGCGGGAAGACGACCGGGCGTTCGGCCGACGCGGCCATCGCCTCGACGATCTCGCGGGTGAAGGCGCCGTGCACGGTGGACGTACCGATCAGGATGGTCGGGCGGGCATGGGACACGGTGTCCAGCAGTGTGATGTCCGCACGGCGGTCGGGAGCCCAGCCGGAGACCTCCGACGCCTTACGGGCGTACGGCTGCTGGAAATCGCGCAGTCCGGTCATGTCGTCGGTGAGCAGGCCCTGTTTGTCGACGAGCCACACCCGGCCGGTGGCCTCTTCCCGGGTGGCGCCGTCGCGCACCATCGCGTCCCGGAGCTGGTCGGCGATGCCCACTCCGGCGGTACCGGCTCCGAAGACCACCAGGCGCTGCTCCCGCATCGGTACGCCCGTGACGCGCAGCGCCGAGAAGACGCCCGCGATGCTGATGGCGCCGGTGCCCTGGAGGTCGTCGTTGAAGACGCGCAGACGTCCCCCGTACTGCTCCAGGATCCGGCGGGCATTGCCCGGTCCGAAGTCCTCGAAGTGCAGCAGCGCCCGGGGAAACAGCCGGGAGGCCGTCTCCAAGGAGGTCTTGATGAAGGCGTCGTACTCGTCTCCGCGCCGCCGGGAGTGCCGGTTGCCGAGGTAGAGCGGGTCATTGAGCAGAGCCTCGTTGTCGGTACCGACATCGAGTGACACCGGAATCGTCCGGGAGGGATCCACCCCCGCGGCGGCGGTGTAGACGGCGAGTTTGCCCACCGCGATCTCGATGCCGCCCACACCCCAGTCCCCGATTCCGAGGATCTCCTCGGCGTCCGTCACCACGATCAGGTCGACGTCGTCCGCGCCCAGACCGAGCCCCGTGAACGACGCCTCGACGTCCTCGGGGTGGTCGACGGAGAGATACACACCGCGCGGACGGCGGTACTCGTGGCTGTACTGTTCGATGGCCTCGCCCACCGTCGGGTCGTAGACCACCGGCAGCAGCTCGCTGAGATGGTCGAGCAGGACCTTGTAGTACAGGGTCTCGTTGTGATCGTGGAGCTGCTCCAGGTAGATGTTCTTGGCCAGATTGCCGGGCTGCTCCTCCAACTGGCGGTAGGCGCGCTCGGTCTGCTGGTCGAGACTGAGGACCGCCGGGGGCAGCCGCCCGGTGATCCCCAGCTTCCGGCGCTGCTCCCGGGTGAACGCCACTCCGTGATCGAGCGCGGGATTGTCCAGAACGTCCTGCCGGCGTGGGTTCTCGCCCATGGCATCTCCACTGGAGTAGGCGCGTCCGTCCCCCGGTACGCGGGCGCCTCACTGGATCACTCGGCCGTACCTCACCAGTAAGTCTAGGCAGGGGGAAGGGACATCGCACTCGCGGGAAGGAGGGCCCGCCGCGCACCGCCGGCCGGGGGACGGGCGGAAAGGCTCGCACCACGGCGCCGCCGTCGACGGCGGCGCGGCGGGTGAACGCCGTCCGTCACCGTCCAAACACCTGACGTGACTTCACGGCGCGGTGCTGATCGCCGCGCCTGCCACGCGCCGCCGGCCCACGGCACAGCGGCCGGTCAGGCCGTGCGCCACTTCTGGTTGGACGACCCCTTGCAGGTCCAGAGCTGCAGTTTGGTTCCGCTCGCGGTGCCCTTGTCGAGGACGTCGACACACTTGTCGGCCGCACGGTTCACCAGATCACCGGCCGCGGCCAGATAGAACTGCTGCCCGGGGCCGCCGTTGCAGGTGGCGAGCTGGATGGCGGCGCCGCTCTGCGTGGAGCCGCCCGCCACATTCATGCACATCCCGAGGGAACGCACGGTGCCGTCGGACTGGAAGGACCACTTCTGGTTGTCCTGCGGGGAACAGGTCCAGATCTGCAGCCTGGTCCCTGATCTGCCCTTGCCGTTCTGGGAGTCAGTGACATCGATACAGCGGCCGGAAGCGGCGCCCACCAGCAGCACTCCGGGAACGGTGGTGCCGGCGGGCTGGTCCCGCGTCTGGTTCGCCGGCGCGTCCTGCGCGGACTTGGCGCCTCCGCCGGAGCCGCCGGACGCCGGGGACCGCGTCTGCTGCTGTCCCTGGTCCCCGGCCGGGGAGTTCGTCGCGGTGTGCGGGCTCTCCTCGGCCACCGCGCCGCCGGGCGCCGGCGCCCGGCCGCCCGGAGCCACCGGGACGAACGGTCCGCCTGCCCAGGGCGCGGGCGCCGAGTCCCGCTCCCGGCCCGGTGCGGCCGGGCCGTCCGGCTTCCCGGACGGGGCCGGCGAGACGGTGACGGTGGCCCGGCCGTCCGGTGTCGCGACGGCCACCGCGCTGCTCGGCTCCGCCTGATCCGAAGTCAGGTCGATGCTCGCGAGCAGCGGCAGTGTCATGGCGCCGGCACCGGTCAGGGCGGCCGCCGCGGCCGTCGTGGCCCACACCCGTGTGCCCGGCAGCAGACCGCGCCGCGGGACGGTGGGACGCCGGGCGAAGGTCTCGGCGAAAGGCGCCGTTTCCGGGTCGCCGGACCGTCCGGAGTTCGGTGTGTGGGGCAAGGACGGCACGTCGGGCTCCAGAAGGATCTGATCGGACGAAGCGGGTGGTGCCCCGAGGATCTCCGTCGTCACCGGTGCCGCTCCACGCACATTGGGAAAACGGTTGGTTAACACGGTCTCCACACGCTTCCGGTTCGTCATGATCAAGCCATGGATGCGCAGTTGAGAGCGGTGTTCGCTCGGAAACACAACACACGACCGGCACCTATCCTCCTCTCGTCCGTACGTCACATCTCGATCGAATCCGGGGGCTGAGGCCGTGAGCCGCATCGACCGCGACCGCGTTGACGAAGTCCCGCCGGCGGCCACCGCGCTGCCCGCCGCGGACCGCGCCCTCGCTCTCCTTCTCGCCGAGCGGGACAGCCTGCGGCACTATGTCGCGGGGCTGATGGGCCGGGACGCCCATGGCGCCGAGGACGTCGTCCAGGAGACCCTGCTGCGCGCCTGGCAGCTCACCGCACGGCTGGACTGGCACGAACGGCCCATCAGGATGTGGCTGTTCCGCGTGGCCCGCAATCTTGTGATCGACACACGGCGCAAGGACCGGTCGGTGCCGGTGGGGATCTCGGCGGCGGACTTCGCCTCGGCGGCCCCCGCGCATGTGCCCGACCACGCCGAACGGATCGGTGACCGGTGTCTGCTGGTCGCCGCGCTGCGCACCCTCGACCCGCCTCAGCAGGAGGCAGTCGCCCGCGTCCATCTGCTCGGCCAGCCGGGCGCGGATGTCGCCCGGCTGCTCGGTGTGCCGAGGGGCACGGTCAAATCCCGTACACACCACGGCGTACGGGCGCTCCGGACAAAGCTGGCGGAGTTCTCCGGGAGCCCGGTCGGGGCCGAGACCGAACGCAGGATCGGATCCGGAAGCGAGGTCGCCGCATGAGCGCGCCGAGTGGAGGGCTGACCCAGTGGCTCGGACTCGCCGGGATCCTGATCCTGGTGGTCGCGCTGACCCACTGGCTGGTCCGGCGGCAGGGCGGCTGGCGAGTGCTGCGCCGTCGCGTCGGGCGCCAGGCGCGGCTCACCGCCGAGGCGTTCACCGCGCCCGTCCGGGCGCAGCTTCGCTACCGGCGGCGGTTGCGCCTGCTCACCCGGCTGCTCAGGGACCGGTCCGGCTGGGCCGACGCGGAGCGGGCCGTACGTCGCGCTGCCGGGCTGCGTCCCGGATTCCGGCCGTACGGGGCGCTGCTCGGGCCCGACCGGGTCGGCGTGCTGGTCGCGGGGGTCGCGGAGAGCGGCCGGGCCGAACTGCCTAATCCATGGGCGGCGGACGAGGCGGAGCCCCGCCTCTGGTGGATCACCCGTGCCGACCTGGCGGCTCCCGGCCCGGACGCCGAGCCGGAGACCGGGGCGCCGCTGCTGTGCTGCGCCGGGACCGACGGACGGCACGCCGTATTCCTGGACCTGCTCACGGGCCCCGCCACGGTGTCCGTCTTCGGCGTCCCCAGAACGGCCCGCGCGGTGGTGCAGTCGCTCGCGGCGCAGCTCGACGCGCGCCTCCCGGCGGGCTCCGTCGAGGTCACGTCGGGGGTGCACCAGCACCACACGGGACGGACGACCGCCGATGTGCTGGCCGCGCCCGGCGGCATGTTCGCCGTGTGCGCCGAGCCGCCAGGGAGCCGGCTGCCGGACGGACTGCGGCTGTTGTGCCTCGGCGCGGGCCGTGACCGGGCGCGGCTGCTGGAGGCCGGTTCTGACGGGCTGTTGGAGATACACGGAGCCGCGCCTTCGCTGCGCGTAGACTCCCTTCCGCTGGCGCGGGCGGTGGTACGGGCCCTGCGCGGACTGCCGCCGTATCCGGCAGACGGCGAGGGCGGCGCGCCGGGCGGCACCGCTCTCCCGGCGGCCGGTGCGGCTTCCGCCGTCCATGACACGGCGCCGGACGTGCCGGACGAACTCGGTGAGGACGCCGCCCCGGCCGGTGCGGCGGGCGTCTCCGCCGCGGCGGGGACCTCCGGCGCCGGCGGACGGCGCGCCGCCCCGGCCGGAGCGCCGTCCCGGGCGACGGCGCCCGCGCCGTCGGGCGACGACGACCTGGCGGAACCCGTGGAGTCCGGCGGCGCCGGGGTCTCGGCGGCCGGCGCGGCGCCGGCACCCTGAGCCACCGGCGCCTCGGGGACTGTCCGGCGGTCCGGTACGCCGACAGGGCCGAGGCCGCCACGCCACCGCCCGCCCGCCCGCGACAAGGGCCGGCCGACACGGCTCGGCACACCGCTCCGTCCGCCGCCACGGGGCAAGCGGCGTCAACGATCAGCGCACCAAGGGGAGACGTGAACCTCACCATCACCACCGTCGACAGCGCGGACGGCGTTCGACGCGATCATCTGCTGCGGCTGCCGCCGCAGGCCACGGTCGGCGACATCGCCGACGCCGTGGCGGGGCCGGGACGGACGCTCTACCGGGGCGCCGACCGCCTCGACCCGGCGACCGCCGCGGCCGGTGCCGGTCTGCGCAGCGGGGCCCTGCTCGGGATCGGCGGCCCGGCCGCCGGGACCGACCTGGTACGGCTGCCGGCCGGCGGAGCGGAACCGGTCCTGGCCGAGCTGCACGCGGTGTCGGGACCGGGTGCGGGACGGACCTGGCGGCTCGGGCAGGGAAGCTACGAGATCGGTTCCGACCCGCTGTGCGCGATCCGGCCGGCCGGCGCCGTGCCGGACGGGGCCGTGGACGGCGTACCGGAGCGCGGCCTGTGGGTGACGGTCCGCGCGGACGGTTCCGCGTACTGGCACCGTACGGCCGGGGAGCCCGGCGACGCGGTGCGCGGCAGGACCGTGCAGCCCCCGCCGGACGACGCCGTCACCGCGGCCGGCCGGGTCCCGCGTCCCGAGCCGGTCCCCACCGCCTCCGCCGCGGTGAGCCCGGGCGGCACCCCGTGGCCCGCCGGGGAGGACCTGACCGTCGGTCCCACGCTGCTGCGGCTCACCGCCCCCGTCGAGCCGGACGCGGCGGTCACGGAGTCGGCCGACGGTTTCGGTCTCGACTACAACCGGCCGCCGCGTATCGCACCGCACCTCGACGGTGACCGGGTACGGCTGCCGCAGCCGCCGTCCGCCTCTGCCAAGCGGCCGTTCCCGGCGCTGATGATGGTGCTGCCGATCGTGCTCGGCCTCGTCATGGTGTGGGTCTTCAATTCGTACTACTTCCTGGTCTTCATCCTCTTCAGCCCGCTGATGCTGGTGTCCAACTGGGTGACAGGACGCCGCTCGGGGCGGAAGCTGCACGAGGAGGCCGAACGCCGCTACACCCAGCGGCGCACCGCCCTGGAGAAGGAGATCCGGGAGGCGGTCGCGCGGGAACGGCGGATCAGGGATGTCACGGGCCCGGACCCGGCCGCCGCGGCGCTGACCGCCACCGGCCCGGGCGGCCGGCTGTGGGAGCGGCGCAGGCACGACCCGGACCATCTGGTCCTGCGGCTGGGCACCGCCGACCAGCCGTCGCTGAAGGAACTGGAGGACCCGGCCAGGGAGGAGAACCACCGCACGGTCAGGTGGAACATCCCCGATGTCCCGGTCGGCGTGGACATACCGGCGCACGGCGTGGTCGGGGTGGCCGGCGCGGGGCCGGACGTACGGGGCCTGGCGCGCTGGCTGGTGATCCAGTCGGCTGTCCTGCACAGCCCGCGCGACCTGCGGATCGTCGTCCTGACCGAGCAGGACCGGGCGGCCGGCTGGGACTGGGTCCGCTGGCTGCCCCATCTGCGCCCGGCCGGGACGGACGGTCCCGCCGCCGCGCCCGCGGTCCTGCTCGGGAACGACAGCGCGTCGACCACCGCCCGGGTCTCCGAGCTGGTCTCACAGATCCAGTCCCGCCGCCGTGCCATGGGCAACGCGAGCCGGCCGGAGATACCCGGCCCCGACGTCCTGGTGATCGCCGACGGCGCGCGGCGGCTGCGGGATGTGCCGGGCATGGTCCAGATCCTCACCGAGGGACCCGGCGTTCGTGTCTTCAGCGTGTGTCTGGACGACCAGGAGCGGCTGCTGCCCGAGGAGTGCACCGGTGTGGTGCTCGCCGGCGGCGGACTGCTCACCGTGAAGCGTCCCGGTATGCCCGACATCCCGGCGGTCCGCGCGGACCAGGTGCGGGCCGACTGGTGCGAACAGCTCGCCCGCGCGCTGGCGCCGGTACGCGACGTCAGCCCGGAGCACGACGCCGGACTGCCGCAGCGGGTGCGGCTGCTGGACCTGCTGGACCAGGAACCGCCCAACGCCGGGGCCCTGCTGGAGAGCTGGCGGCGGCGGCCCGCCACCACGTCCTTCGTGCTCGGCACCGGCTTCGACGGGCCGCTCGTACTGGACCTGGTGCAGGACGGCCCGCACGGGCTGGTCGCCGGCACCACCGGATCCGGCAAGTCGGAACTGCTCCAGACGTTCGTCATCTCGCTCGCCGCTGTGAACCGGCCCGACGAGCTGACCTTCGTGCTGATCGACTACAAGGGCGGCAGCGCCTTCAAGGAGTGTGCCGAACTCCCGCACACCCTGGGCATGGTGACCGACCTGGACGCCCATCTGGTGGAGCGGGCGCTGGCGTCCCTGGGCGCCGAACTGCGCCGGCGCGAGCGCGTGCTGGCCTCGGCCGACGCCAAGGACCATGTCGAGTACCGGGCCAAGCGCGCGGCCGACCCCTCGCTGGCGCCGCTGCCCCGGCTGCTGCTGGTGATCGACGAGTTCGCCACACTGGTGCGCGAGGTGCCGGACTTCGTGCCCGGTCTGATCAGCATCGCGCAGCGCGGCCGGTCGCTGGGCATCCATCTGATCCTCGCCACCCAGCGCCCGGCGGGCGTCGTCACCGGCGACATCCGCGCCAACACCAATCTGCGGATCGCGCTGCGGGTCACCGACCAGACGGAGAGCCACGACGTCGTCGACACCAAGGAGGCCGTCGACATCTCACCGCGCACCCCGGGACGGGCCGTGGTGAAACGGGGGCCGCGCCTGGCCGAGCCCTTCCAGACCGCCTGGGTCGGCGCCGAGCGGCCGGCACGCATGCCGGAGGAGACCGCCGCCGTGCCCGGTGCGCGCGCCGAGGTGCGGTCGGCCGAACTCTCCTGGGAGGCCCTCGGACGGCCGGCGACACTGCCCGAGACGGCCGAAGTGACCACAGGGGCCCCGTCCGCGCCCGCTCCCACCGATCTCCAGGCCCTGGTCATGGCCGTCCGGGAGGCGGCGGACGGCCTGGAGGACTTCGCCGAGCAGAGCAGCCCCTGGCTGCCGCCGCTGGACCAGGAAGTGCTGCTCGACGACCTGGAGCCGCTCTCGGCGAACCGCCCGCTGCTGATCCCGTACGCGCTGGAGGACGTGCCGGAGTTTCAGCAGCGGCGGCTGGCCGTCGCCGACCTCTCCTCGTTCGGTCATCTCTATGTGATCGGGGCGCCGCGCTCCGGCCGTACGCAGTTGCTCCGTACCCTCGCCGGCTCCGCCGCGCGCGTCGCGAGCTGCGCGGACGTGCACATGTACGGGATCGACGCGGGCGGTGGCGGGCTGGCCGCGCTGACCGCGCTCCCGCACTGCGGCAGTGTGGTCTCCCGGCACGACATCGAGCGGCTCGGCCGGCTGCTGCGCCGGCTCACCTCCGAGCTGACGCATCGTCAGGACCTGGCCGGTGAGCGGAGCGCGACCGGGATCACCGAGCTGCGCCGGCTGCTGCCCAAGGCCGAACGCCCGCCGCACATCATGCTGTTCATCGACGGCTGGGACGCCCTCGCCGGGGTCCTCGACGACCACGACCACGGACAGCTCGTGCAGGAGGTGACCCGGCTGATCCGCGAGGGCGCGGCGGCCGGCATCCATGTCGTCGCGACCTCGGAGCGGGCACTGCTCGGCGGACGGCTGGCGGCGCACAACGACCACAAGCTGCTGCTGCGGCAGGGCGACCGCAGCGACTACCAGGCGGCGGGCCTGAAACTGGGCAGAATCCCGGCGGCGATACCGGCCGGGCGCGGCTGGCATGTGCTCACCGGCACCGAGACCCAGGTGGCGCTGCTCGCCCCGGGCGGGGGCACCGAACAGGTCGAGGCGCTGCGGGCGATCGGCCGCGAGGCGCGCAAGCGGGACAGCCGGGTGGCCGGGGAACTGCGGCCGTTCCGGGTGGAGTCGCTGCCCCGGTCGGTGGAGTTCGCGGAGGCCTACGACAAGGTGCCCGAGGGATCCCGGCGCCCGATGTGGGGGCTGCTGGGGCTGGGCGGGGACGACGCGGGTCCGGTGGGCGTCGATCTCGCCGCCTCCTCCTCGGTCTTCGCCGTCCTCGGCCCCGCAGGTTCTGGGCGCAGCAACGCCCTGGCCGCGCTCGCGGTCTCGCTGCTGGCGGGCGACACCTCGCTGGTGGTGCTGACACCACGGGAGTCGCCGCTGCGGGCGCTGGCACGGCACGCCCGGGCGCGGGTGCTGACCGAGTCGGATCCGTCGGCGGAGGCGGTACGGGAGGCGCTCGACGCGCTGCCCGGCCCGCGGGTCGTCCTGATCGACGACGCCGACCTGCTGATGACGCCGGCCGCTGACAAGGTGTTGCGGGAGATCGCCCTGTCCGGCCGGGACCAGGGCCTGGGCCTGGTGTTCGCGGCGTCGGCGGACGGTCTCCAGTCGGGTCTGAGCGGCTGGACGACGGCCGCCAGGAGGGCACGCCGGGGGCTGCTGCTGGCCCCGAAGAACCTGGCCGAGGGCGATCTGACGGGGCTGCGGCTGTCGCCCAGCGTCATCCGGTCGATGACCCAGCCGGGGCGGGCCTGGACGGCGGGTCCCGGCGGCGCGGCCATGGCCGTACAGGTGCCGCTCACGGTGCTGCGCCCCGCGCAGTGACGCGCTGACCCGGCCGGACGGACGGGACGGAGAGAAGGGAGAGGGGGGCGGGACCGGCCGGTCCCGCCCCCCTCTCCCCCTGATCAGCCCTGGTTCAGGCTGTTCTTGATGCCCTCGTCGAAGTCGATCGCGTTCTTCATGATGCCGTTGAACATCTCGGAGAAGTCGTTGATGCCCTTGACGGCGGCGGTGAGGCTGGTGTCGAAGTTGTTGTACGTGGTCCTGATGACCTCGCTGGACTGCTGGAAGACCATGCCGTCGTCGACCAGGAGGTTGACCCTGTTGTGGAGGTTGACCAGCATCGGCACGATCTGCTCATGGGCGGCCAGCAGCAGGCCGGCGACGTCCTCGATCTTGTCGTACTGGAGATTGATTCCGTTGTAGGCCATGTCGTCCTTCGCTTCTCTTGTGAGGTGCGGTTGTCAGGTTTCACTTCGGTGTGGGGCTTCGGCTGCCGGGGGCACGGCGGCAGGAGTCCCGGGGCAGGGCGTCGTCCGACGGGTCACTCCCCGTCGGGATCGCCGCCCACCACCGACCATTCCGGCGGGTTCTGTCCGTCGGCGGGACGCGGGCCACGGGTGTACTCGGTGTGTTCACCGTCGCTGTTGGTGACCGTCATGGTGCCGCTGCCGTCGGCGTTGAGATGAGTCTCCGAGCGGACCGTGCTGCCGTCCGGGTACGCGGTGTCGGTGACATAGCTGTTGCCGTTGTCGCTGTAGGTCGTGGTGGAGGTGTACGTCTTCCCGTCGTAGGTGACGGTCGACTCCTCCTTGACCACATGGTTGTTCTCGTCGAGCGTCAGATGCGTCTGCACGCTGCCGCGTTCGGTGGTGATCGTCTGGTCGAGCGGCGGGGTCGGTCCCGGGTCCGTCGCGGAGCAGAAGTCCGGCATCGAGCCGTCGGGGCCCGGCACACACTGGTCGAGATGGGCCTGCCGGTAGTCCCACTGCTCCTTCTGCCGGAAGTAGTTCCCGAGACCCAGGTTGCTCCCGGTGATGCCCATGCCCTGGGCCAGTTCGGAGTCGAAGGAGAGGAACGCCTCGCCGACGGAGCCAAAGGCGTTCGATAGTTCCATGAGCCCGTCGTAGGCCCTGCTGAGCGTGTTCTTGGCCTCGGCGCGCAGTCCCGAGACGGCGTCGGCGACATCCACGCTGCCCAGGATCCTGGCCGCGTCGTCGCCCACGGCCAGTTCGGTGAAGAGGCTGCTGTCGAGGATCGGGCCGATGTCCCCGGCCAGTCGCTGCATGTCGCGCTTCGCGTCGTTCAGGACGTCGTAGTCGATCTTGAGCCTGTCCGGCACGGTATGCCTCCCTGGCGCCTTCACTACCCCGGTCGGCAGGACCACGTGCGGGGCGGCGATCCGGTTCACGGCCGTTCAGGGCTGTTCAGGGCACCCGCGGCGGAAACCCGGCCGCGCCGTGAACCGCGGCCCGCACTGCCACGTGGTCTCTCGGGAGCACACGGGGTACGGAGGGGAAGGCCGTCATGCCACGTCCGACCGACTGGAACGCGATCGGCCTCTCGGGAGACCCCACACCGGGCGAACCCGACCAGATCACCCGGCTCGCCGACCTGTTCACCGAGCTCGGTGGAACGGCGCGGCGCATCTGGGTCGCCATCGAGGCGGTGATGAGCAACGCCAATGACAGCGTGTTCGTCGGCGAGGCGGCGGACGCGCTGCGGGGCAAGGTCGACAACCGGCTGCGCGGCCATGTCGAGGACGTGGCCTGGGCGTTCGAGACCTCGGCCGGGGCGCTCCGCGAATGGGCCACGACGGTCACCGAGCACCAGCAGCGGGCCGATTCCGCCCTCGCGTCCGGGCGCGGGCTCGCGGAGGACGACCCCACGCGGGAGCAGTACACGACGACCGCCCGGGAAGCCGGTGAGAGCCAGGCGGAACAGGGCCGGAGCGTGGCCGGGCGGATCTCCGCGGTCTCTCACATCTCGCTGCCCGTCTCCGCGTGCAAGGTCTTCTGGGAGGCCTTCCAGTGGCTCGCGATCATTCTGATCATCCCGGCGCTCATCCTCGGCGGCCCGATCGCGCTGCTGGCCCTCGGTGTCAATCTGACGCTGTTCATCAAGACCGTCGTGGACTTCGCGCGTGGTGACGCGACCTTCCTCGACCTGTTCCTGGCCGGGCTCGGTCTGATCGCCCCGACCACGAAGGGCCTGCCGATCTTCCAGATCATCAAGGCGGGCACCAAGGCGTTCACCCAGGGCCTGGCGAATTTCGGACGCGGCGCCCTGGTGCTGCTCCGTAATCTCTTCACCGGCGGCGGCTTCCGCTTCGCCCAGATCCTGCCGGGCATGCGGGACCTTCTGGTGCTGGGCACCGGCTGGGTCAGGCAGGGCGGTCTGTGGGTGATGAGGGGTGTTCAGCACATGCCCCAGCTCGCCGGGATGGTCGTCCAGCGCGGCGGCCTGATCGCCATCCAGGGCGTCAAAGCCGTTCCCGGCCTGGTCCGCGCCCTGCCGCCAGCCCTGGGCAGGGGTGCGGTGATGGCGTGGCAGGGCGGCCGGGCCGGGCTCGGCGCGACCTGGAACTTCGCCAGGGCCGAACTCGGCGACGGCAAATGGCTGCGCCTGCTGCTTCCGGTGGACGCGCGGGAGATCGGCCGGTTCGGCCTGGCGAAGGCCCTGAAGATCGGCTTCTTCGAACGCGGGGTCCTGGGCCAGTACAGGTACGGCGCGGCCCTGACGGGCGCGACCGGCCGCGCCGTCAGCGCCGCTCCGATCCCGACCGGCGCGGTGGACGGCCTGGTCGACCTCCCGCGCTTCGAGCTGGCGCAGGTACGGCTCGGCGACTGGGCCGGCCAGTGGTCGGGGCTGCGGCCCTTCGAGGCCGCGAACGGGCCGCTCCACACGGCACTTCAGCCTCCGGCGCTCCATCTGGGGCCGGTGGGCCAGCTCGGCGCCGGGGTCGGTGACCGCGCCGGACTGGGCTTCCACGCGTCGCGCCAGTTGGACGCCCTGGTGGACATGCCCGCCGCCCAGCTCGGGGCGGTGCGGACCGGTGGCTGGGCGAACCCGGCGGGCCGGATGGACGCCGTGCTCGGCGTCAGCGGGAGCGGCGCACCCGAGATCGCGCACCCGTCCGGTCTCTATCTGCCCGCCTCGGCGGGCGCCCCGTCCGCCGTGGGACACGGCGCCGCGGGTACGCTGCTGCCGGGCGCCGCGCACGCCGGAGCGGCAGGTGTCCAGGCCCCGCCGTCCGGGACGGTCACCGTCGATCTCCTGGCCCTGACACGGCCCGGGACGACGCCGGTCCCCGTACACACCGCTCTCACCGCCACCGCGGTCACCCCGCCCGGCGTCTCCGCGACACCGCAGCTCCTGACGCCCCCGGCCCCGGGCGGGACCGCCGGCATCGGGCACACCGCGCTGACCGCGGTGCAGGCGCCGCCGCCCGGCGCGCACCCGGCACTCACCGGCGCCGGAGCCCCGCCGCCCGGCACGGTGGGCACCGCCGATCTGCTGGCCCCGCCGCCCGGCGGGACGGTGCCGGGAACCGCTCACCCGGCGGTCCAGGCACCGCATGTCCAGACGTCCGCCGGCGGCGGGTTCTCGGCCCTCGACCTTGTCGCGGGCGGCCGGGCACGCCCGGATGTCACGGTGAGCGGCGGCGCCGCACTCGCCGACCGCACCACCAGCGCCCTGACGGCCAATCACGTACGGCTCCACCTGGACGAGTTCGTACGCTCGCCGGGCCCCGCCCTGCCCAGCACCCCTGCTCCCGTCCTCTCTTCCGCCCAGGCCACTCCCCCGCACCCGGCCGGAGCCGCCACCGACCGTCTCGGCTCCGCCTTCGACCTGGTGGACTCGGGCCGGGCCGGACGGGCTCCCGGCGGCGGGGACCACGCCCTGGCCGGAGCGCCGGGCGGGCACGGCGCGGTGGTGACGCCCGGCGACGGTCCGTCCGCTCTCGACAAGGGCAAGGGCAGGGCCCATGCCGGAGTACCCGCCAGGGCCGGCGCCCCGCTCCCGCCGGACACCCCGGCCGGAGTCACCGGTGTCCCCGGCGGGACCGGCACGCCCGTCGTGCCCGCCCCCCTCGACGGCCGTCCCGGCCTCCCCGGCGGGACCGGGCCGACCGGTGCTCCCGGGCAGCCCCACCGCCTCACCCCCGCGCAGATCGAACAGCTCTGGGCCAGGGACTCCGACCGGGTCGACGCGCTGTTCGGCGCGGCCGACGACCCGCTGCGCGACATCCGGCGCGACGCGTGGCGGGACTTCAGCCAGGCCCGCCACGACCTCGGCCGGGCGCGGGACAGGGTGCGCGGCGTGGTCGGCGAGACCTCGCACGGACCGGGGGTCCATGAGATCCGGCTCCAGAACGCCCTGGAGAGCGCCGGGCAGCACTACTCCGACACCTACCGCAGGCTCACCGACCTCGGCGTGGAGCCCCGCCGTGTCGACCAGGGCATGAACGCCGTCTACGCCCAGAGCCTGCTGGAACACCCGCGTCTCGTCGCCGGCATGCAGGCCCCGAACGACCTCCCGGATCCCCTGCTCCCGCACGGGCACCGCGGTCCCCTGGTCCCGGCGCCCACCGCGCCACGGCCCGACGGCCCCCGGGGCAGCGGCGGCCCCGGCCCGGACGGCGTGACGCACGCGCTGGACGACGCGCCGCTCCTCCCGGCCCGCGACCCGGCTCTCCGCGGTCCCGGCGCCATCGAGGTGGACGGCCTGCTCGCGGGGCGGGCGGACACCCGCCGCCTCGGCGGTGACGCTCCCGCGCCTCCCGCCGGCAGGACCGTGCCGCTCACCGGGTTCGACGGGCGGCCGACGGGAGACGTACTGCGGCTGGGCGCCGACGGCCCGGGGGCCACCCCCGCTCCTCCCCGGATCGAGGGCCCCGGCGCGGGCGCCGGTGCCGAGGTGCGCGACGGCAGGATCCGGCTCACCGGACCGGACGGCGCGTACCGTGACTTCGACCCGGCCGACGGCCGGCAACTCGCCCAGCGCACACCTCTGTACGGGCGGGACGGCGCCCCGTACCACGGCATGGCCGTCGACAGCCTCCCCGGCGCGCACCGCCTCCACCAGGGTGGCGGCCGGCACTTCGAGGTGCTGGACGGCGGCGGCTTCCGCGTCAGCGACCCGGCCACCGGCCGTACGGTCGCCTTCGACGCGGGAGGCGTGTACACGGGCGACGGCATCCGGCTGCGCGGTCCCGGCGGCGGCTTCGCGGCCGCCGACCGGATCGTCACGGCGGGCGGCGGCGGGCGCGTCGTGACCGACCTCCGGGGCACCCCGCTTCCCGGCAGCCGGCCGGATCTCCTCGACGGCGGCGGGATCCGGGTCACCGACCCCGCCACCGGTGTGTCCGTCCGCTTCGACGCCCGCGGAATCGAGGTGGAGCGGGGCGTCGCCCTCGCGGAGCCCGGTGGCCGCACCTCGTATGTCGTGGCGGGCGGTCCCGGGACGGGCGGACACCGCCTCACCGATGCCGCCGGCGGGCCGCTGCCCGGCCGGGTCGGAGCCGTCGCGGACACCGGCGGGTTCCGCGTCGCCGACGGCCCCGGCTATCAGCTGTACGGCCCCGACGGCGCACACACCGGCCGGGGAACCGCGCTCACCGGACGGGACGGAAACCCCGCCGGGTATCTGGACGTCCGGACGGACGGCGGCCTGCGCTGGATCGACGACGCCTTCAACCCGACGGACGGCCGGGCCGCCGCGCGGGGAGACGGCGGACGCTTCGAGGTCGCCCTGCCCGGCGGGGGCCGGCAGGTCTTCGACCCGGCCTCCGGCGCGCTGTTGCGCGAGGTCACGCCGCTGCCCGGCGGCGCCGGCACCAGGACCGAGTGGGCCGGTCACGGCAGCCTCCGCCAGGGCGAGTTCCTGGAGGTCCGCGCGGACGGCAGCCGGATACGCCAGGGCCTCAACGTGATCCAGGACGGCAGGCGGACCGACTTCCAGTACGTCGTGGAGTTCCCGCAGGGCGGCGGGAACGCCACCTGGCACCGGACCAGGGCCGGGCAGCGTGCGGTCGACGGCACCTTCCACCACGGCAAGGTCACGTCCTACGGGCCCGAGGGGAGCTGGCTGCGGCTGGACAGTTCCACCGGCAAGGGCGTCGAGGTGTTCCAGCGGCGGGTGCTGCCGGACGGTGATGTGCTGGACGCCTTCCGCCGCACGGACACCGTGGGCTTCGGCCACTTCAACCGCCGTACGGTCTGGACCCGGTGGAGCGACGACGGGCAGCTCAGGGGCTGGGGACACCGGCACTACGACACCGCGGGCACCGGCTGGTGGGACACCCCGCACACGAGTGTCGGCGAGGGCAGGTCCGGCCTGAGCGCGGTCCGTGAGTACCGCGACGGCCTCCAGAAATACGGCGACGGCGCCGGACATGTGATCGGGGTCAGGGACCCCAACGGTGGCTGGACCTGGCACCGCTACGACGGCGCGGGCAACGAGCTGGGCAGCGGGCGCCGTACCCACGAGCGCGGCGGCTGGACCGACACCGACGCCGACGGCGCGGTCGTACAGCGCCAGTGGGGGTCCGCGCATCTCCCGGGGAACGCGGGGCACTTCGAGGAGCACCGGCTGGTGGCCCGGGACGGCGGCTGGCACCGGTCCGACCTGTGGGAGCGCCAGTCGCCGCACGGCAAGGAGAGCGGCAGGAACGAGACCCTGGCACCGGGCGTCCAGCTCAGGACCGAGCGCCTGGGCGAGCAGCGCCCGCCGGCCCTGTTCCGCAACCACTTCATGCGGGACGTGGGACACACGCCGCCCAGTCATGCCCATCTCGCGGGCGACAGCAGATTCCAGATGTTCCTGTGGTCGAAGGAGGCCCCGGGCGCGCAGGTCACCGGTGGCGCCCGCTATGTCGGTATGGACGGCGGCGCCGTCGACATCGGCGCGCGGGGGGACTTCGTACGGTCCACGAACAAGCTGCACAACGGCAACACGCTCAAGGTGGGCGACCACGCGCCCCGGCCCGCCCACGATCCCGACGCGGCGGCGAGGGCGTGGCACGAGTCCGGCGGCCGTCCCGGCGGCTACCGGGTGGACACGCCGGGCAGCGGCAGGACGCTCTGGGAGGACCGGATCGCCGTGCAGGGCTCGCCGCCCGATCAGTGGCCGGTCGCCCGCGAGGGGCTGCTCGACGGCTCGGTGCGCGAATACCGCGACCCGCCGCTCGCCCACCAGCCCCGCGAGCGCGGCGAGTGGGTGACCCGTGACGCGCACGGGAACCTGACGGGTATCCAGCATCCGTCCCGGTCAGCCGTTCCCGCCGGCCAGGGAGACCGTTTCGTCCGGGGCTCCGGGCATCCCGACTCCGACAGGTGGACCTGGAAGCTGGTGGACGGCGACGGCGCGGACATCACCGCGGGCCCGGGTCCCTTCGCCGGACGCCGTGAATTCTTCCGCGGCTCCAACAACCCGGCCCTGTCCTGGGACGACTCCTTCCGTGACTTCGACGCGGCCGGGAATCTGGTCCGCGAGCGGCGGATGCTCGACGGCGGCTCCTATGTCGACGCCTGGGCGGACGGCGACCGCTGGCTGAGCGCGAAATACCAACGCGGTGGCAACGCCGTCGACTTCGGCGGCGGACAGCAGGTACGGCAGTGGTGGCGGGACGGCGCCTGGCGCGACGACTGGGCCCCCGGCGCCCGGCACTGGCAGGACATCCTGCGGCCGGACGGCGCTCCCGGCGGCGGTACGGTGCTCCGTTCCGTACCGACGCACGGAAACGGTCCGCTGCGGGTGCGCGAGTTCCGGGCCGACGCCAACGCGCGGGCGGCGGACGGCGTCTGGAAGGAGTTCGACCACGGTTCGGTCGTCCGTCAGCGCAAGGCGCTGAGCGACGGGACGTTCCTGGAGACCGACGCGTGGCGCGGCCAGTGGCGCACCTACGACGCGAACGGTTCGCTCGTCGCGCAGCGCACCGACAGCGGGCTGGTCTTCGAGACCCGCGACGGACGCCTCCAGCTCACCGGGAACGAGTACGACTTCCGGGGGCAGCTCACCGAGGTCCGGGGCTGGGGCCGCCGGGTCCGCGAGGCCCAGCGCATGCCGTGGAGCGGCACACCCCAGTTGGGTGAGTCGCTGTACCAGCCGTACTGGCAGACGGTGGCGGGCAAGGCGGCGCTGGAGTTCGGCCAGGAGTTCATCCTGGAGTTCGGTGCCAACCTGGCCGTGAACGGCATCGTGGCGGCGGCGCAGAACAAGCCCTTCACGGGCAAGGACGCCCTGAAGTCGTTCGCCAACGCGGCCGTGTCGGCGGGTATCAAGACCGGCGTCGGCACGCTCGTGCACGAGAACAGCCTGCCGCTCTTCCGCGATCTCGGCTCGGGACGGGCCGGTCTGGCCAATGTGGACGGCGGCAAGCACTGGAACCGCAGGCCCATGAACCACGACAAGACCTGGGCCAACGAGTGGGGCGGCAACGAGACCGCGACACGCTGGCGCGGCGGCACCTACGACTTCGGCTTCGGTGTCGGCACCAGTGTGCTCGCTGGCTGGGTCAACGGATCCATGAACGCCGCGGTGTGGGGCGTCAGCGACGCGAACGGCAACACGGTCAAACTCACCGGCTGGGACGCGGTCGGCGACGGCGGTATCAATGCCCTGGCCTCCCTCACCACGTCGGTGTCCACCGGTCTCGCGAAAAACATCGCCCTGCTCAGCACCGGTGGCCGGCTCTTCCACCGCCAGGGCTTCGCGGACTTCTGGCTGCAACTGCCCTTCAAGATCTTCGAGAAGAGCATCCAGTCGGTCTTCCTGACCTCCGCGTACCGCGCGAGCATCAACCCGTCCTGGTACCAGGTGCCGCCGCCCGCGCCGTCCCCCGGTCCCGGGACCACCGCCCCGTAGGCATCCGTGCCCCAATCCGCAGAACCCGCGAGGAACAGACCATGACCCGTCTTACGGTGGCGCCCAGAGGACAGGGCGGCCGGGGCACCTTCCGCCGCATCGGCGACGCCGTCCGCGCGGCGGCGCCCGGCGATCTCGTGGCGGTCGCACCCGGCACCTATACGGAGACCGTCCTGCTGGACCGTGCCGTCGTCCTGGTGGCGGAGGGCGGTCCCGGCAGCGTGACGCTCACCGCTCCCCCCGGCGGGGGTCCGGCCCTGACCGCCACGGGCCCGGACTGCGCGGTGCGGGGCGTCACCGTACGGGGCGCCGATCCGGCGGAGCCGGTGGTCACCGTCTCGGCGGGCGCGGGACTGGTCCTGGAGGACTGCGCCGTCGTGAGCGGCCGGGTGCAGGCGCGCGGCGCCGACGGCGAACCGGCCGAAGAGCAAGAAGAGCACGAAGAGCACGAAGAGCACGACGAGCCGGCCGGCGTCGCAGTGACCGCCGTGCTGCTGCGCCGCTGCCGTCTGGAGGGCGCTCGTGGCGCCGGACTGCATCTGGCGGGCGGGGTGAGGGCGCGGCTTGAGGACACCCTGGTCCGCGCCGTCGAGGGAACCGGTGTCGTCCTGTCCGGCACCGCCCGGCTGGAGGCCGTACGGATGCGGCTGGAGGGCTCGACGGGCTCCGGCATCCGGCTGCGCGGCCGGTCGCGGCTGCGCCTCGCCGACTCCGTGCTCCAGGACGCGGGGCGGGCCGGTCTGCTGCTGGAGGACGCCTGCCGGGCGACGGCGGACGAGCTGCGGATCGAGTCGCCGGGTTCGGCCGGTGTCCATCTCACCGGTACGGCGCGGGCCGAGCTGTCCGACTGCCGGATCCGGCACGCGTCGGCCAGTGGTCTCGTGGTCCAGGAGGACGCCGTCCTCACCGCACGGGGATGTTCGGTCGCCGATGCCGGGGCCAATGGACTGCTGGTCACCGGCGCGGCCGGCGCGACGCTGACGGACTGCCGCATCGACCGCAGTGCCTTCAGCGCCGTCCATCTGTCCGGCACGGCGACCGGACGGCTGACGGACTGTCTGGTGCGCGACGGCGCGGAGCACGGCGTCCACGCCACGGACGCGTCCCGGGCGGAACTCGCCGACTGCGCCATCGGCGGGGTGGGCATGACCGGGGTGGCCGTACTCGACCGGGCCGCCGCCACGGTGACGGGCTGCCGGATCACCGGCGCCGCCACGGGGGTCGTCGTGGGCTCGGCCGCCGGCACCACTGTCGAGCACTCCACGGTGAGCGGGACGACGGACATCGGCGTCCAGCTCGCGGAGGGCGCGGCGGCCGTACTCGCCGGCGTCCGGATCACCGGCGCGGGAGCGGCCGGGGTCGTGGTGGACGCGGGAGCGGACGCCACGGTGAACGGCGGCTCGGTGGAGGACTGTGCCGGTTCCGGTGTCGTCGTGTGGACGGGAGCCCGGCCCGCGTTCAGTCATGTACGGATCGAGCGGCCGGCCAAGAACGGCGTCTTTCTGGCCGAGGGCGCCGGAGGCGCCTTCACCTCACTGGACGTGGTCGGTTCCGGATTCCCGGCGCTGCACATCGGCGCCAAGGCCGACCCGGAGTTCCGCCACTGCCGGATCCGGGACTGCGCCGAGGCGCTCGGCGAGGACGAGGGCGCGGCCGCGGTGCTGGAGGACTGCACGGCGGACGGTGTCCCGCTGGCCCCCGTGCCCGCCGTCGCACCGGCGGCGGGGGCTGCCGCCGCCCGTACGGCCACCAGAGGGCCGGGGGCGGCGGAGGAGCCGGACGCGCCCGAGGAGCACCTTGACGACCTGCTGGTCGAACTGCACGAACTGGTCGGTCTCGACCGCGTCAAACACGATGTGGGCTCACTGGTCAAACTGATGCAGACGGTCCGCCGCCGGGAGGAGGCGGGCCTGCCGGCCCCGCCGCTCAGCCGGCATCTCGTCTTCGCGGGCAATCCGGGCACCGGAAAAACGACGGTGGCCCGGCTGTACGGCAGGCTGCTCAAGGCCCTCGGCCTGCTGCGCCGCGGGCATCTGGTGGAGGTCGACAGAACGGCCCTGGTGGGCGAGTACGTGGGGCACACCGGCCCCAAGACCGCCGCCGCCTTCAACCGCGCCCTGGGCGGGGTGCTCTTCATCGACGAGGCGTACTCCCTGGCGCCGCTGGGCGGAGGCAATGACTTCGGTCTTGAGGCCGTGACCACGCTGGTCAAACTGATGGAGGACCACCGGGACGACGTGGTGGTCATCGCCGCCGGCTACCCCGGCGAGATGACCCGTTTCGTCAACTCCAACCCGGGGCTCGCCTCCCGCTTCGGGCGCACTCTCGTGTTCGAGGACTACGACGCCTCGGAGCTGGTCTCGATCTTCGAGTACGAGGCGAAGGAGCACCAGTACGAGCTGACCGCGTCCGCCCGGGAGGGGCTGACGGGCCTCTTCGAGCGGGTGCCGCGTGGCGAGGGCTTCGGCAATGGGCGCTCGGCGCGGCAGATGTTCCAGGAGATGACGGAACGCCAGGCGCAGCGGGTGGCGATGCTGGGCGCGCCGACGCCGGAGGAGCTGATGAGCCTGGAGGCGCAGGATCTGCCGCCGGCCGCATCCGGGTCCTGAGGACCCCGTGTGTTCCGCCCTCCGGGCCTTCTCGCCGATCCGGACCGGCGGGGCGGCTCGAGGCCCTGTCCGGTGGCCGGGCCGTCAGGCGCCGGAGCGGTTGGCCACAGCAGTCTTCCGCCAACAGGGGCCGGGGCTCGCCGTCCTATGCCGTCGGCACGTTGTACGAGATCAGCGAGGTCTGCCCGGCCGACATCCGCAGTTCGGTGACCGCGCAGTTGCGGAGCCCGGGGAACACCCGCCGGTACTCGCTCTCGGGAATGCCGAGCAGCCGGCACAGGACCAGCCGGAACAAGGTGTTGTGCGCGACGGCCAGGACACGGCGTCCCGGGTGGGTGTCCGCCAGGCGGTGCAGGGCCGCGGCGCCCCGGGCGGCGGCGGCCCTCGGGTCCTCTCCGGCCGGCAGCGGGTGGCCGGCCGGGTCGCGGCGGAACGCCGCCACCTCACGCGGATGTGACGCTTCGAGTTCGACGAGGGTCCGGCCCTCGGCGAGCCCGAAGTCGGTTTCGAGCAGGTCCGGTTCGACCACGGCGGCCAGACCCGTCGACCGGGCCGCGGGCGCGGCGGTGCGGCGGGCGCGGGACAGCGGTGAGGTCACGATCGCGTCGAGCCCGGCGCCCGCGGCCCAGACGCCGAGCGCGGCGGCCTGCTCGATCCCCCGCCGGGTCAGATCGATGTCGCTGACGCCCGCGTAACGGTTCTCGGCGTGCCAGACGGTCTCGCCGTGCCGCGCGAGGAACACAGTGGTGGGTGCGGACGTCATCCGTGCTCCCGGGCGTAGGCGGCCGTCCTGGAGGGCAGCCAGCCGCGTCGTTCCAGTTCGCCGACGAGGGTGCCGAAGGGCTCGGCGAAGCGCCGGGCGGCTCCGGGCCGCGGCTCCAGGACCGTACGGACGCGCACCATACCCCGGACGGCGGACAGGGGCGTGGGGCCGGCCCCGCCGGAGCCCGCGCCGTCGCGTGTCACACCATAGGCGGCGAGGACCGCCATGCCGAGGGCGGAGTCCGTGTGCTCCGGGACAACGGCGCTCCGTCCCAGTACGTCGGCGCGGAGCTGATTCCAGTAGGGACTGCGGCTGGCGCCGCCGGTGAAGGTGACCGGCCCCTCGACCGGGGCGCCGAGCAGCCGGACATAGGCGAGACAGAGCCGCTCGACCAGTGCGACGCCCTGGAGCAGCGCGGCGTGCCGGTCGGCGTCGTCGGCCGGGCGGCCGAGCATGAACGCCTCGGCGTCGGAGGCCAGGAACGGAAACCGTTCGCCGCGCGAGACCAGCGGGTAGGCGACGGCGCGCGACGGCTCCCGGGCCGCGGCGAGGCGATCGAGGCGGGCGAGGTCCGCGTCGGGGAACGCGCGGCTCAGGGCGCCGGCGCCGACGCTGGAGGCACCGCCGGGAAGCCAGTGGCCGTCCGGGGAACGGTGGCTGTAGAGCACGCCGTCCGGGTCGTGGAGCGGTGCGGCGGTGACACCCTTGAGGACGAGGGTGGTGCCGAGGACGGTGTTCCACTGCCCGACTTCCCAGGCCCCGGAGCCGAGTTGGGCGGCGCATCCGTCGGTCATGCCCGCGAGGACGGGGGTGCCTTCGGCGAGTCCCGTGGCGTCCGCCGCCTCGCGGCAGACCGTACCGAGCGGAGCGCCGGGAGGCAGCACCGCGGGGAAGTCGAGCCCGGACAGGCCGAGTTCCTCGTGGACCGCGGTCGGCCAGGCGCCGGTGTGCTGGTCGTAGCCGGTCTTGAGGGCATGGCTGGAGTCGGTCGGCACGGGCCGCCCGACGAGCCGGGTGGTGATGAAGTCCGCCTGGTGGCAGACGCGGGCGCCGCGGAGAGCGGAGGCGCCGCTGTGCCGGCCGTGGCGGGTGAGCCAGACGAGTTTGGGAAGGGCCCAGCTCGGCTGGATGCGGTGGCCGAGTGACCGCCATACCTCGGCGCCCGCCTCCTGGGCGATCCGGGCCTCGGCGCCGGCCCGGCCGTCGTCGTACATGAGCGCCGGTGTCAGTGGTGTCCCGCGTGAGTCGGTCAGCAGCACGGTGCCGGACGTGCCGCACACCGCGAGCCCCCGCACCCGAGCGGCGGCGAGCGGCCGCAGGGCCCGGCGGATCGCGGCGCGGACACCGTCCCACCAGTCGGAGGGGGACTGCTCGTGGCGGTTCCCGTCGCGGTGTCCGGCGAGCGGGGCGGAGCCGCGGCCGAGCACCCGGCCGTCGTCGGTGACGGCCAGCGCGCGTACTCCCTGGGTCCCCAGGTCGACTCCCAGCCAGACGTCCTGGTGGCGTGTGTCCGTCACAAGTTCCCGCCTTCTGGTCGTCCGGTCGTCTCGGCCGTCCGGTGATCCCGGCTGTCCCGTACATCGCGGCCGGCCGGCGATCCCACAGTACTTTTCACACGGTGGCCGCGCTGTGAGCGGAGTGCTCCGGTACTGTCCCGGCGCGGCGGGCCGCCGCCGTATGCCCTGATGGGAAGGGTTCCGAAGCAACGCCCCGGATCGGCCGACGGGTTGACCCGGCGGGCGCCGGTGGTGAACACTGCCGACGGTACCTCAAGAAGCTGTGTTATATCCTCAGAGATTGATGTTACTGGTGAGATGCCCCGGGCGGAGGAGTAGATATGTCCCTACCTGTCCGTGGGCGACGGACGGGAACGGGACCGCGGAATGTCACAGGGCAAGCACCAGCGGGGTCCCGCACAGCGCCGCCGGGAAATCTCCGATCTCGTGCTCACGGAGGGGCCCGCGTCGGCGTCGGATCTGGCGGAGCGGTTCGGCGTGAGTCCGATGACGATCTACCGCGACATCGACGAGCTCGAACGCGAGGGCGTCCTGCGGAAGTTCCGCGGCGGCGTGACCGCCCAGCCCTCGGGTGTGTTCGAGAGCAATGTCGCCTACCGCAAGAATTCCATGCGGCCGGAGAAGGAGGCCGTCGCCGCCCTGGCGGCGGGCATGATCGAACCCGGTATGTCGGTGATGATCGACGACTCGACCACCGCGCTGGAACTGGCGCGGCTTCTGCCGAGCGTCGGGCCGCTGACCGTTGTCACCAACTTCCTTGAGGCGCTGAACCTGCTCGCGGAAGAACGCGGGATCCATCTCATGGCCCTGGGCGGCGACTACGACCCGCTGCACGGATCCTTCCTGGGGGTGCCCTGCGTGGAAGCCGTCGAGGCCCTGCGAGTCGATCTGTGCTTCGTGTCCACGTCCTCCGTCCACGGCGGCTTCGCCTTCCACCAGGAACAGCGCATCGTCGCCGTCAAGCGCGCCATGCTCAAGGCCGCCGGCCGCAGCGTGCTCATGATCGACCACTCCAAGCTCGGCCGTACGGCGCTGCACCGGCTGGCCCCTCTCGGCGCGTTCGACGTCGTACTGATCGACGACCGCATATCCCAGGACGCGCTGCGTTCCCTCGACGAGAGCGGGGTCCGCTACGAGATCGCCCCGACCTGAGCCCGAGCCGTGTCCCCGGACAGCGGCCAGGGCCGGGTGCCCGATCCACCGCCAAGGAGACCTCGCCGATGAGAATCCTCGCCGCGGGCGACCACTTTGTCGCCCCCGAACTGTTCGCCCGGGAGCTGACGGCCGCGATCGGGACCGGTCACACCATCGATGAGCTGGTTCTGCCCTGGCCGCTGACGCCCTTCGGACCGGTCCGCGAGGTCGACGAGGCGTCCGGTGACGAGGAGACCGTCATCATGGCGCTCCAGGGGGTGCGGATCTGTGTCACACAGATGGCCCCGGTCACCCGGCGGGTGCTCGGCAGCGCACCCGATCTGCGTCTGGTGGTGGTCGGCCGGGGCGGCCCGGTCAATGTCAATCTGGACGCGGCGAGGGAACGCGGCGTCCAGGTGTGCAACACCCCGGGGCGCAACGCGGCCGCCACCGCCGAGTACACGGTGGGACTGATGCTGGCGGCGATGCGCCGCATCCCGGAGACCTCGGCGGCGCTGGCCGCGGGGCGCTGGGCGGGAGAGTTCTACACGTACGCCAATTGCGGCCCGGGGCTGGACGGTGCGAGGGTCGGACTGATCGGCTGCGGCGCGGTCGGCAGCCGGGTGGCCAGGGCCCTCACCGCGCTCGGCGCCGACGTCAGCGTGTACGACCCCTACGCCGACCCCGGGACGCTGAGCCGCTCCGGCACCCCGGTCGCCGGCCTCGACGAGTTGCTGCGGCGCTCCGACGTGGTGTCGCTGCACGCGCGGCTGACCCCGGAGACCCGCGGCCTGCTCGGCGCCCGCGAACTCGCCCTGCTTCCCGAGGGCGCCGTCGTGGTCAACTGCGCGCGCGGCGCCCTCCTGGACGAGGACGCGCTGTGCGACGCGCTGGAATCGGGCCGGCTGGCCGCGGCGGCGCTCGACGTGTTCGCCGTGGAGCCCCCGCCGCCCGGTTCACGGCTGCGTTCCGCTCCCCGGCTTGTCATGACGCCCCATCTGGCGGGGGCGAACACCTCGGTCGCGCACAACGCGGCGCGGACGGCGGCGGCCGAGGTGAGCAGATTCCTGCGCGGCGAGGAGCTCGCGCACCGCGTGGTCTGAGAGTTCACAGCGATACCGCGAAACCGCGAAACCACCAAGTGACGCCGCGCCGGCCCGGCCCCCGCGAGTCGGGGACGGCACCGGGGGCGGCCAGGGAAGGGAGACACGGTGCTGGTCGGACTGGACATGGGTACCTCGGTCGCCAAGGCGGCGGCCTTCGCCGAGGACGGCACGGCGCTGCGGGTGGAATCGAGGCCCGTCTCGCTCGGCGGGCGGGGCGAGGAGGTCGAGCAGGATGTCGAAGAGGTCGTCCGCGCCGCCACCGACGTCCTGGCCGCCGTGACCGAAGGCCGGGCGCCGGACCTGGTCGCCATCACCGGCCAGGGCGACGGCCTGTGGCTGCTCGACGCGCGGGGACGCGCCGTACGTCCCGCGCTGTCCTGGATGGACGGCCGGGCGGGCGGCCTGGTCGCGGGATGGATGGAGGACGGCACCGCGGCCCATCTGTACCGGCGCACCGGAAACGTCCTCTTCCCCGGGTCCGCCGGCCCCCTGATGGCCTGGCTGGACCGTTATGAGCCGGAGTCGCTGGACGCGGCCGCGATCGCCTCGTGCTGCAAGGACATGCTGCATCTGCGTCTCACCGGTGAGCGCGGCACCGACCTGTCCGACGCCTCGGTCCCCTTCCTCGACCCGCGCACCCGCGGCTACTCCCAGGACGCGCTCACGGCCCTCGGGCTCGGACACCGCGCGGATCTGCTGCCTCCCATCGCCGCGACCCTGCCGTACGGGGAGGCGCGCGGGCACACCTCGTGTCTGCCGCAGGGGACGCCGGTGACCTCCGGGCCGTACGACCTTCCCGCCTGTGCGACGGGCGCGGGTGTGACCGAACCCGGCGACGGACTGCTCATCGTCGGTACGACACTGGCGTGTCAGGTCGTCGTCGAGCGGGTCGCGTTCGACGAGGACCCCGTGGGCTTTCATCTCGCCACGGCCAGACCGGACCGTCACCTCCGGGCGCTGCCCGCGATGACCGGCACGGTCGCGCTCGACTGGGTGCTCACCCTCACCGGCGGCTCCCACGACCAGGTCTCGGGAATGCTGGACGAGAGCCCGCGCGGTGCCCGGGGCGTGGCCGCGCTGCCCTATCTCTCGCCCTCGGGCGAACGGGCCCCGTTCGTCGACCACACCGCGCGGGCCGAGTTCACCGGCCTGGATCTGCGGGCCTCGCGTGCCGATCTGGTCCGCGGCATGTGCGAGGCGATCGCCTTCGCGGCCCGGCACTGTCTGGACGCCGCGGGCCTCACCGGGGAACTCGCCATCTGCGGCGGCGGCACCCGCAGCCTCGCCTGGCTGCGGCTGTTCGCCGATGTGCTCGGACGGCCGCTGCGGGTCGCCCGGGGACCGGAACCGGGCGCGCGCGGAGCCGTGCTGGCCGCCGTGGCGGCCCGGGGCCGGGAGCTCGGCCGCGACCTGGACATCGCCGCGTGGACGGCGCCCGAGGTCGTGGTGGATCCGGATCCGGCGGGCGTCGCGTTCTACGACCAGGCGTACATCGACTATCTGTTCCGGGTCGCGAGCGCCCGGACCCGCTGGCGGGGCCCCGCCGACAGGCGCTGACCCCGCGCCGGGACGTCAGGGATCGCTGTACAGCCGGACGGGGCCCATCAGCCCGGTGACGCGCTGTCCCGGGAAGACGAAATGGGTCGGCCCGACCGAATCCAGATACGGCGCGAGCGTCCCGAACACGGTGACCTCGATCCTCTGGGCCCCGGGCCCCACCAGCCCCGTCACATCGAACACATACGGGGAACACACACGCACACCGGCGGGGACGCCGCCGATCCGCACCTCCGCCGTACCGCGCACCCGCCCGAGGTCGAGCCGCACCCGTCCGGCGGCGGCCCCGGCCGGCCAGGTCACGACCCGGCTGTAGCGCACCCCGCCGCTGTACTCCGCGAGGCCGCGTGTCTCCCAGTCTCCGAGCCCGATCAGGCCGGGGCCCACCTCGCAGCGCAGCGGACCGGCCAGGGCGGCCCCGCCCTGGCGGTCCGGCCGGGTCTCCACCCGCAGGGCGGCGGTCCGTGTTCCGGACGGTGCCCCGGCCGACAGTTCGACGGTCAGGGTACGGACGTCACCGGCGCCGGTGACGGTCTTCGCGGCGCGCTCTCGGCCGTCCACGAAGACGGTCGTGTCTCCCTGCACGTCCACCGTCAACCGGAGCGCCCCCGGGGGCAGTCGGCACCAGAACCACTCCACGGCCGGCCGCGCTCCCGGGACCGCGAACCGGACCGGCGCCACCGTGCCGTCGTCGGCGTCCGGATCCAGCCAGGCGGCGCCGGGCAGCGGATGCGGCCTGCGGCGCAGATGCAGGGCGGCCGGATCCCCCACCGGCTCGCGGCGCACCACGACCGGCACCCGCCGGCCGGCCCGCTCGGCCCACCAGGAGGCGTCACTGTGCAGGGTCACGGCTGCACCGGTGGAGAACACCGCGTCCACCAGGACGGCGGGATCGCCGCCGCCGGCGCTCTCCACGGTGATCTCGTTGTCTCCCGGGCGCAGGGCGGCGGCGACTTCGTGCCGCCGTACGCGCGGCACGGCGTGTTCGGCGTAGGGATCGAACCCGCCCTGGGCGCCCGCCACCCGGCCGTTGACCCGCAGGACGCACGACCCGGTGGCGGCGACCTGGATCACGGCGCGGGCCGGGACCTCGGTCAGTGTCAGGGTGGTGCCCACGACCGCCCGGTGGCCGTCCCCGGGTGGGCCCGCCGCGAGGATCCACTCCGGCCGCCGATAGCGTCCGGGGTCGCGGACCAGCGCCATGTGCGCCCGCAGATCGATGTCCTGATCGGGTGTCAGGTCCAGTTCGAGGAGGTACCGGCCCGCGCTCCGGCGCACCGGCCCCATGGCGAGGTGTCCCCGGTCGTCCAGCGCGACGGGTACGCCACCGAGCCGGGCCGTCTTGGCCGCCGCAGCCCCGACCGCGAGGTATCCGTCGAACGCCTCGTCGAGCAGCAGTTCCACGCGTACACGCGCGAGCGTCCCGGCGCTCGTCGGGCCGATCCTGACGAACTCCTCCGGCACATGCCCCTTGGGCCCCAGAACGGCCCGGTGGACCGGGTCCTTGTGGATGCCCCTGCTGTCGGACCATTCGAGCACCGACCGGATGCCGCCGTCCGGGCCGAGCAGCACCGCGCGCGGCCCGAATGTCGCATGGACCCACGGCCGGGCCGGATCGTCGTCCGCGAGGTCCGCCACGGCACGTCCCCCGCGCGGGCCGTCCTCGCCCGCGGCTTCCGTCCGGTGCCGGAAGCGGCGGCATTCGGTGACGGCGGGGCCGCCGGGCGGTCCGGTGGCGGGCCGCGCGAAGTCGCCCCAGGTGTTGTCGAGCGTCGGGACAAGGGTCATGTCCCAGTCCGCGCCGGAGGGGATCTCGACCAGGACGGCGGGCCCCGCCCCGCCTCCGCGCGGCTGCGTGGGAGGTGCCTCCGGATGGTCACCGGTCCCGGCGTCCCCGGCGGTGCGCGCCGGGAAGACCAGCACGGCGGCGGGTCCGGTGTCAAAGCTGACATCGGCCTCCACGGCCCGGGGATCGTCCCCGGCCGGCCGGACGGGCACCGTGCGGGGCGCACCGCCGAAGGGATCGAGCAGCACCGCCGGGCCACCGGCGTCACGGACCCGTACGCGGGCGCCGCGCGCGTACCGCTCCGGGTCGAAGTCGTAGCGTGCGTCGAGCCAGCCCAGCGCGGCCCCCCGCTCGTCGGGCGCCGCCACGGCCGCGCGGGTCGCGCGCGGGGAGGCCGCGGTCAGAAACACCACCGTGGCATCGTCCACGCGCCGCGCCAGCGCGGGTACGGACGCCCGCACGGCGGGCGGCGGCGCTCCGGCGAGGGCCTCGGCCAGACCGTCCGACGACGGGACGAGCACCGCCCGGCCGTCGGCGAAACACGCGCGCACCGCCTCCAGGGCGGCGGGCCCTCCGGGGCCGACGACATGTCCGGGCGGCGCCCCGAGCGCGATCACCGTTCCGCCCGCCGAGGCGAACTCGACCAGCCGCCGCGCGGTGTCCTGTTCCAGGACCGTGCAGGCGGGCAGCACGATCGCCGCGTACGCCTCGTCCGCGACACACAGCCGTGCGCCGTCACCGGTGTCCCGTACCCGGGCGCGGGCGACAGACGCGTCGTCGATCACATCGGCGTCGAGACCGAGCCGGTCGACCACGCCCGGCCGGGTCCTGAACCAGGTCATGTCTCCGACGAGTTCGAGATAGACCTCCTGGGCCCTCACCGCCGCCGGGGAGACACCGTCGAGCGCCGCCCCGGCCTGCGCCGTACTGGTGGGCAGCAGGATCGCGAGATCACACAGGTGGCGGCCGAGACTGAGGACGGCGCACAGCCGGCTCACGGCGTCGGCGAAGACCCGGTGGTGGACCCAGTAGGGCTGGCGCCAGTCCGTGGCGGGCGGCGCCCACTCCCACCAGCCGCCCTTGGTCGTGTAGTAGACGGCGTGCGGGTTGTAGAGGGTCGCGCCGGCGCGCAGCCACGGCAGGAGCCAGTCGAAGGTCTCCTCCAGCGTGCCGCCCCAGCCGGTGGAGTGGAATGCCTCGATCCAGGTGCGGGGGCGGCCGTAGAGATGAGCGAGCGAGGAGTGGATCCGGGCGTCGCCGTGATGGTCGGAGCCGGGCGCGGAGAACCAGCGGTGGGTGCGGGCGTAGTCGGCGTACAACTCCACACCGGCGACGGGATGTCCGGCGCGGGCGGGGTCCTGCTGGTCGCAGCCGACGAGCAGCCCGTGCCGGTCGTGCCACGCGGCGAGGGGCCGGAAGAACGCCTCCTCGGCGAGTTCGGCGCGGGTCCGCTGGTAGTCGTGGCGTACGCGGTGGGTCTCCGGGTGGGCGCTGTCGTCGTACAGGGCGTCCAGGCAGCGGGTCAGGTCGTAGCCGCGGAGCCGGAGGAAGGCGTCGGCGAAACCTTCCGACCAGGTGGGCAGGGCGGGCAGTTCGTCCTGGAAGGAGCCGACGACGACGGTCCCGAGCCGGTGGCCGAGGCGCCGTTCGAAGGCCCCGTGCACCCGGTCGAGCAGCGCCGCGCAGGCGTCGGTGCCGAGGTAGTCGAATCCGGCGGCCACATGGTGATGGAGCGTCAGGCGCCAGCGTCCGGGACCGGGCGCCCGCAGGACCGGACCGTCCATGGCGACGGGGATCGCGGGACCGGTGGTCCTGCCGTCCCCGTCGACCGGTTCGGCGTGGCCCGCGACGGACCGGCCGCGGGCGGGGCAGCGGAGCTGTCCCGTGCCGTCGGTCAGGGCCCGTACGCGTTCGAGCCGGCGCCCGGCGTGGGCGGGCTGTTTGTCGACGAGACGAGCCTGGAGGTCCGCACCGGAGAAGCCGAGCTGATCGTAGAACCAGAGGCTGACGCCGAGTTCACACGCGTCCTCGCACACGCCTTCCAGCAGGGCCCACCACTGGTCGGACATGAACGGCGGGTCGTCGGCGTCGGCTCCGAACAGCGGCCCCGAGGGCGCCAGATTGAGCAGGACGAGGTTGTACACGCCTCCTGCCGCGAAGCGTTCGAGCTGGTCCCGCAACCGCGTACGGTCGAGCCGTTCGCCGCTCCACCACCAGATGGCGGTGGGCGAGAAGGCGCGGGGCGGTCCGGCCAGGGCGGCCGCGATGCTCGGGGGCAGCGGGCCGGCGCCGACGGCGGCGGGGGCGGGTCGTGTCATGAGTCGGCTGTCTCCGTCGGTCGGGGCGGCGCCGCGCGTTCAGCCCTTGAGGCCGCCCGCGAAGCCCTTGATCACATAGCGCTGGAGAAGCAGGAAGACCAGCAGGACGGGCAGCGCGGCGAGGACGAGGCCGGCGAAGACAAGACCGTAGTCGGAGACGTACTGGCCCACGAACGAGAACACGCCCACGGGGACGGTCTCCTTGCCGGAGCCGCCCAGGTACAGCAGCGGTGTGAAGAAGTCGTTCCAGATGAAGACCGCGTTCAGGATGATCACTGTGCCGGTGATCGGCCGCAGCAGCGGGAAGACGATCCGGGTGAACGCCTGGCGGTGGTCGCAGCCGTCGATGAGCGCGGCCTGTGCGTAGTCGGGCGGCAGGGCGCGCATGAACCCGGTGTAGAGGAACACGGTGAACGGCAGTTGGATGCCCGTGTAGAACAGGACCATGCCCTGGTAGGTGCCGAGCCAGCCGAGGTCGTCGACCAGCTTGTACAGCGGGATCATCCCGAGCTGGAACGGCAGCACGATGCCCAGCAGGAACAGGACGTACAGCCCGTAGCCGAGGCCGCGGGCCCGGCGCGCGAGGTAGTAGGCGCCCGTCGAGCCGAGCACGACGAGCAGGAGCAGGCTGACGGCCGTGATGACCGTGCTGTTGACGAGGGCGGGGCCGAGGGACGCCGAGGACCAGGCGTCACGGAAGTTGCCCAGCGTGGGCGGGGACGGTGGCGCCAGGGGCGATTCGGCGATCTGCCGGGGGTCCTTCAGCGCGAGGGTGACCAGGGCGTAGACGGGAAACAGGAAGATCACCGCGACGGCGACCATGACGAGTTCGAGGCCGTAGCGTCCGTATCCGGCCCCCGGCCTTCGGCGGCCCTGCCGCGGTGCGCCTGTCGTCGGTGGCGCGGTGGCGGTGCTCACGCGGTTACCTCCCGGACGCGCAGATAGCGCAGTTGGACCAGTGAGACCGCGGCGACGAACAGCGCCAGGACCAGGGCGACGGCGGTGCTGTAGCCGAACTTGCCGTAGACGAAGGCTTCCTTGTAGAGCACGGTCGACAGCGTCTCGCTGGACGAGCCGGGTCCGCCGTTGGTGGCGGCGTATACCTGGTCGAAGAGTTTCAGGCCGCCGATGGTCGACAGCATCAGATTGATGGTCAGCGCGGGCGCCAGCAGCGGCCAGGTGACATAGCGGAAGCGCTGCCAGGTGCCGGCGCCGTCGATTCTGGCCGCCTCGTGGAGTTCGGCGGGGACGCCTTCCAGACCGGCGAGAAAGACGACCATCGAGTAGCCGACGTACTGCCACACGACCATGGCGGCCACGGACCACAGGGCGAGCGAGGGGTCGCCGAGCCAGTCCTGGCGCAGGCCGCCGAGTCCAAGGGCGCCGAGAACGCCGTTGAGGCCGGCGCCGTCGTCGGGGTTGTAGACGTACTTCCAGAGGAACGCGACCATGACGGGGCTGACCACGGCGGGCGCGAAGAAGACAACGCGCAGCAGGGAACGGGACGTCACATTCGCGTGGACGCCGAGTGCGAGCAGCAGGCCGATGCCGTTCTGGACGACGACCACCGCGAGGGTGAGCATCAGTGTGTTGCCCACGGACTCCAGGGCGCGGTCGTCGTCCAGCAGGGTACGGAAGTTGTCCAGGCCGACAAACGAGAAGTCACCGACGCCGGACCAGTCGGTGAAGCCGTAGACCACACCCGCGAGGCTCGGGTAGAGGACGACGACGGCGTACACGGCGAGCGCCGGGGCGACAAAGATCCAGGGCGGGACGGCCTGGTCACGGCGGTGCCGCCGCCGTCGGGGTCCGGCAGGGCTTCCCGCCCGGTCGCCGGTGCCCGGACTGTTCGCGCCGGGACTGGGCGCGCCGGGGGCGGCACCGCCGGTCCGGGCGAATGGACCGGGCGGGGAACTCATGGCGTCTTCCCATAGGCCTCGTCCATCTGCCCCAGTGCGCCGTCGACGTCGGTCTTGCCGGCGAGCAGATCCTGTACGGCCGCGAAGTGGGCGGGCTGCACCTCGGCGTTGGGCCAGCGCTGGTCCATGAAGGGGACGGCCCGGCCGCCGTCGATGATGGGCAGGAAGTCGGCCAGGACGGGATCGATCCGGGTGGACGCGTCGCGTGTGAAGGGGATCGCCGAGACGGCCGTCGCCCAGCGGTTGGTGTTCTCCTGCCGTCCGAGGAACTCCACGAACGCCTTGGCCCGCGCCGCGTTCCTGGAGCGCGCGGAGACGCCGAGGCCGACGACGATGCCCGCCGGAATCCATTGCCGCTCCGGGTCCTCACCGCCGGGGAAGGGAAACATCCCCAGGTCGTCGGGGCTCTGGGCGGCCTGGCGGTAGTTGGTGAGCACGGCGGAGACCTGGACGGCCATGGCCGCCTTCCCGGTGGCGACGAGCGAGGTCTGCTGCTCGAAGGTGGTGCCGTTGGGGTTGGCGTTGAAGAAGCCCCGGCGCTGCAGTTCCTGGTACTTCCCCATGGCGTCGGCCCAGCCGGAGCCGCGGAAGTGGGCGCGCCCCGCGGCCATCGCCTCGTCGAAACGCGGGTCCTTGGCGTAGACGGCGCCGGGGACCAGGGCGTAGGTGATCAGTTGGGTGACCCAGGGGGTCCCGGCGCCCAGCGCGATGGGCACGATGCCCCTGGCCTTGAGCCTGGCGCAGACGTCGAGCAGTTGGCCCCAGGTCCTGGGCGGGCGGACGCCGGCCTCGGCGAAGGTCTGCTTGTTGTAGACGGTGCCGATGACACTGCTGCCCGCCGAGTACAGATGTGTCTTGCCGTCGTGGCGGTAGGCGGCGTCGAAGTTCGCCGGGATCTTCCGGGTCCATGCCTGCCCGCCGAGATCGGCGAGGAGTCCGGCCCTGGCCAGCTCGACCATGGACATGGCGCTGCCGCTGCCGGGGAACAGCACGTGCAGGTCGGGGGCGTTCCCGCCGGCGAGCTGGGTGCGTACGACGGTCTGCACCTGGTCCGTCGGGGCGAAGGAGGTACTGAAGTCGTCGTCCGGGTGGCTCCGGCGGTACAGGGCCAGGAGTTCCTCGATCGGCTTCTGCTGGTCCGCGACGCCGACTACGCGCACCGTGCCCGAGCGGTCCGAGCCGGAGCACGCGGTGAGGAGCGGCGCGAGCCCGGCGGCGGCCGCGACCCCGCCGCCGGCACGGAGGAACCCCCGGCGGCCGACCGTGCCCGGGCCGGGCCGGCGTCCGGAAACCGTGTTCATGGTGTGTCCTCCTCGTAGGGGCCTGCGAACGAAGGCGCCGTCGCGCTCGGTGCGGGCCGGTGCGGGCCGGCCGGCGGCCGGGTCCGGGCCGCCCGGGGCGCCTCGGCCGGCGCGCTCGCCGGGCGGAAGGCGGCGGTGAAGTGGTAGACGCCCGACGACACGCGAAACACGACATGGCCGGAGGCGGTGGCGAGACGCGTGATGTGGTCGCTGTCCGCCGCGGCCGCACCCGATTCCCGGACCGAGCGGGGATCCGTGGTGGGCACGGCGACCTCGGCGGTGGCGCCCGGGGGCACGCGGACCCGCAGGGAGAGTGTGCCGCCCTGCCGCTGCCAGCCGGCCGAGACGGTGCCGCGCACCGATTCGTACCGGGCGCTCGCGTGGGTGAGGCCGCCGAGGCTGGGCCGTACCCTCACATGCCGGTATCCGGTGGAGTCCGCGCTCTGGTCGAGGCCCGCGACACCGCGGTAGAGCCATTCGCCGATCGAGCCGAGCGCGTAGTGGTTGAAGGAGTTCATCGACGACGCGCGGAACCCGCTCTCGGGCGTCCAGCCGTCCCAGCGTTCCCAGATGGTGGTGGCGCCGTGGCGCAGCGGAAAGAGCCATGAGGGCACCTCGGTGCGGCGCAGCAGGGCGTGCGCGAGGTCGGCCCTGCCGTACGCGTCCAGCACGGGCGCGGCGAGCGCGACACCGAGGAAGCCGGTCTGGAGGGCGGGACCGGCCGTCTCGATCAGTTCCGCGAGCCGGCGGGCGGCGGCCTCGGCGTGACTCTCGGGCAGCAGGCCGAACGCGAGTGCGACGAGATAACCGGTTTGGGTGTCGCCCGCGACGCGCAGAGTGAGCCGGTCGGTGATGGTGTTGTCGTTGACGGTGACAAACCGTTCGGCGAACGCGGCGCGGATGCCGGCGGCGAGTCGGTGGTGGGCGCGTGCGACGTCCCGGTGTCCCAGGACGTCGGCGGCCCTGGCGGTGAGGTGGGTGCTGTGGGCGAAATAGGCGGTGGCGATGACATCGCGCGGGGTCGGGGTGCCCGGGGCGAGCCAGTCGGAGAAGTGCGGGCCGACCCGACGGCGCCAGATCAGATCGGGGTTGTGGCGGTGGATCAGGCCGACCCAGTCGCGCATGGAGTCCAGCGCGCGGGCGAGGAAGCGCGGGTCGTCGTAGGTGCGGTAGAGGTGCCAGGGGATGATCACGCCCGCGTCGCCCCAGCCGGGGGCTCCCTCGTCCGCGACACCGGTGAGCCGGGGCGCGACATTGGTGAAACCGCCGTCCGGGGTGCGGGCGTCCCCGATGTCGCGCAGCCACTTGGTGAAGAACGCCGCCACATCGGCGTTGAGCGCGGCCGTGGGCAGGAACACCTGCGCGTCGGCGAGCCAGCCGAGCCGTTCGTCGCGCTGCGGGCAGTCCGTGGGGACGCTGACGAAGTTGGAGCGCTGTCCCCAGGTGACACACTCGTGGAGCCGCCGGATGTCGGGATCCGAGCAGTCGAACGTACCGGCCCACGGCGTGTCGCTGTGCAGCGCGACGGCGACGACGTCAGAGCCGGACAGCTCGCGGACGCCGCTGATCTCCGCGTAGCGGAAGCCGTGATAGGTGAAGCGCGGCTCGAACACCACGTGGTCGCGTCCGTCGCCGATCAGCACATCGGTCGCCGCCGCCGTACGCAGATTGGCCGTATACAGGCGGTTGGTCTCGTCCAGCGCTTCGGCGTGGCGGACGACCACGCGCGCGCCGGAGGCGAGTTTGCCGACACGGAGCCGCACCCGGCCGGCGATGTTCTGGCCGAAGTCGACGACATGGACGTCGTGGGCGACGCGGGTGACCGAGCGGGGCCGCACCTCGGCCATGGCCCGTACGGGTTCGTCGACGGACGCCACGAGCAGCCGGTGGCCGGCGTCCGTCACCCGGGCCGGTGCCCAGCCGGTGTCGTCGAAGCCGGGCAGGTCCCAGCCGTCGACCGCGTGCCGCAGGTCGTGGCACTCCCCCATGAGCAGGTCCGCGTGGCGGATCGCACCGGTGTGGGCGCGCCATGTGCCGTCGGTGACGATCGTGGTCGCGCGGCCGTCCGCGGTGGCGAGCCGGAGTTCGGCCAGGAACTGCGGGAACGACCCGTAGTGGGCTCCGGCCCTGCGCGGTTCGAAGCCCACGAATCCGCTCCACCAGCCGTCGGCGACGGTCGCCGCGAGGACGTTCTCGCCGTCGCGGATCAGCCCGGAGACGTCGTACGTCTGGTACTGGACGCGGTGGTTGTAGTCGGTCCAGCCGGGCGCGAGTTCCGCGTCGCCGACACGTGTGCCGTTGAGCCTGACCTCGTACAGACCGCGCGCGCTCACCCGGAGCCTGGCGTGGCCGCCGGCCGCGCCGGTGAAGGCGCGGCGCAGGAGCGGACAGGGGGCGAGTCCGTGGTGGTCGAGGGCGTGTTCGCCCTCGGTCGGCGCGTCCACCACGTCGATCGGGTGCGGATCGCGGGTGATCCACGAGGCGCGCCACGCGCCGGTGTCGTACAGGGCGGTCTCGAACCAGGACGTGGCTTCGGCGGGCGCCGCCGCGCCGGACGACCATACGGCGACCCGCCAGTGGTAGCGCGTACGGGACAGCAGCGCCGGGCCGGCGAAGACGACTCCGATCGCGGCGGGGTCCTCGACCCGGCCGGTGTCCCAGAGCGGACGGCCGCCGTGGTCCAGGTCCTCCGGCCGTTCCGCGACCCTGACCCGGTAGGCGGTGGGATCGTCACCGCGCGCGTCCGACGCCAGGCGCCAGGAGAGCAGCGGTGCGGGCTCGTCGATGCCCAGCGGGGTGGCGCGGTGGTCGCATCGCAGGGCGTAGGGCCGCAGGGCCCGGTCCCCCGGCGGGCCGGCCGGCCGTCCTCCGGCGGGGTGGGAAGCGGGCATGTCCGCTGCCGGGGAACCGGACACGAGCACGTCCTTCCTTCGCGCCGGGGAGGGCGCGTCACCGCGGGCCGCTCGTCGTCACTCGCCCGGCGTGAAGACGGCCGTTCCTGGATGTTAAATCCAACGCCAATTCTGTGGCGTGGAGACTATGAGCCCCTCGCGAGAGGTGTCAAGGGTGTTACGGGGGCGTGGATTCGCCGACGCGCGACGGGGTCTGCGAACCCGAACAGCCGCCTCACACAGGCGTTCCCACCCGGCTGAGGGCGCTCTTGTGACGCGTGATTCCCCGTGATATTCACACTGTGATTACCACACCGAGGAACGTTAAATCACGCGCGGATCCCGTCGTGTGCCTGGCAGTACTGGCGGTTCTGGCGGTTCCTCGCACGACGAACGGACCAGCTTTCATGCGCATGAGCAGTCGGATCGGCGGCGGAGGCAGAGGGGCCGGAGGGGTGGGCAGGCGCTCGCTGCTCGGCGCCTCCGGAGCCGTCGCGTTGGCACTCGCCGCGGGAGGACTGTCGGCGGGCAGGGCCGGCGCCGAGGAACTCCGCTTCCGCCAGGACCCCTTCACCCTGGGAGTCGCGTCCGGCGATCCGTGGCCCGACGGATTCGTGCTGTGGACCCGCCTCGCGCCGCATCCCCTCGCGCCGGACGGCGCCGGCGGTATGCCGCCGCACCCGGTCGGGGTCTTCTGGGAGGTCGCCGCCGACGAACGGTTCCGCTTCGTGGTACGCCGGGGCTGGACCAGGGCCATGCCGGAACTGGCCCACTCGGTCCATGTCGAGGTGTCGGGGCTGATGGCCGGCCGGCCGTACTACTACCGTTTTCGCGCGGGCGGTGTGGTCAGCCCGGTGGGCCGCACCCGCACCGCGCCTCCTCCGTACAGCCGTCCCACGGTCCTCAATTTCGCCTTCGCGTCGTGTCAGGCGTGGTTCGAGGGCTTCTACACGGCCCACCGGCACCTCTCCGAGGAGGACGTGGATCTCGTCCTGCATCTGGGCGACTACATCTACGAGAACGCGATCGACGCCATGGGCGGGGTACGCGGCGTCCCGGTGGACGCCGAGCTGCGCCCCGAACCGGTGACCCTCGCCCAGTACCGGAACCGGCACGCCCTGCACCGCTTCGACGCCGACCTCATCGCCGCCCACCAGGCCCACCCGTGGGCCGTCGTCTGGGACGACCACGAGGTCGAGGACAACTGGGCGGGCGACATCTCCAAGGTCGACGGCGAGCCGGATCAGGACCCCGCGGTCTTCCGCGAACGGGCCGCCGCGGCCTTTCAGGCCTATTACGAGCACCTTCCGCTGCGGCTGCCCAACAAACCGCGCGGCTTCGACACCCGTATGTACCGAGGTCTGCGGTACGGCCGGATGGCCACGTTCCATATTCTTGACACCCGCCGGTTCCGTGACGACCAGCCCTGCGGCGACGGCATCAAGAGCGACTGCGACGAACGGCTGACCCCCGGCCGCAGCATCCTCGGCGCGGAGCAGGAGAACTGGCTCTACAACAGCCTCGGGCGTTCGGGCGCGATCTGGAATCTCATCCCCCAGCAGATCCCGGTGACCCAGGTCGACACCGACACCGGACCGGGGCAGTCCTTCGTCATGGACTTCTGGGACGGCTACGCGCACGCGCGGCAGCGGCTGTTCGAGGAGATCGCCGCCCGGGGCGTGAACAATCCGGTCGTACTGACCGGCGACATGCACCGGCACCTCGCCGCCGACCTCAAGCGGGACTTCGACGACCCGGACTCGCCCACGATCGGGGTGGAGTTCGTCGGCACCTCCATCTCCACCAAGTCCGACGGCATGGACCTGGACCCCTCAGGGGCGGACCTGCTCGCCGCCAACCCGCACATCAAATTCACCAACTACCAGCGCGGCTACGTACGTTGCTCGCTCACTCGGGAGACCTGCCGCGCCGACTTCCGGGTGCTCCCCTATGTCACCAGACCCGGCGCCCCCGTCAGCACCCGTACCTCTTACGTGACCGAGGCGGGCCGGCCCGGTCTGCGGCCCGCCTGACGGCCTTACCGGGGGCGCCCGTTCACCCGGAGCGGTGCCGGGCGGTGACCGCCCGGCACCCGGTGGTCTACTCCCACTCCACCGTGAGGGTCGCGCCGGAGCCGGACCTCAGGAACGCGTACGCCGTGCCGGCCGGTTCGGACGCGAGGCGCAGCCGTACCTGCGTGGTGCCGGTGCGGTTCACCGCGGTGAAGTCGCCCGACGCCTTCGACCCCGACGTGAAACCGCCGATCTCGGCCGCCGCGGCCACCGAGGCCGGGGCCGCCCAGTCGTCGGCGCCGGTCGCGCAGGCCGCGCCGAAGCAGCCCGTCCTGATGTCCAGGAGGATCCTGTTCCCCGCCGCCCAGAGGTCACCGCTGCCGCTGGCGCGCGTCACCGTCACATAGGCCCTCTTCACGGTCGCGCCGTCCGGGACGGAGGAGGTGTCGAACGAGAACAGGGTCCGGTTGTGCAGCCCGTCGGTGCCCCGGCCGACCGCCACACCGAGACTGCTTTCGAGGGTGCCGACGGCCGGGCCCGCTCCGGTCGCGGACGCCTTCACATAGCCGTCTTCGGCGGCGACGCTCGAAAACACTGTGGTCTGGGTCCCGTTGCCGGGATCCGGGTCGCCGGGATCGCCCGGGTCGCCGGGCGTGCCGCCTCCGCCGTTCAGGCCCCAGAACTGTCCGATCCGGTACGAGGCGCAGAGGTTGACGTCGAGGATGTACGCGCCCGCCGTGCCGCACTGCTCCGCTCCCGTGCCCGGGTCGACCGGCTGGCCGTGTCCCATGCCGGTGATCGAGTACGTCTCCACCACGGCGCGCCCGGCGGTGTCGCGGTAGACCGCGTGCGGATAGCCGGCGACCGTGTCGGTGGCGTCGGCCGCCGTGTCCGTGCCGTGCACCGCGGTCCACTGCTCCACGGTCTCGGTCATATTGGCGGGAGCGACGGTCGTGTCACTGCTGCCCTGCCAGACGGAGACCGCCGGCCAGGGCCCGCCGTAACCGGGGTACGCGGCGCGGACCTTGGCGGCCCAGGCGGCCGGCGTCATGTTCGTCCCCGGGTTCATGCAGCCGAAGGCGGCGACCACGCCGGTCGCGCAGCCGTAGGGCAGTCCGGCCACCGGCGCTCCGGCGCTGAAGACGTCCGGATAGGCGGCGAGCATGACATTGGTCATCGCCGCGCCGGCGGAGAGTCCGGTCGCGTAGACCCGGGCGGGGTCACTGCCCAGGTCGGCCTTCATCCGGTCCGTCATCTGCTTGACCGACAGCGCCTCGCCCGAGCCCCGTCCGATGTCCGCCGATTCGAACCAGTTGAAACAGGAGTTGAGATTGTTGCCGGACTGCTGCTGGGGCAGCAGGAGGGCGAAGCCCCACCGGTCGGCCCAGGTGGTCCAGCCGGTCTCCGAGTCGTACGCGGCGGCCGACTGGGTGCAGCCGTGCAGGGCCACGACGAGAGGGCGTCCGGCGGGCAGCCCGTCCGGCACATAGCGGAACATCCGCAGATTGCCGGGGTTGGTGCCGAAACCGGTGACCTCGGTGAGCGTCGCGGCCTGCGCCGGGGGCACAAAACCGGGCCCGCCCGCACCGATCAGGGCGATCAGCAGCGCGAGCAACAGTCCCGCGGTGGAGAGTCTTCTCGGCGTACGGGTTCTCTGCATGGCGGCTCCTTCTCAGGGCGTGTCCCCCCTCGTGCGGGATAGGGACACTAGAGCCGCTCACGGGCGCCGGAGGACGGGCCGGACCCCTATCAATCGCGCGCAGCGATGGGGCCCGGCCATATGGACGTCCACCGGGCCCCGGGGCGCGGTGGACGTCGGGTGAGCGTCAGGGCCCTACGGGCTGCTCGGCCCAGATGGTCTTGCCGTGCGGCGTCTGACGGCTGCCCCAGCGCTGGCTGAGCTGGGCGACGAGGAAGAGTCCCCGTCCGCCCTCGTCGAAGGCACGGGCCCGGCGCAGATGCGGGGAGGTGCTGGTGGCGTCGGACACCTCGGAGATCAGGACCCGGTCCCGGATGAGGCGTAGCTGGATGGGGGCGTCGGCGTACCGGATGGCGTTGGTGACCAGTTCGCTGACCACCAGTTCGGTGGTGAACCCGATGTCTTCGAGCCCCCAGGCGATCAGTTGGCTGGACACCTGCTCCCGGGCGCGGGCCACGACGGCGGGGTCGGGCGGCAGGTCCCAGCAGGCCACCTGGTCGGCGTGGAGGATGCGGGTGCGGGCGATCAGCAGGGCGATGTCGTCGTTGCGGCGGTGGGGGCGCATGGCCTTCAGCACGCTGTCGCTGAGGTCGTCCAGCGACATGACGGGGTGGGCCAGCGAACGGCGCAGGTCCGCGAGCCCGTCGCCGGTCCCCGGTCCCCGGGGCTCGACCAGCCCGTCCGTGTACAAGGCGACGAGGCTGCCTTCCGGCAGCTCGATCTCCACCGACTCGAAGGGCAGTCCGCCCACGCCCAGCGGGGGCCCCTGCGGCAGATCGAGGAACTCGACCTCACCGTCCGGCCTGACGAGGGCGGGGGCCGGATGCCCGGCGCGGGCGACGGTACAGGACCGGGAGACGGGGTCGTAGACCGCGTACAGACAGGTGGCGCCCAGCTCGCTGCCGCCTCCGGCGTCGTTCTCCACGGAGTCCGAGAGCCGGAGGACAAGATCGTCGAGGTGGGTGAGCAGTTCGTCGGGCGGCAGATCGATGTCGGCGAGCGTACGGACGGCGGTGCGCAGGCGTCCCATGGTCGCGCTGGCCTGGACGCCGTGGCCGACCACATCGCCGACGACCAGGGCGACGCGGGCTCCGGAGAGGGGGATCACATCGAACCAGTCGCCGCCGACACCGGCCCGGGAGGCGCCGGGCAGATAGCGGGAGGCCACCTCCACCGCCGCCTGCTCGGGCAGATGCTTGGGCAGGAGGCTGCGCTGGAGGGTCAGCGCGATGGCGCGCTCGCGGGTGTAGCGGCGGGCGTTGTCGATGCACATGGCGGCGCGGGCGCAGAGCTCCTCCGCGAGGCGCACATCGTCCTCGCCGAACGCCGCCGGGCGCCGGTGGCGGACGAAGACGGCCACCCCCAGGGTCGTGCCGCGGGCACACAGCGGCACGGTGATCACGGAATGGACCCCGTAACCCCGATCCTGTTCGATGTGGCTGGGGTCGTGCACCAGCCAGTGCGCGATTCCGGGGTCGTCCGCCACCTGGGAGAGCACAGGACGGCCGGTGATCAGGCTGCGGGCGGGCGCGGAGTGCTCCGGATACGTCTCGATCCCGCCGAGCGCGAGCACCGCGTCGGGGGCTTCGTCGAGGACGGACACATGGGCGGCCCGGCGCATCACGACGGGGCTTGTGATGGGCCCGGGAGGCGGTTCCCGGCCGGAGAGCACCCAGTCGAGCAGGTCGACAGAGGCGAAGTCGCTCAGCTTAGGCACGGCCACCGCGGCAAGTTCGTGAGCGGTGCGCGTCATGTCCAGTTTGCTGCTCAGCCGGCTGCTCGCGTCATTGAGCAGGGCGAGCCGAGCCCTGGCGACCGTCAGCCGCCTGACGCGCTCCTCCCGGTCCAGCCGTACCCGGCAGACGACCAGGCTCACAACGGCCGCCAGGGCCACCGCGGTGAGCACCACGACACGGCCGCCCACGGACGTCTCGTAGTCCGCGAACCCGTAGGTGCCGACGACCGCCGCCAGGGTGATGACTCCCACGGTCAGCGTGCGCCAGAAGGGCAGCAGCGCGCCGGCCACCAGCGGAGCGAGCACGGAGTAGCCGGCCCACCGGACATGTCCCTGTCCTTCGAAAAACTGCACGACGGAGATCACGCCGATGGATATCAGGAGCAGAACGAAGATGCCCCATTCCCCGTACCGATTGCGCACCACCTGAGGCACCTCCCGGGCTCGGGCACAACCTCAGGCTCGCACACAGAGGGCAACCAAACCATCCCAGGAAGCATCAAATCGTTCGACAATCAAACAAGTCCGGCTCACCCGGGCCGTCACGCCCGTCACGGCGCGGGGGACGGGGCCTCTCCGATGCTCTGTCCCGGCAGGGTGAAACCGAGCTCGCGGGCGGCCACGGCGGGGGTGGGATGCGACCAGCGCCCGATCACGGCGTCCGTGGTGGAGAAGGACCGGGTCTCGGCGCGGTCGAGATAGAGCGTTCCGCCGAGATGGTCCGTCTCGTGCTGGACGATGCGCGCCGGCCAGCCGGAGAACAGTTCGTCGATCTCCCGCCCTGCCTCGTCCTGTCCGCGCAGTCTGATGGCGTGCGGGCGGGCGACGACCGCCTGCCAGCCCGGAATGCTGAGGCAGCCCTCGAAGAAGGCCGCCCGCTCGTCGCCCACGGGCTCGTAGGAAGGATTGACCAGCACCCGGAACGGCTGGGGAACGCGGCCCCTCGCCTCGCTCACCTCCGGTGGCAGCTCCGCCGGATCCTCGATGACGGCGAGGCACAGCGGAATTCCCACCTGGGGCGCCGCGAGCCCGACACCGGGGGCGGCGTGCATGGTCTCGCGCATCGCTCGCACGAGCCGGTCCAGCCGGTCGTCGCCGAGCTGACCCTCGTACGGTGCCGCCGGGCGGCGCAGTACCGGGTCGCCGGCGGAGACGATGGGCAGCGGACGGGGGCCGTCGAGAAGTTCGTCGACGCGTTCGGTCAGTGTGGTGGCCTGCATGGATCCACCCTCCCAGAAGCGGCCCCCCGGTGAGGGCCAGGGGTCCGGGCGGATCCCGTCGGCGACGCGGCCCGCCGGACGATCCGGCGGGCCGCGTACGGATACGGCCGGCGTCTCCCGGGGAGAAACGGGTCAGTCCACGGGGAGGGGTCCGGCCGGGCCGCCGGTCATGGCTGCTGGGTGAGCTGGAACGACTGGGCCGCCGAGCCGTCGCAGGCACGCTGGACGAGCTGACTGCCGGAAGTCCCGCCGTTCGGCGCGCTGAGGCATTTTCCGGTGTGCCGGGCCGTGAAGTGGTAGCGGCCGTTGGCCTCCGCGACGGCCCGCCACTGCTGGTTGGATCCGCCGGAGTAGTTCCAGAGCTGGAGCGGGGCGTTGTCGGCCGTGGACACATTGGTCACGTCGATGACCTGCTGGCTGTTGCCGCGAATGCCGATGCGGGAGAAGCCGCCGTCCGTGGCGCGGAACTGGAACTGCTGGGCCGTGGTGCCGTTGCAGGTGTACTGCTGGATCGCCGTCCCGTTGGCGGTGGCCGCCGCGCGGGCGTCGACGCACAGGCTGTTGCCGCCGTTGGCGAGGGAGTACCACGCGGTCTCGGAGATGGGGCCGCTCGGTGTCTCGCCGCCCCCTTCGCCCGCGCCCAGCCACTTGAGGCTGTCGATGACGAAGCGGTTCTGGGTCTCGCTGCCGAACGTGGACGACAGGGTCTGGCCCGTGCTGTAGTTCATGGCGTTGTGCCCGAAGTTGGCATAGACCATTTTGTAGGCGGTGTTGGTCCACATGATCGGGTAGTCGCCGCTGTACCAGGACTGGTTGGGATCGGTGCCCAGCGGGAAGCTCACGGGGTCGACCGAGGCCAGGGTCTTGATGTCACCCCTGTTCCTGAGGTTGTTGCTCCAGCTGTACCACTCGCTGACCGAGGAGGTGAAGGTGGCGGGCAGGCCCGTGGTCGAGGGATGGGTCCTGTCCTCGACCCGCAGGGTCGCGGTGGTGGGGCCCCAGGTGTTCGACCGGAAGTTGCCGCTGCCGAGGAATTCGTTGTAGTACCAGGGCCAGCTCTGGGCCTCGGTGGTGAACGCCGCGACATGGAAGCCCATCCAGCCCCCGCCGGCGCGCATATAGCGCTCGAACCCGGAGCGCTGGGCGGCCGACTTGGGCGCGTCGTCCAGGAACAGCACCACCTGGTACTGCTGCGGGGTGATGTTGTTGAGCTGGTCCCAGTTGGTGGTCGCCGTGTACGTGAAGTTGTTGCTCGCACCGGTCCTGGGGAACCACTCATTGGCCTCGCGCACAAAGCTGATGTGGGCGTCGTCCCAGGTGCCGTTGTAGAAGGCCAGCACCTTGAACGGCGCCGCGCTCGGCTGCCGCACCGCCGAGTGGGCCGGTGCGACGGTCAGGCCGAGCAGTACGGCCAGCAGCGCGAGCAGCCGTAGGCCGGCTTGCCCCGCACGAACTCTGTTCCTGGTCATCCGAGGACGGTCCTTTCCGCTGCCTGCTGAGGTGAGTACGCGTCGAACTGTCATGTATATGACAGAACTGCACGCCACAATCGCCCGGGAACACGCCATCCGGGCACGCGAAACAGGGCTCACTTCGTGATTTAAGAAGTGAACCCTTCCCCTGTCAAGGCTTTGGTATGGACCAATGTCCCAGAGGCCCACCGCCCGAACCGGCCCCGTCGCGGGGCGAGTTGCGGAGAGGACCTCCGGTACACCGGACACGCGGACGGGCCGGCTCGCCCTGGGGCGGGCCGGCCCCGCGGTTCAGGTCTCCCTTCGCCCGCTCTTCGCCGCCGCCCCCGCGCACACCACGCCGAGCAGGATCGTCAGACCGCCGATCACCGCGTTGTTCGCGATGATCCCGGCGTCGGGGCCGCTGCCGACGATCCAGGGAGCCACGATCAGCCACACACCCATGGCGCACATGGCCCAGCTCAGGCCGTACATCCTGGCCGGCCTGGCGGTGAAGCCGAGCGCCAGCACGCCTATCGCGATACCCAGGATGAGGTTGTGCACCGCCAGCGCGGGCTGAGCGCCGGAGAAATGGATGATCCACGGCGACACAGCGCAGTAGAGGCCGACAAGAAACACCGGTCCGTCCACTAGCGCAACGTCATGTCCGCCGAGCATGCGGGCGTATCGGGCCCTCATCTCGGGGGCATCGGGATGACCAGCGAGGTCTGCCCTCGTATGAGAGACGTCGGCCATACGACTCGCCTCCTTCGTTTGCCACAAGTCGGGCCGTGCTGCGCGGCATCGAGCCGCGACATATCCATTTTGCGCCCATTTCACGCTTTTGTGTAATGGAACCCCGGCGTTCGGCCCATGCGCCCCGGGCCCACGGCCGCTCATCCCGGCCTTCCACGGGCGTGCGGGCCGCCCTTCCCGGCAGGATGCGCGGCCGGGATCCTCCCGATTCGCGCATCCTGCCGGACCACCGGACCGACCGGACGGCGGGGCACCGCGGCCGGCGCTACAGCTCGACGGGCAGATCGACCGGCGCGAGGGACCGCGCCTCAAGAGCCGCCGTCACCTTCTCGCAGAGCTCCGCGAACATGGCCCGCTCACCGGCGGACAAGGCGTCCGTGGCGACCCTGGCGTTCTCGCGGCGGCTGTGCGCCACCCGGGTGAGAAAGGCGAGCCCCGTGGTGGTGAGCGAGGTGATCAGCTCACGCCGGTCCTCGCCGGTCGTCTCCTGGCCGACCAGCCCGAGGTCCTTGAGCACTCTGAGCGCCTTGGAGGTGGTCTGCCGGGACACACCCAGGGCCGTACTCATGAAGGACGGCGTCATCGGACCGCGAATGCGGAGGAGCTCCAGCAGGTCGTACTGCTGCCAGGTCACCCCCTCGGGGTTCGACCGGGTCCGCTGCGCGACCAGGATGCACTGGAGGTGTGAGAGGGCGTTCTCCAGCTCACCGGGCTCGCCCGGCGGCATGTCGAGTGAGCCGTTCGATCTCGTCATGAGGGACTCTCAATACTCGGGATACTCGGGATGACAAGGACACTCCGGGGACGCGAGCGACGGTGGCGTGTCGCACGGGGCGCCAGGTAGTTGCCGGACAGTAACGAGCCCGCCGGGCGGGCCAGTTGCCCGGGCCGCGGCGGGCACGCCGGGCACCCATCACATTGAGACACCCGCCGCGAGCGTCGAGCGATTTCCACGCGGAAACCATATGTCACATCACGCTCGATCGACAATCGTTTTCCCCGACGAAACCGGTCGCGTGACGAGCACGACGGATCCCGGCCGCCCCCTCCCCCGCCCCGGACCGACCGCGTCTTCCAGCCATCATCCCCGGCGCCCGGCGCCGATCGAGCCCCGAATCCGGTGGCACAGCGGCCTCCCGGCCGGACCGCCGCGCCCCTCCGTCCTCCACCCGGACCCCGCCGCCCACCCCCGGGGACCGCCCGGCGCCGATGGAGCACCCATGACCGCATATGATTTCCCATCGGAAATCGATTGCCCGACGAGTGTGATCAATTGAGCTACGCGATTTCCTCTCGAAAACCATCCCGTCCACCCATCGGGCACACATTCGGACCGCCACCCCCGCACTTCCGGCCCGCCACGCCGGGGAACTCCGCCACACAGCCCCGACAGCGGCCCCTTATATGCGCATCGACAAGACATGTCCATCTTCGTCCACCGTTACAGGAATTCGATCACGCACCTCGATCAACAAGCACCGGCTACCGGTGCGTACGCCAGTACATGTACGCGTCCGGCCCCGCATTTTGGGCGGGCTTGACACTCCAACGCCGGGCTGCCTAGGGTTAATTTCTGTTCGACAATCATCCTGATCCATCATCGTCCCGGAGCGTCAGAGGCGCCCGGAGCGGGCCGCGCCCCGGCGTCGAATTCACCGGTGATGGGCAGGTCATACGCCCTCCTCAGGAAAAGGGGCATGATGATCAAGGGAACAGATTCGCCGACGTCACATCATGAAGCTCCGCTGACGCTCACCGCTCAGTTCGAGGAATCAGCGCACAGGTGGGCGGAAAACACCGCGCTGGTGCACGGCGCGGAAACTCTGACCTACGATCAACTCAACCGGCGGGCCAATCGCATGGCCCGCCGTTTGCTTGAGAGGGGAGCGGGTAGCGGCACCCGTATCGGGGTGCACATGTCCCGCTCACTCGATCTTTACACGGTGATGCTCGCCGTACTCAAGGCCGGCGGCTGTGTGGTGCCGCTGAACCCCGAGCATCCCAGAGAATTCATCGGCCGTATCGTCATGGAATCGGCGCCGCACTCGGTGATCTGCGACGACACCAATGTGCTCGCCGACGAAATCGCCGCGCCGGTAATTCCGATCAGCACCCTCGCCGAAGAAAGCTCGGGTCTGGCGGAGACGGATCTCCCCGGGACCGCGGAACCCGAGACCACGGCGTTCCTCATGTTCACCTCCGGCTCGACCGGCGCACCCAAGGGAGTACGGATCGCGCATCGCGGTCTGGCCCGCCTCGGTCCGTACCGCGGTGATCTCGACATCACCGAGCGGGACTGCCTGGTGCAGGCCGCGGCCTTCTCCTTCGCCGCCTCGACCATCGAGATCTGGCTGTCCCTGCTGCACGGCGCGCAGCTCGTCGTGATGCCGCCGGGGCTGCCCTCGCTCGCCGTCCTGCGCGACGCGGTCGTCCGGCACGGCGTGACCACGCTGAGCCTGCCGTGCGGCCTGTTCAACGTCCTGGTGGACAACGAGCCGGAGTGCCTCAAGGGCGTCAGGATCATTCTGCTCAGCGGCGACTTCCCCTCCCCCGCCCATCTGGAGAAGGCGATGTCGTACACCTCGGCGACGGTCTACAACGGCTACGGGTGCACCGAGAACTCCTCCATCTCCGCGCTGTATCCGATCCGGTCCGCCGATGACGTACGACGTCAGGACCGGGTGCCGATCGGCAGGCCGCTGCCGATGGTCTCGATGGAGGTGCTCGACGACGCGATGGCGCCGTGCGCGCCCGGCGAGGCGGGCCAGCTCTGTGTCGGCGGCGCCGGCGTCGCCCAGGGCTACCTGGACCGCCCGGAACTGACGGCCGAGAAGTTCACCCGGGCACCGGACGGCGGGCTGCTCTACCTGACCGGCGACCTCGCCCGCAGGACGCCCGAGGGCGACATCGTCCTCGTGGGACGCGCCGACAGCATGGTGAAGATCCGCGGCTTCCGCGTCGAGACCAGCGCCGTCGCCCTGGCCCTGCGGTCCCTCGACGAAATCTTGGAAACGGTCGTTAAGGCATTCCCGGATGGGGCAAACGAAAAAAGTCTGGTGGCCTTCTACACCACCACGACAGGCCGGGAGGCCGACCCGGCGGATCTTGTTCACCGGCTGGGCGAACTGATCCCGTCCTACATGATCCCCTCGTCCTTCCGTCATCTGGAAAGGATGCCGACGAACGTCAACGGCAAGATCGACCGTGCCGCGCTGACCGATCCGGACGGCCCGGCCAAGGAAACAACGAAAGGTGACTCGGCAATGCAGAATCCCCTGGAATCGGTCGTCCTGCAGGCATGGAAAGATATTTCAGGAGACAATGACTTCACCACGAAGGACTCTTTCCTCGGACACGGCGGCAACTCCCTGCACTTCGTCCAGCTCGCCTCCCGCCTTCAGAAGATCTTCGGGACAGAGGTGGCCACCGAGGACGTCTTCCGGCATGGCACGGTCGAGCAACTGGTCCGTTTCATCGAGGAATCCCGCGAAGCGGATCAGAACTCCGTCACGCAGACCAAGTAGGCCGGCCCTCCCGAGATGTCGGGGTCGCGTCCGAAGTCGGCGAATCGGTTACGGAGGGCAACGGACCGGTGAACGAACCACTGGAAAACGCAGTTCTGGAACTGACGCGGGGCATTCTGGGGACCAACGATCTGGGTACCCGTGAACCATTCACCGGCAGAGGCCGTGACCAGCGTGATCTCGACAGGCTCGCCTCGGCGCTCCACGCGGTCTTCGCGGTGGACATCACTCCCCGGCGGCTTCAGCAATGGGAAACCGTCGACGCGGTCGCCGCCCATATCGCTCAGCAACGGTCCGGAAAGGAGACGGGCGAGCTCCGGGCGGGCCTGGCGGTCCGCTCGGACAACGCTGCGGAAGCGTCCTTCGGGCAGAGCGGAATATGGCTCATCGATCAATATCTGGCCACGCCCACGGCGTACAACGGGCCCTTTTTCGTGCGGCTTCCTTTCCGAGTCGACACCGAGAAAATGTATGCGGCCGTCAAAGCGGTGACAAGGCGGCAGGAGATCTTACGGACCACGTACTCGTTGCGTGACGGAAAACTGTTACAGATCGTTTCGGACGACGACAGCGCGTTTCTCTTCAGCGTGGACCACTACCGGGACGACAAGGAGTTCGACGCGGTCGCGCACCGCGTGGCCAATCTCCGGCTCAACCTGGAGCACGGCCCGGTCATGGCCGTGACGTGCGCCCTCGGGGGACCCGACGAGAGCGCCGTGATCTGCAACATCCACCACATCGCCTCGGACGCGGCGTCCGCGGGAGTGTTCCTGCGTGAGCTGTTCGCGGCATACGGACGCATCGTGCGCGGCCTGCCGGTGGACCCGGCCCCGGACCGGCCGGCGTACGCGGACTTCGCGCAGTGGTACCGCACCCGAGTCGACCCGCCGGCCATGGAGAAACTGCTCGACCACTGGGCCGGCCGGCTCGCCGGCGAACTGCCGGTCCTCGACCTGCCCGTCGACCGGCCCCGGCCGGCTGTCCAGCGCAACGAGGGCGGTGTGGTCCCGTTCGACATACCCGGTGCCGTCGCCGACGACTTCGGAGCACTGGCGGAACGCGAGGGCGTCACCCTGTTCATGGCCCTGTTCGCCGCCTACGCGGTGTTCCTGGCCAAGCACACCAACCAGAGCCGGATCCTGATCGGCAGCCCCGTCTCCCTGCGCGACGACCCGGGTACCCACGACCTGATCGGTTACTTTGTCAATCTGGTCGTACTCCAACAGGACGTGGACGACCGGATGACCGTCCGGGACATCCTGCGACAGGCCCGTACGGAGGTGACCGAAGCACTGCGGCACAAGTGGGCCCCCTTCGACAAGGTCGTCGAGCGGGTGCGGCCCAGGCGCGGCAGCGGCTACTCCCCGCTGATCCAGACCATGCTCGTGCTGACCCAGACCGGCTCCGGGGAGATCACCCACGACGGCGCGAGCCTCCGTGTCGAGCGCGGCATCGGACACGGCGCCAAGTACGACCTGTCCCTGGTCTTCGAGCGCGACGCCCAGGGTCTGCACGGCTTACTGGAGTACGACTCCGATCTGTTCGACGAATCCACCGTGCGCGCCATGGCGGCACGTCTGCGGTATGTCGTCGAACAGTTCGCGGCGAAGCCGGACGCCCCGCTGCGGGACATCGCCGCCCTCACCCCGGACGAGGCACGCGACCTGCTGCGCGGCGGCGACCGGGTGGCGCGGGCGGCGGCCCCGCGTCCGGTGACCGAGCTCTTCGAGGAGCGGGCGGCCGCCACCCCCACCGCGGTGGCCGTCGAGCACGCAGGACGGTCCCTCACCTACCGGGAACTCGACGAACGCGGCAACCAGCTCGCGCGGACACTGCGGGCGCGTGCCATCGGCGCCGGCACCCGGGTGGGCGTCTACCTGCCCCGTTCGCTCGACATGGTGGTCGGCCTCCTCGGCGTCCTCAAGTCCGGAGCCTCCTACGTCCCGATCGACCCCTCCTATCCGCGCGACCGTGTCGCGTACATGCTCGCGGACGCGGGCGTCTCACTGATCCTCACCGACAGCTCCGTGGCCGGGGACCTCCCCGATGTGCTGGACCTCTTCGCACTCGACCGGCACGCGGACCTCGTGGCCGGCGCCGGACACGGGAGCGTGGGCCGGGTGAAGGACCCCGGCGACGAGATCTATGTCGTCTACACCTCCGGCTCGACGGGCACACCGAAGGGCGTGGTGATCCGGGACCGTACGGTGTCGAACCTCGTGGTGGCCCAGGACCGGATCTCCCCCGAGGGAGCCGCCGGCACGACGCTCCAGTACATGACCCTGTCGTTCGACGTCTCGGTGATGGAGATCCTGGGCACGCTGTGCGCCGGCGGCACCCTCGCGCTGATACCCGAGGAATTACAGAAGGACCTGCACGCCCTCGCCGCATATGTCGCCGAGCGCCGGATCAGCCGTATGTACCTTCCGTACATCGCGCTCCAGCAGTTCGCGTCGATCGCGGTCAGCTCGGAGATGCGGTTCGAGGCGCTGCGTGAGGTCACCTCCGTGGGCGAGGCCCTGGTGATCTCCCCGCAGATCAGGGAGTTCTTCACCCGGCATCCACGGGCACGGCTGCTGAACATGTACGGCCCCTCGGAGACCCATCTCGCCTCCTGGCACGAGGTGGGCGGTGAGCCGGCCACCTGGGACGAGGCTCCGGCGATCGGCCGGCCGATCGACGGCGTACGGCTGGTGGTGCTGGACCAGCACGGCGCTCTTGTGCCGCCCGGGGTCGCGGGCGAACTCCACATCGGCGGCCCCGTCCTCTCCCCCGGGTACCACGGGCGGCCCGAGGAGACGGAACGGCGTTTCCTGGCGGACCCGTTCGGCGGCGCCGGGGACGCGCTCTACCGCACCGGGGACCTGGTGCGCTGGAACGCCGCCGGTGACCTCGAATACCTGGGCCGTGCCGACCACCAGATCAAGATCCGTGGTTATCGCGTCGAACCCACCGAGATCGAGGCCGCACTCAACGCGCTCGACGGTGTGGAGGCGTCGGCGGTCGCCGCGGTGGACGGCGCGGCGGGAGACCGGAAGCTGGTCGCCGTCGTCGAGGGAAGCGGCGGCGGGGACGACACCGGCTCGCTCCGCCGGCGACTCGCGGCTTCCCTGCCGGAGTACATGGTGCCGGCGCACATCGTCCCGCTGGACCGGATACCGACCGCGCCCAGCGGGAAGATCGACCGCAAAGCGCTGCCGGACGTGATCTCGCAGCGTCTGGAGGCGCTGCTCGACTCCTCCCCTGCGGTGGCGGCGGAACCGCCCAGGACCGAGGTCGAGCGGGAGATCGCCACGCAGTGGGCCGACGTACTGCGGAGCGGCGCCGTCGGCAGAAACGACGACTTCTTCGCCGTGGGCGGTCACTCCATCATCGCCACCGAGCTGGTCTACCGGCTGCGCCGTACCTACGGTGTCGAGATTCCCCTGCGCGTCCTGTTCGACAACCCCACGGTGGCGGGGATGGCCGCGCGGATCGAGGAATTCCGCCGCGGCGACCACAGCGGCGGAGGGGCCTCGGCCGGCGGCGTCGACCTGCGCGCCGAGGTGTGGCTGCCCGACTCGCTGCGAGCGGGTCCGCTGCCGCCCGTGCCGGTGGCCGAGGCGGCCGATGTCCTGCTCACCGGAGCCACCGGCTTCCTCGGCTGCTACCTGCTGCGCGATCTGACCGCGCACGGTGACCGTACCGTGCACTGCCTGGTCCGGGCGGCGGACAGCGGGACGGCGCTGGACCGGCTGCGTACCGTGGCCGGCGGCTACGGACTGGCCGAGCTGATCGACTGGGACCGGGTCCGGGCGGTGCCCGGCGACCTGGCCCGGGAGAATCTGGGCCTGGCCGACGCGGCGTACGCGGAACTCGCGGCCACGGTGGACGCCGTCTACCACGCGGCGGCGCACATCAACTTCGTGCTGCCGTACGCCTCGGTGAAGCCCACCAACGTCGACGGGTTCCGCCGGATCCTGGAGTTCAGCGCGACGGGCCGGCCGAAGCCGGTGCAGTACATGTCGACCATCGCGGTGTTCTCCTCGTCCGACTCGTCCGACTCGTCCGACTCGTCCGACTCGTCCGCCTCCTCCGCCTCCTCCGAGGACGGTGGTGTGATCACCGAGGACGCGGTGCCCGAGAAGTGGGAAGACCTCGGCATCGGCTACACCCGCAGCAAGTGGGTCGCCGAGCGCATCGCGTACGCGGCCCGTGACCGCGGCGTCCCCGTCACGGTCTACCGGATCGGGCGCATCTCGGGTGACAGTGTCACCGGTGCCTGTCAGACCGACGATTTCCTGTGGCGCCAGATCAAGAGCTTCATCGAGCTGGGCTCCGCGCCTCCCGGCGAGGAGCTCACAACGGACCTCCTGCCCGTCGACTTCGTCAGCCGGGCGGTCCTGGCGCTGTCCCGCGACCGCGCCACCGAGAACCGCACACTCCATCTGTTCCACCCCCAGGGCGCCGACTTCACCACCGTGTACGCGGGCATCCGCGCCTCCGGTCACCGGCTCGATGTGATTCCGGCCGACGAGTGGCTGACACGTCTGGAGGATTCGGCACGGCGGCCGGGCGGCAATGCCCTGGCGGCGGCCGTTCCGCTGTTCCGGGAAGGCGCCCTCGAACTGGGTGACAACCGCTACGGCAACGAGGCCACCACCCGTCTGCTGCACAGCCTGGGACTGCGATATCCCGCCATCGAACCACTCTCCGTCTCCCGGATGATCGGCTTCTTCCGCGCGAGCGGGGAGCTGACGGAACCCAACCGGCCGGAGCGTTCCGGCTAGCCGGAACGCTCCGGCCGGGGGGGGGGGGCTGCGGCGCACCCCCCCCGCGGGGGCCGCCCCCCGGCACCCGGCGGGGGCGGGGGGCCC